>DASYUL010000049.1:0-192787 GCA_036001245.1 Thermoanaerobaculia bacterium
TCGGGCAAGCTGATCTCCCGCGATCTCCCGGCGCTGAAGGGGACCACGTACCTCTTCCATCAATACCCCACCGGCACGCTCATCAGCGTTCGCAAGTCGACCGTGAAACAGATCACCAAGCTGTCTCCGGCAGCTGCGGCGGCTGTGAATCCAACGCAGATCGTGCCGATCCGTGATCTTGCCTTTCAGGGCCCCAAGAGCGGTTCGTCCGGAGGCAGGTACACCAACATCGATCGCGCTCGGGGCGCGGCCGCGGCCGCGAACGCGGGCACGGCCGGACGGACCGCGTCCCCGGACTAGCGAGAGTCGTCGGCGCATAATCAGCGCCCTGACCCACCCAACCCTCAGGGAGAGGAGTCCCTGTGGCGGGCGCCTGCGCCTCGCGCGCCCGCGACCTACTAGATGTGTATGGCGTGCCCGGACACGGCCTCCGCGGCTTCATGGATCGCCTCGGAGAGCGTCGGATGCGCGTGGATCGTTCGAACGAGCTCCTCGGAGGTCGCCTCGAGCTTCAAGGCCGCTCCAGCCTCCGCGATGAGCTCGGTCGCCCTCGGGCCGATGATATGGACGCCGAGCACCTCGTCGTACTTCTTGTCGGTCACGATTTTCACGAAACCCGCGGTCTCGTTCACGATCCGCGCTTTCCCGATTGCGGAGAACGGGAACTTGCCCACGGCGACGTCGTGCCCTCGGTCGCGGGCCGCGGCCTCCGAAAGGCCGACCGAGGCGACCTCCGGCGCGCAGTAGGTGCAGCCGGGCACCTGGTCGTAGTTGAGCGGCCGCGTCTCGCCGCGCGCCATGTGCTCGACGGCGACGACGCCCTCCGCCATTGCAACATGTGCGAGCCACGGCGTCGGCACGACGTCGCCGATCGCGTAGACGTTCGGCACGTTCGTCCGCATGTACCGGTCGATCTTGATGTACCCCCGCTCGGTCTCGACCCCGAGTCCTTCCAGCCCGATCCCTTCGGAGAGCGGCTTTCGTCCGACGGCGAGCAGGATCTTCTCGGCGCGGAAGGTCTCGGTCTTCCCGCCGGAGGTTCGCGCAATGACTTCGACGCCGCCCCCGTTCTTCGTGACGCGCTCGACGCGCGTGTCGCCGTAGACGGCGATCCCCTGCCGCTTGAAGGATGCGGCGAGCTCGCGGGAGACCTCCTCGTCCTCGAGGGGCACGATCCGCGGCAGGATCTCGACCACGGTGGTCTTCGACCCGAAGCGCGAGAACATCGAGGCGAACTCGACCCCGACGGCGCCCGACCCGATCACGATCAGCGACTTCGGCACCTCCGTGAGCTCGAGGATCGAATCGGACGACAGGATGGCCTGGTGGTCGATCTCGATGCCGGGAAGGGAACGCGGCGTGGACCCGGTCGCGATCAGGATGTTCTTCGCCGCGTACGCCGTTTCGGCACCGCCGGCCCCGGCAACGGAAACCCGACCCGCGCTTGCGATTCGCCCGAAGCCGGCCGCGACGTCGACCTTGTTCTTCTTCATCAGGTACGAGACGCCGTTCGTGGACTGGCGGACGACCTTCTCCTTGTGCTTCATCGCCGCCGGAAAGTCGAGCCGGACCTCCCGCGAGGCCACCCCGACCTCCGCGCCGTGACGCGCCTCCTCGAGCACGTCTGCGGTGTGCAGGAGCGCCTTGGTCGGAATGCACCCGCGCAGGGTGCAGACGCCCCCGAGCTTCGGCTCGCGCTCGACCAAGAGAATCGACATTCCAAGCTGTGCCGCGCGAATTGCCGCGACGTATCCGCCCGGCCCGGAGCCGATGATCGCAACGTCGTACGTCTTCGATGCTTCCATGCGGCACGGTAGCCTATCAGTCGTCTCCATATAATCCGCGCGTGCTCGCGCGCCGCTCACTCGGCTTGCTGGCGGCGATCGCGGCGACTCTCGCCGTGCCCGCCTGCGGCGGAGAAAAGACGCCGGGTGCCGAGGGAATCCAGGTCGGTTTCTTCGGCGCGCTGACCGGCCCCACCGCGACGTTCGCGCAGTCGGGAAGAAACGGCGTGACCCTCGCGATCGAGGAGCTGAACGCCACCGGCGGAGTCCTCGGCGGAAAGCGCATCGAGCTCCTCGTCGAGGACGACCGCGGCGAGGCGACCGAGGCGGCATCGGCGGTTTCCAAGCTGATCACGCGCGACCACGTCATCGCCCTGATCGGCGAGCAGGCCTCGTCGCGGAGCATCGCCGCGGCGCCGATCGCGCAGAGTTACGGCGTCCCGATGATCTCGCCGACTTCGACGAACGTGGAGGTGACGAAGAAAGGTGACTACATCTTCCGCGCCTGCTTCACCGACCCGTATCAGGGCGCGGTCCTGTCCTCGTTCGCGCGAAAGAATCTCGGTGCGAACACCGCGGCGCAGCTCGTCGACGTGCGAAACGATTACAGCGTCGGGCTCTCGGAGGCCTTCCGTGACTCGTTCGTGAAAGCCGGAGGCCGGATCGTCGCGGAGCAGAAGTACTCCGAAGGCGACAGCGATTTCTCGGCCCAGCTCACCGCGATCCGGCCGCTCGACCCGGACGTGCTGGTCGTTCCCGGCTACTACACCGACGCGGGCCTGATCGCCCGGCAGGCGAGGGCGCTCGGCCTTCGTGCCGTACTGCTCGGCGGCGACGGCTGGGACTCACCCAAGCTGACCGAGATCGGTGGCGAGGCGATCGAAGGAGCGCACTTCTCGAATCACTATTCCGTGGACGATCCGTCGCCTGCGGTACGGCAGTTCGTCGCCGCCTATCGGAAGAAATACGGCACCAACCCGGACTCGATCGCCGCGCTCTCCTATGACGCCGCGCGGCTCCTCGCCGACGCCATCCGGCGTGCGGGCTCGACGGAGGGCAAGCGCGTGCGCGACGCCCTCGCCGACACGAAGGACTTCTCGGGCGTGAGCGGCAACATCACGATGGACGCTGACCGCAACCCGATCAAGCCCGCGGTCGTCCTGAAGGTCGAGAAAGGGCGCTTCCAGTTCGTGACTTCGATTGCGCCTCGAGGCTAGGGGCCGCAGTTGCCGGTGGTTACGGGGAGGGCGCCGCGTCGAACACCAGCTCGTCGAACGACGTCTGACCCGCCCCCGCGGTCGCCAGGCCCACGCGGCCGGCGGCGGGATGCGGATCGGTCGCCGTGAGGAGAAGCTTTCCATTCCACTGGGCCGCCAGAGTCGGACCGGACGCGGTGACCGACAGCGTGCCCCAGTCGTGATCGACCGTCGCCTTCCCGCGAGCGAGCTCGGTCTCCTTGCCGTCGCGCCAGGAGGTGAGACGGGCCTCTCCGCTCGCGACGTCGAGCAAGAGAAGGAGAAAATTCTTTTCGCCCGCCGCGCGAAAGACGATTCCCCCTCGCCCGCTGCCCCTGCGGACGCCGACGGAGATGTCCCCGTCCTGGAACGCGTACTTGCGGCGCAGCGCGACCGCGAGGGATCCGGCGGGTCGCGTGTCGATCGTCTGGATCACCTTGTTCGGCGTGGACGGCGGGTTCATATCTCCGAGCACGAGCCACTCGGCGGTTCCCGGCGCACCCCACACGACGAAGTCGAAAAAGCCGGGCGGGCGGCCAGCGGAGTCCGCGTCGAAGTGCATGCGGACCTTTTCGGCGCCCGCCGGAGCGGCCGCCACGAGGAGCGCGGCACACGCCATGCCCCGGAGGAATCGGATGGGGAACATCGAGTGAGAGAAAGCGGCTCTCTGCCTTTAAAATTCCCGTTTATGGTGAATGCGGAAGCGGACGCTCGGAGCTACCGGGTCGATCGCGAGGGATACGGCTTCCGCCTCGACCCGGAAGCCGTGCGCGCGGTCAAGTCTCTGCCCGATTACGAGGGCAAAGAGGAGCCGGCGGTCGCCGAAGAGTTTTTGAAGACCCGCGCCGAGGGGTGGGCCGACGCGCTGGCGTCTGCGGGCGCGGAGCCCGGGGAGTACGCGGTGCGCGTCGACGAGCACCAGGCGAAGGCGCACCTCTCGCGCGCCGGGGTACTCGTTTTCAGCGCGGATCTCTGACCGTCGCTCACGCTCGCTTGGGAGCTGCTCACGCACCGGCGAGCGACTCGCCAAACCCGGCTCGATCGCTCGCCTGCTCCCTCGCTCGCTCCCGCTCCCGCAGCGCGAGGCTCCTCCTTCCGGAGACTCCTCGCGCTGCGACTTGACTCAGAACCTCTGACCGTCGCCCTCGCTCCCGACTCAGAAGCTGACGATCCCCCGCACGCGGTCTTCGTGGGCGAGGAACGCCTGCCGGGAGTACGGATCGACGAGCACCCGGATCGCGGCGGGCGCCGGTAGATCTCCCGCGATTGCCGCCACGAGGCGATCGCACTGGGCCTCGAGGAACTCCGCGCCGAGCTCCTCGTCGGTCTTTCCCCGAGCGCCCGGGAGCTCGCGAAGGTTGGCGAGATCCGACGGCTCGAGCCGGAAAGCGTAACCGGCATGATCGCGCGAGACCGCGATCCGCTCGATCGACAGGTTTGGCCGGGATGGCCGGCGGCCCGCGGGCGACGCGGCCTCGGAGCGAACGCCGGAGGCCGCCGGTGCCGCAGGCGTTGCCGCGGGATCGGGCGTCTCGGGCGGCACGTCGTCGTCGCGCTCGGTCATCTTCCCGCGAGTATGTTCTTCGAAATCACGATTCGCTGGATCTCGCTCGTCCCTTCGTAGATCGTCGTCACGCGCGCGTCTCTGTAGTATCGCTCGACCGGATACTCGCGCGAGTAACCGTATCCCCCGAAGATCCCGACCGCGCGGGCGGCGACCGCATTCGACATCTCGGTCGCGAAGACCTTCGCCATGGAGGACTCCTTCGAGAAGCGCACGCCCGGCATGTCCGAACGGACCGCCGCACGATACGTCAGCCAGCACGCCGCCTCGATCTGCACTTTCATGTCGGCGATCTGAAACGCGATCGCTTCGTGCTCGGCGATCCGGCGGCCGAAGGTCTGCCGGGTCTGCGCGTACTCGACCGACGCCTCGTAGCAGGCGCGAGCGATCCCGATCCCCTGCGCCGCGATCCCGATTCGCGAGTGATCGAGCGTTGCCATCGCGATGGGAAAGCCCTGCCCCTCCTCGCCCAGGCGGCGCCACTCGGGAAGGCGCACTCCTTCGAGATAGACCGCCGCCGTCTTCGAGGCGCGGAGGCCCATCTTCGCCTCGGGCGCACCGACGCGCACTCCGGGATCGTCGGCCGACACGAGGAATCCCGTGATGCCGTGCGTTCCCTTCGTCGGATCGGTCATCGCCATCACGAGGTACCAGCCGGCCTCGCCCGCGTTCGTGATCCACGACTTCGCCCCGTCGAGCACGTACTCGTCGCCGTTCCGCGTCGCGCGCGTTCTCTGGTTCGCGGCGTCGGAGCCCGACTGCGGCTCCGTCAGAGCGTACGCGCCCAGCGTGCGCCCGGACGCAACCTCCGCGAGCACCTCGCTCTTCTGACGCTCCGAGCCGAACTTCCACACCGGATAGCAGAACACCGAGTTATTGACCGACATGATGACGGCCGTCGAAGCGCAGACGCGTGCGAGCTCCTCGACCGCCAGGATGTAGGACAGCGCGTCGAGGCCGGACCCGCCGTGCTCCTCGGGGACCATCATGCCGAGGATCCCCATCTCTCCCAGCTTCGCGACGATCTCGCGCGGAAAGATCTCGTTCCGCTCGCGCTCCGCGACTCCCGGTGCGATCTCGCGTTCGGCAAATTCGCGGACGGCGTCGCGGATTCGCGCCTGGTCCTCGGAGAGCTCGAAGTTCATGCGGACGAAGATGGGCCCGTTCCGCCCCCCGAGCCGCGGCCGCGGCGGCGCCGGCGGCGGAATCGCCGGCGTGCGTCGGGACGGGTGCCCGTCTCAGGGGAGCGCTCACCCGAACGCGGCGCCGCTGCCGCCGCCGGCGTCGAAGGGAGAGTCGGCGCCGGCTTGCCCGGACGCGCCGGACGCTCTCGCCCACTCGGGGGGCCTCCGCGCGGTCGTGCGGCGGCCTTGTCGGGCGCCGCGCCACGATCGCCGCCACGGCCGCGACGGCGACGGCGCCGATCCCGACGCGGCTCGGGAGTGTCGACCCACCCCTCCTCGAGGTGTCGAAACGTCACGACGATCTCCGCGCGGCTCGCGCGCGAGTGCAGGTACTGAACGATCTTCGCTCGCAACTCCCCTCCGGGCTCTCCGGAGAGGACCGGGATCCGCTCCGCGTCGAAAAGGACCATTCGGGTCCAGCCGACACGCTTCCGGCGGCCGTCGCGCGCCGAGAGATCAATCACGAAGAGGTCGCGTTCGTGATCGAGAGAGTGCCCTGCATACTCGAAGTCCGGAAACGCGTCCCGACAGAGCGCCTTCAGGAGCTCGAGATGTTTCTCTCCCCCCTCGAAGGTCTGCTCCATCGAGACGACGCGGTCGCGAAACATCTTTGTTTGAGGCATCAATCGTTCTCAGTTCTCAGCAGAGGTCTCAACCGATGGCGAGCCCCGCATCTTTGAAGATCTCACGCGCGATTATGAGCCGGTGGATCTCGCTGGTCCCCTCATAGATCTCGGTGATCCGCGCATCGCGGAAGTTGCGCTCGACCGGATATTCCTTCGTGTAGCCGTACCCTCCGTGGATCTGCAGCGCCTTCGTCGTGACCCGCTGCGCCATCTCGGCGGCGAAGAGCTTTGCGATCGCGGCATCGAGCGAGAAGCGGCCGCCGCGCTCGCGCGTCGCGTCCTTGGCGGCGGCGGCACGGCGCGTGAGAAGCCGCGCGGCGTCGAGCTCCGTTGCCATGTCGGCGAGGTAGAAGCGAATCACCTGGAAGTCGGCAATCGGGCGGCCGAACGCCCGCCGCTGCCGCGCGTAGGAGACGGCGGCCTCGAAGGCCTCGGTCGCGATGCCGACCGCCTGTGCCGCGATGCCGATGCGGCCGCCGTCGAGCGTCGTCATCGCGATGCGGAAACCGTCCCCCTCCTCCCCAAGCCGGTCCTCCACCGGGACGCGCACGTCCGTCAGGAAGATCTCGACGGTTCCGGACGCGTTGACGCCGAGCTTGATCTGATGTCGCGACCGGTCGAAGCCCGGGGTGTTCGCGTCCACGAGAAACGCCGAGATCCCGCGAGGCCCCTTTTCCGGCTGCGTCATCGCGAAGAGCAGGCACACGTCGGCGACCTGGCCGCACGTGATGAACACCTTCTGACCCGAAATCCGGTACCCGTCCCCCTCGCGGACCGCGCGCGTTTTCTGGTTCGCGGCGTCCGAGCCCGCGTCGGGCTCGGTCAGCGCGAAGCAGCCGACCTTCTCGCCCTTCGCGAGCGGCGTCAGCAAACGGCGCTTCTGGTCTTCGTTGCCGTATTTCTCGATCGGATCGCAGACGAGCGAGTTGTTCACCGAAAGGATGACCCCCGTGTTGGCGCAGGCCCGCGAGATCTCCTCGATGACGATCGCATAGGAAACCGTGTCCATCCCGGATCCGCCGTACTCGACCGGGACGGTCACGCCCGCGAGCCCGAGCTTGCCCGCTTCCGCGAAGACGTCCCGCGGAAACTCGCCGGTCTGATCGATCCGGGCTGCGCCGGGCCGAACGACCTCCTCGGCAAACTCGCGGACCGCGGAGGAGAGGAGCGACTGGTCCGCCGTGAGCTCGAAGTCCATTTCGTCCGGCAGTGTACCGAAGAAGCTCTCAGCTCTCAGCTCTCAGCTCTCAGCGCTCAGCGAACCGAAGAAGGAGAGTAATCCGTCGACGTAGCGCGGCCACGAGGCCTGCTCGGCGGACGCCGCGAGACCGGGCTCATAGAACTCGATACCGCGACCGAGCACGTGCTCGACCGCCCGCGCGAGCGCGTCGGGATCTGCGGGCGTGAATAGCTCGCCGGTTGCGCCGGGCCGCACGGTCTGCGAGAGGCCGCCGACCGCCGCAGCCGCCATCGGCCGCCGGGCGGCGAGCGCGCGGGCGGCGATGCCGCTCCCGGAGACGTAACGGTAGGGCAGCACGACGACGTCACAGGCAGCGAGCCAGCGCGACATCTCCTCTTCCGAAACGTAGTCGTCGCGCCACAGGATCGAGTCGCGGACCGCGCTGTGCTCCCACCGCCGCGCCAGATATCGCGACTCCGGGAACACTTCTCCGACGACGGCGATCGTCGCGCCCGTCTCGCGCACGATGCGCGGCGCCGCGTCCAGCAGGACGTCGACCCCTTTGTAGCGCCGCACGAGGCCGAGGAACAGGACGAGCGGCGTCGTGATCCCGAGAGTGCGGCGCGCGACGTCGCGAGACGGTTGCGGCGCGTCGACCACCGGGTGCGGCAGGACGGCGATGGGCCGACCAGGGACCCGGCGCGCGAGCCGCGCCCGATCGGTTTCGGAGTGCACGACGAAGCCGTCGGCCGCGAGGTAAGCGCCGAGCGTCAGGAAGCGCTCGAGCAGTCGCGCCTCATGGTCGGAGACGTTGTGGCAGAGGAGCACGCGCGGGGTCCGCGGCGAGAGCGCTCGCACTCTGGAAAGGACGCTCCGCAACGGGACGCCCCAGAACGACGTCCACCACGGCGCGATCAGAACGTCCGGGTCCGACGACGCGATCTCCCGCGCCGTCCGCTTCCACGAGCGGACCGAGCGGTAGTCGAGCGACGGTCGCGCAGCCTGCGTGGCGGGGTCGCCGGGGCTCCGGTCGAAACGCCGCGGATTGAGCCAGTGGGGATACGGGCGCGAGAACGTGAACCAGGAGAGCGCGACCCGCGTTTCGAGCTCTCGCGCGAGAAGGGCGGTCTCCCGTGCGATGCCGCCGCGGTCGGGCGGCGCCGGGCCGAGAAGGGCGACGCGTTCGATCCCCCGCATCAGCCGCCGCGGCGTAGCCAGAGACCCTTCAGATACTCCCCTTCGGGACAGTCGAGTGAGACGGGGTGGTCGGGCCCCGCGCCCTGGCGGAAGACGAGCTCGAACGTCCTGCCCGCCTCGAGGCTCGCCGAAAAGACGATCTTCTGGAAAAGGTCGGGACCCAAGAGCCCGGAGCACGAGCAGGTCAGGAGCCACCCTTCCGGCGCGACGAGCGACATCGCGAGCCGGTTGACGTCCTGGTACCCACGGGCGGCGCGCGGGAGGTCGCCGCGTTTCTTCGCGAACGCCGGCGGGTCGCAGACGACGACGTCCCAGGTCTCTGCCGCCGCGACGCGGCGGCGAACGTCCTCGAACACGTCCGTGCGGACGAAGTCGGCGTCCTGCGCGGCGAAGCCGTTCACGCGACGGTGCTCGCGCGCGAGAGCCAGCGCCGATTCGGACGAGTCGACGTCGACCGCCCGCGCCGCGCCGCCAGCGAGCGCCGCGACCGAGAACGCGCCGGAGTACGAGAAGAGATCGAGAACCGTCTTTCCGCCCGCGAGCGCACGGACCCGCGAACGGTTCTCGCGCTGGTCGAGAAAGAAACCGGTCTTCTGTCCACCCGACACGTCCGCGAAGAAACGGAGGCCGCTCTCGGAGAACGCGACGAGATCAGCGCCCTCACCCCGACCCTCTCCGGCCGCTCGCTTCGCGAGAACGCGACCTTCGGTCGCGGCCGGAACTTTTCTGTCTGCGTCGCCAGTCGAGACCCCTTCGCGTTCCCCCGGAGGGAGAGGGGGTCCGTGGCCGCGATCTCGCTCGCTGCCGCTCTCGCGAACGAGGAGGCGCCCCGGCGAGAAAACGTCGAGCGCCGCTTTCTCCAGATTCTCGCGCCATCGCACTGTTCCCTCCGTGGTCAGGTCCATCACCCCGACTTTTCCGAAGACGTCGAGGAGCACTCCCGGACAGAGGTCCCCCTCGGAGTTGACGGCCCGGTAGCCGGTCGTCTCCGGAGGCAGGACTTCGTTCCGGAGGCGCAGGGCCGCGGAGAACCGCTCCCGAAACAGCTTCGGACCCGGCGGGCGGCCGTCGAAGCTCCAGACGCGGGCGACGATCTGGGAACGGGGCGAATAGGCCCCGATGCCGAGCGGCTCCCCTCGCGCGCCAACGACCTCCGCGACGCCGTCCGAACCGTCACCTGACGCCCGCGCGATCGCGCCGGAAAACACCCACGGATGGCGGCGCTCGAGCGATGCCTCACGGCCCGGCTTCACGACGAGGCGGATCACGCGCGAAAAATACACGCGGTCTCGAGGATTCGCCCGAAAAAGAAGAGGGCCCCGCGGATCGGGGCCAGTGGGAAAATTGAGGAGATCGATTCTGAAGGTTCTACGGAGCCGGAGCGGATGGCGTCTATCGCTGATTCAGCGACCAGTCGTACTCCAGGAACTGCGGCGTCGGACGGGCCGACGTGAGCCAGGACGCGGTCTCCGAGCCGGCGACGTATCGCGCGACGAACCGCGGGATGCTGCCCCCGTCCCGCTCGAACTCCGCGCGGTTCCAGTCGAAGAT
Organism: Thermoanaerobaculia bacterium; assembly: GCA_036001245.1. Taxonomy (GTDB): domain Bacteria; phylum Acidobacteriota; class Thermoanaerobaculia; order UBA5066; family Gp7-AA6; genus Gp7-AA6. The sequence goes on from DASYUL010000049.1 coordinate 10,322, forward strand.
CTTCGAAAGCGCGAGCCTGCCCCGCGCGCGATCGATCACGTTCTTCTTCGGATCGTTGACGAATGCGCGCCCCTGGCCGTCGAGATCGGCGGAAATCGTCGCCGCCCGGTAGGCCGCCGGCCGGAGCGGCGGGCAGGACTCGGAGACGCAGACGATGGCGAAGTGGATCCGCGCGTCCTTCAGTTCCCGCAGCCGGTTCTCGACGTCGTCGAGCGAGAGCTCCTCGCCTCCGATTCTCCGGCGGATCTTGCCGAACGCGCCGTCGATCTCGCGGATGCTCTTCACGGGGTACCGGTCGAGGACGATTCCGATCGCCGCCGCGTTGTAGGCATTGACGTAGAACGCCTTCTTCTCGTCGGCCGACATGTGGGCCGGCCGCGCATCGGCGAGGTTTGCGAGGTACGCCGCGAGCCTCTTCCGGTCCTGGCCGGTCGTGTCTCGATAGTCGAAGCCGCCGTCTCGCGCACGGGCCGCGAGGACCGCGTCGAACGGCGCCGGGTCGGGTAACCCGGCCGGCCGGGGGGACGGCAAGGTCACGAGCAGCAGCATCGCCGCGAGCGCGGTCATCCGCCCTTCGTCACCGGCCGAAGACCGAAAGAATCCCGAACGACAGGGCGCCAATCGCGGCCGCCATGGGGATCGTCAGGATCCACGCGTAGACGATCCGTCCAGCGACGCCCCATCGCACGGCGGAGAAGCGCTGTGCCGTACCGACTCCAACGATGGCGCCGGTAATCGTGTGCGTCGTCGAAACCGGAATTCCCCAGTGAGACGCAGCGAAGAGCGTTATGGCCGCTCCAGTTTCGGCGCAGAAGCCCGAAAACGGCTTCAACTTGGTGATCCGGCTTCCCATGGTGCGGACGATCCGCCATCCGCCCGTCGCTGTACCCGCCGCGATCGCGGCGTGAGCCGCGAGAATGATCCAGACCGGAATCGTCTTCATGTCCGGCAGGTACATCCAATGGAGTGCGTTGGATGGATCCGCGAACTGCGAGCTGTTGGCCACGAGCAGGCCCGCGATGATTCCCATCGTCTTCTGCGCATCGTTCGTGCCGTGAGACCACGAGTAAGCCGCGGCGGAGAAGAGTTGCGCCCTCCGGAACCATCGGTCGACCGATCCGTAGTGAGAGCGCCGGAAGATCCAGGAGACCGCCACCATCAGACTCCACGCCACGATCATCCCGAGGAGCGGCGAGAGCACGATGAAAGCGAGGGTTTTCGCCCAGGCGGCGCCCGGTACGATCGCGCGCATTCCGACCCGGGCGACGGCGGCGCCCGTATAGCCGCCGATGATCGCGTGAGAAGAGGACGTCGGGATCCCGAAATACCAGGTGATCAGGTTCCAGGTGATCGCTCCGAGCAGTCCTCCGAGGACGACGTCCGAGTTGACGATGTTGATGTCGATCAGCCCCTTGCCGATCGTCTTCGCCACCGCGGTGCCGAACGTGAAGGCGGCGACGAAGTTGAAAAAAGCCGCCCAGAGGACGGCTTGAATGGGTGACAGCACCCGCGTCGAAACGACGGTGGCGATCGAGTTCGCCGAGTCGTGCATCCCGTTGATGAAGTCGAAGACGAGCGCGATCACGATGATGAAGAGGACGTAGATCATCGAAGAGCTATCAGCGATCCGCCGAAGGCTCAGGAGTGCTTCAGGACCACGCTCTCGAGGACGTGGGCGACCGCTTCGCACTGGTCGATGCAGCCCTCCATCTCCTCGTATACGTCCTTCCACTTAATGACCTCGATCGGCGGGAGCGGCTGGCGGAAGAGTGAGCCGACTGCCTCCTGGTAGGCCACGTCCCCCTCGTTCTCGAACTTCTTCATGCGGATGCAGTGCTCGATGACGCCCTTCTGCTTCTTCAAATCCGCGACCGCTTCGACCAACTCCTGCGTGATCTGGACGATGATCTCCGACAGCCTGCGCCCCGCCGGGGTCGGCTCGGAGATGTTGTAGATGGCGAGCCGCCTTACGGTCCCGTCGATCAGGTCGATGACGTCGTCGAGCCGGACCGCGAGCCGGTGGATGTCCTCACGGTCGATGGGTGTGATGAACGTCCGGTCGATTCCGTGAAGGATCTCGTGCGAGATCTCGTCGCACTCGTGCTCGAGTCGCTTGATCTGGTCCGCGACGGTCGTGACGGGAGCCTCGTTCTTGAAAAAACGATCGAGGATCAGCGCGCTCTCGTGGATCCGCTGCGCCATCTCGTTGAAGCGGTCGAAGTACTTTTCGTCGCGCGGCAGAACGTTCAGCATCGGCGCCCCCGTCGAAAACGGGCGCCATGCTATCGGAACTTCACACCGTCTTTACCGGGAATCTTCATGTCGCCGGGGCTGGCGGACTCTCGGCGGACGCGAAGCCTTCTTCGGCGAACTCGTCAGGGAACGGACGCGGGCCGCAGGCTGCCTCGCACGCGAGCCTCTTCGGTCATTGGAGAGGGGAGAACACCTCGACCGCTAGAAGGTCACCTTCGCCGCGAGCTGGTACGTGCGGGCTCCGGCGCCGGCGCTCGCGGGCGCCTGAGCCGTGCAGCCGCGGCCTCCGGCGCAGAGAGTTCGGTACGTGGCGACCGGAGACAGCGTCCCGCTCGCGAAGCGGTACTGGTTCGTCTGGATACCGATGACGTTCTTGTTGTTGAAGATGTTGAACGCTTCGGCGATGAGCTCGAGGTCCACCGGACCGAACCGCAGGTGCCGGGTGACGCGCGGGTCGATGGAGAGGTTGCTCGGAAGCCGCTCGCGGTTCCGCGGCGCGCCGGGCGACCGGTCGTTACGATCGTTGCCGTCGTTGTTGAGGTCCCCGTTGATGCTCGGCGACCACGGCGTGCCGGTCTGGAAGGCGACGACGCCCGAAAGCGTCCATCCGGAAGCGAGAAAGCGCGCGAACGAATTGTCGATGCCGCCCGCGTAGTCGAGGTCCCAGACGCCCGAAAAAACGAGTCGATGGCGAACGTCGAGGTCGCCCGGCCCGCGCTCCCCGGCGAGGTCGAACGTGTCCTGCATGAACTTCGCGTCGTCGGTGCCCTGGGGGACGACCGCGGTGGCATCGGACTTCGTGTCCGTGACCTTGCCGTACGAGTAGGCGATGCGGGCCGTCCAGTTGTGCGAGAACCGCTTGACGAGCTCGAGGCTTGCGCCGTTGTACTCCGAGTCCGCGGTGCTCTGAAACTCGATGATGCGGGCGAAGTTGGTGAACGGCCGGGTCGTGTAGCGCTTCACGGGAACGGTGCCGTTTCCCTGGATCGCGACGTCGACGATCGTCGGATCTCCGATGTTGATGTCGGCGGAGCGCGGCAGGTCCTCGCCCTTCACGTACAGGTAACCGACCGAGATCCCGATGTCGTTCGACAGCGCATGCTCGATGCCGAAGCTCGCCTGCTGGACCTTCGGGTTCTGGAAGTTCGGGTCGAAGACGAAGATCGTCGGCTTCGGGATCGCCGCGCCCGTCGGAATCGACGTGAAAACGTTCGGGTGCGTCGGCACCTGGCTTCCCGTGAAGGTGATCGTCTGCACGTTGATCCCGTTGTTCGAGTGAGCGGTGCCGTACATGATCGCCGTCGTCCGGCCGTAGAACAGTCCATATCCGCCGCGGATGAGCGTCCGGCTGTCCTTCATGGGGTTCCAGGCGATCCCGAGCCTCACGGCGTAGTTGTCGTCGTCGATCGGGATCCGGTCCGTGCGCAAGCCCGCGGCGAGAAGCTGCGGGTCGGGGTTCAGGGTGTCCGGCTGCCGAACGTCCTGGTAGTCGTAGCGGGCGCCCAGGTTCAGCGTCACGGTCGGGGTGATCTGCCATTCGTCCTGGAGAAAGCCCGCGTACTCCTTCAGGTCGGGCTGGGTCGTCGGGCCCGTCGTCCCCGGCCCGGCGAAGGCCTGCACGTATCGCTCTCCCGACGCATTCGGCGTGCCGCGCTGGAAGGACGCGATGCTCGCGAACGTGTAGGAGCCGCCGAAGTTGCCGGGGAAGAAGTTCAGGATGTCGTCCTGGTTGTAGTCGACGCCGGCCTTCAGGGTGTGGTTCCCGAAGAGGAACGTCGCGGTGTCGGCGGCCTGCCAGCGCTTGATCGTCGTCTCGCGCGGCGAGAAGAAGTTGCGGCCAATGACGAGAATCTGCTGACCGCTCTGGTTGATCGTGGCCTCCGGGTTGGAGCTGTTCGCGGTTCCGGGCTCGCTGTCCTTCATGTACTGGCCGCGCAGCTCGTTGAACACGCTCGTCGTGATCGAGCTGCCGAGCGTTCCGGCGAGCGTGTCGGTTTTCACGAGCGAGTTTCCCGTGTGCTCGAAGGAATTCGTCGCGCCGCCGTTCTCGAACCCGATGCCTTTGAAGTCCTGCCGGTTGTACCGCAGCGAGACGTGGTGTCTCGAGGAGGCCTCCCAATCGGTCTTGAAGAGATAGACGTCCTGATCCTGCTTTCGGTTCCAGCTGTCGGCGAGATCCTGCAGCCGCGCGATTCCGGCGAGCGTATCCGGATCGCTCGGCGCGCTGGAAGGAATCGTCAGGATCACCGTGTTCGGTACGGCGTTGCGCTGGCCGTCGTAGTTCGCGAAGAAGAACAGCCGATCCTTGATGAAGGGCCCGCCCAGGCTCGCACCGAACTGGTCGTAGTGGTACGGCACTTCCGGACGGTGGTTGACCTTGTCGATCAGGTCGATCGACTTGATGCTGTCGTCCCGGTAAAAGTAGAACCCGCCGCCATGGAAGTCGTTCGTGCCGGACTTGGTCACGACGTTGATGACCGCTCCCCCGGCGCGCCCGTACTCGGCGGAATAGGAGCTCGCGTTCACCTGGAACTCCTTCACCGCGTCCTGGCTGAACTGGTAAGGCGCACGGCCCGTACCGGTGCGGCCGGCCGCCTGTCCGAAGAACGTGTTGTTGTTGTCGGCACCGTCGACGATGAGGCTGTTCAACGTCCCCCGCTGGCCGGCGAAGCTGATGTCGCCGACGCGGAAGTTGTCCTTGACGACGCCCGGCGTCGTCAGCACGAAGTCGATGAAGTTGCGCCCGTTGGTAGGGAGGTTCTCGATCATCTGCTGCCCGACCACGGTGTCCACGGCCGACTTCGACGTTTCGATCAGGGGCGCTTCGCTCGAAACGGTCACGGCCGCCTGAACGCCCGCCGGCTCGAGCACGAGCCGCACGTTCGAGTTACCGCCGATCGAAACGACGACGTTCGCGACCTTCGCGCCGGAGAAGCCGGAGAGCTCCCCGCCGACTTCGTAGATGCCGACCGGAAGAAGAGGAACCGTGAAGAGCCCACCGCCGCCGCTCGTGGTCGAGCGGACGAGAGCCGTGTCCACGTTTCGCGCGCTGATCGCGACGTTCGGAAGGCGCGCGCCCGTCGAGTCCTCGACGCTTCCGCTGATCGAGCCAGTCGTGCTCTGCGCCCGGGCGCGCGGAGCGAAAACGAACGTCAGGATCGCGAACGCGAGAAGAGCGCGGAGAGCGGAAGTCCTGCGGATCATTCAGCCCGTCCTTTCTGTGTCCGGAGAGGGAGATCTGGGCCGTAGATACCACCGGCCCCGGCGCGGGTCAACGCAACGGGAGTTGTGCAGGGAGGAGTGAACAGTGAACGGTCAACCGTGAACAGCACGAACGGAGCGGCCCATAGAATTGCGGTGGCGTGAGACGGCCGCGGGAAACTCTCGAAGAGAAACGTCGAAGGGCGAAGGCAGTCTTTCGTCGCCTTGCTCGCGCGTATCCCGACGCCCGGTGCTCGCTCGACTATTCGAGCCCGCTCGAGCTCCTCGTCGCGACGGTCCTCTCGGCGCAGTGCACGGATGTTCGGGTCAACCAGGTGACGCCCGTCCTCTTTCGCAAGTACCGGACGGCGGCCGACTACGCGCGCTCGCCGGCGGGAGAGCTCGAAAACGACATCCGCCAGACCGGCTTCTTCAACTCGAAGGCGAAGAGCCTGCGGCGCGCGGGAGCCGTCATCGCCGCCGAGCATGGAGGCCGTGTGCCCGACACGATGGAGACCCTCGTCCGGCTGCCCGGAGTGGGCCGCAAGACGGCGAACGTCATCCTCGGCAACGCCTTCGGAAAGGACGAGGGATTCGTCGTCGACACGCACGTGGCGCGCGTCTCCCGCCGTCTCGGCTTCACGAGGGAGACCGACCCCGTGCCGATCGAGCAGGACCTGAACGCCCTGGTGCCGAAAGGTCGGCGCACGCTCTCCGCCCACCAGCTCATCTTCCATGGGCGGCAGATCTGCGTCGCCAGGCGGCCGCGCTGCGAAATCTGCCCGGTCAACGACCTCTGCCCCAAGATCGGAGTTCCGCTCGAGATCCGCCGCGCGGCCGCCCGGGTCTCCGGTTCACGGTTTTCGGTTCACGGTTCACGGGCATGAAGGTCTACCTCTCCGGCGCGATCGAGCACGCCGAGGACGGCGGAACCGGCTGGCGGCGGGAGCTTTCCGGCCTCCTTCGCGACGAGCTCCGCCACGAGGTGTACGACCCCGCGGCGGACGAGAAGAAGAACCTGACCGAAGAGGAGCAGGTCGACTTCCGGCGCTGGAAGGTGGAAGACCCGGCGCGGTTCCGCGCAACGGTCCGGAAGATCATCGCGTGGGACCTCGATCGGGTCGAGAACGAGGCCGACTACCTGATCGCCCTCTGGGATCGGGCGGCCGCTGCCGGCGGAGGCACGGCCGCGGAGGTCACGCTCGCTCACCGGCTGGGAAAGCCAGTCTATCTGCTGCTCTCCATGCCCGCCGCCGAGGCTTCCGGCTGGGTCCTCGCCGCCGCGACGGAGGTCTTCGGGAGCCTGGAGGCGCTCAAGGCCCGGTTACGCGAGCGGTTCGGAGGTTCTATGTCATCCTGAGACGCCAAGGCGGCGAAGGATCTCTCCCTCGAACCGGGTTTTGAGATTCTTCGGCCTTCGGCCTCAGAATGACATTGGGGGAAGTGTGGCGCTAGTCAGGACTCAGCTCGGTTGGATCGAGGTCATCTGCGGAAGCATGTTCTCCGGCAAGAGCGAGGAGCTCATCAGACGGCTGCGACGGGCCATCATCGCGAAGCAGCGCGTGCAGATCTTCAAGCCGACGATCGACTCGCGTTCCGATGCGGAGATCGTCTCGCACAGCGACATGCGCATGCCATCGATCTCCGTCGGCTCGAGTGCCGAGCTCACGGACAAGGTCGATCACCGAACCGAGGTGGTCGGAGTCGACGAGGCGCAGTTCTTCGATGACGGCCTGATCGAGGCGGCGCAGCGGCTGGCGGATCAGGGCAAGCGCGTGATCATCGCCGGCCTCGACAAGGACTTCCGCGGCATGCCGTTCGGCCCGATTCCATCACTCATGGCGGTGGCGGAGGAGGTTACGAAGACGCTCGCCATCTGCGTTCGCTGCGGATCCCCGGCGAACAACACGCAGCGCCTCGTGGAGAGCGACGAGCTCGTCGTCGTCGGGGCCCAGGGGGTCTACGAGGCGCGCTGCCGTCGATGCTTCGAGCCTCCCTCGAGGATCTGATCCCCGAAGGGGTCAGATCCACATTCAAAAGCCCCATAAAACCGCCGACAAATCAGTTTTCCGAAACCGCGGTGGAAAACCCTGTCGAAATCCCTGCGGAAACCTCTCGAAAAGCGCGACACGGCGCGGCTCGTCTTCGGTTTGCACCGACTCCTGTGCGACGCCGCAACACTCTATCCATCAGTCAGTTAGGCTCTGTCGACCGAATTCCCCATGTCGTACGACCGACCTGCACGGAGCGTTCAATTTTTTTCCACATCGACAAGAGCTTTTGCCGCTTGGACTTAAGGGCGGTGCTCTCCGTACACGCTCTTCAGGCTCGAGACGATCTCGCCCACGGTCGCACCGGCTCCGACCGCGGTGACGAGCGGCGGCATCAGGTTGCGGTCCTCCCGCGCGTCTCGTTCCAGGTCCGACAACGCCGCCGCGGAACGACTTCCTTCGCGCGAGGAGCGGAATGCCTGCAGCCGCTCGACCTGATCCCGCTCGATCTCCGGATCCACGGTGAGCATCGGAGGTCCTTCCACGCCCTCCTCGCGGAAGGCGTTGACGCCGACGACGATCCGGCGGCCATCTTCGACCTCTTGCTGCGCCTGGTAGGCCGCTTCCTCGATCTCCCGCTGAACCCACCCGCGTTCGATGGCGGCGACGGCGCCCCCGAACGAGTCGATTTTCTCGATCAACCTCCGGGCGCGCTCTCGGATCTCGTCCGTCCACGTCTCGACGAAAGCGGATCCGCCCAGGGGATCTGCGACGTCCGCGACGCCGCTCTCGAACCCGATGACTTGCTGTGTTCGCAGCGCGAGCCGGGCGGCGCGCTCCGTGGGAAGCGCGAGCGCTTCGTCCGCGGCGTTGGTGTGCAGCGACTGCGTGCCGCCCAGCACGGCCGAGAGCGCCTGGAGCGCGACGCGGACCACGTTGACGTCGGGCTGCTGCGCGGTCAGCGTCGACCCCGCCGTCTGCACGTGGAACCGCATGCGCCAGGATCGGGGGTCCTTGGCGCCGAAGCGGTCGCGCATGATCTCGGCCCAGAGGGAGCGTGCCGCCCGGAACTTCGCGACCTCTTCGAAGAAGTTGGAGTGGGCGTTGAAGAAGAAGGAGATGCGCGGTGCGAAGGAGTCGACGGCGAGGCCGCGCGCGATCGCCGCCTCGACGTAGGCGATGCCGTTGGCGAGGGTGAACGCGACCTCCTGGACCGCCGTCGAGCCGGCTTCGCGGATGTGATACCCGGAGATCGAGATGGTGTTCCAGCGCGGGACCTCGCGGCCGCAGAACTCCAGGATGTCGGTCGCGATCTTCAGCGACGGCCGCGGCGGAAAGACATAAGTTCCGCGCGCGGCGTATTCCTTCAGGATGTCGTTCTGGACCGTTCCCGAAAGCTCCTCCCACGGGATCCCTCTCTCCCTCGCGACCGAGAGGTGCAGCGCGAGGAGGATGGCCGCGGTCGAGTTGATGGTCATCGAGATCGAGACCTGCCCGAGCGGAAGACCTTCCGTCAAGAGCCGCATGTCCTCGATTGTCGAGATCGCCACGCCCGCCTTGCCGACCTCGCCGCGCGCGAGCGGATGGTCGGCGTCATAACCCATCTGCGTCGGCAGGTCGAACGCGACCGAGAGTCCGGTCTGCCCCTGCTCGAGAAGATACCGATAGCGGCGGTTGGACTCCCGCGCGGAGCCGTACCCGGCATATTGCCGCATCGTCCAGAGACGCCCGCGGTACATCTGCCGCGTGATGCCGCGGGTGAAGGGAAACTCGCCGGGAGGAGGCTCGCCGTAGAACGGCTCGATCGGGATCCCGGAACTGGTCTCGGTGGGTGGCGGCGGCTCGCGGACGGCTCGCGGACGGCCCGATTCCGTCGGCGGGCGCGCCCGTTTCTCCTTCACTCTCCGATTGTTGCACACCCTTCCGCCGTGGAAGCGGTGACGGCGCGCTCTACAATCGCAGCGTGATCCCGCCTTTGCAGGGGCACCTGTCGACGGTCGGATTCGCCGACCTGATCCAGTGGATGGAGTTGAACCGGCGGTCGGGCCGGCTGTCGATCATGCGCGGGCGAGATCGGCGCGTGGTCGACTGGAAGGACGGCGAGATCGTGTACGTCTCCGGCTCGCACCCCCGCGAGCGGCTGGCCGTCTTTCTCCTCCGAACCAAAGCGCTGCCACAGGCGACGATCCATTCGCTGCTCGCGCAGAACTTCACGTCCAGCACAAACCTGACCCGCTTGATCCTGGAAGGGCGGCACCTCACGATGACCGGACTCTCGCGGCGCGTGGAGGAGGTCGCGCGGAAGCTTCTCTTCGAGATCTTCGAGTGGCGCGACGCGGTCTTCCGCTACGACCCGTCGTTCCGCACCGAAAAAATCCTTCGGATCCGGCTCCGCCTCCGACCGCAGGTTCTCTCGTTCCAGGCAGTCAAGAAGATCGATGACGCGCGCCGGCGCCGGCGGACCCCGGCCCCGACCGGCTTCCGGGAGGCGCTCTTCGAAAAGGAGCAGCTCGACCGTCGCTACTGGGAGGTCGTCGAGCGGGCCGGCGACCCTCTCGAGCCGGGCGAGGGGAGACGCCGATTCGAGGAGCTCGACGATTTTGCCGACCGTCTCCGCCGCCGAATCGGGCGCATCCAGGCGCTGCGGCCGGTGCACGAGGACTCGGTCGCTCTCCTCCGGGAGCTCCTGAAACGCGAGCCCCTCGAGATCTCAGCGATCGCACAGGTCGCGGCGCTCGATCCTTTCCTGACGCTCGACCTGCTCGTGCTCGCAAACAGCCTGATCGTCAACCGCCGTCGGTCGGTCGCCACGGCGGGCGAAGCCCTGGAGCTCCTCGGAACCGCGCCGGTCGAGACGCTTCTGAAGCGGCTGACGAGCCCCGAATTCCCCCGCGTCGCTTCGGAGGACCGCGCGACGATTGCGGTGCGGCGCGCGAGCATCGCGGCGGCGGTCGCGGCGGAGCGCCGGGCGCCGGAGTTCGGAGTTCCGGCAGACCGCGCGTATGCGCTCGGCCTGCTTCACACGCTCCCGTATGCCGATCTTCTGGGGGTGGTCGAAGAGATGGGGATGGCTCCGGGGCGCTTCCGCGCAGCGCTCATCGAAGTGCATCGACCGCTCGTCGGGCGGCTTCGCGCGGAGGGCTGGAGCCTCCCGCTCGACCTCGAGGCCGTGCTCACCGATGACGGGACCGACGACCGTCCTGCCGCCGCCCTGATCCGAACCGCCCGCGCAACGCTGCCGGACTGCGCGCTCGGGCCGCTCCGTGCCGCGGCCGTCCCGGCGCGCGAGGCGCGGGCGACGGCGGTCGAGGTCAACCGTCTCTTCGAGTTTCTCTCGCTCCCTGCGTCTGGCAGCCACGGAGCGGCGCCGCCGCGTTAAGACGACCTTCATCTCCGCGCGATCGAGGCTCGGAATCGCCGGAAGCTCTTCTGCGTTGAGGGAGTGCGGAGAAAGGTCGAGATGAGACACGTCGCAAGAATCCTGCTGACGACTCTTTTCATGGGCTCCTCTGGGATCGTCGCCGCCCAGGAGAGGCCGCCCACTTTCACGGAGGAAGTCGAGGTCCGGGTCATGGATCTCGACGTCGCCGTGACCGACAAGGCGGGGCGCCCCGTTCCCGGTCTGACCCGCGACGACTTCACGGTGCGAATCGGGGGGAGGGTCGTTCCCATCGACTACTTCGCCCGCGTGGACGAAGGAACCATCCACGCGCCGGACCTCGCGACCGCTTCGCCCGACCAGGTGCTGGCGGCGTATCGGCGCGGGACCGAGGCGTACGTGCCGCGGCACTTCCTGATGTACGTCGACCTCGGACACCTCGCGCCCGACGCGCGCAAGCGCGGCCTCGAAGGGCTGCGCGACCTGGTCACGAGGATGGGTCCGAACGACATGGCGCGGGTGCTCATGTTCGACCGGCGCTCGAAAGAGCTCACGGAGTGGACGAACAGCAAGGAGCAGCTCTTCGCGGCGCTCACGAAGATCGAGAAGGCGGGCGTGGGGATGTCGCGCCTGCTCACCGAGCGGCAGACGCTGCGTGACATCGACTTCACCCGCCGCCGGTCGGAGCGCGAATTCATGGCGCGGAACTACGCGGAGCAGGAGCGCGCCGAGGTGCGCCAGATGCTGAACGACGTGGGCTCCGAGCTTGCGACGCTCTCCCCGCTCGCCGGCAAGAAGGCGTTCCTGTTCGTGTCGGGAGGCTTCGAGTTCCAGCCCGGCTACGCGATGGCGAGCTACGCGCTCGGACAGATGAGCCTGCTCGCCCTCGACACGCGGAACATGGGGCCGGAGCTCGAGCAGATCGTTCGGCGAGCGAACGCGTCGGAGATCACGTTCTACACGGTCGACGCCCGCGGGCTCGAGGGCGGAGGTGTCTCCGCGTCGAACGACGACCCGCTCATGTCTCGGCCGAGCGTCTCGTTTCTCGCGCGGCAAGACAGCCAGGAAGGCATGATGTTGCTTGCCCGGGAGACCGGGGGCCTCGCGCTTCTCAACTCGAACGACCTCCGGCAGGGGCTCTCGCGCATCTACCAGGACGCGTCGGTCTACTACTCGATCGGCGTGACGCTCACGAAGCTTCCCCCCGCGGCGTATCAGGACGTGCGCGTCGAGGTGAACCGGCCGGGCGTCGTCGTCCGCACCCGCCGCGGCTATGCCGCGCGCACCGAGGCGGACCGCGCGCGCGACCGGGTCCAGGCGACGTTGAAGACGAACCTCGCGTACGGCGCCATTCCGATGACGCTTCGGACCGCGCCGGCGACGAAGCAGGGCGGCAAATTCACGGTGCCGATCTCCGTGACCCTGCCGGCGTCGGCGCTGACGTTCGTGCCCGACGGCGGCGGACGCCGCGCGACGGCGGACGTCTCGATCGGCGTCATGGACGACGCCGGGCGGATGAGCGACGTCGCGCAGCAGGAGGCGACGTTCACGCTGCCCGAGGGGAAAGAGAACGAACCGCTCGTCTACACGGCGACACTGCAGACACGCAAAGGCAACCAGCGGATCGTGGTGAATTTGCGCGATCGGGCGAGCGGAAAGATGGGTACGGCCAAGGCCGACGTCAGGATCGAATAGCGTCCTAGAATCGGAGGCGGGATGCGCCCCCTCTTCGCGCTTTTCATCCGCGGTCGCGCTCACGCAACGCTCCTCCTCTTTCTCTCCGCGGCGACGGCCGTTCCGCAACAGGCCGCTCCGGGCTTTCGCGAGGAGGTGGAGGTCCGGGTGATGGACCTCGACGTCGTGGTCACCGACGGCGCCGGAAAGCCGGTGCCCGATTTGAAACGCGAGGACTTCACCGTCACCATCGGGGGCAACCGGGTCCCGATCGACTATTTCGCGCGGGTCGACGCGGGCACGATCCATGCGCCGGACCTTGCGACGGCTTCGCCCGATCAGGTGTTGGCGGCCTACCGGCAGGGGGATCAGGCGTACGTGCCGCGGCACTTCCTGATGTACCTCGAGGTCGGCCACCTGGCCCCCGAAGGAAGAAAGCGGGGACTCGAGGCACTGCGCGACCTGGTCACGCGGATGGGGCCGAACGACCAAGGACGGGTCGTCGTGTTCGATCGCCGCTCCCGCGAGCTCGCCGAGTGGACGTCGAGCAAGGAGGCTCTCTTCTCCGCGCTGTCGAAGATCGAGGAGGCAGGCCCTGGGATGTCGCGGCTGAACGCGGAGCGACAGGCTCTGACCGCCATCGATACGGTCATGGCGCGAACCGCGCGCGACCAGGCCGTCCACCGGGAGTCGGTTGCCCGACGATACGCCGAAGAGCAGAACGGCGAGGTCCGCCAGATGCTCCAGGACGTGGGCTCCGAGCTCACGACGCTGGCGCCGCTCGCCGGCAAGAAGACGTTCCTCTTCGTCTCCGGCGGGTTCGACTTCCGCCCCGGCTCCATCATGGCCGCCTACGCGTCCGGGCAGCCGACCGCGCTCTCCTTCACCATTCGCGATGTCTCGGGCGAGCTCGACGCGCTCGCGCGCCGGGCCAATGCGTCGGAAATCACGTTCTACACGATGGACGCGCGCGGGCTCGATCCGGCGGGTGGTTCTTCGGCCGCCGACAATCCGCTGCTCGCCCGCTCCGGGGTCTCCTTCCTCGCGCGGCAGGACAGCCAGGAGGGGATGGTCGTGCTCGCGCGCGAGACCGGAGGGATCGCCCTTCTGAACTCGAACGACCTCGAGACGGGGGTGGCCCGGATTTACCAGGACACGTCCGTCTACTACTCGATCGGCGTCACCCTCTCGAAGCTCCCGGGCTCGGGCCACCAGTCCGTGCGAGTCGACGTGAACCGGCCCGGCGTCACGGTGCGCGCTCGCCGCGGCTATGCCCCCTCGAACGAGGCGGACCGCGCACGAGATCGCGTCCAGGCGGCGCTCCGGACCAATTTCTCCTCCACGGAAATCCCGCTGAAGCTCACGACCGAGCCGGCGACCCGAAAAGGGAAGCTCTACGAGTTCGGGATCTCGGTGGTGTTCCCGGCGGCCGCCCTGACCTTCGAAACGGCCGGCGGCGCCCGTCGCGCTTCCGCCGACGTCTCGATCGCGGCCATGGACGACAACGGCCGGATGAGCGAGACGTCCACCGATCAGACCCTGTTCACACTGCCGGAGGGGGCGAACGAGAGGAACTCGGCTCTCCAGCACAAAACTACGCTCCGGACGCGGAAAGGGAACCATCGGATCGTCGTCACCGTCCGGGACAAGGCGAGCGGGAGGATGGGAACGGCGCGAACGGACATTCGTATCGAGTAGTCAGGGTCGTTCGACCTGGCCATGGGATGCTGCCATACGGCCGTTTGCTCTCTACCGGCCGCGTCGAGCGGCCGCGAAGAACGTCTTTCGGTGGAGGAGGCTGTTCTCATGGCCGAGCAGGAGATGCGTCACCCAGTCTGACTCGGTGATCAGCAGACGCGGATCCGGCGCATTCACGGGCAGATCGAAGACGAGCCGCGTCACGTAGGACTCCCCTGGCTTCAACGGCTGGGTCAACGCAACCTGCGGTCCGGCCGCAGCCTCGAGCGCCCGCTGGCCCGCCGGATCGACGGCGTAATTTCCTCCCGATCCGTCCACCACCCGAACCCGGCGCGGATTCGGAGTCAGCGAGACGTCGCGCGGACGTTGCGATGAGATCGTCTCCTCGTCGAACCGGACCCGGAGAGTCACGACCCAGTACGCACCTCGCGCCTCCGACCGCGATGCGCCCTCGCCGATACTCTCGGCTGACTGCGTCTCGATGACCGAATAGGCGAGGTGACAGTCGACCTCGCAGAAGTACTTCTCGTCGCCGGGCCGGGCGACCTGCTCGCGGCTGACGGCGGAGAGACCGTAGAGGATCACCAGATATAGCACTCCCGCGGCGACTGCGCCGGCGAGAACGAGTCGGGCCAGCCGGGTCCTCCGCGTGACCATCAGAACGGCCGCCGTGCCGAGGGCGACGAGCTCGCCCGCGGCGAGCGCCACGAAGGAGATCACCGCCACGGGCGCGGGAACGAGCTGAAAATTGAAGAAGAAATGCCGCATTGCTCAAGCGAGCTTTAAAGTTCTTTGTATTTCAAAGTCGCGTCGCAAAAAAACTACCCCGCGCGCGCCGACCGGATCAGCGCCTCCATATGGTTCAGGTACCGGTCGAGCGCGCGGCGGCCGGCGGGGGTCAACCGATAAGTCGTTTTCGGCAAGCGGTCCTCGAACGCCTTGGTGCAGGAGACGTATCCGGCGTTCTCGAGCTTGCGGGCATGAACGCTCAGGTTGCCGTCGGTCGCGCGCACGAGGCGCTTCAGGTCGTTGAACGTCAACACGTCATTCACCGCCAGAGCGCTCACGATCGCGAGCCGCATCCGTTCGTGGATGACGCGGTCCAGGCGTGCCGATGTCTCTCCACCGGGAACCGCTTCGAGTTTCGGTCGAGCGGCTTTAGCAGCGAGCGGACCCGCCGGTGAGCCGCGGCTCGAGCCGCGGCTTGTCGCGCTTGCGCGCTCGGTGTGTCGCGTTCGACTTGGTCGAACGCTCAGTGTGGACTTTGGACTTTGGACCTTGGACTTCGGTTTACCCACCGTGCCTCCGTGCGATCGCGACGCCGAACGCGGCGAGGAGCCCGCCGAACCCGGCCGCGAGAACCGGATCTGACCAGCTCTCCGGCGCGAAGAGCGCCGCGATCCCGAGCGCGACGAAACACCAGCCCATCGCCCGAACGAGCGGAACCGAAACGACGCCGCCGGCCACGACCGCGGCGCCGAAGAGGAGCAGCCAGACTGCCGGCATCATGTCGAAGAGGCCGCGTGCGAAGAGCGCGGCCGTCAGCATCGCTCCAACGGCCAGCGGGGCGGTGAAGCCGGGCCAGAACCGCCGGCTCCCGCCCGAAAACAGGGGTAGGGCTCTCCTCCGGGACTTGACGGCCATCGCGACGCCGGCGATCGAGACCGCGATCGCCGCTTCGCTGAGCCAGACGAGAAGCCAGCGCTCGCGGGTCGGTTGCCGGGCGGCGACAGCGGCGGCGGCGAAAGCGGTCGCCCCAACCGCCACCTGGCCCCAGCCCGAGACGGCCGTGAACGCGCCCGCAGACTCCATCGCCTCCCGGATGAACCGGAGGTTGGCGGCAGCCTGGGTGCGAACGTCGGAGGAAGGCGCGCCGCGAGACTGCGCCGACGATCTCATGTCCGATTCTTTTTCGACGGCGGCAGATCTGTCAAGTACTTTTCGGCGCAAAGTGAAGGCAGTAAGAAAAGGGGGGCGTTGCCGCCCCCTTTAAGAGAGAAAGATCGCGTCTAGAACCGGAAACCGGCCGTGAAGCCGTAGGTGCGCGGCTGCAGCCCGCCGCGCTCGCCCGCTGTGTTGTAGTACGAGCCCACGCCGTTGGCCTGCCCGAAGAGCGGCCCCTTCATCCAGTTGGCCCCCGAGACTGCGCAGCGATTCGCGTTGGCCGGATCCCGCTCGGTGCACTCGACTGGAGTGTCCGTCAGCGGGTTGAAGGCCACCAGGTTGGAACCGGCGCCGCCGCTCCGACGGGTGATGACCGTCGTGTCGGGGAAGACCACGGCATCGTTGTTGAACACGTTCGTCACGATCCCGCGGACGAAGACCTCGAGGCTCCGAAATACGCGGATCGAGACGCCGAGCGAGACGTCCGTCGAGTAGATGTCGTCGGTGCGAAACTCGCCGCGCTTGCTGAAGTAGTAGGTGTGCGTCGTGCCGAGCTGCGAGAGCCTGTAGCCCGGGTTCGCCGGGCTGCCGGGGAACGGCGTATTGCGCCCGGAAGCGTCGATGTTCTGGAACGCGGAGTAGGGAAGTCCGCTGTCGAACGACTGAAGAACGGTCGCTTCGAAGTTTCCGAACCGCGTCGGCAGCTCGTAGCCGAGCCAGAGGCGGGCTCGATGCCGAACGTCCTGACCCAGATATCCGATCGGCCGGCGCTGCTCGTAGTTCAGGTACTCGGGATACCAGGTCGCGAGTGCCTGGTTGGGGCTCGTGGCGGTGGCCGCGCCCTCGCTTTCATCGTTTCCAGTGAGCCGCGACCACGTATAGGTGGCGCCGAGCTGGAATCGGCCGGGCCGCCACTGCCCCTGGAACTGGACCCCCCGATACTTGCGCTCGATCCCGCTGTCGTCGTTCTCGATAAATGCCACGTCCCCGACGTTGCCGAAAGGATCCGTCGCCTGCGGGGTCGAGAGATCGATGCGCTGGTTGTAGAAGTTGTTCCAGTCGCGCGCGATCAGATCGACCTTCGCGTAGGCATTCGACCCGATCTGGGTGCCGTACCCGAGCGTCACCTCGTCCACCGAGGGGGAGACGAGCGATTCGGGGAAACGGGCGGAGAATCCGGGGACCGAAGTGGAGTTCAAGTTCGAGTAGTTGATCCCTCCCACCGAGTCGAACCAGGCGAAGAGCTGCTCGAGCGCTTCGGCCGACGAAAGGCACCCGGCCGTATTTGTCGGCGAGCACGACGAGGCCGGGTTGATCTCCGGTCCCCCGTACAACCAGGTGATGTTCGCCGGGTTTCCCGCGGCCTGACCGCCGCCCCCCACGTTGCCGTCGGCAATCTTCGCGACGTAGCGGGCGTACGTGGCGCTCAAGCGCCCCCTTCCGGTGCCCTTGATGTCCCAGGCGACCCCGAGGCGCGGCGAGAACGCGCTGTCGTCGGAGACGGTGTTGCCGTCGGCGTCCTTCCCGTCGTTCTTGTCGTACCGGAGCCCGACGTTGAAGCTGAAGTGGCGGTTGAAGTCCCACTTGTCGTTGACGAACGCGGAGACAGTCTGGAAGTCGGTCCCCGTCGAGTTCGAGAGAATCGGCTGGTACTGGATGACCGCGGCGCTTCCGAAGCGCGGGTAAACCGTCGTCCCGGCAATGATCGACGTGACGCTCGAGATCCGGTAGTCACTCCCCTCCTGGTGGTTGTTGGCGAGCCGTGATTCGGCGAAATTCTCCACGCCCAGCACGATCGAGTGACTGCCCAGACGCGGTGTGTCCATGTAATACGTCAGCTTTCCGAGCCAGGAGTCGTTGTCCCGCTCCTCGAAGCTGCAGACCCCGCAGAACGTCGGCGCGTGGAAGCGGCGGTTGTTCGTGTCCACGAGAAGCGTGCCGCCGATGCGGTCGGTCAGGAGACCGCCGCTGTTCTCGAACGTGAACTCCTTCCTCGCGTACTGCGCCTCGATCATCAGGTTTTTCGAGAGCACGCCGGTGTAGTTCAGCGCGAGAAGAGAGTTCGGGAGAGATCGGGCCGGCACAAGGCTGTCGTAGTCGAGGATGTTGCCGAATGCGTTGTTGATCTCGTCGTTGGTGATGTTCAGATAGGAAGCCACGAGGTTGTGGCCGCTGGCGATCTGGCCAGTCAGCTTGCCCTCATACCGCTTTTCGTCGAAGTCGTTGCTGTAGGGCAGGTTCGTCACCGCGGTGAATCGCTGGAAGGAGCGTTTAGCGAGCCGCCCCGCGCCGAAGAACCAGAGGTGGTCCTTCAGGATCCGCCCGCCGAGGGTTGCCTCGTAGACCTGATCGACCTCGTCCACGTGATCCGCCTCGGCCGGCCAGGGCGTCTTCTCGATCCACTCCGGGTTGCTGAAGCTGTCCCGGAACGATCCGCTGAAACGGTTTCCGCCCGACTTCGTAAGGGTCGAGACGACGCCACCCGTGAAACGGCCGTACTCGGCCGAGACGCCGCCAGCGAGGACGGTCGTCTCCTGGATTGCGTCCTCGATGAAGAGGTTGTGAGGCTGGCCGCGCAGGTTCTCGTTCACGACGACACCGTCGACCAGGAACACGTTGTCGTAGGACGGCGCTCCCGAGATCGTCACCTGGTTGTTCACGCCGGCGTTGCTCACGCCGGGCGCGAGCAGCACCGTCTGCACGATCGTCCGTGCGATCGGAAGGCGCGCGATCTGTTCCGACGTGAAGTTCGTCGCGATCTGGGTCGTCTCGAGAACCGCCTCGGCTTCTCCCTTGACGGCAACCTCCTCCCGCACCCCGGACACGGAGAGCGACTCGTCGGCGCGAGTGGTCTGCGCCAGGATGAGCCGGACCTTCTGGGTCTTCGGCTGCAGGCCGGCGAGCTCGAACGTGACTACGTAGTCGCCGGGAGGCAGGCCCGCGATCGAATAGCTGCCGCTCGACCCGGTCGTAGCCGACCGTGTCCCCTGGAGAGCCGACGATGAAACGGTCACCGACACTCCGGGCAACGGCTGGCCTTCGGAAGTCACCGTGCCCGCGATTGTCGCGGTCGTGCCCTGGCCGAGAGAGACGTGAGCGGCGAGGGTGAGAAAGGCGAGGAGACCCAAGAAACGGACGAGGTTCCTCATGCGACTACCCTCCTTTTGAAAAGAAAAGAAACCGAGGGAAGGGATCCGGCGGTTGACGCAAAACGTCAGCTCCGGCAGGTGTCGGATCGGCACCCTCACTGAGTTGATCCCGGGGTTCGCACGCGACGATCGGGACGACTCCCCTTTTTCGAGGGACGAGCAGCAAATCGGGCGCCAGAGAGTCGCCGGATTTGCGGCGCCCCCCGACGCCGCTGCAAGACACTCCTGCGCAAGAAGTTCGCAGGAGTGACGAAGAGAGACAGAAACGCCCGGACGGCGGTCCGATTCGGTCGGTTGGATGGAAATCCAACGCGACGTTTTTGGGGCCGAGAATCAGTTCAGTGCCGCGGAGACCTTCGTCGGGCCCTCTACGACGCGGAAGTCGGCTCTTCGAAGCGTGCTGTGGCCTGTCCCGTCCCGCACCGTGACGTAGAGCATGTAGTTGCCGGGGGCCAGGCCGGTGAGCGGGATCTCGTAGCCGAAGGCATATCGCCCCGGAGCGAGCTGCTGGAGCTTCGCGGGCGAAGCCGCCTGGCTCGCGATCGTCTGTGCGCCGCGCCGCAGCTGGATCTCCTGGGTGATCTTCTCAGCGTCGTCCACGTTGGCGAGCTGGACGAAATACCAGAGCGACTCCGAGCGCGAGAACTCGGCGTCGGCGCGAGGGAGCACCTCGACGGTGCCGAAGACGAACGATCCATCCCCGCTCGCATCCACCGGCGCGACGCCCGCGGAGAGGAGCAGGCTCGAGACCGCCAGGTCCTTCTCGAGCGCCGGAACCCGCAGGGGAAGCGTCGCCGAGGCGAGCGGCCGGTCTTTCTCGTCGGTGACCGCGAGCGAAGCCGAGTAATTGCCGGGCGGCAGGTCGAGACGTCGCATCAAGACCCGGCCGGGCTTCGCCGTCGGCAGAGTCGTGGAAGGAGCGACCGCTTCCGTGCCCGCGAGGATCTCCGGCCCGCCCTCCTGCGGCCGCACGAGGGCGTGAAAGCGCATTTTCTCGGCTCCGCCGTCCTTCCCGGGAAAGTAGACCCACGTGAGGGTCTCGGGCGCGCTCCGGTCGCCCCAGAGGATCGCGCTGCCGAAGATGGGGCGCTTTTCGTCCTCGACGGGGCCTTGCGGCAGCGCTTTCTCGAGCACCGCGCGCGCTTCTCGCGACAGTGGCAGAATCGTGGAGGCCGCCGCCGCCGCAACCGGCGCCGGGTGGCCGGCAGCGGCGGCGGGCACGAGATCCGGATTCACGATCGACTTGCGCGCCAGCCGCTCGCGGTAGTCATTGACGAGACCCGGTTTCTGGAGCTCATCGCGATGCCGCTGGGGCTCGACGACGATGTTGATCGACAGCGTGGGAATCCCGAGGGCCTCGAGCACGCGCGGTGTTCGATCTCGCTCGTAGTTCCACGTGTAGACCATCTCAGTCCCCTCGATCAGACCGACGGGATTATTCGGGGCACCGGCCACGGGGTTCCGAGGCGCCTCCGGGCCGCGCGCGCGCTGCTCCTGCACTCGCGCCGGAGTCCCGAAGACGATGAACACGAAACCCTGAGCGGTCCGTGACCCGGAAGTCTTCTCGATTCGATATCGGCCGTCCGCCGTGCGGATGCGGTTCAGCACCAGGTCGTGGAACTCGTTCGCCGGCGTCCCGGGAGAGGGGTCGCGTTTCAGCCAGTAGCGTTCGATGAACTCCTGGCGGTTCTCGCGCGACGCAAGCCTCTGCCACTCGCGCTTCTCGTCGGAGGTCAGAAAGTACGCCTCCGGAGATTTGGCCCAGTCCTCGTCGTCCGCGGCGGCCGGTGCCTGCGCACGGAGAGGCGCGCCAGCCGTGGTCAGAAGGAAAAGGCAGGGCAAAAGGAATCGCGAGAGCGTCACGCGCTGCATTCTAGCCTCCGATGAAAACAAAAGGGCCCCGGCACCGCCGGGGCCCCAGAAGACCGGGGTAAAAACTAGAACCGAGCGAGAGCGGTCAAACGATAGGCGCGCGGCGCCTGCATGTTGCCGCGGCCCGTCGGCTTGCCGAACGTCGGCTCCAGTGCGGTCGCGGGGTTCGTCGGGTTGAGACAGCTTCCGGTGCAGGTGAGCTGGTATTGCTGGTTGGTCACGTTGAAGACCTCCCCCTTGACCCCGACCTCGATCGGACCCCACGGCTTGAATACTGCCTCGAGTGCGAAGTCGAGCTGGTAGTTGTTGGGGAGACGATGCGAGCCACGCTTCTCGTAGAAGTAGATATCGGTCTCGCCGTTGATCGAGAAGTTGCGCTGCATCTGGTACGGGAGACCCGACTGCCAATAGAACGACGGCGCGGCAGTGATCGCGACCCACTTCATGGGTAACGTGTAAGCAGTAAACGCCTGGAAGATGTGAGTGCGGTCGTACGCGGCGTAACCGTAGCGGTTGACGTTCGTCGCCTGCGGGCACGGAATGCGGCCGACCGTTGGAACTCCGGTGATGTTGCACGTCTGGCCTGCGTAGTCGAACAGCTGAGAGGTGTAGTTCGAAAACGAGTTGCCTTCCGAGCGCGAGAGCGTGTAGTTCATCGCCGCCTGCCAGTTGCGCGAGAATCGCTTTTCGAAGGTGAGCTCGATTCCCTTGTAGTACCGGCGCAGCTCGTCTCCGAAGTTTTGTGGCTCGGTGACCTTGTTGCCTTCCGCGTCGATGAACCGGCGGTCGTCGATCAGGTCCTTCCACTGCCGGTAGATTCCGCGGATCCCGACCGCCATCGTGTTGCCCAGCTGCTGCTGAAGAGCCACGTTGATCTCGTCGAGGTAAGAAGGCTTGAGGTCTTCGTTGATCGGCGTGACGCCGGCGCCGACGCGCACCTGATCGACGAGAACCCACTGCGAGTTTTCACACGGAAGGGGGCACGTGGTCTCCGGCCCCGCCCACTCGAAGAGGTCGTAGTTCGACTGTTGCGCTACGCCGGCATAGATGGAGTCTGCGATGTCCTGAACGAGGAACTGGTAGTAACGACCGTAGGCCGCCGAGGCGAGCGTCTTGCCGTTTCCGAACACGTCGTAAACGCCCGTCAACCGCGGAGAGAACGTCGTGGTGTCGATCACCTGTGCGCCCACGTCGCTATCGGCGGTCTGGTTGTCGATGCGGCCGCCGATGTTGAAGAAGAGGTGCTTTCCGACCTCGAACTTGTCGAGGGCGTAGAAGCCCCAGATCTTTCCGGTCGACACCGACTGGGCCGGGTCGATGAAGTCGAGCCGGTTGTCGGCGGGCGCCAGAATCAGGTCGCGGGTAACCGGATCGAAATCGGTGACGAGGAATTCCCGGTTGGTCGGGTACGTAAAGAACGCGACAGACTCGAGATCCTGGTAGTCCACGCCGCCCTTGAACGTGTGGGTATTGCCGAAGAGGTTCGTGTACAGCGTCGCCGCCACGTTCGCCTGCTTGCGCGGGCGCTTGACGAATCCGTCGAAGGTCGCACCGTTGTAGAAAAGCCCGTCCGCGAAGCTCAGGATCGGGGAGCCATTTCCTTCGAAGGGAGTCACGAAAATGTCGCCGTCCTGTTCGGCGTACAGAGCTTCCATTGAGAGATTCTGACCAAAAACGCCTGCCCAGCGCGCTTGCCAGACGCAGACGCTCTTGTCACCGGCCTTGTCGCCGCAACCGTTCTGGTCCTGAAGCGTCAGCGCCTCCCGCTCGGCCGCCGGGAAATTCGCGCCCCAGTAGTTCACGACGAACCCGTTGATCGGGTCACTGTTAGCCTGCGCCGTGAACAAATGAGACGGCGTCGCCTGGAACGTCACCTTCGCGTCCCAGAGCTTCACGTCCGTAATCTGCTGATACTCCTCGCCGGTGCCGGTCGGATGCACCGGCGATTTTGCAGTCGTCGTAAACGCAGTTGGGACAGTTGCCCACTCATACGCCCCGAAGAACCACGCGTGGTCCTTCCAGATTGGACCGCCGAGCGTCAGCGCATAGCGATCGACGACTTCGTCGAACTTCACGCGCTCGAACGAAGTTCCAGTTGGATTAGCGGTCGTTCGAGGGCTTCTCCCCTTGTTCTGCTCGTTCCATTCGTCGTTCGTCAGGATCGCTTTGCCGGAGCCGGAAAAGTTGTTCGTTCCGGCCTTCGTGATGACGTTGACGATCGCGCCCTGCGCGCGGCCGAACTCCGCCGAGATTCCGGAAGTCGAGATCACGACCTCCTGGATCGCCTCGAAGTTGAAGTTCTGGCCGAACGTGCCGGTCGTGACGTCGGTCGTGTCCACGCCGTCGAAGAGGTACTGGTTGTTGCCCGAAAGGGCGCCGTGGACGTTCGGGTTGCCGCCGGCGTTGTTCGTCACGCCGGGGGCAGCGGAGATCAGGCTCTGGTAGTTACGGGTGATCGCGAGCTTTTGGGTCAGCTCCGAGCGCACTGTGGTCCGAGCGCTCGTTTCCGTCTTGTCGACGAGGGGAACTTCGCCGGTCACCGTCACGGCCTCGGCCGCTTGGGCGAGTCGCATCGTGACGTCGACGTCGGTCGTCTTATTCGGCTCGACGAGGTTGTTCGTTGTTTCGACTGATTGGAATCCGGAGAGGCTCGCTCTGAGGGTGTACGGTCCCGTTTGCAGAGCCGCGAAAGTGAAGTTTCCCGTGGCGTCGGTCGTCTGGCTGCGCCGGAACCCCTTGTCGGAGCTCACGATCTCGACCGTCGCTCCGGGAACTCCTGCTCCCGACTCGTCGAGCACACGGCCTTTGATTGTTCCGAGAAGGGTGCCGTCCGCGAGAAGGAAGGTGGGAACCGCGAGTGCGAGAATTCCGAGGGCCATCACGGTAAATCGAAATCGACTACGCATAGCTCTCCTTTTCCTCAAAGAAAATGAACCTGAAAGGGCGAATTAGTAGCACAGTGACGCACTTGTGACGAACTCAGAAGTGGCAAGAAGAGTGCCACGGCCACGCGCATCTGCTGCCGTAGTATATTCTTTCAGATCAATAGGTTCCGTCCATTAACGGTATCTAAAAGTCGCCTAAAAATCCAATCGCTTGAATCGGACTCCAGCACGCCGGATGAATGCACGTTCTTGCGTGACCAACGGCACGGGAGCCTGTGCACGCGAATCGAGCCCGAGGACTTCGTCCCCTGTTCCGTGTGCCGTGTCCCGTGTCCCGTGTCGCGTGTTCCGAAATCGAAAGGCGGCCACGAAGACCCGCCTCTTGGAACTTGGATTTGAAACTTGGAACTATGGCTTTTTGGTGGTCTTCGTCTTCGTCTCGGTCTTCTTGACCGCCGCGCGCGCCGGCAGCGTCCCGTCGGCGTTCAGCACGATGAAATCCTCCTTGCGCTCGATCCCCCTGAATGCCGCCGAATCTTTCGGCGCATTCAGGTCGCGGACCTGGATGCCGAACGTGTAGTAGCCGGGGTCGAAGCTCGCGAGCGGGATCTCGCTGCCTGACGCGAAGTAGCCGGGGCCGAGCTGCTGGAGGTCCGCGGGGCTCGTCAGCGGCTGGAAGGCGTTCTGCCCGTCGCGCAGCACCGTGATGCGGGTCATGATGCGCGGTTTGGGCTCGGCCGCGGCCGGCGCCGGTGCCGCCGAGGCACCCGGAGCCGTCGCGCCTGGAGTCGTCGCGCCCGGTGTCGTCGTCGCGGGAGCGGGCGCCGCAGTCGTTCCCGCGGGAGCCGCCGGCATGACCGGGTTGCGGACGGCGTAGAAGTACCAGAGGCTGTCTTCTTTCGCGAACTTGCGATCGCCTTTCGGCTCCACCTTGATCGGCTTTTCCATGCCGAACACGAAGGGATCCGTCGCCGCGGGCCGTTTGGTCAAGGGCGTCAGAGTGTTCGCGAGGATGAGCGGCGAAACTCCGAATCCGGCCGCGGCCGGTTCGAGCTTGAACGTCGTTGCCGACGTCGCGACCGGAGTCCCGGACGCGGTGAAGAGCCCGAACGATCCCCGGTAGCTTCCCGCGGGAAGAGCGAGCGAGCGGTCGAACACCTTGTCGGTGCGATTTCCGCTCTTGACGTCCGTGAAGTTGACGTCTTCCCAGTAGGAGCCGACGGCCTGATTCGAGTCGTTCCAGACCACCCCTCCGAACTTCAGAGGCTCGCCCGCCTTCTCGGCGGGGACGTAGAACTGCAGCGCATAGAAGGGCTCACCAGTGATCGCCTGAAACTCGCCCCCGTAGAAGTGCGGGTCGCTCTTGTCCTTCGTGAGCGCTTCGAGCGCGCTGCGGACCGCCGCGGGAATCGCTGCGGGCGCCGCGGGTGCCGCGGCGGCAGGAGGAAGCGCGGCTGGGGCGGCCGGAGCCGCCGCGGGCGGCGGAGCAGCCGGAGGCGCTGCGACAGCGGGAGGAGCGGCCGCCGTCGATCCCGGGCCGGTCGCCGCCGGCGGGACGGCCGGGGCAACCGCGGCAACGCCGCCCGCGTTCACGATCGACTTCTCGGCAATCTTCGCGATCGCCTTGTCGACCGCGCCCGCTCCCATGAGGTCATCGGTTCCCCGCTGTGGGTCGACGGTGATCCGAACGCGCATCTCGCCCAGGCCGAGCGACGGATCGAACTTCTCCTTTGCGTACGTCCAGGTCTGGACGACGGCCGGGGAGCCCTCAAAGCTCGTCGAACGGGTGTCGATCGCGGGCGCCGTCACTCCTCCCGTGTCGTCGACCGCGCGATCCCCCTGTGTGTGCTGCGACGAGACGCGGGAAGGAAGACCGAGCGTGACGAGCAGTTTCCCGCGGTTCGTTTCGGACCCGCGCTTGTTGCGCATCTTGAACTGTTCGTCGGCCGCGGCGATCCGCCGGTTGATCTCGTCGCGGAACTCGTTGGCCGAAGTCGCCGGGTTCGGATCACGCTTGCCCCAATACGCGACGATGAACTTCTCGGCTTCGTCGTCCGTCCGGACCTCCGACCAGGCCTGCTTCTCCGAAGGGGTCAGAAAGTACGCCTCGGCAGACTTGCCCCAGTCCTTGTACTTGGAGAGCTGCGCCAGGCCGATTGCGGCGAAGCCGAGGCCGACGACAGCGATAAGTGCTTTTTTCACAATCCCTCCTCGCATTCGACCGCGCATTCTAGTCCCGCGGCGACGGTACGAAACGAAAACCTGTCAAGGGCCTCTGTCATTCCGAGGAGCGAAGCGACGAGGGCACCGAGCGCCCTCTGGGGGGTGAGCTTGCGAACGCCCGCAGGGCACGACGCACCGAGCCTCGGCGCAGCCGAGGCGACAAGCCGCGGGTCCGCCCGCGGCTCACCGCCGTCGTCGAGACGGCGCTAATCTCTCCGCTCCGGGGGGGAGATCCTTCGCTTCGCTCAGGATGACCGCTTCGCGGTCACTTCCTCATCAGCGCCGTCGTCGAAACCCGCGTGAGGGCGAGCGACCGGCCGTGTTCTCGCGCCTCGACTTCCTCTCGGAGAGCGGAGAGCACCTGCCGGACCTCCCCCTGCATCTTCTCCATCCTCTCCTTCATGTGGAGGATGACCTCGACTCCGGCCAGGTTGACGCCGAGGTGCCGTGTCAGCGTCAGGATGATTTCGAGACGGTCGATCGTGTCCGGATCGTAGACGCGGGTATTTCCCTCGGTGCGCGTGGGCCGCAGGAGGCCTTCGCGCTCGTACATGCGCAGCGTCTGCGGGTGAATGCCGTACTTCTCGGAGATCGCCCCGATCCGGAGGCCGGCGTGACCGGGTGTCTTCTTCATCGAGATTTTCTTTCCACCGGAATCGGCTGGGCCCGGTCGGTCTTGGGAGCGACCACGCGAAGGATCCCGGCCTTAAGGGTCGCCTTGATGCGCGACGAGTCGATCGTCGCGGGAACCGAGAAGTCGCGCGAAAAGTTGCCGTAAATGCGTTCCATGCGCACGAACTGCCGCGGCTCGACTCCCTCGTCGGAGCGGCGAACGCCGGAGACCCGCAGCTTTCCGTCGAGGGACTCGAGGTGGACGTCCTCGAGACGCACTCCCGGAAGCTCGACGGAGAGGATGACTTCCTCCGAGGTCTCGTAGACGTCCGCGGCGGGCGACCACAGCGCTGAGTCGAGCCCCTCGTCGGGAAACTCGGTGCGATGAATCGTCTCCTCGAAGAGGCGGTTCATCTTCTCCTGGATCGCGAAGAGATCCTGGAGCGAGCTCCAGCGGAAACCGCTCATGACTGAGTTCTCAGTTCTTTGTTCTCAGTTCTCCGCCGTCGCGAAAATCACCCCTACTTCTTCTCGGTGTCCACGTACTCGGTGTCGATGACCTCGTCTTCTTTCTCTTTTCCGGCCGGACCCGGTTCGCCCGAGGGACGCGCGCCGCCGGCACCTCCGCCGGCTCCGGCGGAGCTTCCCTTGTAGATCGCCTCCGCCAGGCGGTGCGACGCCTGTTGGAGCCGCTGTGCCGCGTCGTTCATCGTCTGCGCGTCGCCCGATTCGAGCGCCTTCTTCGCGTCGGCGAGAGTCGACTCGAAGCTCGAAATCTCGGATGGATCGATCTTGTCGCGGTTCTCGTTGAACGTCTTCTCGGTCGAATACACGAGGCTGTCGAGCCGGTTGCGTGCCTCGATCTCCTCGCGCCGCTTCCGGTCCTCCTCGGAATGCAACTGCGCGTCGGACACCATCTTGTCGATCTCGTCCTTGGAGAGACCCGACGAGGCGGTGATCGTGATCTTCTGCTCCTTGCCGGTGCCGAGGTCTTTCGCGGAGACGTTCAGAATGCCGTTCGCGTCGATGTCGAAGGTGACCTCGATCTGCGGCATCCCGCGCGGCGCCGGAGGCAGCCCGACCAGATGGAATACGCCGAGCGCCTTGTTGTCGCGCGCCATCTCACGCTCGCCCTGGAGAACCTTGATCTCGACCGACGTCTGATTGTCCGCGGCCGTCGAGAAGACCTCGCTCTTCTTGGTGGGAATCGTCGTGTTGCGCTCGATCAGTTTCGTCGTGACTCCCCCGAGCGTCTCGATTCCGAGCGACAGCGGGGTGACGTCGAGGAGAAGGAGATCCTTCACATCTCCGGCGAGCACGCCGCCCTGGATCGCCGCGCCGATGGCGACGACCTCGTCGGGATTCACGCCCTGGTGAGGCTCCTTGCCGAAGAGCTCTTTCACGAGCTGCTGAATTCGAGGCATGCGGGTCTGGCCGCCGACGAGCACCACTTCGTCGATGTCCTTCGGTTCCTGGCCGGCGTCCTTCAGCGCCTGCTTGCACGGCGGAACCGAGCGGTTGATCAGGTCTTCGACCAACTGCTCGAGCTTCGAGCGCGTGAGCTTCAACTGCAGGTGCTTCGGGCCCGACGCGTCAGCGGTGATGAAGGGAAGGTTGACGTCGGTCTCGACGACGTTCGAGAGCTCGATCTTCGCCTTCTCCGCCGCCTCCTTCAGCCGCTGCATCGCCATCGCGTCCCTCGACAGGTCGATGCCCTGGTCCTTCTTGAACTCCGCGAGAATCCAGTCGATCACCCGCTGGTCGATGTTGTCGCCGCCCAGGTGCGTGTCGCCGTTGGTCGACTTGACCTCGACGACGCCCTCACCGACCTCGAGGATCGAGATGTCGAACGTCCCGCCGCCGAAGTCGTAGACGGCGATCGTCTCGTCCTTCTTCTTGTCGAGGCCGTAGGCGAGCGCGGCGGCCGTGGGCTCATTCACGAGCCGCTCGACCGTCAGGCCGGCGATCTGTCCGGCGTCCTTGGTCGCCTGGCGTTGAGAGTCGTTGAAGTACGCAGGGACGGTGATGACGGCGCGGGTGACTTTCTGGCCGAGGTACGCCTCCGCCGCTTCCTTCAGCTTTCCGAGGATCATCGCGGAGATCTCGGGCGGCGAATACTCCTTCCCTCCCGCGACGATCCGCACGTCGCCGTTGGGCGCGGCGACCACCTTGAACGGCACCATCTTCATTTCCTCGGTCACTTCCGAGTACTTCCGTCCCATGAAGCGCTTGATTGAGAAGATGGTGTTCGCCGGGTTCGTGATCGCCTGCCGCTTGGCGACCTGGCCGACGAGCCGTT
Source organism: Thermoanaerobaculia bacterium (assembly GCA_036001245.1). Classification (GTDB taxonomy): domain Bacteria; phylum Acidobacteriota; class Thermoanaerobaculia; order UBA5066; family Gp7-AA6; genus Gp7-AA6. Next base: position 39,442 of record DASYUL010000049.1, read on the forward strand.
CGCCCGACTTGGTGAACGCAACGACGGAAGGCGTCGTCCGGTTCCCCTCCGCGTTGGGGATGACGACGGGGTCGCTCCCCTCCATGACGGCGACACACGAGTTCGTGGTGCCGAGGTCGATTCCGATGATCTTGCTCATTTGCCTCTCCTAACCTGCAACGAACGAAACCGGATCATAAAATCTTAGCGTCCGGCTGTCAAGTTGGAGCCAGCAAATTCTAAGCCACTCAGACTCAAGTACCCTCTCATCGAAACCTGGAACCTGGAGGCCTGGAACCCTAAAACCTGACTACCTGACGACCTTCACTGCGGGCGGACGATCCGGCGTCGCAGCCGGAGATGAGCCCGCCGGCCGGATCTCGGCCACCGGGGCGAGCTGTCCCTCATGGGAGAGGTCGAGGTCGATCTCTCCCTTCGCAGTGCGGCCGTAGAGCGCGAACTTCCCGTCCTCGGGGCGAAGGATGTATCGGTAGAAGCGGCCGTACGGATCGCGCAGGGAGTTTTCGTCCAGGATCCCTTCGGCTGCGAGCTGCCCGATGGTCCGCGGATACCGGCCGGTCGAGCCGTAGTAGACGCGCACCGCCCGGCCCACAGCGAGGAGGCGGGCGAGTGAGTTCGCCTTCGCGAGATCACGCGCCGGCGGATTCTCCGAGATCGGACGCAGAAACAGGTTCGCGGGATTGCGGGGCGCAAACGAGAGCGCGATCGCGAGAGCCGTGAGGACGGCCACCCAGGCAGCAGCGCCTGCGAGCGAGAGGCGCCGGCGGCGGACGGGCGCGGTCGCCGATGGGGTCTCGCGAATCTGCCCTTGCTCGATCACGCCCCGGTCGAGCAGGTCGGAGATTCCCTTCAGGACGTCGAGATCCGAGAGAAATGCCCGCTCGCGGATTTCGCCGACGGTGCGCTGCCCGTCGATCCACTTCCACGTCTCCGCTTCCCGCTTGGAGACCGCGATGCTCCCGCTTTCGTCCTCGTTGGACTGCGCGAGGAGGCGAAGGTCGTGAGCCTCCGGAGTGCGGCAGAAGACGAGCTCTTTCGACGGGATTTTCTGTTCCGCCGACGGCAGCTCGTCGAAGACGCGGGCCGCCTCGAGCAGGATGGATTCGGTCTCGATCGGCGCGAAGACGTCGGGGTCGTGATCGATCATCGCCTGAGGGGCGAACCGGAAGCGACCATCCGTCCAGCCGAACGCCCCGAAGAGGATTCGATGGACCTGGAGCCGGGAGGCTTCGCGGAGATCCTCGGGACGCACGATCCCCTCGGCGAGAAGGAGCCGTCCGAGGCGTTCCTGCTTCCTCTTCTGGGCGTCGAGAGCGGCGTCGAGCGCCGCCTCGGAGAGCTTGCCCGCTTTCACCAGGAGAGTGCCCAGACGATTCTCGATGGGGGCGGAGCTCGATTCGACGGAGACGACCCGCCCCGTGAGCAGTCCGACGCTGATCGTGTCCTTCGGGCCTTCGACCGTCAGAATACCGCTCTTTCGCTGCATCCCGAGCATCTGAAACACTTCGGTCAGCGCGAAGACGCGAAGGTTTCCGTCAAGGCTCACGGGTCGCCCTCCGCGCGCCGTTCAGCCCCAGGATCCAGAGGGCGAGCGCCCCGGTCGCGGCGGCAACCCGTCCGGGCAGCGACGCACTCGAAGGAGCGAGCGGCGCGAGATCGAACAGCCAGGGACCTCCGAACGCGAGCGCGAGTGCGAGAAAGAAAAGGAAGAGGAGCGTCAAGGCCGCCCACGGCCGGTTGGAGAGGAACCGGGGAAGTCCGGGCACGACCGCCGATCCGAGCCTCACCAGGTACCGCCGGCGGCGAGCGCGCCGTTCCGTCTCGTGGCGATCCTTCTCCCGCGTTTCCTCGTCGTTCTCATCCTTGTGGAGGTATTGGCGGGCGCACCTTCCACAGAATTGAGTCGGCCCGGCGGACAGCTTGCAGCGGCGACAGAATGCACGCCCGCAGCGCGAGCACTCGTTCGCCGTGCCGAGGCGGGACCGGATGGCGCCGAAGGTCCAGGCGACTGCGAGCGCTCCCCAGGGCGCCAGGCACCACGGAGAAAGAGCGAGCGCAACTAGGGCCGGACGCGCGCCCGCGGGCCCGCGCTGCGAGGCGCGCTCGGCGACGGTCCGAGCCCGCTCCCGCGCATTACTGACCGGATAGGGCGCCGCCACGACGCGATTCAACGACGGACGCGAAGACCACGAATCGACGTCCCGCCGGGAGATCGCGAGCGCCCGCGCGCGCGCAGACTCCTGTCCCTTGAAGTCGTAGATCTCCGATCGGGCAAGGGAGAGGTTGAAGAAGGCTTCCGCGGATCCGGGATCGCGACGGGCGGCCTCCTCGTAATCGCTGATTGCCTGGCCATAGTCGCCCTCGAGGAAGCGGACGTTGCCCCGGTTGACGAGCGCGCGATAGTCCTTCGGATCCGCCTCGATCGCGCGACCGTAGGCGGCGAGCGCGCGCGAGTTGTCGCCCGCCCGTTCCGCGTACCGCCCAAGAAGGAACCAGGCGTCGGGTTGATCGGGAAACGCGGCCGCGATCGAGGCGACTCCGTCTTCGACGCTGAAGTCTTCGCGGCGCTCGGCGAGGTCCACCGCAGCGAGATAGATCGGTGAACGCCTCAGCAGATTCTCGCGCGCGATACCCTCGATCGCGATCGGAGCGATTCCCAGGACGGAGAGCGCGAAAGCGACCGCGAATCTCTCGCGCCGGGTCGAGTAGGCGAAAGCGAGGACCATCCAGTAAAGAAGCAGCCAGGCCGGGCCCAGAGTGAAAAAGAGCGGCAGGGCAATCAGGAGCAACGCGACCGGTTTCGCCGCGCGCGGGCCGAGCAGGCGCCCCGCGGTCTCTTTGAAATCGTGCCAGATCCGGCGGAAATACTTCAGGAACAGCCCGAGACCGGCGGCGATGGCGGCCGCGGCCAGGGCGGCGACGACCGCGAGCGCGAGCGAAGAAAAGAGCGAGAGCCGCGATTCCGAGCTCGCGAGCAGGGTCGTCACCGCCGCCGGCCACGCGCTCGCCGCTTCGCGAAGGCGACCGCGGCGCGCGAGGAAGCCCGCCCGGGACGCCGCCGCATCGAAGCTCGAGTCGTCCAGCCGGATCGCCGCGCCGTACGCGAGTGCAGCTCCCCCGGTCCTCCCCGATCGCTCCGCCCGGCGGGCCACGTGGAGGGCGACGCGCGAATAGTCCGCGAGCCGCCGAACTCCGACCGAGCGCGCAACGCGCATCATTTCTTCCAGCTTCTGGCCCGCGCCCCGTTCGTCGTTCTCCTGGAAATCGTCGAGAAGCGCGAACCACTGCGATCGGTACTGCGCGCGAGTCACCGGAGGCGGGAGAGGGGAAACGCGCGGCTCGGGCGCCGGCTCCGCGCGAAGCGCGCCGGCGCAGAGGAGGAGGACGCCGACCGGTAGCTGCCGGCTACTTCGGAGCGCGGCCGACCTCCACGTACGCGAGGCGGAGCTCGTACAGGACCCGCGAGAGCAGGTCGGACTCTTCGAAGGAGAGATTCCCCCGCGTCTTCTGCTCGAGGACGGCGAGCCAATCGATCATCTGTCGCGCAACCGCGAGGTCCCGGTGCCGAGAGCCGGCGGCGGGATCGGAGAGCAGGCCGAGCGCCGAGTAGGCGGTCGTCGCGAGCGAGCTCACGATTCGCGCAAAGTCGCTGCGGGGCTCGCCCGGCGCGGCGCCGGGCGGCTCGCTCCCGGCAGACGGTTCCGGCTCGGTCGCGCCAGAGGCCGATTCGCCGCGCGGCGTTTCGCTCGTCGCCTCGGCGGGAGCCGCCGCCCGCGGAGGTTCCGGGGCGGGCTCCTCGGGCTCGAAGTCGGGACGCAGCTCCCCCTCCGGAGTGAACATCCTCCGGTCGACGACGCGAATGGGCTTGTCGTCTCCCTCGCTCACGTTTCGAGCGATTTTAGCCCCTTAGCCCGAGGAGAGCCGTCGCTATGATTCGCGCGTGTCGGAAGAGCTTCTGCGCCTGGCCGAGCTCGTGGAGCGACTTCGGCGCGAATGCCCGTGGGATCGCGAGCAGACGCCCGAAACGCTTCGAACCTATCTCCTCGAAGAGTGCTACGAAGTTCTCGACGCGATCGACGGGGGTGTGCCGGCGGCGCTCGCCGACGAGCTGGGGGACCTTCTCTTCCAGGTCTTTTTTCTCGCGCGGATCGCGGAGGAGCGCGGCTGGTTCTCGATCGCCGACGTCGCCGGAGGGATCACGCGCAAGATGATCGAGCGCCACCCGCACGTATTCGCCGGCGCCCCGGCGTCGGACGCCGGGGACGTTCGCCGGGGCTGGGAGCGGCGCAAGGAGCGCAGCTCACGTGCCGGAGATCCGCTTGGAAGTCTCCCCGCTTCGCTTCCCGCGCTCGCCTCCGCCTATCGGATGACGTCGCGCGCGGCCGACCTCGGCTTCGACTGGGAGAGAGACGCCGACGTGGCGGCCAAGATCGAAGAGGAGCTCGCCGAGTGGCGCGAGGCAGAGCGGGCGGGTGACTCGCCGGCCGAGGAAAAGGAGATCGGCGATCTCCTCTTCTCGATCGTCAATCTCGCGCGCCGGCGCAGGATCGATCCGGAGAGCGCCCTCCGCAGCGCGCAGGCCCGATTTCGCGCGCGGTTCGCGAAGGTTGCCGAGCGCGCCCGCGAGTCAGGCCGAGCCGTCGGCGACATCAGCGCAGCGGAGCTGGACGAATACTGGGAGAAGGCGAAGGCCGAAGAATAGAGAGTCCCAGGTCCCAAGTCTCATGGTCTCAAGTCCGTGCGAGCGACCTTTGACTGTTTTGAACTTTCGACGGACTTTGGACTCTGGACTTTGGACTTTGGACCCCGCGACGCCAGGTCGGAGACCCTAACGAGCTGCACGCCCTCTCCCCCCAGAAGCGGAAGTTCTCGCTCCAGCAAACCGAGCGTCGCGGGATGAGGGTGCCCGATCGCGAGCGCCGAGCCGTCCTGCTTCGCCTTCGCGAGAAGCTCGCGATACGCGCGCCCGATCGCTCGATCGGTCGTCACCGCGTCGAGGAAAATGCGGCGCGAGACCGCCGGAAGAGAGGCTTCTTCCGCGACCCGCCGCGCGACCGTCGCTTCGGTTGTTCGGCTGTCGAGCAGGAAGAGCCCGCGCCGCGCGAGGACGCGGACGACGGCGCGCATCACCCGGGCGTCCGCGGTCGCGGCCGAGCCCATGTGGTTGTTGACGCCGACCGCTCCCGGAACCGACGCGAGGTCGTCGGTCACGATCTGCGTGATTCTCTCGTCCGTGTCGGAGCGCAGGACGACACCGGGTCCGGGGCGGACCTCCGGATACCCGTCGGGCTCCATAGGAAGGTGGAGCAGAACCTCCTTGCCGGAGCCGGCGAGCCGGCGCGCCGCATCCGCGCTGCCGGGAAGACCGGGGAGCACGGCGCCGGCGACTGCGTACGGCCATCGGGCAATCCGCTCCAGCGCCTCGCGATCGTTGCCGAGGTCGTCGATCACGATTGCGATCCGGGCTTCCCCGGGACGAGCGGTCGGTTCCGGCGCGGCCGTCGGCCCGGGGGGCGCAACCGGTGGCTTCTTCGCCGCGTGTCGCGGCGGTGGACGGCGCTCGGGCGGCTTCGCCTGTTCGGCGGGACGGGACTTGACGTACAGCGCGATCGCGAGGGCGAGCGCGAGAAGCGCGAAGAACGCGGTCGCGGGAGAGATCCGGCGGGGAGGATCTTCCGGCAACAGTCGGCTTAGGTCGGCCTATGCCGCCTGACGCGCCGCTGTGCGGCGCGCGACCTCGAGGCCGCGCTCCAAGATCGGGTCGCGTCCGTCGGTCTCGCCGGGGAAGGTGATCACCCTCTCGTCGGGAGAGAGGCCCTTTCCGCCGAGCAGCGTACCGGAAGGCGACTGGTAGCGCGCGACCGTCATGTAGAGGCTCCCGCCCGAACCGGTGGGAACGAGCCGCTGGACGATCGCGAGGCCCGCGGTCGTCTCGCCGACCGTCGTCGCGCCAGCGCGATCCTTGAGCGCCGCGGCGAAAATCTCCGCGGGGCCTCCCGTGGCGTCGTCGATCAAGAGGATCGTCCGGCCTTTCCAGGCCCGCTCACCGGTTGCATCGAGCGGCTTCAACGCGACCTTGCGCGTGACGAGCCGCGCGACCGGACCGCGGCCGATGAAGAGCGAAGCTGCGGGCGCGGCGTCGGCGGTCTCTCCGCCGATCGCGCCCCGCAGATCGAGAATCAGCTTGTCGATCGATCGTTTGTTCGCCTCTTCGATCACCCGCGCGAGGCCCTCGGACGTCGCCGGCGTGATCGCGGGGATCTTCACGATTGCGAGATCCTTCTCCCACCTCGTTTCGATCGCCGGCGGAGAGAACCGCTCGCGGCGCAGCCGGAGCGTGACCTTTTTTTCCTCGACGAACCGGAACAGTCCGACCTCGACGCTCGTGCCCTCCGGGCCGTCCAGCGCCGAACGGATCTTCCAGAGAGGCGCGGTGCGAAGGTTCTTGCCGTCTACGGCATGAATCAGGTCGCCCGGCTGCACGCCGGCCTTCTGTGCGGGAGACCCGGGCAGCGACGCGACGACGTAGGGGAAACCCCCGCGCCTGGCGACGATGATCCCCGGCGAGAGCGCGCCGGAGGCCTGCTGGGCGCGGTAGGCCGGCATCGAAGCGGCCGGGACGTAATAGGAGTAGGGATCGAGAGCATCGGTCATCCCATCGTAGGCGCCTTCGAGCAGCGCTTTCGAGTCGGTGGGATCGACGTAGTTGCCGCGAGTGAGCGAGAAGACCTCGGAGAAGACCGAGAGAGCCTTCGTCGCCGGATCCCTGCCCGCCCCCGAATCGACGGCGCGAAGCGACGCGAGGGCAGCCACGGAAACGAGCAGGAACACCAGTCGGGACCGGTTCGATTTCATCGTGGGGATGGTAACACCGGGAAAAACGCGGATGTTCCGCGAGACCTCACCTCAACCATGCGATCGGGTCCGATGCCTTCTGCCGGTCTCTCACCTCGAAATACAGTCCCGGCTCGTCGCGCCCCGGCCCCGTCCCGGCGATCCCGATCGGCGTCCCGGCCGGGACGTACGTTCCCGGACGCACCGACACCGCCTGCAGCCAGGCGTAGAGGGTGAAGACGCCGTCGCCGTGGTCGAGGATGACCAGGTTGCCGTACTCAGCGAGCCACTGCGCGTAGACGGCCTTTCCGGCGAAGACGGCGCGCACCGGCGTTCCCGCGGTCACCGAGACGGAGATTCCGTTCGAGAGCGTCCACGCGTCGAACTTCGGATGGCGGTGGCGACCGAACGTCTCGACGATGGCTCCGCGCGCCGGCCAGTCGAGGACGCCCTTCCACGGGCGGATCCCTCCCCCCGGGCCGATGGGCGCCTCCGGCGCCCGCGAGAGGCGCTCGAGCAACCCCTCGAGGCGCGCCGCCTTGTCCGAGAGCGTGGCTACTTCGCGGCGCTGCGACGCGGAGACGGCGCGCTGGCGGTCGAGGAGGTTCTGGCGCTCCGCTTTCAGCGACGCGATCCGGCTCTCCTCCCGCCGCGTCTCTCCGTAGAGGCGGTCGGTTTCGGACTTGAGCGCCCGCTCTCTCGTCAGGCCCGCATCGAGAAGGCCCTCTGCCCGGCGGTGCTCGGTCAGAAGCCTCGCGTCGCGGCGCGCCAGCGTGTCGAGCCGCGCGACGCCCTGGAGGAAACCCGGAACGTCCCGCGCTTCGAGAAGAATCCGCACGTAGCCGAAACGACCGAACCGGTGGAGAAGCCGCGCCCTCGCGAGCAGCGCGCGGCGGCTCCGGGCCGCCGCCTGCTCCGCCGACTTCCTCTCGAGCGCGATCTCCTCGAGACGCGACCCGTAGTCCTCCCGCAGTCGCGCGAGCAACTCCTTTTCCTGCGCCGCGATCTCGAGCTGGAGCTCGAGCCGCGAGAGCTCTTCCGACAGCGTCGCCTGACGACGGCGGCTGTCTTCGACTTGCTTCTCGAGAGACCGGATGCGGGCGCGCAGGCGCGCGAGATCCGCCTGACGCTCCGCGTCGGCAGAGGGAAGACGGGAGACGGGAGACGGAGCGCCGAGGAGAAGGAACCCCGAGAAAAGGACGGGGAGTACGTTCACGTCCAGACGTTCACTTCCAGACGATGGCGCCTTCGCCGGCGGTTCCGGCGAGCAGCGCGCGCAGCGCGGCAGTGGCGTCCGTGATCACCGGGACCCGCGCGGTCGAGAAGGGACGCGACACGAAGAAAACTCCGCGGACGAGGTCGGGATCGAGAGAGCAGTGGTCGCCGCTCCAGACATCGCGGTTGTCCTCGAAGACGGAGCCGGTCGGAACACCGAGCGACGACTGCCACGACACCCGATAGCCGGGCCGGTTCGCGACGATCAAATCCGGAATCAGCCGCGGGTCGTAGCGGCGGTACACGTCTTCGCGCCGGAAGACGCGCGAGACGGCGCGCTCGCCGGTCGCGGGATCCGTGAGCTCCAGGAGTCCCTGCGTGAGCTCCTGCCGCAGCGCCTCGTACTCGGCCCCGGGCGAGACGATCCCTTCCTTCTCGCGCCCGCGCAGGTTGACGTACAGGTCGCCCAGGCCCATCGCGTATGCGCGCGAGCGCGACCAGTCGACGGCCTCCCAGAAGGCGCCGCGCGAGAAGAGCGATTCGAGGTTCTGTCGCCGGGCGTCGCCCTTCAAAACCAGATACCCTTTGTCGACCAGCCACGAGTCGTAGTTCACCGAGCGCCGCCACGTCGCGAAGCCGTGATCGGACAGCACCATCAGAGCCGCGTCCGCGGGAATCGCGCGCGCCGTCTCCCCGACGATCGCGTCCATCGTCTCGTAAGACTTCTCGACTGCATCGGCGTATTTGACCGCGAGCGCCGCGTCGTACGCCGGATGCTTCGGATCGCGGAAACGCCAGAACACGTGGCCGACGCGGTCCGGGAACTCGAAGTAGTGCACGGAGAGCCGCCGATTCTCCTTGAGAAGCGCCGCGAGCATCCTCCGCTCGTGCGCGACCGTCGCCGCGACATCCTCGAGGAAGGCGGGCTCGGAGAGCGTGCCCGACTGGATCGACCACGTGTCGATCGCCCAGCCCATGGTCTTGAATCGGCCGAACCGCCGGACGAGCTCCCGGGCGTAGCCGGGGGGTGTCGAGATCTCGAACCCGGGTGGAAGCCGCTCCGGGTCGAACTGGATCGGAGAGAGATAGAGCGCAATCTCCGGCGAAACGCTCTCGAGCAGGAATCGCGCGTAGCCGTGCACCGTAATGAGCGGATTCACGCGGAAGTCGAGGCTCGTCCACTCGCTCCACTGCGCGGGAGCGAGCGTCACCCTCGACTTCCCCGCCTCGATCGAGATTCGATCTCGCGAATCGGGGACGGAGAGGGTCATCGGGAGCTCGATCGCCCCCGGGCGACCGAACGCGCGGCCGGGCGGACCCACGATGCGCGTCGTCTGCCGCCCGACGTTCGACGGGAGCCGCACGAGCTCGATCGAGAAGTCATTGCCCTCGCGCGGCGCGAAGAAGGGGTCGGACGTGTAGTACGACGGCTTTCCGATGCGGCCGGAGAGATCGGGAACGCCTAACCCAGACAGGAGGCGGCCTTCGGCGAACGGCTCCGGAGGAAACGTGACCGGCATGCGGATGACCGTCGCCGGGCGCGCCGCTGCTTCGGACCAGAAGGTCGCGCCGCGCCGGTTGCTCGAGACCGACGGTCGCGTCGCGGGCAGCCAGGCGCGCGCCGCCGCGAAGATTCCCGCCGCGGTGCCGGCCCCGAGGACGACGAGAACCGCGGCGGCGGCGCGGCGCCGCCTCGAGGCGGCGAGGGCTGCCGGTACGAGGAACAGCGCGGCGGCCGCGGCGCCTGCGACCGCGGGGGTCTTGCGTCCGAGGAGGAACGGCACCTCTTTTTCCTCGGCCACCGCGAACGTGGGAACCATGTCCGAAGGGTCCCGCTTCAGGAAATCGAAGATCTGGTGTCCGCCCGGATCGAGACCCGTCGAGAACGACGTCCACGAGACGGGCGTCTGGGGCGGGACCGGCGGCGTGAGCGGAGAGAACCCGCCGCGCGAGCGGAGCGCGGCGAGATTCGGAAGCCTCCCCGCGCCGAGCATCGTCTCGACGATACCCGCGTCGACGCCGTCGAAAGCGAGAACCACGACGCGGGGCGGTGGCGAGGTGAGCACGGCCGCGGTCAACAACGCTGCCGGGAGGAGGTGCACCGAATCAGTGTAAGCGGTGAGGTGTCGGGTTGGGAGGTGTCGGGTGCGGGTGTCGGGGACCTGAGCCCCAACTGAAACCTGGCACCCCGACACCCGAAACCTGCATTTCACCCGGCACCTTTGCTGCTGATACGTTTCCGCCATGACGGCGCGCACGGAAGATCTCTCGACGCTTCTGGCGCGGATCCCCGATCCCGAGATCCGATCCCTGTTTACCCCGGAGTTCATCCTCTGCTCCGAAGAGTTCGACCGGTTCACCGTCGACACGCTCCTGAACCTGGTCGGCGAGCTCGGTCTGACCGGGCTGCTCGACTCGGGCACGACGGTCCGCGAGGTCGTGGCGGCGAAAGGATGGGCGCCGCGCGCGGAAGTTCCGGTGACGTGGTTCTTCCGCAAGCTCGCCGCGGAGGAGCACCTTCAGGTCGAAGGGTCGGGCGCGGACGCGGTCTTCCGCGCTCGAGGTCCCCTTCCCGTCGGAGACCCGGACCGCGCCGAGGCGCGCGCCCGGGCGCTCGATCCCCGCTCGGCTCCTCCGTTTTCGGTGGTCCGCGCGATGCTCGAGCACGTTCCCGAGTTCCTCCGCGGCGAGTTGAGCGGCGAAGACGTGCTCTTTTCGCCGGCGAAGCTGCCGCTCTGGTTCGAGTACTTCTCCAATGACAATCTGCTCTACCAGATCAACAACCGCCTGGGCGCCGAGGCCGTCGCTCGGGCGCTGCCGGTCGGCCGTCCGGCAACCATCCTCGAGATCGGAGGCGGCTCGGGATCGGCGGCGATCGCGGTCGCGGAGAGGCTTTCCGGCGACGCCGCGCTCGCGCGGATCGGGCGATACGTGTTCACCGAGATCGTTCCGACCTTTCTGCGGCGAGCCGAGCGCAACATCCGCAGCCGCTTTCGAACGCTTCCGATCGAGTTCAGGCGGCTCGACATGGATCGTAATTTTCGGGAGCAGGGGATCGAGCCGGGATCGGCCGACGTCGTCTACGCGGTGAACACGATCCACATCGCGAAGGATCTCGCCTCGACTCTCGCCCGCGTCCGCGAGACCCTCTCACCCGGGGGCGTTGCGGTCTTCTCCGAGTGCGTCCGCCCGTTCGAAGAGCAGCCGATCTACGTCGAGTTCGTCTTCAACTTTCTCCAGAACTTCACCGGCGTCGCGACCGACCCGATGACGCGGCCCAACCACGGATTCCTGACGCCGGAGAGCTGGAGGCGCTCGCTCGCGGCCGCGGGTTTCGAGAAGCCGGAGATCCTTCCGGACGTCGAGAGCCTCGCGCGGCACTACGAGGCGTTCTTCGTTGCGGCGGTGTCGGCCCGGCGCCCGCGGCTCGGGTCGTCCCAGAACGGATAGAAGCAGTACCACTGCTCGGGGTACTCCGCGACGTACCTCTGGAGGATCCCGACGTAGCGCTCGACGTTTCTGCGGAGCGCCGTTTCCCGGTCGCCGTGCCGATCGATCTCGAGCGGCGCTTCCACGATCGCGCGGTAGCGGCCGTCGGGGGTGCGGACGATGAACGCCGGAAGCACGGTCGCCGGCGTCGCCATCGCCACGAGGAGCGGCCCGCGCGGGAAGAACGCCTCGCGGCCGAAGAACGGGATCGCGATTCCCGTGTTGTTGAAGTCGCGGTCGCCCTGCATGGCGACGATCGCGTTCTCTTTCAAGGCCCGAAGCACGGCGAGCGTCGGAGCGAGGCTCCGATCGACCCGGATTTCGCTGATCCCCGCCCGCTCGTGGAGGGCCTGCCTCGCCCGCTCGACGGCGGGAAAGATGTCCGGTACGAGCACGACGTGCACGGGCTCGCGCATTTCCGCGAGCATCAGGCCGCCCACCTCCCAGTTGCCGAGGTGCGCCGTCAGGAGGAGAACTCCGCCGCCCTTCTCGCGGCCTTCGACGATGCGTGAGTACCCGACGACGCTCTCGACCAGCCGGGCGGCCTCTTGCGGAGGGCGCGTGGCGAAGTGGAGGAAGTCGACCCAGGCCGTGAAGTGCGCGTCGAGGAGTTCCACGGCGGCGCGACGGACCTCCGGTGACGACGCCGGCCGGTCGAGGATCACCGAAAGATTCGAGCGCAGAGCGTTCTGATACTTCGGGCGAAGCTGCATGAAGCGCGTCATGGTCTGCTGCGCGATAGACCGGAGCAGCCGCCGGGGCAGGTGGCGGGCGAGAAAGAGCGACAGCGGGAACCAGACGTGCGAGGTCGCGGATGCGACCGCCCGAACGAAACGATTGCGGCTCGCCATCTTCTCCTGCATCGAATCGAATCGTAGCCCGGACCTTTCAGCTACGATCCCGACATGCGCTTGGCTGACGTGGCGAAGGTCCTCGCGATCGCCGCGGGCGTCGCGACGGCCGTGCTCGCACTCCTCGCCTTCCTTTCGTTTCGCGCGGCGCTCTCCGCGCGGATCGATCACGCCGCGTCGCTCGAGGCGGCGGCAGTCCGGCCGGCCGCGGCGGCGAGGCTCGCCGCGGAACTTTCCGCCCATCGCCTCGCCCGGGTCACCGAGAGCGAGTCTCGAGCGGTATCCGGTGCTTTCCGCCGCGCGGAAGGTGATGACGCGCTCGAGGCGTATCGCAAGGCGGCCGGGAATCCGTCCCTCGTGGAGGAAGCGCGCAGGGCGCTCGCGGCGGAGCGGACCGATCCCGCCGGCGACGTCGCGTTCCTGCGCGCGATCCGGGGGCTGCGGGACGAAGCCGCCTCTCTGCCGGCGATCGCGCGCCCGGAACCGCCCGCGTCGGCGCGCCGCGCGGGAGCGCTCCTCCTCGGAGCGGCCGCGTCCGCCGCCGCCGCGGCGTTGCTGGCGTACGCCGCCGGACGATCGCGCGCCCCGTGAGCCGCCGCCCGGGCGCTCTCCTCCCCTACGCAGTCTTTCTCCTGCTGGTCGCGATTTCCTGGAACCGCTGGATCGAGCCGTTCGTCGACACGGGTCGCGAGCTCATGGTGCCGTGGCGTGTGGCGCACGGCGAGGCCCTCTACCGCGACGTGCGCTTCTACTACGGACCCCTCGCACCGTGGATCGCCGCGGGGGTGGATCTCGTCGCCGGACGGTCGCTCGCGGCGCGCATCGCGCTGGCGGCGGTGATCGCACTTCTCCACCTGGAGGCGCTGCGCCGTCTCGGAAAGCGGATGCTATCCCCTGCCAGGGCGTCGCTCGTCACCTCGCTCGTGGTCGCCGTCACGTTCTTTCTGAGGCCGGGCGGCTGTCACCTTTTTCCCTACAGCCTCGACACCTCCATCGCGGTCGCCTCGGTAACCAGCGCGCTTCTGCTCGTCTCCGCGGCGAGCTCCCGCCGGAGGGACGGAGTCGGCGCGGCGCTGCTGACGGCGGCGCTTCTCACGAGGCCGGAGATCGGCCTCGCCGGGATCGCAGCGCTCGCGTTCGAGCGGCTTCTCGCAGGCGACGGGAGCGCGAAGAGGCGGCTCCTCCTCGTCGCGCTCACGCCGATTGCGTTTGCAGGCGTCGTTTATGCCGTCGCCTCCGCGGGAACCCCTCTCCCGATCCTCCAGAAGGAGGGCTGGCTCACCTTCCTATACCTCCCGGCCGAGTTCGTGAGCGTCTACACGTCGTTTGCGGGAATGGATCGACCGGGACTCCGGGGGGCGGAGCTCGCGCTCGCGGTGATCGCTCTCGTCGCCATCGGACTCTGGCTCCTGCTCGCGGCGCTCGCCTCGGCGCGGGCGCGCGTCCGTTCGGCGGCGGCCGGCCGCGCCATCGAGGTCGTCGCGATCGGACTGCTCCTCGCCGTCGCGGCCCTGCGGCTGTCGCCCCCCGCACGGATCCGGGAGATCATGGAGCTCCTGCCGCCGCTCGTCCGCGCGGTGCCGCCGCTCCTCTTCGCGACGGCCGCTGTCGGGCTGGTCCGCCGCCTCGTCCGGCGCGGACGAGCGACCTTCCTGGACGGGATTCCCGACTCCGCGCTGCTCGTCTCGCTCTTCTTCGCCGCGCGCCTCTTCCTCGCGGCCGGCTACGTCGGCCCGTACAACGGCTTCTACCTTCCCCTGCCTCTTCTCGTCGCGGCGGTGCTCCTCCTGCGCGCCTCCGATCGGCTCCCGGGCCGGCTGGCCGTGTCCCCCGCACCCGCGGCTTTTCCGCGGCTCGTCGCCGCGGGGCTCGCGCTCTTTCTCGCGTCCCGCGTCGCCGCGCTCACGCTCCTCTACCGGCATCCGGCCTGGTCGCGGGTGGAAACGCCCGTCGGATCGCTCTTCGCAGCGGAACCCGTCGCCGGGGCGACGCGCGCCGCGCTCGCGGACCTCGCCGGCCGCGTGCCGGAAGGCGGGGGGATGACCGGCTTTCCGGAAACCGGGTTCTTCAACTGGACCCTCGGCTGGAGAAACCCGCTCGCGCAGGACCAGTTCTTTCCCGGTCACCTGGACCCTGCCGCGGAGGACGAGGCGATCGCGCGGCTCGAGCGCGATCCGCCGGAGGCGGTCGTCTACGTCGACGTGCTGACGATCGGACACGGACGCGCCGCGTTCGGAAAGGACTATCTCGAGCGCCTCGACCGGTACGTCCGCGAGCACTTCGCGCCGGCGGCCTCCTACGGTCCGGGCGCGGGGCCGGAGCCGCGAATCGGCGACTCGAACTTCTTCATCGAGATTCGCGTCCCCTCGACGTCCCGGTGAGGCTCGATCTCCTGGTCTCGCGCCGTTTCGAGCTCTCGCGGCGCGCGGCGCGCGACGCGATCCGCGCGGGGCGTATCGACGCCGCCGGCGTCCCGCGCGACGAGCCCGGCCAGGACGTGCCCGAGGACACAGAGCTCTCTCACCACCCCGGCCGCCCGGAGCGGCGGCGCGTCCGGAGCCGGCTCACGGTCCTCGTCGAGGACCCACACCTGATGATCGTCGACAAGCCGGCGGGCGTCCTCACGGTGAGGACGGCCGCGGACGAGAAGGACACGCTCGTCGCGCGCGCTCTCTCCTACCTCCAGCATCGATATCGCCGGCGTGCCTGGATCGGCGTCGTGCACCGGCTCGACAAGGAGACGTCGGGCACGCTCGTCTTCGCGCGGACCCGCGAGGCGCTTCGAAACCTCCAGGAGAAGTTCCGGGCGCACCGGATCGAGCGCGAGTATCTCGCCATCGTCGAGGGGGACGTTCGCGCGCCGGGTGTTTTCGACGCTCCGCTCGTCGCGGATCGCGGGGATCGGCGGCGGGGCGTCGCCCGTTCGGGCGAGGCCGGAAAGCGGGCGGTCACGCGTTACCGGCCGATCGAGCGTTTCGGAAAGGCGACGCTCGTTTCGGTCCGGCTCGAGACCGGGCGCACCCATCAGATCCGCGTCCACTTCGCCGAATCGGGACATCCCGTTCTCGGCGATTCCGTCTACCGCCGTCGGACCGCGCCGACGCCGCTCGAAGCGCCCCGCCAGATGCTGCATGCGCGTTCGCTCGGCTTCGCCCATCCGAAGACGGAAGAGCGCGTCGCCGCGGAGTCGCCGCTGCCCGCCGACTTCGCCGCGGTCCTCGAGGAGCTCCGACGGGGGCAAAAAAAACGCCCCGAATGAATCGGGGCGTCTGAAAAAGTCGCGGGGACAGGTTTTTACCTGCACCCGCATCCTTATTCCTCAGCCGCTAGGCAAGAACGACGACGACCACCCGGCGGTTCTGGGCGCGGCCCTTGCGCGACGTGTTCTTCGAGACCGGATCCTCCTCGCCGTAGGAGATCGTGGACATCCGGTTCAGCGCGATCCCCTGCTTGGAGAGGAACCGCCGCACCGCTTCGGCCCGAGCCTCGCCGAGGTTGTAGTTGTACTCCTTTTCCCCGCTGGCATCGGTGTGACCCTGGATCTCGAGGTAGACGTTCTTGTTCTCGCCCTTCAACCTCTCCGCAAACTCCATGAGCTTGGCCTGAGCTTCCTTCGACAGCTCGTGACGGTTGACGGGGAACTTCACCGCATCGTCGGAGAGAACCAGCGAGTAGACGAACTTGCCCTCGGCGAGCTTGCCCGCCGCCTCGGCGCGCTCCAGAGCGTCGCGCGTCGACTTGTCGAGCTCCGCGAGATGCGTATCGTGCTCGCGAACGCGCGACTGGGCCGACTCGACCTGAGTCTGGACCTCGCTGATCCTCTTCTCGGACGCGGCGCTGCTTTTGGAGACCTCCTCGCCGACGAAGCGCTTGGTCGCGCAACCGCCAAGGCCCACGATCCCCACAAGAAGTGCCCCGACCACCAGGAAACGATTGGAACCTGTTGGAACCCTCATGAAACCTCCCTTCATTGACCGGTTAACGGGACGCCGTGGCTGCCGGAGCGGTTCCCCGATAACCACGGCGCGTCCGGACGATCCAGTTGCCTTTTTTCGCCACGGACACGAACACGACTCGGTATTTTAACTCTCCCCGCCCGGAGGGAGAAAACCCCAGAATGTACTGCTTTCGCACCTCAGAATTGACGTTCCGGGCGAGCGGCGCCAGGTCTTCGTCGCCTCCGACCAGGTACATCTTCCCGCCGCTCGACGCCGACAGCATTTTCAGGTTGTCGACGAAGAGCTCGCGCCGCTGGCTCTCACTCAAAAGGTCGTACATCACATTCTTCATGCCGAACGCGTACACCGGCGTGGACACCTGCTGCAGGATCTCTGCCATCTGTGTCGGGTCGAGCTTGCTCGCGTTGTCCACGCCGTCGGTGAACAGCAGGATCGCCCTCTTGGCGTTTTTCCCCTTGAGAAGTCTGGGGGTTGCGGCGACGGCGTCGAAAAGCGCCGTCTGGCCTCCGGCTTCGAGCTCGTCGAGCGCTTTGAAGAGCCGTGCCGAGTCGGAAGAGAAGTCCGCGACCATCTCGACCTTTCCCTCCGAGAACGCGAAGAGCGCGAAATCGTCCCCGCGCAGGCGCGCCTGGACGATCGAGCGGATCGCCTTCTTGGCGTGATCGAGCTTCCCGGCGATCTCCATGCTGCCGGACGTATCGACGAGAAACGCCATGGACACCGGCGCACTGTCATCGCGCTCGAACTCGTCGACCTCGACCGACGTGGTCTCGACCCGGACCCGAAAGTCCTTCTTCTGAAGCCCGTCGGCGAAGCGGCCCTTCTTGTCGAACACGAGCACGGGCAATAGCACGTACTCGGTCCCGGCCTCTTCCGAATAGGTCGGAACGTCCTGCTGATGCTGCTGCTGCGGGTTCTGGGGCGGGGCCTGCGCGGACGCAGTGAGCGCCGCGATCGTGAACATGAGGCCCGCGAAGACGCGCTTCATCGACAACCATAATTATGGGACACGCCCCATAATTTCCGGCAATGAACGCCGATCCCACGCTCGTTCTGGTGCGCCCGCGCGTTCCCGGGAATCTCGGTTCCGTGGCGCGGGCCGCGAAAAACTTCGCGGTCGACGACGTCCGGCTGGTCGAGCCCGCGTGCGAACCGGACGAAGAGGCGTTCCGACTGGCGTCGGGCTCCGACGACCTGCTCGGCGCGATGCGGCGATTCCCGACGCTCGTCGAGGCCGTCGCCGATTCCGACGCGGTCGTTGCGACCTCTTCGTTGCGGGGTCGCGCGGAGCGGAGGTGGCTCACGCTCGCGGAGCTCCCCCACTTTCTCGGCTCGCTCGGCGCGGAGACGCGCGTCGCCTACGTCTTCGGTCCCGAACGAAGCGGCCTGACCGAAGAGGAACGCTCCCGGGCGAGCGCCACGGTCACGCTGCCGACGGATCCTCGCTTCCCCACCATGAACCTCTCTCACGCGCTCGCCGTCATCCTGGCGGTCCACCGGGCGTTTTCCGGCAACGACGCGGCGGCGAACCCGGACGGAGAGCTCGCGCCTTCCCGCGACGTCGAGGCCGCGGTCGAGCATTGGGACCGCGCCCTCGAGGCGATCGGGTTCTACGACACCGGTCACCGCGATCGGTCGCTGCGGGACTGGAGACGCCTCGTCGTCGCCCGCCCGCTCTCGCAGCGCGAGGTGGCGATCTTGAGAGGCGTGGCGAACCGGATTCTCGTATCGCTCAGACGAGCGAAATAGCTCTCCGCTTAAGCTCCGGCAACAGGTACAGCACGACAAGGATTCCGTGCACCGCGAGACTCGCCCACACGTTCACGAACGCAAGCGAGAGCGTCAAGGGGCAAGAACATTCCGGCGTGGTCAGCCTTGGGGCGGCTCCTGAAGACCTGACCCCGCTTCTTTTCAGACCAGCTCCGCCTCGCTGAAGAAGAACGCGATCTCCCTCGCCGCGTTCTCCGGGGAGTCGCTTCCGTGGATCGCGTTGCGCTCGATGTCCGTCCCGTAGAGCTGACGCAACGTTCCCGGCTCCGCCTTCTTCGAGTCGGTCGCGCCCATGGTCGCCCGCAGATGGGCGACGGCGTTCTCCCGCTCGAGCGCTGCGGCGACGACCGGCCCCTCCGTCATGAAGCGGACGAGCCCCTCGAAGAACGGTCGCTCCCGGTGGACCGCGTAGAACGCGCGCGCCTGCTCGGGAGTGAGCCGCATCCGCTTCAGACCGATGACGCGGAAGCCCTCCTCCTCGAGCCGCGCGAGAAGCGCGCCCGAGTGTCCCGCGCCGACGGTGTCGGGCTTGAAAATCGTGAGTGTTCTTTCTGTCATGTTCAAAAGCTGAAGCTGACGGCTGAGAGCTCCTTCTTCAAAACTCCTTGACGACGATCGGCAGGCGATCCTGGGTCGCGACGCCCGCCCGCTCGAGCGCCTCGAGAAGCTCGCGCGGCTTCTGCGAGCCGACGAGCAGCGTCGTCCCGTCCGAGCGCGTGACGAGCACGCCCTGGTTGCCGCGCGCGTTCAGAGCCCGGCGGCGCCGCGAGCCGCGGATTCCCCACCCGCCGTACTCGCGCACGGGAGCGTATTCGACCGCCTCGGCGAGCGCGATCTCGGAGAGCGGAACGCGCGTCTTGTAGAGGAATCCGTATCGCACGGACAGCGCGTCGGAGGTGACGGTGGTCGTGAGACGAAGAGTCAGCAGGGCGCCGAGGAGAGCGACGACTCCGAGCAGGAGCGCCACGACCCAGGGGGAGAAGGTCTGCGTCTCGCTGTAGAGGGCGGATCCGTTCATCGTCGGAGCTGTTCCTTCATGCGCGCGCCGATGTCCGCCGGCGATCGGACGACGGAAACCTCCGCTGCCTCGAGCGCGCGAATCTTGTCCGCCGCCGTGCCCCGCCCGCCGGCGATGATCGCGCCGGCGTGGCCCATGCGGCGGCCGGGCGGCGCCGTCTGCCCGGCGATGAAGGCGACCACGGGTTTGCGAAAGTGCCCGGCGATGAAACACGCGGCCTCTTCCTCGGCCATGCCCCCGATCTCGCCGATCAACACGACGGCCTCCGTCCCCGAGTCGTCCGCGAACGCGCGGAGGCAGTCGACGAAGTTTGTCCCGTTCACCGGATCGCCTCCGATTCCGATCACCGTGGACTGGCCGAGGGAAAGGTGGGTGAGCTGGTCGACTGCCTCGTAGGTGAGCGTGCCGGACCGGGAGACGACGCCGATCGTGCCCGGCCGGTGAATGCGCCCGGGCATGATCCCGATCTTGCACTGCCCCGGCGTGATGATGCCGGGACAGTTCGGCCCGATCAGCCGCACCGGGGCTCCCGCCGCGTCGTTTTGCGCGAGGAACTCCTTCACGCGGAGCATGTCGTTCGTGGGGATGCCTTCGGTGATGCACACGATCATCGCGACGCCCGCGGCGGCGGCCTCGACGATCGCGTCTGCCGCGAACGGCGGCGGCACGAAGATCATCGACGCGTTCGCCCCGGTGCTTTCGACGGCTCGCGCGACCGTGTCGAACACGGGGATCCCCTCATGCGTCGTGCCGCCCTTTCCCGGCGTGACGCCGGCGACGACCTGCGTTCCGTATTCGCGACAGGCGAGGGCATGAAACGACCCTTCGCGGCCGGTGAGCCCTTGAACGAGGAGTCGCGTGTCGCGGCCGGCCCAGATGCTCACCCCTTCGTTCCTCCCTCCGTCACGATCGGGATCCCCGTGAGGTCCGAGAGCGTCTCGGCGAGCCACCCGCCGAGGTCGCGCCACGAAGGGATGAGGAGAAAAGCCGCCGCCCCGACGATGAGCGCTGCGACTCCGGTTTTCCAGACGCGGCGTGCCTCCCGCTCCGGCTCGTGCCCCATCGCGGCGCGGCCCGCGCGCGAGAGAAAGAGGGGCAGCACGAAGAAGAAGACGAGGAGCGCTCCCCAGCCGGCGAGCAGACGCGGGTTCGCGGCGAGCGTCGGCCATCCCTTCCAGGTCGCAACGAGCAGCCCGACGAAGACCGGCGCCAGAAAGAATCCGAAGGACTTCAGCGCGTAGCCGGCGGTGTGCCTCACGCCGGCGCCCCCGTGTTCGCCGCCTCGACCGCCTTCTTCGCGGCGTCGGCCAGGCTTTCCGCAGGCGTGATCCGGAGACCGGACTCGCGGAGGGTGCGCTTGCCTTGGTCGACGTTCGTCCCCTCGAGGCGGACGACGACGGGGAGCGAAAGTCCTATCTCCGAGACCGCCGCGACGACGCCCTTCGCGATGACGTCGCACCGCATGATCCCGCCGAAGATATTGATGAGAATCGCGCGGACGTTCTTGTCGGAAAGGATGATCCGGAACGCGTTCTCGACCTGCTCTTCGTTCGCCCCGCCGCCGACGTCGAGGAAGTTCGCCGGCTCCCCGCCGGCGAGCTTGACGAGATCCATCGTCGCCATCGCGAGACCGGCGCCGTTGACCATGCAGCCGACGTTGCCGTCGAGCTTGATGTAGTTCAGCCCGAACTTGGAGGCCTCGACCTCGAGCGGCTCCTCCTCGGAGAGGTCGCGCATTTCGCGGATGTCAGGGTGCCGGAAGAGCGCGTTGTCGTCGAAGTTCATTTTCGCGTCGAGCGCGAGAACGCGGCCGGACCGCGTGACGACGAGCGGGTTGATCTCGGCGAGCGACGCGTCGGTCTCGACGTAGGCGCGGAAGAGCGACTGCACGAGCGCGACGCCCTGCTTGAAAGCCTCTCCCTCCAGGCCGAGCTCGAACCCGAGGCGCCGCGCCTGAAACGGGAAGATGCCGAGAGCCGGGTCGATCGTGTCGCGCACAACCGCCTTCGGATCGCGCGCGGCGACCTCCTCGATCTCCATGCCGCCGGACTTCGACGCGATCACGACGGGCCGCGCGCGCGAGCGGTCGAGTGTCGCGGCGAGGTAGAGCTCCCGGTCGGTCTCGAGAGCCTCCTCGACGAGGACCTTCCGCACGACGCGCCCCTCCGGCCCGGTCTGCGGGGTCACGAGGGTCATCCCGAGGATCGCCTTCGCGTGCTCGAAGGCCTGCTCCTCGTCCTTCGCCACCCGGATCCCGCCGCCCTTCCCCCGGCCGCCCGCGTGGATTTGCGCCTTGACCACGACCGGCCCGGAGAGGCGCTTCGCGATCTCCCGCGCCTCCGCCGGACCGTCGGCGACCTCGCCGCGCGGCACCGGGACGCCGAAACGCGCGAGGAGCGACTTGGCCTGGTACTCGTGGACTTTCAAGGGGTCAGGTCTTCACGAGCTGCGGCAGATGTGATCGCGCCGGCGCTCTTGCCATCTTTGCGAAGCAAAGTGGCAAGTGGAGACCTGACCCCATTTCCCCCGCTCACGTCTGGAACAGCCCTTTCACGCCATGAAGGGTCGTCGCGCGGAACATTTCCGCGATCGACGTCGTCAGCGGGATCGACTTGGGACACGCGCGGACGCAGTTCTGCGCGTTGCCGCACTCGTCGAGACCGCCGTATCCCATGAGCGCCTCGAGCCGCTCGGCCGCGAGCATCTTCCCGGTCGGATGGCGGTTGAAGAGCGCGACCTGCGAGATCGGCGCCGCGCCCATGAAGCTCGACCGATCGTTGACCTGCGGGCAGACCTCGAGACAGTTGCCGCACGTGATGCACTTCGAGAGCTCGTACGCGTGCGCACGCTCGGCCTCCGCCATCCGGGGACCGGGCCCGAGATCGTAGGTGCCGTCGATCGGAACCCACGCCTTCACGCGCTTCAGCGACTCGAACATCGACCCGCGATCGACCGACAGATCGCGCACAACCGGGAACTTCGCGAGCGGCTCCAGCCGGATGGGCTGCTCGAGGAGGTCGATCAGGGCCGTGCACGCCATCCGGGCGGCGCCGTTGACGCGCATCGCGCAGGAGCCGCACACTTCCTCCAGGCAAGATCGGTCGTAGACGACGGGAGACGTGCGCTTTCCGTCGCGCGTCCTCGGGTTCTTGGCGATCTCCATCAGGACCGAGACGACGTTTTCGCGCGGCCGGTACGGGGTCTCGTACTCCTCCCAGTACCCGGAGGAAGCCGGCGTGTCCTGCCGGCGGACCTGCATGCGGATCGTTCGGGCCGGCATGATCGGGATGGTAACCCGCTTCTAGTACTTCCGCGGCCGCGGCGGGATCAACGTCGTGTCGACCGGCTCGTAGGTGATCCGGGGTCCGTCGGGAGTGTGCTCCGCGATCGTCGTCTTCAAAAAGTTCGTGTCGTCGCGGGGGAGGGCGTTGTCCTCCGTCACTCCCTTTTCGAGATCTCGCACCTTGAAGTGCGCGCCGCGCGACTCCTGGCGCTGGAGCGCGCCTCGGGTCATGACTCGCGCGAGCACGAGCATGTTGCGAAGCTGGTTGACGAAGGAGATCTCCCGGTTCGCGAACGGGCTCTTGTCCGGCAGTCCGATCCGGTTCCAGCGATCGGAGAGCTCGTCCAGCTTGGTCTCGGT
The DNA here is from genome assembly GCA_036001245.1 of Thermoanaerobaculia bacterium. Classification (GTDB taxonomy): domain Bacteria; phylum Acidobacteriota; class Thermoanaerobaculia; order UBA5066; family Gp7-AA6; genus Gp7-AA6. The sequence goes on from DASYUL010000049.1 coordinate 62,221, forward strand.
CTCCGAGAGCTTCGCGTCATGACGGATGACCGTGACGTTGTCGGTCATCCAGTCGCCCATCTCTTCGGCCAGACGGTGGGGGTTCTCCGGCCCGGCGAGGCCGGCCAACCGCGTGAACTCCGACTCCCACTGCTTCTTCGCTCCCGCGAACGCGCCGTCCGCACTGGGCAGCTTGCCCGACGTCTCGCGCCCGTAGCGGACCATCGCGGGACCGCCGATCTTCCCCGCGTAGAGACACGCGACGAGCGAGTTCGCGCCGAGACGGTTCGCGCCGTGGTACTGGTAGTCGACCTCGCCGGCCGCGTAGAGACCGGGCACGTTCGTCGCCTGGTTGCGGGGGGAAGCCTCGTCCAGCGTCCCGTTGCTGGGGTCCGGCGCGTAGTCCACCCAGAGCCCGCCCATCGAATAGTGCATGCCGGGAAAGACCTTCATCGGAACCTCGCGCGGGTCGTCGCCGACGAACTTCTCGTAGATCTCGAGGATGCCGCCCAGCTTGACGTCGAGCTCGCGCCTCGGGATGTGCGTCAGGTCGAGGTACACCTCGCGCTTCCCGTCGATGCCGTAGCCCATCAGGCAGACCTGGAAAATTTCGCGGGTGGCGATGTCGCGCGGCACCAGGTTGCCGTAGGCCGGGTATTTCTCCTCGAGGAAGTACCAGCGCTCCGACTCGGGGATCGATTTGGGCGCCCGCTTGTCCCCCTGTTTGCGCGGCACCCATACGCGTCCGCCCTCGCCGCGCGCCGACTCGGACATCAGCCGCAGCTTGTCGGAACCGGGAATGGACGTCGGATGGACCTGGATGAATTCCCCGTTCGCGTATCGAGCGCCCTCCCGGTACGCCGCCGCCGCCGCGGTCCCGGTGTTGATCACGGAGTTGGTCGAGCGGCCGAAGACGATGCCGGGGCCGCCGGTCGCGAGCATCACCGCGACCGCCGGAAACGCCTCGATTCTCATCGACACCCAGTCGAGGGCGACGATCCCGCGGCAGTTCCCGTCCCCGTCGCGCACGAGCCCCAGGAACTCCCACATCTCGTACTTCCGGACGAGCCCGGCGACCTCGAACCGCCGAACCTGCTCGTCGAGCGCGTAGAGCAGCTGCTGGCCGGTCGTCGCGCCGGCGAATGCGGTGCGGTGAAACTTCGTGCCGCCGAATCGCCGGAAGTCGAGGAGTCCTTCGGCGGTGCGGTTGAACATCACTCCCATGCGGTCGAGCAGGTTGATGATGCCGGGCGCCGCGTAGCACATCGCCTTGACCGGCGGCTGGTTCGCGAGGAAATCGCCGCCGTAAATCGTGTCGTCGAAGTGGATTTCGGGCGAGTCGCCCTCCCCCTTCGTGTTCACCGCGCCGTTGATGCCGCCCTGCGCGCAGACCGAGTGGCTGCGCTTGACCGGAACGATCGAGAAGAGATCGACGGCGCCGCCCATCTCCGCGACGCGGATCGCCGCCATGAGGCCGGCGAGCCCGCCGCCGACGACGATCACGCGCTCCTCGCTCACGCGCGAAACGCCTGGATGGATCCGATCCCGAGAATCGACAGCACCACGAAGACGACGGCGGACACCCACATCATTCGCCGCTGCGCCCGCGGGCCGACCGTCAGCCCCCACACGATCGAAAACGACCAGATGCCGTTGGCGAGGTGGAACGTCGCCGAGAGGATCCCGGCGACGTAGAAGGCGTAGATCCACGGGTTCTCGACGGACGACTGCATCAGACGGAAGAGGTCGACGCTCTCGTGATCGCGGACGTTGACGAGACGGGTCGTCCAGAGGTGGAAGATGACGAAGGCGAACAGGATGACGCCGGTCACGCGCTGGAAGAAGTACATCCAGTTGCGCACGTACCGGCTCGAGATCACGTTCGGGCGCGCGGTCCCGGTCACGAAGAGGCCGTAGACGCCGTGGAAGAAGAGTGGCAGAGCGATGACGCCGATCTCGAGCGCGAGCGCGAGCGGCATCTGCTGGAGCTGCCGGACCATCGCGTTGTAGGCCTCGGCGCCCCGGGTTGCCTGGTAGTTCTCATAGAGGTGGAACGCGAGATAGCCGCCGATCGGCACGATCCCGGACAGCGAGTGGAGGCGGCGCAGCCAGAAGTGGCGCTCTTCGCCGGTCACTTTTCCGCTCAAACGGTCAGGATGCGGAACAGCTCGCGTACCGAATCCGCCGAGCGCCCGAGCGCCGCCTTCTCCTCGGACGTGAGCTCGATCTCAACGATCTGCTCGACGCCGCCGCGCCCGAGCTTGACCGGCACCCCGAGATACACGCCGGACATCCCGTACTCCCCCTCGAGATAGACCGCGCACGGAAGGATCTTCTTCTCGTCCTTCAGGACCGACTCGACCATCTCGAGGACGGCGGCCGACGGCGCGTAGTAGGCGGAGCCGGTCTTGTAGTAATTGACGATCTCGATTCCGCCGTCCCGCGTACGCTGCACGATGGCGTCGAGGCGCTCCTTCGACAGGAGCTGCGTGATCGGAATGCCGGCGACCGTCGAGTAACGCGGCAGCGGAACCATCGTGTCGCCGTGGCCCCCCAGTACGAAGGCGTGTGTGCTCTCGACGGAGACGTTCAGCTCCTGGGCGAGAAACCAGCGCATCCGCGCCGAGTCGAGGATGCCCGCCATTCCGAAGACGCGTTCCCGGGGAAATCCGGAGACGCGGCGCGCCACCTCGCACATCGCGTCGAGCGGGTTGGACACCACGATCAGAATGGCGTCGGGCGATCGGGGAACCGCTTCGCGCACGACGGAGCCCACGATCTCCTGGTTCTTCTGGACGAGATCGTCGCGGGACATGCCCGGCTTGCGGGCGAGGCCCGCGGTGATGACGATGACGTCCGAGCCAACCGACGGCTCGTAGCTGTTCGAGCCGATCATGCGCGCATCGAACTTTTCGACGGGCGCGGACTCCATGATGTCGAGCGCCTTCCCCTGGGGAATTCCGTCGATGATGTCGATCAGGACGACGTCCGCGATCTCCTTCTCGACGAGGCGCTGCGCGAGCGAGGCGCCGACGTTCCCGGCGCCCACGACGGTCACCTTCTGCCACATGCGGGCGCGGATTGTATCGGAAGGAAAGGGGTTGCCCGCGGCGGGTTCCGGGTCGGAAACCGGTCACCGCTTACAATCGTCGGCGTGAACGAACGTCCGAATTACAAGAGCCATCCTCTCTGGAACGAGGCGATCTCGCTGACGCACGCGGCGTACGACCTTGCGGAACGCGTGCGGCCGTCGGATCCGATCACGGCGCGCCACCTCCGCCGCGCCGCGGTCGCCATCCCCGCTCACGTCGCGGGCGCCTTGACGGGCGATGAAGACGCGCGCCGCGATCACGTTCTGACGGCCCGCGGCGCGCTCGCCGAGGTTTCGCGTCAGGCCGGACGTGCCGAGGCGGCCGGTGATGCCGCCGCCGAGCTCGCGCGGCGCGCCAGCGAGCTCGACCGCGCGGTCTCGTTCGAGCTCGGCGAAGCGGAAGGCGGGGTCTCCTGATGGCCGCCGAGCCCGCGAGACCGACCCTCTATCTCGTCATCGCCGGCGCGCTCGTGCTCGCGGCCGCGGCGTTCTGGCTTCCGCGCTGGTGGGAGAACCGAGAGTACCGGCGTGCGGAGGCGATCGCGGGCATCGACGCGAAGATCCTCCCCGGAAAGCTCGCGGACGCGCGCGCGAAGGTCGATCCCGGGATGGCCGCCCCGAAGGCCACCGCCGCGCTCGGCCAGCCCTCCATGGCGGTGAAGACGGAGGGCACGTCGACGCACGAGATCTGGACGTACTACTTCTCCGACGGGACGCTGACGGTCAACCTGACCGACGGCGTCGTCGCACGGGCATCGACGGTGTTCGGCCCGCCCGACATCCGCAAGTCCAGGCGACCGCGCCGCATATTCGGATGAGCGGTCGCGCGGGCACCGAGACGGCGCGCAAAGAGCCTTCGATCCGCGTCGTCCTGATGCCCAAGGACACCAACGCTCACGGCACGATCTTCGGCGGCGTGATCCTCTCGTTCATCGATCAGGCGGCCGCGGTCGAAGCGAAGCAGCACGGCGCTTCCTTCATCGTCACCGTGGCGATGCGCGAAGTGGTCTTCCACGAGCCGGTCTACGTCGGCGACCTCGTTTCGTTCTACACGGGACTGGTGCGGATCGGCCGGACGTCCATCACGGTGTCCGTCGAAGTGTTCGCGCAGCGAGGAGAGGGAACCAGCGGAATGATCAAGGTGACCCAGGCCGAGGTGACGTTCGTCAACCTCGATAAAGACCGAAAGCCGCTTCCGATCCCGAGATAGCGTTCAAAACGAAAGGTCCCGATTTCTCGGGACCTTCGTTTCGCCAGCCGAGCAAGAGCCCGGCAATGGTTGCTCCGCTGAAACCTATCTTACCACTCCGACTCTTCCTCTTCTTCCGGCACCGCGGTGGGGTCCGCCGGGAGCTCGACGTCGTCGTCGTCGTCGGAAATTTCCTCCAGCTCCGATTCGAGCTCCGCCTCTTCCACGGTTCCGGTTTCCAGCTCTTCCCCGCCTGTCGCCCCCGCCGTCACGCCGCTTGCCCACGGGGACTCGGGGCCTCCGCGGCCGCCCGCGGCGGTCGCGCCCGGGGAGCGCGACGAGCGACGTCCTGAGGAGGCTTCACGCGCGGGAGATGCGGTCGAGCGCGACGTCATCTTTCTCGCCGTGCTCCGGCCGCCGCGCGACTTGGAAGAGCTCGCCCGCGTTCTCTTCGGAGCGGCCTTGCGCGCCGTGCTCCGGCGGCTCGCAGTGGTGCGCTTGCGCGCCGTCGTCTTCTTGCGTGCGGTGCTCCGTTTGCGCGCCGGGCTCCCCTTCCGCGCCGTGCTCCGCTTGCGCGCCGGGCTCCGCTTGCGCGTCGATGCGCGGGAGCTCCTGCGGGCGCCGCCCGTCCGCCCCGCGGACGATCGGGAGGTCTTCCGGGAACCTCCGCGCCCTGCTTTTTTCGCTTTCTTGGCCACGTCAACCTCCGTGAACTGCAGCGGGTGCAGGTCCGAGGGGCCTGTCCCCGCGACAACTGAACTGCAGCGAGTGCAGGCCCGCGGGGCCTGTCCCCGCGACAACTTCTGTACCGGCGTCCGCCGGAGTTCGGATCATACAATTCGAAGTTTGTCCACGCGAGTCGAGCCGGATGCCGAACGCGGGCGCGCGGGCGCGCGCGGCTCGAGGGTGAGGATGATTCCGCGACCTGGCGGCCTCACGATCGAGATCCGTCCTCTCGTGCGCTCCCGGGCCTGGCGGCTCCGCCTGGTCGTCGGAGCGGTGATCGTCGTGGTCGCCGCCCTCTTCGGGGTTTCCCGGCTCGTTCCGCTCTGGGAGACGAGCCTCCGGCGCGGGAGCTTCGGTGAACTGCCGCTGTCGCTTCTCGTCTTCCTGTCCCTGGCCGTGGGGATATCGACCCCCCTCACGTTGATCGGTCTCGCCGCGCTCGCGTTCGCGGAAGAGACGGTCGACGTGACCCCGGCTGAGGTCGTCATATCGACGTCGGCCTTCGAGAGGACCCGCGTCCGGAGAATCCCCCTGTCCGAGCTCGACTGCTGGCGCGAGACGTGGACGCCCCTGCCCCCCTGGTGGAGCTGGAGCGTGACCCGGCTCGCGGCGAAGTCCGGCGGTCGCCTGCACCCGATTGCCGGCGGCGCCGGACCGAGGGAGAAGCGCCGAATCGGGCTCGCACTCGCGCAGGCGACCGGCCGGCCGCTTCTGGCTGACTTCGGAAGAGTTATTGCCCCGGAAGGCCCGAGCCATCTGGGCCCCCGCCCCTGACACCGACTCCTGACACCTGTCTTGCACACCTACAATGAGGTCGTGTCGACGCTCGAAGGAGCTCCCCACCGCCACCTGACGGAGACGCCGCTCTCCTCCTACGACCTGCCCGACGAGGTCCGCCGCGGAATCGCGGACGCCGGCTTCCTCTTCGCGACCCCGATCCAGGAGAAGACCCTCCCGATCGCGCTCGCCGGCCGGGACGTCGCGGGCCAGGCCCAGACCGGCACCGGCAAGACGGCGGCTTACCTGATCGCGACTTTCACACGCCTCCTCCGCTCGCATCCGAAAACCGAGCGGCGCGGCCCGCGGGCGCTCGTCGTGGCGCCCACCCGTGAGCTCACCGTCCAGATCGATGCCGAGGCAAAGCTGCTCGGCGCCCACACGGGTCTCTCGACCCTGGCCGTTTTCGGCGGCATCGACTACCGCAAGCAGCGCGACGCGCTGCGGAAACGACCGGACCTCCTCGTCGGCACGCCGGGCCGGCTCCTCGACTACGAGCAGCAGGGGGCGACGACGTTTCGAGACGTCGAGGTGTTGATCATCGACGAGGCCGATCGGATGTTCGACATGGGCTTCATCCGCGATCTCCGCCGGATCCTGCGACGATGTGCGCCCTACGACCGCCGGCAGACGATGCTGTTTTCCGCCACGCTCTCACCCCGCGTGATGGAGCTCGCCTATGAGCACACGAACAACGCCGAAAAGATCGAGGTCGAGCCCGAGCGGGTCGGAGCGCACGGGATCACCGAGGTTCTCTACCACGTCTCGACGGGGGAGAAGGTCGCGCTCCTCCTGGGTCTGCTGGCGAAGGAAGGCGGCAGCCGGATCCTGATTTTCGTCAACCGGCGCACGACGGCGGTCGACCTCGTCCGCGCGCTCTCGGCCAACGGCTATCCGACGCGCGCGCTGGCCGGAAACGTGCCGCAGGACAAGAGGCTGAAGATCCTCCGGGAGTTCAAGGAGGGACGTCTCGCCGTCCTGGTCGCCACCGACGTCGCCTCGCGCGGGCTGCACATCGAGGGGGTGTCGCACGTCATCAACTACGACCTGCCGCAGGACGCCGAGGACTACGTTCACCGGATCGGGCGGACCGGACGCGCCGGCGCGCTCGGGACGGCGGTCTCGATCGCGTGCGAGGACTACGTGTTCTCGCTCGACGCGATCCAGATGCTGATCGGGCGACCGATCCCGGTCGAGTGGGCGCCCGCGGAGATCCTTCAGGCGGGCCGGAACTTCGTGGAGACAAAGCCCCGCCGCCGGGCGTCTCTCCCGGCCCGCAGACCGCCGTCGCGGCCGAGCGCCGCACCGGTCACCTATGGACGGGAGAAGCGGAAGAGCCGGAGGCGATAGGGGTCAGGCAGGGAGTTCGGCCTTTTTCGCCATCCCTTCGATCTGCTCCTTCAATCGGGGCTCCCGATCGATCTGCTCCTTCAGCCAGCGCACCCGGCGCGCGAGCGTCGAGTCATCCCGTAAGAAAAGTCGCGCTGCCTCCGCGATGGGAATCCCGAACCGTTCCCTTCCGAGATACGCCGAGATCAGCCGCAAGCGTGCGACGTTGCGGCACCGGCTGCGACCGGTCAGATCGTCGAGGGTCCGCCCCGCACAGATGGCAATAGCCCGCGCGACGGATTCCGCGGTCCAGGTACGACTTCTCCCGGTGGGCCGCGAAGCCCTTCGGAGTGCCTCCTTCGCGAACTCCTCGTCGCCTTTGATCGACCTTGCATAGGCGGTTAGCGTCTCGTACGCGGGCGCGCCTGCACGGTGCGCCATCAAGTCGGCGTACCGGCGCATCGCCTCCGGCCGGGTCTGCGCGAGGAGTGCGAACGCCGAGTCGAGATCGAGCCAAGGTGGCCCGACCCCGCTTCGAAAAAAGCGGTCGCTCGACCACGGATACGAGCGCGCCTCCCGAACGATTCCCGCCTTGACCGGATTCTCGTGAATGTACCGGACCAGAGCGAGGAAATAGCGGTCGGAATCCACCAGGAAGGATTTGTACCGTCCCTGAAACAGGTGGCCAACGCGCTCGTGGCGACGATTGAATGCCTGCGTGTAGGAAGACTGCAGCGCGTGCATGAAGTCGGAGAGTGAGCCTGGATCCTGCTCCAGAGCGAGGTGGACGTGGTTGGGCATGAGGCAAAAAGCGTATAGCCGGACGCCGAACCGAGCGCGGTACCGGGCGATCCGTTCGATGTAATCCTCCCGGTCGCTGTCGTCGCGGAAGATGTCCCGCCGCTCGTTTCCGCGCGCCGTTATGTGATGAATGGCGCCGGGGGCCTGGAGTCTCGGTGGTCTGGCCATCCGAGAGAGATTGTCGCGAGGAGAGTGAGAGGGCCGGCGGGCGACGAGATCCCTCAGAGCGCGCGGCGACTGAATAAGGCCGAAAGCCCTGCCTGACCCCTAGAAGCTCTTCAGGAAATCCGCGTTCGTCCGGAATTTGGAGAGGCGGCCGAGCACGAGCTCCATCGCCTGGATCTTGTCGGTGGCCGCGAGCGCCCGGCGCAGCTTGACGATCTTCGGGAGCTCATCGGGGTTGTAGAGCTTCTCTTCCTTGCGCGTCCCCGACTGCGGGATGTTGATGCACGGAAAGATCCTCCGATTGAAGAGGTCTCTGTCGAGCAGGATCTCCGTGTTCCCCGTGCCCTTGAACTCCTGGAAGATGATCTCGTCCATCCGCGAACCGGTGTCGACGAGCGCGGTCGCGATGATCGTCAGCGACCCGCCCCCTTCCGCGTTTCGCGCGGCGCCGAAGAAGCGGCGCGGCTTCTCCATCGTGCGGGCGTCCATGCCGCCCGAGAGGATCTTGCCGCCCCCCTTCTGCATGTGGTTGTACGCGCGCGCCATCCGGGTAATCGAGTCGAGGAAGATGATCGCGTGCTTACCGCACTCGATCAGGCGCCGCGCGCGCTCCGCGACGATCTCGGCGACCGCGATGTGGTTTTCCGCGGAGAGGTCGGCGGATGACGCGATCACTTCTCCCCGCAGCACGCTGCGCCGGAAGTCGGTGATCTCCTCGGGGCGCTCGTCGATCAGAAGCACGATCACGTGCACGTCCGGGGCGTTGACGCCGACCGCGTGCGCCATCCGCTTCAGCAAGGTCGTCTTGCCGGCCTTCGGGGGCGCCACGATCAGGCAACGCTGGCCGCGGCCGATCGGCGCGAGCAAATCCGTCACGCGCCCGCACATTTCGTCCGGCTCGGTCTCGAGCTTCAACCAGGCGTTCGGGTCGATCGAGACGAGCTCCTGAAAAGCTGGACGCTGCCGGAACTGCGCCGGGGTCAGGCCTTCGACGGTGTCGATCCTTTTCACGACCGGCCGGCCGCCGTCGGCGGCGAATCCCCCGATCAGGGCTCCCGCTTCGAGACCTTCCCGCGCGATGAGATCACGCGGCACGATCGGATCGCGGGGCGTCGGCAGGTAGTTGGTCGCCGAGGCGACGAGGACTCCCGGCTGGTTGTCCTTCGGCGGGATATAGAGCACGCCTTCGACCGGCCGCTCCGGTCCGGTGGCGGCGAGCTCGTCGGCGCGTTCCGCCGCGCCATTCGCGCCGAAACCCCCCGGCCGTCCGCCCCTTCGGCGGCGCCGGCGGCGGCGCCGATGCGGACGCGCCGGCCCCTGCCCCTCTCCGGGGAGAGGCTCGCGAGTGTGAGCTCCGGGTGCGGATCGAGCCGCGCCTTCCGCCGAAACGGAAAAGGACGCAGCGTTTTCCGGGGTCGAGGGATCTTCGGACATGAACTCCTGGATGCCGCCGCGCTGACTCGGGGTCCGGGCGGGAGGCCCTGATTCTAGCCCAAAACCGACGCCGAGCGCAGAAAAAAGGGGACCCTGCGATTCCCGTGCCCCGCGAAGCCCCGGAGGCCCCCCTTCACGTGAAGAGCGCGAGGACCCGCGAAGCGTCCGCGGGTGACACGCGAGCCAGCGCGAAATCCTCCCGGGCGTGCTCCTCCGTTGAAACGCCGACCAAGGCCGCAGTCATTCCGGGAGCAGAGCGGGAAAACTGGAGCGCCCGCTGCGCGCCGGGCGACGCGGTCGGGAAGGCCTCTTCCACTTCATCGGGAAGGTCGCCGGCGAGACGTCCCTGGAGGAGCGACGCCGACCCGAACGCAGCGACCCCGAGCGTCTTCGCGGCCGAGAGCGCCGGCAGCCGCCCGTCCGCGGTCTCCTGCGACCGGTAAACGACGGCCTGGGCCATCGCGAGATTGACCGGCAGCTGCACCGCGGCGAAGTGGTGATCCTTGCCCGCGACCTCGTCGGCGACCTTCGAGATCTCCGAGAGCGAAAGGTGCTCGGGATGTTCCGGCGGCACACGCAGGCCATCCCAGGTCGCGAGCCCCCACCGGTCGATCTTCCCGTCGGCGACCGCGCGCTCGAGCGCTTCGACCGCCCTTACGAGCCGCGCTCGAAAGGTCGGACGATCGACGGAGGTCCGCTGGGACTCGATGTTGTGCAGGTAGTACAGGTCGATCGTCTCGAGCTGGAGGTTCTGGCGGCTGCGGTCGATCTGGTCGCGCAGGTAAGCGGACGCGATGCAGTTGCCGCCCCCGGCGATCTCCGCCTTGGGCGCGATCCCGCTCGCGACGAACGTCTCCAGGACGTACCGGCGCGGCTCGCGCGGATCGTCGGAGTCGTGGGGCAGGTAGCCGCCCTTCGTCGACACGAAGACTTCGTCGCGGCGCGCGGCACCCGTTCGGAAGGCGTCGGCGAGGGCGCGCCCGATCGCCCGCTCGCTCTTCTGGCCCCGGTAGTTGATCGCCGAGTCGAAGACGTTGACGCCGGACGCGAGCGCGACTCCAACGCACGTCTCGTAGCCGCGGTCGGTCTCCGCGTCCTCTTTTCCGAGATAGGTCCCGAGACCGATCGACGAGAGAGAGAGGCCGGCGGCATCGCGGAAGTGCCCGGCCGCGGCTTTCGAGCGCCCGGCAAAGCGCTTGGTTCCTTCGAGAGTGGCTCGCCCCGCGATCACGCGGGGAAGCTATCAGCTATCCGCTAGGCGTACGCGCGGTTCACGAAACCGAGGTTGGGATAGCCGCTCCCGAGGATTGCGGCGGAGTCCGCGCCGAGCCAGTCCTGGAGGATCGTGCCGTAGTACGACCGGAAATCGTTCTGCATCCGGCGATTCCCGTTCGAGTCCAGGTTCGCGAGGTCGGGGACGCCTCCGTAGATGCCCGGGACGACCGCGTTTCCGACGACGAAGTGGGTTCCGAGAGTGCCGTGGTCCGTGCCGTTCGACCCGTTGTCCTGCGGGCGGCGGCCGAACTCCGACCAGCTCATGAGGAGAACGTCGTGCGACTTGCCGTGAGCGTCGAGGTCGTCGAAGAGCGCCTTGATCCCGTTCGAGACGGTGGTCAGGAGCGGCGGCTGGTCGGTGTTCTGGGTCGCGTGATTGTCGAACCCGCCGAACGTGATGTACAGGATGCGCGCGCCCACGTTCGCGTTGATGATCTGCGCGATGAGAAGCAGCCCGGCGCCGAGCGTCCCGGCGGGATAAGTCCCACCGGACACGTAGCCGGTGCCGACTGTCTGCAGGATGTCGGAGGAGCTGATGCCGTCAGACCCGACCTGCGACAGCGTATCCACGGTGTTGGCGATCTCGTATTCGCCGCCGTTCTCCGTCAGAAACGTCCGGATCTGGTTGTTGCGGTCGGCCGGATACTGGCCGTCGGTCGCGTACTGATAGCTTGCGAGGCTGACGAACGACGGAACCCCGACGTTGTCGGCGAGCAGCGTCCGCGGGAGCGACTGCGAGATCGCCGTACAGGAAAGCGGGTTCCCATTGCCCGCGATGTAGCGGTCCGCCCAGCGGCCGAGCCAGCCGTGTCTGACCGCGAGCTGTGGATCGGCCGTGTGCCAGACGTCGCGCGCGGCAAAGTGGGAGAGGCTCGAGTTCGGATATCCGACGTTCTCCACGACCGCCAGCCGGTTGACGTCCCAGAGCGACTTCAAACCGGTCATCACGGAATTCAGCCCGAGCCGACTGTCGAGCGGAAGGACCGTGTTCGCGGCGACGCCGATCCGCGATCGCAGCTGCAGGTACAGATTGTCCGTGTACGGGACGACCGTGTTCAGGTCGTCGTTGCCGCCGGCGAGCTCGAGGACGACGAGCGTCCGGTTCGCGAGCTCCGCCGCGACGGACTCCTCGAAGAATTTCGCGCCCTTGACCGCCCAGCGCGGCACCATCGCCGATACCGTCACGAACCCGGAAGTGCGGACGAGGAAATCGCGTCTGGAAATCGGCATGCGGTCTCCCTAGGCGAGGTGGAACGCCGGTCCGGTCAGCATCAGGTGGACGAGCCCGCGCACCTTCTTGTCGACGTTCGTCGCGGTGTTGGTCCAGCTCCCGCGCGAGCCGTCGTCGTTCGCGTTCATGTAATCGACCCACGCGGCACGGACTTTCGGCGAGACGTCGGCGACGTTGAAGCGGTCCGCCAGGATGTCGACGACCTCCTCCGCGGTGGATGCGTCGCGACCCGCGAGAAGGCGATTCGGATCGAAGCGCGTGCCGGAGGTACCGCGATTCGTACAGATCGTGTTCACCATCGTCGAGCGCGCGAAAAGCGTGCCGGTGTTCATCCAGGAGGTGCCCCAGTCCCACCCCTTCGCGTCCTCCGGGTTGAAGAGGATCTGACCCATCGTTCCGAGCTGGCGCGCGGCGACGTCGAAGTCGCTCGTGGCCTCGAGCATGCGGATCGTCGCCACCGCATACTCGGCCGGGCTGCGGACCCACGTCTTTCGCGTGTGCGCCTCGTAGAACTCCGGGTGGACGAGGATCTGCCGCACGACCTCGCGAATGGAGTGATCGGACGAGACGTAGACGTCCGAGAGCTCGTCGATAACGTGCTGCGGCGGGGTCTCGTAGGCGAAGAACGTCCAGAGCTTCGCTCCGATGAAGCGGCCGGAGACCGAGCCCTCCGAGTCGGCATGATTCAAGATGATTCGGATCGCGTCGGCGCCGTTCCAGTTGCCGGTAGACCCGAGGATCGTCTTCGCGCCGTTGTCGTGGACGGCGGGGTTGTCGAGGTACGTCGCGCCGTTGTAGTCGTCGCTCTGCCGGTAGTTCTGGACGGTCCACCCGGTGAGCGCCCGCGCGACCTCGCGCACGTCGCCCTCGGTGTAGTGGCCGATCCCGAGAGTCAAGAGCTCCATGAGCTCGCGCCCGTAGTTCTCGTTCGGCCTCCCGGCGCGGTTCAACCAGTTGTCGAGCCAGACGAGCATCGCCGGGTCCTGCGAGATCTTGAGCACGATGTCGTCGAACCGCGCGACCGCGTACTGCCGCTCGGTCCGGTTCTGGTTCAGGATGAGCGTGACGCCGCGGACCTTCGAGATACCGGAGGTCCAGTGGAGGTTCCAGAAGTACGTCATCTTCTCCTCGAGCGGGCGCGGGGAAAACGCCATCCGATCGAGGAACCACTGCTGGATGCCGCGGAGGCCCGTCAGGTTGTAGTTCTTCGCCGCGAGGGCGCTTTCGTAGGCGGTCGGGCTGATGGATTCGTAGTCGACGAGGCGCGAGACCGCGCCCTCGAGACCCCGCCCGTACAGTTCGTCGATCTCCGCGGGCGTCCCGCCGAAGCCGGCTCGCCGCAGAAGATGCGCGGCAGCTTCACGGGTCCAGTCGACTGTAGTCATGGTGCCCCTCCCGGGCGGTCTACTGGCAGGATAGACGAGAGGAGCGACGGGCGGTTTACGGACGATTCGTGAGCGGCTTACGGCTCACGGTCAGAAAACCGGCAGGGGTATCCCGTTGGTGCGCGTCGTCCCTTCGACCCTGGGGTCCCACCGGCCGGGGATCGGGGTTTCGCATGTCGGACACGCCCCCGAGGCGAGGCGGTTCCTTCGCACCCGGAAGCCGTAGCGCTCGATGACGGTCGTCCCGCACTCGGGACAGCGCGTGTCCTCCCACTTGCCCACCTGTCCCGGGAGATTGCCGGCGTAGACGTAGCGCAGCCCTTCCTCCGTGCCCATCTCCGCCGCGCGCACGAGCGTCGAGGCCGGAGTCCCTCCGCGGTCGGTCATCTTGTAGTCGGGATGGAACGCGGTGACGTGCCAGGGAACGTCCTTCGAGACCGAAGCCACGAATGCGGCCGCCCGACGGAGCTCGTCTTCGGAGTCGTTGAAGCCGGGTATGACGAGTGTCAGGACCTCGAGCCAGATTCCGCGATCGTGGATTCCCTGGATCGTGTCGAGGACGTTGGCGAGCACGCCTCCGAGCTCGCGGTAGTGCTTGTCGTCCATGGACTTCAGATCGACCTTGTAGAAGTCGATCCACGGCCGGACGTAGTCGAGCACCTGCGGAGTCCCATTGCCGTTCGAGACGTAGGCCGTGTAGAGACTGCGACGCTTCGCCTCGGCAAAGACGCCGACCGCCCACTCCGACGTGATCAGCGGCTCGTTGTAGGTTGAGACGACCGTCGGCGCGCCGCATTCGGCGGCGAGCTCCGCGAGCCCGGCCGGCGAGACGTCGCGCGGCGGCGCGACCGCCTGCGGATCCCGGATGGACTGTGACGTGAACCAGTTCTGGCAGTACCCGCAGTGAAAGTCGCAGCCGAGCATTCCGAACGAGAGGGCGTCCGATCCGGGCAGGGCGTGGAAGAACGGCTTCTTCTCGATCGGATCGCACTGGATCGCGCCGACGTAGCCCCACGGGACTTTCAGAACTCCGCCTTCGTTGTAGCGGACGCGGCAGACCCCCTCCCGCCCCTCCGGGATCGGGCATCGATGACCGCAGGAGTAGCACTTCAGCCGGCCGTCGGGCAGTTGCTCGACGAGCTCCGGCGCGGCCGCCACGGTGCGGCGGGCAAGGACCTGCGCGACGGGAGACTTCGACGTCGGGACGCGAGCAGCCATCGTGAGAACGATAACGCCGGATGGCGTTGGCTCATTCACCGCCCTCACCCCGCCTCCCGGAGCGAGAGGGTGCAGCGCGAGCTCGATACCCTCCCACAAACGAGAAATGTCGCGTGCGGAGCGCAGGTTATGATCCGCCGATGCCCAAATCCCTCCGTTTTGCGGGCCTCTTCGTCGCTGTCTCTCTGTTTGCACCCTTCCTGCGGGCGCAGACCGACAGCCCGACCACGATCTCCGCGGGCAGCGCCTACCAGACGGAGAAATCGGGAATCGTAAGCGGCGTCCGGGTGGAAGTCCGGCCCGACGGCTCGGTCTGGTTCCTGATCCCCGCCCTCGACCGGATCGCGGTGCTCCAGGGCGACCAGATGAAGCAGTGGGCAATTCGCGACGACAACCACCTGGGGGCGAATCCGGTCGATTTCGAGCTCGACGGGGACTTCGTCTGGTTCCTGTGCAACGGCGAGAGCCAGATCGACGCCGGTCACTCCATCCTCGGACGGCTCGACACCACCAACGGTCATGTCCGGGAGTGGGAAGTCCCGGGTTCCCGCCCCGCCGGGTTCTATCGGGCGCCCGACGGGAAAGTTTGGATCCCCCAGACCGACCGGACCCGCGGGCTCCAGTCGGTCGACATCGAGACGCTCGAAGTCGTTGACCACCGCTCCGGTCAAACGGACGGCACCGGCACCCAGACGATCGCCTATTCCGACATCGTCGTCGGGCCCGACGGCGCCCTCTGGATGACGGATTTCGGCAACAACCGGCTCGTCCGCTACGTGCCGGATGCCTCGACCGAGACGTCTTGGACGTTGTTCGACCCCACTCTCGCGATTCTTTCTCCGTCTCAGATCCAGCTCGACGGAGAGGGCCGCGTCTGGATTTCGGAGTTCACCGGCGCCCGCGTGGATCGCTTCGACCCGGCGTCGGGCGAGCTCGTCAGCTACATCGGATTCGTCAACCCGATTCACTTCGAGCTCTTCGGCGGCCGCGTGTACGTCTCCGAAGCCAGCGGAGGCAACGGGCAGATCGCCCTGCTCGATCCGGCGCTCGCGACGGGTGCGTCGCCGCCACCGCTCGTGCCGGAGACGCTCGAGGTCCATCCGCTCGTCAACCCTCGCAAGGCGATCGTTCGCGACTACACGGTCACGCCGACGACGTTCGGGAGCGTCGCGGAGGCGATCCCGGCGGCCGATCTCAAGGTGTCAGCCGGCGCCCCCGGGATCCTTCGAACCGAGATCCCCTGGCAGAATGCCTACGGGATCGACGTCTCGGGGGGCGAAGTTTGGGTCGGCACGACGGGCCGCCTCGCGCGGGTCCTGCCGCAGACGGTGGGGACCGCCTCCGATCTGGTGGCGCCGGCGGCGAGCCAGCGCGCCGGCGCGACCGACCAGGAGGTGCGAGTCGACATGATGCTCTACAACGCGAGCGACACGCCGATCGCCGGGGAAGCGCTGTACCTGTTCTCCCCCGGCTTCTTCGCGGCCCGTCAGACCTTCAACCTCGCACCCGGAGCGACGGCGCTCGTTTCCGACGCATTCGGAGACCTCGGATCGGCGTCGATCACGGTCACCGGACCGCTTCGCCTGCACGTTACGTCCGGTCCGGCGGACAAGCTCGTCGCGAGCGTGCGAACCGCGCACGGGCGCGAGGACGGCGGATCGTTCGGATACGCGACGCCGGCGTTCTCGGCGTCCGAGAGCCTCGGCGCGGGAGCGAATCGAATCCTCTTTACGGGCGCCCGCGAGACCGACACGTCGGTCTTCGGCTTCTTCACACCCTCCGGCGCCGAGGCGGTCTTCACGCTGGTCGCTCCAGATGGAACGGTGCGCGGCACGCTTCCCATCTCGCTCACGGCGAACATCGACCAGGAGTTCCAGCCGGCGGCGTCGGCGTTCGGAGTCCCCGAGGAGCCCGGTGACGTGATCCGGGTCTCCGTCCTCTCCGGAACGCTTCTCCCGTACGTGCGCATCGTCGACGAGGGCACCGGCGACACCGCGCTCGCTCTCCCCGCGAACGCGTCCGGCAGCGCGCTCTTCCCCAACGCCGGCACGGCGATCGGTCTCTTCGGCACGAGCTTCGTGTCCGACCTGTTTCTTTCGAACGCCGACGTCGCGACGCCCGCCTCGGTGACCCTCTCGTACTATCCGCTCGATCCCTTCGAGCCCCCCTCGTCGCGCACGATCTCGCTCGCGCCGGGCGCGGCGAGATTTATCGAGGACGTCCTTCCGACGCTCTTCGGGGTCAAGATCGGCCAGGGAGCTCTTCTCGTCGAGTCCGACGTCGCGGTCGTGTCCTCGCTGCGCGTCGCGTCTCGCAAAGAGGAAGGCGACTTCGCCACGCTGGCTCTTCCGATCGAGGAGGGCGGCAACGTTCCCGCCGGGGGATCGGCGTACGCGATCGGCGCGCCCCAGACGGCGACCCGCCGGACGAACCTCCTCATCCACAACCGCGGGGCCGCCGGCAACGCGAGGGTCATCGGGTACAACGGCAACGGGGACGAGATCGGCCGCCTGACGATCGCGATTCGGGAGTTCCAGACCGTCCGGATTAACTCGGTCACCGCCGCGATCGGCGCCGAGGAGGAGAGAAACGCCCGGCTCGTCGTCGAGGCTTCCGAGGGAATGGTCCTCTTCGCGTGGGCCGCCGAGGTCGACGGGCCGACGGGAGACGTCGAGATCCAGGCGTTGCGGCAGTAGGTTTCGAGGTCCAAGTTCCGAAGTCCCCATAGAATCGCGCGTTGCAATGGCCCCTCCGTCCACGGTGATCCGCGGCTCGGGAATGTTCGTCCCGGACGGCATCGTGACCAACGAGCGGATGTCGCTTCTCATGGACACGAGCGATGAGTGGATCCGGCAGCGCACCGGAATCTGCGAGCGTCGCTACGCGCGGCGCGGGACGTCGTCCTCGGACCTCGCGGTCGAAGCGGCGCGGCGGGCGCTCCTCGACGCCGGGCTCGAAGCCGGCGACCTGGACTTCATCGTCTTCGCCACGATGACTCCCGACCACTATTTCCCGGGCAATGGCGGTCTGCTCGCGAGCAAGCTCGGTCTCGAAACCACTCACGCGCTCGACGTCCGGATGCAGTGCGCCGGTTTTCTCTCGGGCCTCCAGGTGGCGGACGCGTTCATCCGGTCCGGCACCTACCGCCGCATCCTCCTCGTCGGCGCGGAATGCCATGCGTCGCTGTATCCGTGGACCGACGCGGAGTGGGCGGTGATGTTCGGCGACTCGGACGGACCCGTCTCGCCGGAGGTGTACGCGTGGGGAACGGCGCAGCGCGACCGCGCGATCATCTTCGGAGACGGAGCCGGAGCATTCGTCCTGGAAGCGAACGACTCCGGGGACGGGCGCGGGTTCCTCGGCTTCGAGATGCGCACCGACGGCGGCCAGTGGGACAAGCTCTACGTCCCGGGCGGCGGCTCGGCGAGCTTCCCCTATTTCTCGCCGGAGATGTTCGCCGCGAACGGGACCGTGCCCGTCGTCGAGGGTCGGCAGGTGTTCCGCCTCGCGACGACGATGATGCCGGAGATCGTGCGCGAGGTGCTCGGGAAGCACGGGTTCTCGGTCGACGATCTCGATCTGCTCCTCATGCACCAGGCGAACCTCCGCATCAACGAAGCGGTGCAGAAACATCTCGGTCTGCCCGATGAGAAGGTCTTCAACAACATCCAGAAGTACGGCAACACGACAGCGGCGACTCTCCCTCTCGTCTTCCACGAGGCGAAGGAGGCCGGGGGCGTGCATCCGGGCTCCCTCGTTTGCTTTACCGCACTCGGCGCGGGGCTGCACTGGGGCGCGGGACTCGTGAGGATGTGACCGGGGAGAGCGTCCCGAGCAAGCGAGGGATCCTCCCGAGCGCGAGCGAGGGATCTCTTACGATTTCGTAAATACCGGTTCGGACGAAAACGCGTCGCTATACTCCGCCGCGTCGTGCGGCGCGTCTTTCTTCTCACCGCGTGTGCGGTCGCGTGCATCTCGGCGGCCGGCTGCGGCGATGAGAAGCGCCTCCCTGTCGAGCCGGGCGGCCCGGGACCCGGGCCCTCGCCGCTCGCCACCTACACGCGCGTCCAGGACGAGGTCTTCACCCCCAGGTGCGCGCTCTCCGGGTGCCATCTCGGACCCGCCTCGCTCGCCCAGGAGGGGATGGTCCTCTCCTCCGGCGTCGCGTACGACAACGTCGTGATGGTCCGCGCGAACCAGAACCCCTCGATCTTCCGGGTGACGCCCGGTGACGCGGTGAACTCCTACCTCTGGCGCAAGATCACCCCCGGCCAGCAGATCATCGGCGACCGGATGCCGCAGACCGGTTCCATCAGCGAAGCCGAGCGCCAGCTCATTACGGATTGGATCCTGAGGGGAGCGCCACGCGATTGAGATTCAAGGTTCAAGGTTCAAGGTTCAAGGTGGCGAGTCTCCTCGTCTGCCTTGCCGCTGCTCCGATCTTCGCGCAGGAGGCGGCGACCGGGGAGCGTCCGAGGTCACCGGAGGGACCGCGCATCATCAACCTCCCGTCGGCGGACGTGCCGGGGAAGGGCACGCTCGGCGTGTTCTTCACCCACCGTTTCACACAGCCCCTTTCGGACGCGGACTTCCACTCCTTCTTTTCGTTCGACTCGAGCGCGGCGATCGGCCTCGGCGTGTCCTACGCGCCGCTCGAGGCGCTCGACCTTTCGCTCGACCGCTCCTCGAGCGAGGACGACTACGAGCTCGCGGCCAAGTACCGGTTCCTGCCGGCCGCCGAAGGACGGCCTTTCGCGCTTTCTCTCCGCGTCGGCGGCAACGCGAGAACCGAGCAGGGCGTCGAGGATCGCTATGCATTCTTCGCTCAGGGAATCGCGTCGGTGTCGATCGGGCCGCGGGTCCGCGTGACCGCGATTCCGACGTACGTTTCCAACACGGCGCTCTTTCGCGACGTGTTCAACGTGCCGCTCGCGATCTCGATCGGAATCACGCGCACGGTCAACGTCCAGGGGGAGTTCTATCCGAAGAACGGCGACTTCACGGAGGGCCCCAACCGGGGCACGCACGCGGGCTGGATCGTGGCGATCGAGAAGACCGTCCTGCGCCACCGTTTCGCGTTCACTGCTGGTAACCTGCGCGCGACGAGCGTCGACCAGTACACGGCCTCCGACTTCGGAGGCGGGATCCCGAAAGGGGACGTGTACATTGGTTTCAACCTCGTCCGCCAGTGGAAGCTCAAGTAGCGGAAAACGGAGAACGGAAAACGGGAAACGGAGCGGTTCCGGAGCTCCTCGTTCCTCTTCTCACGCCCACGCAGCGTCTCGTTTCTCTTCCCGCCGTCGAGCTCCGCGACGCGGCGACCGGCGCCCCTCCGCGACTCCGGACGGCCGTGCGCGTCGGCGTCCGCGAGGGGATACTCGTCGTGCGCTTCGACGGTCGCGACGCGGGCACGGTGGCGACCCTGCGCCGTCGCGACGAGGCGCTTTGGACCGAGGACGTCTACGAAGTCTTCCTGACCCCGCTCGATCCACCCCTTGTCTACTTCGAGTTCGAGATCAATCCTCTCGGAGCGCTCTTCGACGCCCGGGTCGAGTCACCGGATCTCGTCCGGGCGACGATGAAGGTCGACGTCGCGTGGAACCTGCCGGGACTCACCGGCAAAAGCCGCGTCCGCCCGGGCCGCTGGTCGGCGGTGCTGAAGATCCCGCTCAGGTCACTGGCCGGCGATCTTCTCCCGGGAGATGGGGTGCGCGAAGGGGTCTCGACTGGCGACGCCGACAGAAAAGTGCCGGCCGCGACCGAAGGTCGCGTTCTCGAGAAGCGAGCGGCCGGAAGGGGTGAGGGCGCACCGACTCGCCTCCCTGATCTGTGGCGCGCCAACTTCTACCGGGTGGACCGCGGCGCGAAGGACGAGTTCTCGGCGTGGTCGCCGATAGCGAAAGATCCCCCGGACTTTCACGAGGCCCGGACGTTCGGCCGGATCAGGCTGCCCGAGATTTCCTAGGGACGGGCTCGAGGGACGTCCTTCTCGAAACGAACTCCCATGGCTGCGAGCCACTGCTCGGCGCGCTCGCGCGCGCGTCGCTGCTTGTACTGGAAGAATCGCGCCTCCTCCCGCGGGTGTCGCCGGAGTGCGTCACGGTATGCGGAGACGAAGTCGTCCGCGGCAAGCGCGGCGGTCAGGTTACGCCGGCAGCCGGCGTCTTCGCACTGCGCGGCGAAGTCCTCGAGGTCTCCCCGCGATCGCTCGCCCGAGTCGCGCGGCAGGGCGGCGTATCGCGGGTCGGAGCTCATCGCGGAGTGACGCGCGGCGTCGCGTTCCAGCACCTGGATCACCTCGCCGCTCTCGCGGTCGAAGAAGTGAGTGATCTGCCGCGACTGGCTCTCGAACCCGACCACGAGTCCCTCCCAATCGACCTCGAGCGGCAAAGGGGGCATAAACCGCTATGATACGAAGTTTGAGGAAGTTGTGAAGAAGATCGCGACGTTCGACGACTGGATCGACGCCTTCCGGGAGTGGCAGAAGGACATCGGCCTGACCCTGCCGAAGTACTCCGACTACCAGTTCGAGGCCAAGTACGGCGACCTCAAGACCAACGAGATCGAGTTCGGCGACTTCAAGGGTCGGAACAA
Organism: Thermoanaerobaculia bacterium; assembly: GCA_036001245.1. Taxonomy (GTDB): domain Bacteria; phylum Acidobacteriota; class Thermoanaerobaculia; order UBA5066; family Gp7-AA6; genus Gp7-AA6. The sequence goes on from DASYUL010000049.1 coordinate 83,415, forward strand.
GTGGGAGCGCATCACCCAGATCCCTCATCAGCCCATCCGCGACGCGCTGCTCAACCTGATCGTCTACCAGGGGGACACCGAGTTCGCCTCGGTCGAGCAGCAGAGAAACCTGCTCAAAACGTCGCCCTCGGAGTACGACACCGACAGCGTCTGCCGGATCATGGTCGAGGAGATGCGGCACGGGTGGCAGATGTGTCACCTGCTCGTCAACGACTTCGGCGAGACCGGAAAGATCGAGGCGCGAAAGCTCCTCGAGCGGCGGTCGTTCGACAACAATCGCCTGCTCGGATCGTTCAACGTCGACGTCGACAACTGGGTCGACTTCTTCACCTACACCGAGTTCGTCGACCGCGACGGGAAGTTTCAGCTGAACATGCTGTCGACGTCCGCGTTCGCGCCGCTCGCCCGCTCCATGGGGCCGATGCTCAAGGAGGAAGGCTTCCACATGGGGACCGGACACATGGGGCTGCAGCGGATCGCGAAAGCGGGCCGCGTGCCGGCGCCGCTCCTCCAGAAGTACATCAACAAGTGGCTGTCGACCGCATACGATCTTTTTGGAAAGGATCACTCCTCTTCGGCCGAGTGGTTTTACGTGTGGGGACTGAAGGGCCGCTACGACGAGCACCGGCACGCCGCCGACCCGGACCGGGAGCGCCTGAACGAGCTCTCGCGCGAGATGTACAAGCAGGAAGTCGACAAGCTGATCGAGCAGATCAACCGGCACCTGCCGGCCGGCGCGCAGCCGATCGTCGCTCCCGACATGAAGTACCACCGGGGGATCGGCGAGTTCGCGGGCAAGACGTACTCGGTCACGGGGGAGCTCCTGTCGGCCGACGACCACGCGAAGCACCTGGCAGAAACGCTGCCGAGCCCGGAGGAGCAGAAGTTCATCGCGAACCTGATGCACGAGCCGGACTGGATCGCGCCCCGCGAGTCTCTCGGGCCGGCGACGTAGAGAACTCTCTCCGTTCGACGCTCCTCGATTGGTTCCGCCGGGAGAAGCGCGAGCTTCCCTGGCGCGGCTCGGCCGACCCCTATCGGATTTGGGTATCCGAAGTCCTGCTCCAGCAGACGACTGTCTCCGCGGTGCGGAAACGGTACGACACGTTCCTGCGGCGGTTTCCCGACGTCGAGTCGCTCGCGCAGGCGACCGAGGAAGAGGTTCTCGCGGCGTGGTCGGGGCTGGGCTATTACGCGCGGGCGCGCAACCTGCGGCTCGCCGCGCGGGCGATCGTCGGCGAGCACGGCGGCGTGATTCCTCGCGCTCCCTCGCATCTGGCGCGGCTGCCCGGATTCGGGGAGTACATGGCGGCCGCGGTCGCCTCCCTCGCATTCGGCGCACGGGTGCCGGCGGCGGAGGCGAACGTCGACCGCGTCCTCGCGCGGGTCTTCGCTCTTCCCGGACTCGCGGGATCGGGGCAGCTGCGCAGGCGGGTGCTCGCCCGGGCGGCGGATCTTCTCCCCGAGCGCCGTCCGGGAGATTTGACCGCGGCGCTCATGGACCTCGGCCAGACGATCTGCACGCCGCGCCGCCCGGCCTGCCCCGTGTGCCCGATCGCGTCGCACTGTCGAGCGCGGCGCCGTGGCGATCCCGGACGCTTCCCGCGCCGGCGCGCGAAGCAGAGCGCCGTACGGCTCTCACTCGCGGCGGCCGTCGTTCAGACGAGCGGGCGCGTGCTCCTCGTCCGGCGACGCTCGAGCTGGCTCAACGACCTCTGGGAGTTCCCGTCGGCGGAGGGGGCGTCTGCCCCCGCGGCTCGCCGCCGCCTCGCCCGCCGCATCGGGGAGCTCGGGCTCGAGCTCGATTCCGCGAGGCCCATCGGGAGCGCCCGCCACACCGTCGTCAACCGACGGATCGAGATTTCCGTCTTCCGCGCTCGCCGGGGCAACGGCGACCGAGCTCCGGCTCGGGGGGCCGCCCGCTGGTTTCTGGCCCGAGAGCTCGATGACGCCGCCCTGCCGACCCTGACCCGCAAGATCGCAGCGGCCGGATTGCGACCGGGTTCCGGGTAAGATCCGCGCAGGGGATCGTCGAGATGCGTATCGAGTGGAACGGCAGCCCCGCCGAGATCCGGGAGCTTGGCAGCGGGCCGGTGATCGTCCTCATCCACGGTTATCCGCTCGACGGGGCGATGTGGTCGGGCGTGGCCCGCGCGCTGGCCCCGAAGTTTCGCGTTTTGAAGCCCGACCTGCCCGGTCGCGGACACACCGAAGCCGCCGCACCCGAGACGATTGCGGGCTACGCCGACTTCGTCGAGGCTCTCCTCTCCGAGCTTCCGGGGCCGGTCGGCCTCGCGGGCTTCTCGTTCGGCGGGTACATCGCGCTCGAGCTCATGAAGCGGCGGCCGGAAAAAGTCCGGGCCCTCGCGCTCGTCGACACGCGGGCGTCGGCGGACGATCCGGCCGGAAAGGCCAAGCGCGACGAGACGATCGGTGCCGTGCGCGCAAACGGCCTCCGGCCCGTCGTCGAGTCGATGCCGGCGAAACTTCTGTCTCCAGAATCGCTCGGCCGGCCGGACCTCGTCGAGCGCGTGCAACGGATGATCTCGCGCCAGAAGCCCGAAACGGTCGAGGCGGATCTGGCCGCCATGCGCGACCGGCCCGACTCGACCGGGTTCCTCCCCGAAATCGCAGTGCCGACGCTCGTCGTCGTCGGCGGTCAGGATGTTCTGACGCCACCCGCCGACTCCGAGAAGATGGCCGCCGCGATCCCGGGCGCGCGGCTCGTGACCGTGCCCGGCGTGGGGCACCTCACGCCGATGGAGAGGCCGAAGGCGGTGTCACAGGTGTTGGAGGAGTTCTTCGCGGCCGCGCTGGCCGGCTGAAACCGCGGGTCGCCGCCTCGCGGTGGCGCTCTACAGTCCGCTCCGGCTCCGCTCGATTCTGACGTCGCGTGAGCCCCGCTCGCCGTCGAGCATGTCCCGCACCTTCCGACTGAGCGTGTCCGGGCCGAAGGGCTTCTGGAGGAAGGACTGATTCGTAGCGAGCCGGCCGCTGCGCACGACCGCGTCGTCGGTATACCCGGAGATGAACAGCACCTTCATGTCCGGGCGCGAGAAGGCGAGACGGCGCGCGAGCTCTGGCCCGCTGACACCCGGCATGACGACGTCGGTGACCAGGAGATCGATGGGATCGCCCTCGTCCGCGGACAGGCGAACCGCTTCCTTCGCGGACGCGGCCTCGAGAACCTTGTAGCCACTCTGCTCGAGGACGCGGAGCGCCAGTCCCCGGACAGGGGCTTCGTCCTCGACGAGCAGAATCGTTTCCGAACCGCGCGAGAACGCTGCCTCGCGAGCAGCCGGCGCGGCCTCTCCCGTCCCGGAAACGCGTGGTAGGTAGATCCGGAAGGTCGTTCCTTTCCCCGGTTCGCTTTCGGCTGCGATGTAGCCGCCGCTTTGCTTGACGATGCCATAGACGGTGGAGAGCCCGAGACCCGTACCCCTGCCTTGCTCTTTCGTCGTGAAGAACGGCTCGAAGATCCGGGAGAGCGTCTCGCGGTCCATGCCCTCCCCCGTGTCTCGGATCGACAAGCAGACGTAGGAGCCCGGCTTCAGCCCGGCGAGCGTGCGCGCCTGCACCCGGCTAACGTCGCAGTTCCGGGTCTGGATCGTCAGCCGCCCGCCGCGCGGCATCGAGTCGCGCGCGTTGACGACGAGGTTCATCACGATCTGCTCGAGCTGTCCCGGGTCGGCCTTGACGCAGCCCGACGCGGAATCCAGAGAAAGCGTGAAGTCGATGTCTTCACCGATCAGTCGCCGGAGCATCTTCTCCGTGTCCCGCACGACGGAATCGACGTCGAGGACGACGGGCTGCAGGATCTGCTTGCGGCTGAACGCGAGCAGCTGGCGCGTGAGGTCCGCCGCGCGCTCCCCGGCCTTTCGAATCTGGTCGACCTCTTCTGCATGCGCACTCTCGCGACCGAGAGCCTGGCTCAGGAGATCGCTGTACCCCAGGATCGTCGTCAAAAGGTTGTTGAAGTCGTGAGCAACGCCGCCGGCGAGCAATCCGATCGCCTCCATCTTCTGCGACTGGCGCAGCTGAGCCTCCAGGCTCAAGCGGTCCGTGACGTCCCGATTCGCGCCCCGGAACCCGAGCACTTGACCGGCGGGTCCCTGGATGGGAACGGCGTTGCTCTCGAGCGAGCGATAGCTCCCGTCCTTGTGTCGGCAGCGGATCGGTAAAGCGGTCCAGCCGCTTTTCGTCGCCAGACTTTCGGCGAAAACCTCGCGCGCCCGGGAGGCATCGTCGGGATGGACGATTTGAAAGAAGTCTTCCCCCACCAGCTCCTCGGGCTCATATCCGAGCATCGCTTCCACGGTGCGGTTGCTGTAGTCGGTGCGTCCATCCGGCCCGGCCGACCAGATCCATTCGTTCGTGGCCTCCGCGATCGAGCGGTATCGCTCCTCGCTCTCCCGCAGGGCGAGCTCCGCGCGCCGGCGCTCGAGGAACTGTCCGAGCTGGTTTCCAATGTCTTCGAGAGCCGTCAGCAGCCGCTCGTCGGCCGGTTGCGCTTCAGACGAGTAGAAGTCGAGGACGCCCAGGACTCTTTCACGGCTTCGGATCGGAAAGCCGCAGGCGCTCCGGATCCCGTTCCGGCACGCGACGGGCGCACGCGGGTAGTTCGTGTCGAGCTCCACGTCCTCGATCCAGGCCGGTTTCCCGGACGCCCAGACCCTGCCGGGCATGCCGACGCCGAGAGGGAACGAGGTCTTGCGGGAGAGCTCTTCGAACTCCACGATCGAAACGTCTTCGCGGTGCCAGAAGGAGAAACACGACAGCGCCTGCTCCGTCGCATCGGTAAACCACAGCGCGCCGGCGAGGAAGCCGCCGGCTTCGCAGATCGCGCTCAAAACCGTTGGCACCGCCTCCTCCATGGTCATCGACTCGGACAGGCATCGAGTGACGGCGTGACGCATCGCCGCCCGCCGCTCCTGTCGGCGCCGCTCGGCTGTCGCCCGCGCGTCGGCGAGAGCGCGCTGCACCGAGGAGGCGAGACGCCCGAGCCGATCCTTCAAAACGTAGTCTGTCGCCCCGGCCTTCAGGGTCTCGATCGCCAGCTCCTCTCCCATCGTGCCCGACACGAAGACGAAGGGAAGGTCGGGCCGCTTGCGCCGCGCGGCCGCGAGCGCCGTGATCCCGTCGAAGGAGGGGAGCGCGTAGTCGGAGAGGACGAGGTCGAAGCCATCCGAGTCGAGAGCCGCCTCGAACGCTTCCCGGGTGTCCACGTTGACGATCTCGCAACCGAAGCAGTCGTTCTCGAGCGCCTCGCGCACGAGCAGGGCATCGCCGGGATCGTCCTCGAGGTGCAGGACTCGGACGGACGGCGTGGTGTCTCTCACTCCGACCCGAGAGGAAGGGATCCCGCCGGAACCTCGTTGATCACGGCCCAGAAACCCCCGATCTGGTGGACCGCGTCCTGGAAGGCGTCGAAGTCCACCGGCTTGACGACGTAGCCGTTGACGCCGAGCTTGTAGCTTTCGAGCAGGTCCCGCTCTTCCCGCGAGGACGTCAAAACGACGACCGGGATGGACGACAGCCTCGGGTCCGACTTCATCTGCTCGAGTACCTCGAAGCCGTCGACTTTGGGCATCTTCAGGTCGAGCAGCACGCACGCGGGGGTCCCGTCGGGGCGCCCGACGAACTGGCCGCGCCCGTACAGGTAGTCGAGGGCTTCTTCGCCGTCGCGCAGGTGCAGGATCTCGTTGGCCAGGCGGTGCGCAGAGAGCGCCTCGATCGTCAACTCCGCGTCGTTGCTGCTGTCCTCGACGAGAAGAATCTTTCGAATCTGCGTGATCATGCGTGCCCCTCTTGAGAAAGCGGCAGAGAGAAGATCAAGCGCGGGACGGAATCCCGACGGGCGCGGGAGGGCATGCCCGTCACGCCGCGGATCCGGACGCGTGGGGAAGCGAAAAATAAAAGGTCGCGCCGCGGCCGACGACCCCTTCGGCCCACGTTCGCCCGCCGTGGCGGTCCACGATGCGGCGCACGTTCGCGAGACCGATGCCGGTGCCTTCGAACTCCTCGGCTCTGTGGAGCCGTTGGAACACACCGAAAAGCCTCCCGACGTACTTCATGTCGAAACCGACCCCGTTGTCGCGGACGAACAGGACGGCTTCGTCGGACTGCTCGCCCACGCAGCCAACCTCGATCTCGGCATGCACCCTTGCGCTGGTGTACTTCAAGGCGTTCGACAACAGATTCGCCAGGACCTGACGGATGAGCGCCGGATCCCCCTGGACGTCCGGAAGTCCGTCGATTCTCCACTCGATCTCGCGTCCCGAGGTCTCGGGCTCGAGCTCGCGCTTGACCTCCTCGGTGAGGGCTCGAAGATCGACGCGCTTCGACCGCATCGCGACCCGGCCCACCCGCGAAAAGGCCAGGAGGTCGTCGATCAGGATCCCCATGCGGCGAGCCGACTCCGAGATCACCCCGAGAAAGTGCTGGGACTTCTCGTCCACGCCGCCGGAGACGTTGCGCTGAAGCAGCAGATCGGCGAATCCCGTGATGTGGCGCAGAGGTGCCCGGAGGTCGTGAGAGACGGAATAGCTGAAGGCCTCCAGCTCCTGGTTCAGGCTCCCCAGCTCCTGAACGCGTTTCTGGAGCTCGGAATTGAGCTTCCCGATCTCCTCCTCGGATTTCTTGTTTTCGGTGACGTCCCGCGCGGCGGCATAGATCCGCTGCCGGTCAGGGTCGGAGCTGGCGTTCCAGAGCAGCCACCTGTAGGAACCGTCGGCGCTCACATAGCGGTTCAGGAAAGAAATCACCTCCGCCCCTTTGGAGAGGCTCGCGCCCGCTTCGAGGGTGGCGCGGCGGTCGTCGGGGTGGACGAACTCGAGGAAGGGCTTCGAGAGGAGCTGCTCGGTCGTCCAGCCGAGCATCCTTTGCCACGCCGAGTTCAGCCGCTTGAAGTATCCGTCGTAGCCGGCAACGCACAACATGTCCAGCGACAGGTTGAAGAATCGCTGGATTTCTTCCTCCGCCCGCTCGCGCTTGGTGATGTCCGCTGAAATCGGGCCGATCTCCGAGGCAAGGCATTCCCCGAGGTACCCGCCTGCGTCATCGTCGTGTCTCATGGGGATCCGTTATTCCGTTGAGAGCAACCGGTATGCCCCGGAAAGGAGAGACGGCGATGAGACGATGCTCGAGGCGCAAGTCTCTTGTTCACCTGGGCTTCAAAAGAGGGTGGCGCGCTCGAAGCGGCAGATTTCGGAAGGGACGCGCAAATTTAGGGCGGGACGAACGGCGCAATGTGACGCCGTTGGGTGCCGAGGTCGATCGGGAAACCGTGCGTTAAATCAAAGGCTTCGGGCAGGTTTCGTACGGTGCCCCGAAGCCGAACGACAGAAATCGACACGCTCGCAGGCCGAGAGTTCCAATCCGGGCGCCGGATTCTCAGCAGACCGTCAGAACGAGATCCGAGCCCCCAATCGCAGGGACCGCGGCGCCTGCCTCAGAAACGCCTGCCCGTACCGCTCGTTGCACTTCGGCTCGTCGACGGCCGAGGAATTCGATCCGCAGACGTAGTCGGCGTCGGCAAACTCCGCGAAGTTGTACCGCTGGTCGAGCAGAATCGGACGCTGCACGTTCAGCAAGTTGAAGACGTCCGCGAGCAGGTTCACCGTCACCGGTCCGATGTGCAGCGGATAGCCTACGTGCACGTCGGCCTCGTAGTTGTCGGGGGTCCGGCCTTCCGCTCCGCGCCTCGTCAGGAAGAACTCGTAGCGTCCGTATGCGTCGGAGAACCCGTACCGTGTGACCGGCGTTCCGGTCCGGTAGTAGGCCGAGACGCCGAGCGACAACCGGAAATCCGTAACCCAGACGGCGGAGATCTTGAACTGGTGACGCCGATCGTTCGAGAGCGGACCGCGGTTCGTGATCTCGTCGCGGTGCTGTCCGTCCGTGAAGAAGTCGTAGTAGTCGTACGCCGCCGAGATGTTCGGGTCCGGGCCGACGTTGGTGAAAGGCGCGACCTCCCCGTCGTAGTTCCCCTCGAGTTTCGACCAGAGGTAGGAAGCGATCGCCTGCCAGTTGTTTGAGAAACGCTTGGTGACGTCCAGCTGCACCCCGCGGAAGATCCGCTTGGGGTCGGGGGCAGGGAAGGTCGTCGCGTAATCGAGTGTGAAGACCTCCCGCATGATCCCTTCTCCCGGATTCCCGATGCAGTACGTCCCGTCGTCGACGCAGAGGAAGTCCTCGATGACCTGGCCGTAATCGCGATAGATGTACTTCAAGCCAACGGCCAGATCGGGGATGACCTCGCGCTCGGCGCCGACGAGAATCTCCCGGACATACTGGTTCTCGAGGTCGGGGTCGGTCGGCTCGGTGAACCCGCCGAAGATCCCGCTCGGTGAATCGAGGATCGCGTCGGCCTGCGGATCCGGAACGATCCCGGTCGGATCGAAGTTGTTCACTCTCGGCTGCCGCTCGAACGAGAACGAACGGATGACCAGGTCCATCGGGATTTCCTCGTAATAGAAGCCGAAAGATCCGAAGACCTTCGTCTTCTTGTCCCGCCCGGGATTCCAGATCACCCCGAGCCGCGGCGCGAAGTCTTGATCGAGCGTGATCCGCGTCACGCCGGAGGCATCGATGATCTCCTGCCGGTCCCACCGCACGCCGAGGTTCAACGTGAGCTCGGGGAGCACGTTCCAGCGGTCCTGCAGGTACGCCGTCCAGATCTCGTGCTCGGGGCTCGCGTTCAACTGAGAGAGCGGCGCGTTGAAGGGATCGTCCGTCGCGTTCGGGATCGTCCAGTAGAAGTGCTGGTAGATCGGCCGCGCAGCATTCGCCGGGTTCTCGAAGATCGTGACCTGCTGGCCGCCGGACATGCGCTTGGTGACTTCGGCGCTGTCCGTCTCGTACTCGACACCGCCCTTGATCTCATGGCTCCGGAGGAACCCCGTAGCGGAGACGAGGAAATGGTCCCGTTCGAAATTCTTCTTCTGGATCAACCCGAATCCGCCGGTCTGGAAGTTGTCTACGCGGGTGTCGATGTACTCGACCGTGTCGCCATCCGCGGTCGAGGGACCGATCGAGTTCCGCTCGTCGTGCCGCGCGCCCTGGGCCGATACCGCCAGAGACGATCCGAAGAGGCCGTCCCACCGAAGCGAGTAGTCTCGCCCTCCGTAGTCCTGCCGGCCGAGGAAAGTCGAGAACTCGCCGTTCAACGTGTGGTTTGCGTCGTTGATCGCTCCGCTGTCGGTTCGCGGGTCCTGAATGAATGAAGCGACGAGCGTATGTCCAGGCGTGAAGCCCCACGTAAGCTTTCCGGATCCGAGGTTGCGGACGCTCTTGGACTCGACCTCCTCCCCCTCGAAAGGGCCGGCCGTCAGGGCGTTCTGAACTTTGTGCGTCACGCGGTCGTACGCCGCAAAGAACCAGAGCCGGTCTTTCAAGATGTATCCGCCGACGTCTGCGCCCCAGTCGTCGCGCGTGAACCCGAGCGCGGTGCCCTGGAGCGTCTCGCCGACGCGCTTCCTATCGGCCTGAAGCGAGTCGTCGTCGTAGTATCCGAACAGGTCGCCGTGGAACTCGTTGCCGCCCGACTTGGTGATGACGTTGACGATTCCGCCGGTCGATCGCCCGTACTCCGCCTCGTAGCCGCCCGTCTTGACGTCGACCTCCTGGATGAACTCGAAGTTCAACTCCTTGCCCTGGAGTCCGTACTCGACGTTCGTCGTGTTGACACCGTCGATCAGATAGGCGTTCTCCGCGCCGGAGGAGCCGTAGACCGTGATCGTCGCCTGGTCGATGTTGTTGTTGCTCGCGTCGGTCGAGACGCCCGGGACGATCTGCACGACGGAGGAGTAGTTGCGCTCCGTCGGGAGGTTCTGGATCGCGCGCTGGCTGATGTTCGCGCCGATCGTCGGCGTCGTCGGGTCCACTACGGGCACCTCGCCCGAGACGACGACCTCTTCGCGTGCCGTCGCGCGCAGCCGGAAGTCCGCCGTCACGTTGCGGTCGAGAAGGACCTGCACGGTTTGCTCCGCGCGCCCGAACTGGGGCAGAGATGCCGAGACCGTGTACGAGCCGGGAGGCAGGAGGGCGAGGCGGAACGAGCCGTCCGTGGCGGTCGCCACGATCTTCGTTCCCTGGAGGGCCGGGCCGCGCGCCTCGACGGTCGCGCCGGGCAGCGGCGCGCCCGTGTCGTCGGAAACCGTGCCGACGATCGAACCGGTCGTCTGAGCGAGCGATGCGGCGGAGAACAGGAGAAACGCGAGGACGGGAGAGAGGGCGGTCGAAGTTCGGCGCACGGAGACCTCCAGCTGTTGTTGCGGCGATCCTAGCCCATCGTTGCCTCGTGTGGTAAAGACCGCGACGCAAATGTCGCTCTTCGCCAAACGGCGCGGCTCGGAAGTCAGCGAGGCGCCCCTCCGTATCCACCTGGGCTGCGGGCAGTCGCCGATCGCCGGATGGCTGAACGTCGACGTGCAGGCCCTTCCGGGGGTGGACCGCGTGCTGGACGTACGGCAGGGTCTGCCGTTTACGAACGTGGCCTCGATCTATGCGGAGCACTTCCTGGAACACCTCGACGTCGCGGACGGCCTCGCCTGCCTCGCCGAGTGCCGGCGCGTACTCGCCCCGGACGGCATCCTGCGGATCTCGACGCCGAACCTCGACTGGGTCTTCGCGACCCACTACCGGTACGGACAGTGGCCCGTCGAAGAGGACGCGATCTCCGACTGCTTCCAGATGAACAGAGCCTTCCACGGATGGGGCCATCGATTTCTCTACAACCGGCCGGCGCTCGTCGCCGCACTCCGCGCCGCGGGCTTCGCGGACGTCTCGATGCACCGGTACGGCGAGAGCGACGTACCGGAGCTGGTACGGCTCGAGCGGCACGAGAAGTCGGGCGATTCGCCGGAGCTTCCCCACGTCTTGATCGCGCAGGCGAGCGGCCGGGCGCCGGCGCGCGCGTTTCCCAAGAGTCTTCTCGAAGAGTACCGGCAGGCGCTCGAGGCGCGCTGACGCGCGCGGCCGTCAGCTCTCAGCTCCTGCCCGGTTTGATCGCCGTTGCGCGCAGATACTGGGTGCCTGCTCCTCTCATTTCAGTGACCCGGAAGCCGCACCGTCCCAGGCGCCGGGAGAGCTCCCGCGCGGAAAAGACGACCCCCGACCAGGAGTCGGCGATCCACCGGCGGAACACCTGCCCCGCCCGGCCGTCGACCTGGACGCGGAAGGTTCCCCCCGGGGCGAGCACGCGGAACGCCTCGCGGAAATACGTCTCCACGTAAGCCTTGCGCGGCAGGTGCTGAAACACGATGTGGGAAAAGACGAAGTCGAAGGAATCGGCGGTCAGGAAGTCGAGCCGGCCCTCGGTCCGGCGGAGCTCGACGTTCGCCAACCCCGCGCAATAGTCCCGCGCCCGGCGGAGCATCTCGTCGGACACGTCGACGCCGACCACGCGCGCAACGCGGCGCGAGAGCGGCTTCACCAGACGCCCGACGCCGCAGCCGATCTCGAGGACCCGCCATTCGTTCGAGACCGCGAGGCCGTCGACGACGTGCATCTCCAGGTCCCGCTCTCCCGACTCCGCGAAGGAAGCGGGGGTGTCCGACGCCGTGGTGCAGACGTAGAACGGGGCGTTCTCCCGCGCCCGGCGGTCCCAGTCCGCGCGCATCGTCTCGCGGCGCCGCCAGAGCCGGCCCGGGAGCGTTCGGGTGAACGGGACGTCGCGCATCCGCGAGGAGGGTAAACCAACGGGACGGCGGGCGCGTCGAAAACGTGCCCGCAGACGCGACCTGTGATATCTGCGCCGCCGTGGCGATCCAGACCCGCTGGGACGATCGAGAGTTCACCGCGCACCTCGAGCTGCTCGTGTGGACTGCATCGCCAATCGTCAAGCGATACCTCCACGCCCTCGTCAGCGGCGACCCCAACTGCGACTGGCTGACCTGGGTCGAAGCCGCGCACCTGCCGCCGCGCGCGGATCGCGCGCTCGTGCTCGGCTGCGGCTCGGGTTGGCTCGAGAGGGCGCTCGCCGCGCGAGGCCGGTTCCGCTCGATCCTCGCGTGCGACTTCGCGACGGAGAGCGTGACGCGCGCGCGCGCCGCTGCGGAGGCCGAGGGGTTCTCGTCGATCGACTACATGGTCCTCGACCTCGAGAACGAGAGGCTCCCTCCCGGTCCGTTCGACGCCGTCATCGCGAACGACGTGCTCCACCACATCACCGGGCTCGAGCCCCTTTATTCGCGGATCGAAGGCTCCCTCGCGCCCGGCGGAAAGCTCGTTTTCAACGAGTACGTGGGACCGAACCGATTCCAGTACGACGACGCGCGCATGGAGATCGTGAACCGCTATCTGCGTCTCCTGCCGAACCGGCTCCGGTGGGACCCGATCACCGGCCGGCTTCTCTGGAGACGCGAACGGGTCGACCCAAAACGGCTCACGATCGACGACCCGACGGAGGCCGTGCGCAGCGAGGAAGTCCTCCCCCTCGCACGGAGGTTCTTCCACGTCGAAAAGGAGTACCCCTACGGCGGCGGGTTGTTGAACCCGCTCCTCTTCGGAATCGTCGCGAACTTCCATCCGGGAGACCCGTGGGACGACATGCTGATGGCGCGGCTATGCACGGCCGAGCAGCGGCTCACGGAAGCCGGCGAGATCGAGCCGGATTTCCGCATCTTCGTCGGGACGCGGCGCGGCAGGTCGGCCTGACTTCCCTCACCGCGACGCCGGCGGTAGCTCCCAGAGAACGACGTCCCCGACGCGGTCGATCTCGCGCCAATCGCCGGGAAGATTCTTTCGGACCTCTTGAGTCTCGAAGGGCGCGAGGAGCGCGTACCAGCGGTGGCCCCGGCTTTCGGTGGATACGCGCAGGACCGCGAAGCGCTCGGGGAGGAGCCAGTTCCACATGGCGTAGGTGAGAGGCGTGTAGTAATGCAGCGCTCCGCTCATCTGCATCGAAACGATAACGTCGTCCTCCGACAGCCGCCGGCGTGCCGTCTCGGAAGCCCGGGGATAGACCCGCTCGGATTTGTAGAACCTGTGAACGCGATTTTCCCCGTTGAAGTCGATCTCGACCGAGAGCGCCGTGGCGAGGAGGGCGACGGCGATCCCGGCCGCCCACCGTAGAGGCCTCGCGGCTCCGTCTCGGATCAGGAGGTCTCGCGCGACGACGAGCGCCCCGAGAATCAGAGCCGGCACGCCGGGCAAGAGAAAGCGCGTGTACCACCACGCCTCGTAAACCGCGTAGAAGCAGTAGAAGAGAAAGAACACGCCGAACCACGAGAGCAGGACCGCGCGATCGCGAAGAGAGGCGCGGCGGTCCATGGCGACGGCCAGCCACCCGACCGGCACGAGGGGCGTGAGCAGGCGCCCGATCCAGTAACCGTAGTGGCGTACGCGGTCGGGGAAATTCGCCCACGCCATGCCCTCGGCAAGGAGGGATTGATATCCGGTCGCCCAGGGGCTGCCGAAGACCGCCGAGTTGTAGCCGAGGAGGAGGACCGCGGCCGGAAGGCCCCCCGCGAAGAACGAGAGCCACGACTTCGGGCGCGAGGGGAGCGCAAGGAGCAGCGGAAAGAGGACGATCGCGTTCGTCGGGCGGACCACGACGCCGATCCCGTAAGCGAGTCCGGCGAGGCCCGCCCAGATCGAGACGCGCTCCCCCCGTCGAGCCCGGTAGGCGGCGAAAATCGCGGCGAGCACCCACGCGGTCGCGACGACGTCGCTCATGGGCTGCAGCGCGATGAAGACGAACGTCGGCAGGAAAGCCAGCAGCAGGGATCCGGCGAATGCGAAGGCCGGCGGCAGCCGGAACTCGCGGCCGAGCAGGTAAAAGAGAACGAGACAGGCGAGGCCCGCGATCGGGCTCACGAGGAACGGAGCGGTGCTCCATCCGCCGAGCTTCCCCGCGAGCGCCATGTGGAGCGGTAACCCCGGCGGATAGCTCCCGGCCATTCGACCCGGCTGGCGAGCTGGCGTGTATCCGAGCGGCACGAAGACTGGCGCGAATTCCAGCGACAGGCCGAGCCGCTCGAGGCCACGGATCGGCTCCGTCAAGTGGCCGGTCGCGAAGAGGCGCGCCGCGTTCAGGTAGCCCGAGCTGTCGGAGCCTCCGACCGAGCGTGAGGTGTGATGGAAGAGCAGGAGTGCATACACGAGCAGGAGCGCCGAGCCGAGGAGAGCGAAAGGGCCCGGCTTGCGCACAGACGAAGGTTATACGCGGGCCGGAAAACAAAAGGCTCCCGGTTTCCCGAGAGCCATCAAAAATGAATTCCCCGGCGACGTCCTACTCTCCCACGCGGTCTACCGCGAAGTACCATCGGGGCTGAAGGGCTTAACTGCCGTGTTCGGAATGGGAACGGGTGTGGCCCCTTCGCTAAGGTCACCGGGAAAACTTGTTTCCCAATTCAAAAGATCAAACCTGGGGTTTCAGGGGACCGCAAGGTCCCCTGCCCAGACAAGCAGAGTCGGTTTTTGGTTTTCGATTCGCACCTTAAATATTTTATGGTCAAGCCGCACGGCCGATTAGTACGGGTCAGCTTCACGCCTTGCAGCGCTTCCACACCCCGCCTATCAACGTGGTCATCTCCCACGGGCCTTCAGGGGATTGCTCCCGGGAAATCTCATCTTGAGGAAGGCTTCCCGCTTATATGCTTTCAGCGGTTATCCTTTCGAACATCGCTACCCGGCCGTGCCGCTGGCGCGACAACCGGTGCACAAGAGGTTCGCCCGTCCCGGTCCTCTCGTACTGAGGACGGATCCTCGCAAATTTCCTGCGCCCACACGAGATAGGGACCGAACTGTCTCACGACGTTCTAAACCCAGCTCACGTACCGCTTTAACCGGCGAACAGCCGGACCCTTGGGACCTGCTTCAGCCCCAGGATGCGATGAGCCGACATCGAGGTGCCAAACCTTGCCGTCGATGTGAACTCTTGGGCAAGATCAGCCTGTTATCCCCGGCGTACCTTTTATCCGTTGAGCGATGGCCCTTCCATGCAGAACCACCGGATCACTAAGCCCTACTTTCGTATCTGCTCGATTTGTAGATCTCGCAGTCAAGCTCCCTTATGCCTTTGCACTCTGCGGCTGGTTTCCAATCAGCCTGAGGGAACCTTTGGGCGCCTCCGTTACATTTTAGGAGGCGACCGCCCCAGTCAAACTACCCACCAGGCATGGTCCTCGACCCGGATTACGGGCCTGAGTTAGAACTCCGGTGTCATCAGGGTGGTATCTCACCGTCCGCTCCCCCGAGGCCGAAACCCCAGGTTCAAAGCGTCCCACCTATCCTGCGCAGACAACACCAAAATTCAATGCCTGGATATAGTAAAGGTGCACAGGGTCTTTCCGTCTACGTGCGGGTAACCGGCATCTTCACCGGTGCTACAGATTCGCCGAGCGCGTTGCGGAGACAGTGCCCAAATCGTTACGCCATTCGTGCAGGTCGGAACTTACCCGACAAGGAATTTCGCTTGAATTTGTTGCTACGCGTCTTCCGCGTGGGCCGGTCATTTCTGCCGACCTCTGCATGTCGCCATGCAGTCCGGACTTTCTCTTCGGTCTGACCTCGGCAGATCAGATCGTCTGGCGTTAAGTCTCTGAGGATTCCGCACCATGTCGGATGCGGCCTTTCCTGCTGATTATCTGCACTCTCAGCTTTGTCACTGCCGCTCGCGCGGCGAGTAGCCGGAGATACTCAGACCTTCCAGCATTTGGCCAGATTTTACTAAGGCAGCGAGTCCACCTTAGGACCGTTCGTCGTGTTACTCCCACCTCAGTGGGGGCCAGATCGTTTCCGTCTGGCTCTGCATGTCGCCATGCAGATCGGACTGTCTCATCCCATCCCAGGGTTCGGGGACCGCAAGGTTCCCCGTCTAAGGATAGGCCTGGCGTACAGTCTCTGAGGATTCTCGGATCGCTCCGAGCCTTTCCTGCTGATTGCCTGCACCCCGTGCATTGTCACCATCTCTGGTAGCAGGGGATTCTCAGGGTTTCCAGCAAATAGCCAGGTTTTTTAACGTAACTACAACGGTTAACTTATAGTTACGGCCGCCGTTTACTGGGGCTTCGGTTCAAAGCTTTGCCTTGCGGCTAACCTCTCCCCTTAACCTTCCAGCACCGGGCAGGCGTCAGACCCTATACGTCGTTTTGCGACTTTGCAGAGTCCTGTGTTTTTAGTAAACAGTCGCTTGGGCCATTTCACTGCGACCCCGGGCTGCTTCAGGGGCGAACCCTTACACTTCCCGAGGCACACCTTCTCCCGAAGTTACGGTGTTAATTTGCCGAGTTCCTTCGCAACGCTTCACTCGAGCGCCTTAGGATTTTCTCCTCATCTACCTGTGTCGGTTTACGGTACGGTCACCCATCAGTCTCCCTAGAGGATTTTCTCGGCAGCGTGGCATCGGCGAGTTTACGGCCTTGCGGCCTCCCCATCGCTTCTCGGCGTTTGGAATGAAGAGGCGGATTTACCTACCTCTTCCGCCTACGAGCTTGGCCCGGGACGTCCAACACCCGGTACGCCTAGCCTCCTGCGTCCCCCCTTCGGTGATAACGACTGATGAGCGGTTCCGGAATATTGACCGGATTTCCATCGGCTACGCCTTTCGGCCTCGCCTTAGGGACCGACTCACCCTGAGCGGATTGACCTTGCTCAGGAATCCTTAGATTTTCGGCGAGCAGAGCTCTCATCTGCTTTATCGCTACTTGTGCCGGCAGGGTCTCTTCCCAGCGGTCCATCGGTCCTCGCGGTCCGACTTCACTCCAGCTGAGAATGCTCTCCTACCAATCGCGCAGGTCGAAACCCGCGCGAGTCCGCCGCTTCGGCACGTGGCTTGAGCCCCGTTGAATTGTAGGCACAGAGCCGCTTGACCAGTGAGCTGTTACGCTTTCTTTAAAGGATGGCTGCTTCTAAGCCAACCTCCTGGCTGTCTGTGCGTCTCCACATCCTTTTCCACTTAGCCACGATTTGGGGGCCTTAGCGGGCGGTCTGGGTTCTTTCCCTCTCGACAATGAAGCTTATCCCCCACTGTCTGACTCCCGTGCTGCGTACGACGGCATTCGGAGTTTGGTTGGATTTGGT
Organism: Thermoanaerobaculia bacterium; assembly: GCA_036001245.1. GTDB lineage: Bacteria > Acidobacteriota > Thermoanaerobaculia > UBA5066 > Gp7-AA6 > Gp7-AA6. The sequence goes on from DASYUL010000049.1 coordinate 100,440, forward strand.
AACCTGGAAAGGCCCCTAGTCCATCCAGAGCTCTACCACCGTCGGCGACCACACGAGGCTAGCCCTAAAGCTATTTCGGAGAGAACGAGCTATAACGGAATTTGATTAGCCTTTCACCCCTACCCACAGCTCATCCGAGTTGTTTTCAACCAACACCGGTTCGGGCCTCCACGGAGTGTTACCTCAGTTTCACCCTGGCCATGGGTAGATCATCCCGCTTCGCGTGTAATCCCGGCGACTGAATCGCCCTATTCAGACTCGCTTTCGCTGCGGCTCGGCACTTTGCTTCGCCTTGCCGCCGAGATTAACTAGCCGGCTCATTATGCAAAAGGCACGCGGTCCCACCGTCTTGCGACATGGTGGTTCCACTGCTTGTAGATGGACGGGTTCAGGTACTATTTCACTCCCCTCACAGGGGTTCTTTTCACCTTTCCCTCACGGTACTGGTTCACTATCGGTCGCAGAGTAATGTTTAGCCTTGGGTGATGGTCCACCCGGATTCCCACAAGGTTTCTCGTGCCCCGTGGTACTCGGGAACGGAACGGGAAGGAACCTCGCCTTTCGCCTACGGGGCTGTCACCCTCTTCGGCGGCACTTTCCAGTGTCCTTCGGCTAGGCGGGTTCTTGGTAACTTCTGGCTTACGCCGTGCTCCGCCCCACAACCCCCCGAGAACCGAAGCCCTCGAGGTTTGGGCTGTTCCGCGTTCGCTCGCCGCTACTGACGGAATCGCTGATTTGCTTTCTTTTCCTCCGGGTACTGAGATGGTTCACTTCCCCGGGTTCGCTTCTCCCCGCCTATGTATTCAGCGGGGGATCTCGCAACTTGCCTTGCGAGGGGTTGCCCCATTCGGAAATCCCCGGATCGAAGCCTGTTTGCGGCTCCCCGAGGCTTATCGCAGCTTGCCACGTCCTTCATCGCTTCTCTGCGCCAAGGCATCCACCGTCCACCCTTAGTAGCTTGACCATAAAATACCTAAAGCGCGAATCGTTTTCATTTACCCGACTCTCTTGTCAAAGATCGTGATCACCGCGGATCAAAAAGCCCTCCGAGCGACCAGGGGTTCGGGGACCGCAAGGTCCCTGACCTCATCTGACCGGAGAGCTTTCTCATCCGCGCCGTCCCGTCGTCGTCATCGTGTCCCATTGTTCCGGAATCTGGTGGAGCTGAGCGGAATCGAACCGCCGACCTACGGCTTGCAAAGCCGCCGCTCTCCCAGCTGAGCTACAGCCCCACGTGAGGGTTTCTTCCTACCTGGCAATGTGGTGGGCCTAGGTAGATTCGAACTACCGACCTCACGCTTATCAGGCGTGTGCTCTAAACCAACTGAGCTATAGGCCCAGCGGAGCTCGATGACTTCAAAGATCGGGCACCAGTCCCAACCTGGAGTGCGGGGACCGCAAGGTCCCTGCCTCCAAGTAAGACCCGATACCTTCAAAACTGAGTAGTGCGTGCAGAGGTGCGGGGACCGTAAGGTCCCTGCCCTCTTAAAGACGATCGACCTTCGAGTGTCTCGAGCTCTCCCGAAGGAAAGCCGAGAAGAACTCTAGAAAGGAGGTGATCCAGCCACAGGTTCTCCTACAGCTACCTTGTTACGACTTCACCCCAATTACCGACCATACCTTAGGCGGCTTCCTCTCTTGCGAGTCAGAACACCGACTTCTGGTACAGCCGACTTTCGTGATGTGACGGGCGGTGTGTACAAGGCCCGGGAACGTATTCACCGCGGCGTGCTGATCCGCGATTACTAGCGATTCCAGCTTCATGGGGTCGAGTTGCAGACCCCAATCCGAACTGAGACCGACTTTATCCGATTTGCTCCAGCTTGCGCTCTCGCGACGGTTTGTATCGGCCATTGTAGCACGTGTGTAGCCCTGGACATAAAGGCCATGAGGACTTGACGTCATCCCCACCTTCCTCCGGTTTATCACCGGCAGTCCCACTAGAGTGCCCGGCCGAACCGTTGGCAACTAGCAGCAGGGGTTGCGCTCGTTGCGGGACTTAACCCAACATCTCACGACACGAGCTGACGACAGCCATGCAGCACCTAGCAAGCGGCCCCTTGCGGGGAAGGGGGATTTCGCCCCCGATCCGCTCACCTTCAAACCCAGGTAAGGTTCTTCGCGTTGCTTCGAATTAAACCACATGCTCCACCGCTTGTGCGGGCCCCCGTCAATTCCTTTGAGTTTCAGCCTTGCGACCGTACTCCCCAGGCGGGGCACTTAATGCGTTAGCTTCGGCACCGCAGGGGTCGATACCCGCGACACCAAGTGCCCATCGTTTACGGCGTGGACTACCGGGGTATCTAATCCCGTTTGCTACCCACGCTTTCGCGCCTCAGCGTCAGTACCAGCCCAGGGGGCCGCCTTCGCCACCGGTGTTCCTCCCAATATCTACGCATTTCACCGCTACACTGGGAATTCCGCCCCCCTCTTCTGGACTCGAGCCTTGCAGTTTCTTCCGCACGTCCTCGGTTGAGCCGAGGGATTTCACGGAAGACACGCATGGCCGCCTACGCGCCCTTTACGCCCAATAATTCCGAATAACGCTGGCCCCCTCTGTATTACCGCGGCTGCTGGCACAGAGTTAGCCGGGGCTTCCTTTGCTGGTACAGTCAACGTCCGCGGGTATTAACCGCGAACGATTTCTTCCCAGCCGACAGGAGTTTACAACCCAAGGGCCTTCATCCTCCACGCGGCGTTGCTGCGTCAGGCTTTCGCCCATTGCGCAAGATTCCCCACTGCTGCCTCCCGTAGGAGTCCGGACCGTGTCTCAGTTCCGGTGTGACCGATCGCCCTCTCAGGCCGGTTACCGATCGTCGCCTTGGTGAGCCGTTACCTCACCAACTAGCTAATCGGGCGCGGGCCCATCCGGTAGCGCGAGATCTTGCGACCCCGCTTTGATCGTCAGGACTTTCGTCCCGAAGATGTCATGCGGTATTAGCTCGAGTTTCCCCGAGGTATTCCCCACTTCCGGGTAGGTTACCCACGTGTTACTCACCCGTCCGCCGCTCGACTCAGGGGGTTGCCCCCCTGGCCTCGCTCGACTTGCATGTGTTAAGCACGCCGCCAGCGTTCATTCTGAGCCAGGATCAAACTCTCCACTTAAATCCGTTTCACACGGCCGCGAACGAATCCGCAGCCGGTTGAAGAAGAGCTGAGCCTGCTTTCATTGAAAACAGGAAACTCTGCTTTTTTCAAAAAGCAGGAAAAAGACGTCTGGCACGCTCTACTCAGTTTTCAAGGAACCGGATCCCGGTTTTGACCTGGACGCGCTGTCCCACCAGCGCAACCTCTTGATAACGCCTACGAAAGGCCGAAATTCCAGCTTACGGGCTTTTTTTACCCGGTCAACGAATTTATTTTCGCCTGGCCTGCCCCAGAGGCAGAACAGGCGTCGTGACCGGACTTGGAAAGAGCTGGAAACCCTTGCGGGTGGATGGGCAATATAGGGGTTCGTGGAGGCCCTGTCAAGCACTTCCGGAAACGCCAACAAGTCCAATGAATTCAATGACTTGGGGCCTGAACCGATGCACAGATTTCAGTGCAGTCGGCGGCTTCCTTCGAGCTCCCTCAAGACGAGGTCGATCGCCTCGGGATAGGCCTCGTGCTCGACCTCGAGAATCCGGGCCGCGAGTGTCTCCTCGGTGTCTCTCGGCTCGATCCGGACCCGCTTTTGAAGCACGATCGGCCCGGTGTCGGTCCCTTCGTCGACCTGGTGGACCGTGCACCCGGACTCTCTCTCCCCCGCTTCCAGTGCGCGTCTCTGGGGCGAAAGACCCGGGTACTTCGGCAGCAGCGACGGGTGGATGTTCAGGATCCGGCCGCGCCATCGCGCGACGAAATCCGGCGACAAAATCCGCATGTACCCCGCGAGACAGAGAAGGTCCGGACGCGCCTCCCCGAGGATCCTCTCGACCTCCGCTTCGTGGGCCTCGCGGCCGCCGACGGGATCTCGCTCGACGGCGAACGCCGGAAGACCGCGCTCTCTCGCGCGCGCGAGGCCGCGAGCTTCCGCGACGTCCGAGACGACGGCGACGATCTGCGCGTTCGAAATCCGACCCGACTCGACCGCGTCCGCGATCGCTTCGAAGTTGGATCCCCGCCCCGAGAGAAGAACCGCCAGACGCGACTTTTGGCCACGGCGTTCGCTTCGCGAACGGCGGCCGCGAGACTTCAACCCGCGCGCTCGATCACGACACGCCGACTCCCCGTGCGCACGTTCCCGATCGCGTACCATCGCTGACCGACGTTCGTCCACGCGCGCGAGATCCGCGGGATCGTCTCCGGCGCGGCGAAGACGACCATCCCGATTCCCATGTTGAAGACGCGGTGCATCTCTTCGAACGAGACCTCGCCGGCGCGAGCGATCACGTCGAAGATCGCCGGCACGGGCCACGCGCCCGATTTGACGACGACCTCGAGGTCGTTCGGGACCACGCGCGGGATGTTCTCGGAGAAGCCCCCCCCCGTGATGTGCGCCATGGCGTGGACGAGGTCCTGCTCGAGGAGAGGAGCAATCGGCTTCCAGTACGAAAGGTGGGGCGCGAGCAGGACGTCGGCGATCGTCTCACCCGGAAGCTCCGGCAGCCGGTCCTGCGGGCGCTTCTTCAGCCGGACGAACAGGACTTCGCGCGCGAGCGAATAACCGTTGGTGTGGAGTCCCGCCGAAGGCAGACCCAGTACGACGTCGCCCGCGCGCACGCGCGATCCGTCGAGAATCTTCTCCCGGTCGACGACTCCGACGATCGTGCCCGCGACGTCGTACTCTCCCGGCGCGTAGAAGCCCGGCATCTCCGCCGTCTCCCCGCCGATCAACGCGACCCCGTTTTCCCGGCAACCGCGCGCAATCCCCTCGATCACTTTCTGGAGCACTCCCGGGTCGAGCGTCCCCGTCGCGACGTAGTCGAGAAAGAAGAGGGGCTTCGCTCCCTGGACCAGGATGTCGTTGACGCAGTGGCTGACGAGGTCCGCGCCGCAGGAGTCGTGGCGCCCCGTCTCGAACGCGACCTTCAGCTTCGTGCCGACTCCGTCGGTCGAAGCGACGAGCACGGGTTCCCTGTAGCCGGAGAGGTCCGGCCGGAACAATCCGCCGAAGCCGCCCACGTCTCCGATGACCCCCGGGGTGAAAGTCGAGCGGATGGCCTCCTTCGCGCGCGAGAGCGCCGCCGCCTTGGCGTCGATATCCACGCCAGCGGCCGCGTAGCGGGAGTCGTTCACGACGATACGGGTATCGAGATCCCCATCCGACCCGACTCTAACGCGCTCCGGCGACCGTCAGCGGCCCGGAGCGACCCGGGACGCCGGAGCGGCCGGAGAAGATGAGCCACGGGTACACCTCGGCGTAGACCCCGGCGAGCCGGCGATATCTGGCCGCCGTCTCCGGTTCCTCGCTCAACCGGTTTTGTTCCGCGTCGGGGTCGATCGCAGGGTCGACGAGGACTTCTTCCGACAAACGGATCGGTTCATCCGAGGAGGGCTCGATCTGGAGCGACGCCTGGTACAGGCGCGAGGCGTCGACGAGGGTGACCAGGCTTCCGGAAGCGCTCCACATGAGGACCGGCCGGCGGGGGTCGTAATGCTCGACGTCGAGAAGGTCTCGCCCGACTCCGGAGCGCGGCAGGTCGATTCCGGCGAGGCCCAGAAGGGTTTCGGCCACGTCGACGTGAGACGCCGGACCCGGGACCCTCCCGGGAGCAAGAAGCGGCGAATACAGGATCAGGGGAACGCGATGGCGGAGCTCGGTCAACCCGGTCAAGGTATGGATCTGCCGCCGGAAGGGAACGATCGAAAGCCCATGGTCCCCCGTGACGACGAACACCGTTCTCGAAAACCAGGGCCGGGAGGATGCGAGGCGGAAAAAGTCGCCGACCGCCTCGTCGGTGTAGTGGATCGTCTGCAGCATCGGCGCCGTCTGCAAGCCCATCGGGTTATCGAGTCCCAGGAACGAAAGGAACCCGCGCGTCGGGCCGGGAAAGAGCGGAAATCTCGACTGCGCGTCGCTCGGCACCTGGAACGGGTGATGGTTGGTGACCGTGAGAACCTGCGCGGCAAACGGTTCGGGTACCCGATCGAGAGCCTTGATTGCCCGTCGCGCGAGTGTTCGGTCGGAGTAGCCCCAACCGGTGCGGGGATCGTCGCGGGGAAAGTCGCGACCGTCGATCATCTGAAACCCCCGCGGGCCGTAGAAGCGGTCGCGATGGTAGAAGGTCTGATCTCCGTTGTGGATCCACAGCAAGGACCGCCACCCGGAAGCCCGCAGGAGCTCGGGAAGCCCGGTCAATCGCGTCTGGGGATATTCCGCCACGATCGATCCGTAGGGGTTGGGATAGATGCCATACCACAGCGCGGATCCGGCGTTCGGCGTGTGAAGACCGGCGCTGTACGCCCGCTCCACGAGAATGCCCTCGCGAGCCAGGCGGTCGAGATTGGGCGTCACTCCCGGTGGGTCCGAGCCGTATGCCCCGACCTCCTCGGCGCGCACGCTCTCGAGCACCAAGAAGACAAAGTTCGGCCGAAGGCCAGCCGGCAGCCTCGGGGCGGACGAGCCGCGGACGGGTGGGCGGTGCGCGAGCGGGAAATCCGGCCGCAGATATTCCCTCGGCAAGACGTTGGGCGCGAGGTCCCGGATCGCAATCGGATCGACTCGGGGCGACGGAACGGAAGGGAGGCCCGCGGCACCGGCCCTGCGATGACTCCAGATTTCTACCTGAGCGACGATGGGATCCTGAGCGGTTTCCCGCCGGTGAATCGATATCGGGAGAAGTATGGCGGCCGCGCCCGCTACGGACGAGACGAGCGCCAGACGAGGCAAGCTGCTCCAGGCACGGCGGGCATTCCGAGCCCGGCGCGCGAGAAGATAGAGAAGCACCGAGAAGAGAAGAGGGAACAGCGCCATGCGCGCCATCGTGAAGCCGGGCGCGGAACCGCGTGCGAACGTGAGATTCATGCCGGCCAGGATCTGATCCCGGGAGGGCGGTTGACCGAAGAAGATCAGAACCTCCGACCAGACCAGCTCGGCGCTCAGAAGCAGCAGCGCGAACGCTCCGAAGAGAACCCGCGTCCAACGTTCGGCGAACGCGAGACAGAGCGCCGCCGCCAGGCCCGTGATCGCGACCTCTTCCAGGAGACCGGCGCCGAGCCACAGAACGGGCTGCTCGGAAGGAAGAGGAGACCGCGCGTGAAGGTGCAGGCGCACCGCGAGCACCGCCAGAAGAAGGAGAACGAGAGCGCCATCCACGAAGGCGCGAATCGAAGTGGAAGGTCGCGTCGGATCGAGGTCGGGTGACGAGCTGCGAGTGACGACAGACGAGGATAGCAGTTTCTCGGCCGGATTTCGATTCGCCCGAGGAAGAACGAGATCCGACGATGGTCGCCGAGACCATGGTCGGCTGTGAGAGATCGAGGGCCAGCGCTACACGAACGCTGATGTGGCCTCGTCGGGTCCGAATCACGGGCGGACGGGCTCGTCGGCGCCTATCCCGACGCCGATTTCAAGCCATGAAATTCAGAGTTGCGCCGCCGCGCGGTCGGAGTCGCTCTCGGAGGAGACGTGCGTCGCGGCAGCCGAGTCCGTGCTCCGACGCCGGTAGTCTCCCCGGGAGAGCCACTTCTCCAACAGGCAATAGAGAACGATGAACAGATAGCGAGATCCCATCTCCTGAATCCGAAGCTTCGAAACGCCCGTCTTTCGATTGATCCACTGGTTCGGAACGACGGCATACGAGTAGCCGCGTACGATGGCCTTGAGCGGCAGCTCGACGGTCAGATTGAAGTGGTAACTCAGGAACGGCTTGACCCCGTCGATGACGCGCCGGCGGTAGAGCTTGAAGGCGTTTGTGGCGTCGTTGTACCGGAGTCCAAACAGCAGCCGGATGAATCCGTTGGCCAGGCGATTCAAGAGCAGCTTGTGGAGAGGGTAATCGATCACGCGCGACCCCCGCATGAACCTCGAGCCGAAGACGCAGTCGACGGAGCGGGCCTGCAGAACGTCGAAGAATCGCAGCAAATCGTCCGGGGAGTCCGAGCCATCGGCCATATACACGGCAACGGCGTCACCGTCGTAGCTCTCCAGGCCCCTTCGAACTGCGAGACCGAATCCGTGCGGAGCCGGGCTGTCGAGTCGCCGCAGACAGGCAATCTCCTGCGCCAGAGCAGCGAGGACTTCGGCAGACCGGTCCGATGAGTTGTCGTCGATGATGAGAATTTCGTGGTCGATACGCGCAGCGCTCAGGCGGCTCTCGAGACTCCGCACGGTGTCGGCGATACAACCTTCCTCGTTGTGAACGGGAATGACGACGGAAAGCTTCATACCGCTTTCGAGGCGGCCCGTTCCCCGATCCCGTCCCGGATCTCGGTCAGAATGGCGGGAAGGTCGTACTGATACTCCCAATTCGGGTAATGCGACCGAAACTTCCGGACGTCGCTGATCCACCAGATGTGGTCGCCGGATCGAGCTTCTTCCGAGATCGAGTAATCGAGTTCTCGTCCGCAGAGGGCAGAAGACTGCCCGATCGCCTCGAGGATGGAACAGTTACTGTGACGTGACCCGCCGATGTTATAGACCTCACCCGGGCGGGGATCCCGGAAGAACTCCCAGAACGCCGTCACGAGGTCACGCGAGTGAATGTTGTCGCGAACCTGTTTTCCCCTGTACCCGTAAACCTTGTAGGGGTATCCGAGAAGGAGACACTTCACCAGATAAGCCAGAAACCCGTGGAGCTCCGCGCCGGAATGCGCCGGACCCGTCAGGCATCCTCCGCGGAAGGTTCCCGTCTTCAGGCCAAAGTAGCGTCCATATTCCTGTGTGAGGACGTCCGCGGCCAATTTGCTCGCACCGAAGAGGCTGTGCTTGGAGCCGTCGATCGACATGGTCTCGTCGATGCCATGTTCGGCGAAGGGATGGGCGGGTTCCAGCTCCCAACGAAGCTCGCGCTCCACGAGAGGGAGGAAGTTGGGGGTGTCGCCGTAGACCTTGTTGGTGGACGTGAAGATGAATACGGCTTCCGGACAGTGCTGCCTTAACGCCTCGAGAATGACCAGAGTGCCATTGGCGTTGACGGTGAAGTCGGTCAAGGGCTCCCTGGCCGCCCAGTCGTGGCTCGGTTGAGCGGCCGTGTGAACGACGACCGCGGTCGCGGAGCCGTAGGCGCGAAAGAGGCGGTTGACGGCGTCTCCATCACGCACGTCGACCGACCGGTGAGAATAGCGCGGAAGCTGGGAGCGAAGAAGGTCGACATTCCAGTCAGTGGACGCTTCCCGGCCGAAAAAGTAGCTCCGCATGTCGTTGTCGATGCCGACGACGTCCATCCCCTGCTCGTGAAGAAACCGAACAGTCTCGCTGCCGATCAGCCCGCCCGAACCGGTTACGATCGCAACCGACATCCACCGATCCTCATTCACCTGCCGGTTCAGAAAGGAGGAGTCCTCTGAGCGCTGTCTCGTTGTGCCGGATCCAAACGATTATATCCGCAACGATTTCCGACAGCGACCGCGTGGGCTCCCAACCGAACACGCTGTGAGCCTTTGCGCAGTCGGAAATGTAGAGCGGAACGTCGACCCACGACGTGTCGGGATCGCTGGAGATCGGGACCTCGCCGAGCCGCTCCCGGCAAAGCTCCGTCAACTCGCGAAGAGAAGTCGAGATTGTTGGTCCCCCCCCCACGTTGAAAACCTGTCCCGAGTGGTCGGCCGCCGCCGCGAGCTGCTTCTGGATCAGCGCAAAGAGATCGGCCGGATGAAGAAGGTCGCGAACCTGCTTTCCCTGCCCTCCGAAGCCGGTGTATCGAAGCGGCCGCCGAAAGAAGTGGTGCAGGACCCACATCGTGAAGACGCCCTGATCGGACTTTCCGAACTGTCCCGGTCCGGCGATGACACCGCACCGGTTGATGATCGCCTTCAAACCGTAGGCGGCGACGTACTCCTGCGTGACCATCTCGGAGGAGAGCTTGCCCGCACCGTAGAACGACCGGGGCTCGTCGACGGGAAAGCACTCTGCGATGCCCGACTCGCTGACACCGGCAACGTCTTGTTCGGCGGCGAGAGCGAACCTTCCGTCCCTCTCGGTCAGGCGGATTCGCTTCAGCGCCGGGATCGAGTAGACCCGCGAGGTCGACAGGAGAAGGAATGAGGACCCTCTCTTGCGGGCGAGCTCGAGAGAATTGAGCGTCCCGCCGAGATTGGTCTCGAGGAGATATTGCGGGGACCCGGAGAGTCCCGCCGACACGCTCGGCTCCGCCGCCGCATCGACCAGGAGATCGAAGTCCCCGGACAGATCTTCCAGGTCGGACGCAACTCGCACGTCGCCATGGACGAACTCGATACCCAACCTGCGAAACGCGGGCAGGTTCAGCTCACTCCCGCGACGGCGGAGGTTGTCGAAAGCAACGACCTCTGCGGAGACCTGTTCTCGAAACGCGCGAGCGAGATACGCTCCGACGAACCCCGCGCCGCCGGTGATGAGAACCCTCATCGGGCGGCCGAGACCCTGGCAGCCGCCACGAACGTTTGCTTGCCGAGCAACCACTGCGCCGGTGGAAAACGAAGGTAGGTCGCTACCAACCAGGGCCATTGCGGCATCCTTGACTTACTCGTGAAAGGAAGAAACCGAAGCTTCAACTCGCGGATTTCGAATCCCGCCGCTTCGAGCGCTTCTCGGAGACTCGTTTCGGTCAGAATCATCGAATGATCGACAAAGTCGAAGTAGCGCCTTGGCGTTAGACGATAATTTGGCTGGAGGATCAGGAGAATGCCTCCGGACGTGAGCTTTCGGTGGATCCGGGCGAGAAGGTCCAGAACGGACAAGTAGTCGGGTAAATGCTCGAGGAAATTACTGAGAAAGACGTAGTCGACGCTTCCATCGGCGATTTCGTCGAGCGATAGGTCGTTCGTCACGAGAGATTCGACGCCCTCGCCGGCATATTCGCGTACGTCCGGGTTGGCGTCGAGCGCGATCCGCCGCCGCGCCTGAATTTCGTTGATGAACAAGCAGGGGCCTGCGCCGATGTCCAGCACGGTGGAATCTCTTCGGATTCGACTCTGAAAAAAGTCTCGGACCAGGACGCCCCAGACTTTGCGCATCGTCGCGAGCTCAGCGTTGGAGAATCGGTTTCGATAGAGGCGTTGAAGGACCGCTGCGAGGCCCTCCGTCGCGCCTGTCGAAACTTCGAACGGCATCGTCAAGCAGACGCGATCGGACAGAGGGGCTCCGCGCGCGAATCGCGGAGATTGGAACGAGGCAGTAGGTCCTTCATCGAATCGCAAGTCCAGCGTCGATCGAACCGCGTCCGCCGCCTGGGATCGTCGTCGTGCATGGTCTCACCGTGAGACACCGACGGAGGATGGTACCGGACGGACCCGATTCGACCGGCAAGTAGTTTCGATCGATCCATTTCGCGAGCAAACGGTCATAGCCCTCTCCGAACGGCTCCACGCCGTACTCCTTCGTCGGCCGCGCGAAGATGACGACGATGTCCGGCGGGTCTCGCTCGATCCGCTTCAGGAGGTCCGCCTCGCCCCTTTCATCGAGCCACCCGGGACTCTGGCTGGGATAGGGAGACGAGTTTTTCGCCTCGAAGAGCGCGTCGACGCCGTTGATCTCGGGAAGAACCCAAACTGTCTTCCCCGGCGGCACCCGCCGGCCGATCGAGCGAAAGAAAGAAGCCATCGCGGGCGAGACGAAGACCACCCCCTGGGGCGTTCGAACAGCCTCTTTCCCCGCCTCGGCCAGACTTCCGATCCCCTTCCACGTCGCCATCGCGCTCACGATCAGAAGACCGGCTGTCGCGATTCTCTGTGACCAGAGCCTGGCGCGTTCGTTTCCGAGGAGCACCCCGGGGACGATGCGGCAGAGGAAGACGACCCAGGTCAGGCACGAGGCGAAGCGCGCGACCCCGACGTAGGGCCCCGAAAGGTCCGGCGAGAAAGCCGCGCGGGACGCGGTCAGCGCCGCGAAGAGACCAAAGGCGATCAGTGTCTCCCGGTGGGGAAGTCCCCGGACGGCCAGACGTGCAGCCGCAACCCCGAGGGCGACGACCATCGAAAGAGAAACCAGGCGGTATGGATCGGCGGGTGAAAACCCTTCGAAGACCCGCCAGACGAGCACGACGGCCAACAGGAAAGCCGTCGGCAACCAGACCGAGATCCTTCGCTCGCGAGAGAACGCGAGCCCGAAGAGCGCGAACAGGGCCACATACCAGGAAAGCTGCCAGACAGAAGCGCGAACGACGACGAAACCGTCCGGACTCGACAGCCCGGCGACGGACCGATAGAGAGTTTTCCACGCTTCGGGAGGGGTCAGCGCGAGCGGCCAGACCCGACTCTGTTCGCGAAGCGACTCGAGGGAAGCGCTGGAGAAAACGACGACCGCGCCGACGAGACCCACGAGCGAAAAGCCGGAGAGACAGCGGACGACCCACTTGAGTCCCGGACCGGCGATACCCGCGACGACGAGAGATGCAATACACGCGACGCCGATCTCCTGTTTGGCGAGCAGTGCGGCTCCCGCGAGAGTCCCGGCGGTCCACGCCCTGGTCGAAAACCTCAGTCTCTCCGATCCGAAGAGACTGAGCGCAGCGACCGCAAAGGCGAGCGCATGAACTGCCCCGGGCGCGTAGGGGAAAACGAGCCGAGCCGAGCCGGGAGCGAAGGTCGAGACCGAGAGGAGAAGACCAACAAGCGCGATGCGCTCGACCGTATTCAGAACCCGTCTCGCGGCGTGGAGGAGAAGTAGCGACGCGGCGATTGCCGGCACCCATGTCGCAATCCTCATGAAGACGACCGACGCGCCCAGGAAGCGGGCGCCGAGGGCGAGCAGGTAGGGTGAAAACGGTCCGAACTGGATGAAGACGTCCCGATAGAGCATCTCGCCACGGGAAAGGCGATAGACGATCGACCACCAGGTGCCCGGGTCTCCGACGGGATCCACCCACCGCCCCGCGGCCACGAATCCCGCGGCCGTCGTTATGGAGAGGAGGAGGATCTCCGGGATCCAGGGAACGAGGCGTTTCACGACGAGACCTTGCGTCTTCATTCCAGGGAGATTGAAGAAAGGCCCGACTCCCTTCTCCCGGCACCGGGCGTCACTCGCCCGCGTGTGCCTGAAGGTGGCGCACTCCGACGAACACCTCGCCCCGGGGGCGAGGGATCTCGACGGCGAGCGGGCGATAGTCCTCCTGGATCCATCTCCAGATCCGGGAACCGTAGTCGCCGCCGAACGAGCTCCGACCGTATTCTCCCGAGGGTCTGCTCCAGACCACGATGGCATCCGGCGCCTCATGCCGGAGCTCTTCGAGAATCTGCTCTTCGTTTGCGTCGGTCAGGTAACCGGGGATGTAAAGCTTGTGGCGGATCGGATTCGCGCGGCCGGAGAGGAAGTTCAGAACTTCCCCTTCGGGGAAGACGACCAGGCGTCCCGCCGGTATCGTCGCCTCCTGGAGGGCCGCGGTGAGAGTCTCGAGCTCACGGGCGAGCTCGGGCCGGGCCGAGAGCATTCCGTTCGTTCCGGGTATGGGCACGCGTTCGTCGCCGGCATAGTGAAACGCCCGGGACGCAAAGGAAAGGACCACCAGAGCTCCGACCGCTCCGAGGAGGAACCCGCGAAGCCTGCGCCTTGCCGGCGCGGTTCTCTGACGGACGATCGCCAGATGGGCGAGACCGGCGGCGCAGGCGAACGCGAAAAGAAGCGGCGGGCCGACGTACGCGGAGTCGGTGATGTGGAAGGGACGACGGTACGAAAGTAACAAACCCGCCAGGCCGCACGCGGCCAGCGCTGCCGCACGAGGACTGTGGCCCCGCACGATCCCCGCCCCGAGCCCGGCGAGACAAATGATGGGGGCAGCGCTGAACACCACCCCGCCACCCGCCCCGCCGAGGGCGGCAGAGCACCCGAGGACGGCCAGCAACGAAACGACCGTCAGACCGTTTCTCCGAAGAACTGCCGGGTCTCGCTTGTGCGAGGCCAGAAAGAAAACGACGAGAAACACACCCAGCCACATGGCGGTCGAATAGACCATTTCCGCCAGCCCGCTGCCCCAGCTCCGAAGACCGGAGAAGGCGATGGCGAACTCCCGGGTCTCACGCGGCAGATCCGTCAGAAGGACATGACCGTCTTTCAGGACGGCATCCCGACCGGCCGCCAGACAAAACGCGACGATCGTCGCGCCGAAGCCGAGGACGGAGACGGCCACGACAAGCGCGCTGCTATTTCCAACGTCCCGCCGCGACCGCGATCGCAACTGAAGCGCCAGCAGAGCCGCGAGAAGCGAGACGGCTCCCCACTCGGCCCGGCAGAGCCCGGAAAGAGCGCAGAGGGAGCCGATACCGGCCAATCGAAGAAGCGGGCGGCGATTCGGCGCCGGTGCCGCAGCCAGGACGACCGCGCCGAGCGCGAACGCTGCGGCATGCCAGATCCGGTATCCCATCCCGAGGATGGAGCCGCCCGCATTCGGCATGAAGACGAGCGCTGGAACGGCCAGGGCGGTCCAGACCGCCGCTTCGGTCTTTCCGGCCACCCGACGCACCGCGGGGTTGAGCAGGACGAGAATCGCCAGGCTCCCGACCACCCCCGCGACGACGAGCGTTCCGAAGCCGGATCCCAGGACGCGAAAGAACGCCGCGTGGAAATACGGAGTCCAGGGGCCAAACCAGTAAACGACGTCCCGATAGAGGAGCTCACCGCGGGAGAGAGAGTCGGGCACGATCCATTCGCGCCCCGAGTCGATGATCGCATCCGACCACTTTCCGCGTGAGATCAAAAAGAGCAGAATCGTCGCGAAGACCACGAAAGAGCCGAATACGAGTCCCCGGAGGCGCACCCGATCGAGGAGGCGACTTTCAGTCAACGATACGGGCGGAGCGATCCCGGAAGACCGATCCGACGAGAAATTCATCGACGAGAATGAGATGACGTGCTCCCCAATGCAGGTGTCCTCGAGTCCATTGTCCGGAAAGACGGTCTACCTCGCAAGAGGACTGAGCGCTCTCATCGTATTCGCGTCGACGCTCGGACTTCTGTCGATTCCGATGGGGGTCTACGACGACAGCCTGTTGATCGTCGGAGCTCGCCTCATGGCCGCCGGCAAGCTTCCCTACCTCGACTTCTATACCCACTACGGACCTCTCGGTTACACGCTCATCGAGGGTCTTTCGCGCCTGACGCACAACCCTCTTCTCGCAATGAGAATTCTTCAGGCGGCGCTCCTCGCTCTCGTAGCGGTCCTCGGTCACGTCGCCGTCCGACTGTCTTCTCCAGCTCCAAACCGAAGTGAGATCGCGGTGCCTCTCGCCGTACTTGCACTCTCGGGGTCCGCCGCTTTTATCTCTTTTCTCGGATTCGGTTTCACAACGGCTTCTCTTCTGATGTACGTGAGCGCGCGCGGCTCCCGATCGAGTCGCGCGAGACGCCTCTTCGGCCTCGGTTCCGGGGTCGCGCTCGCCATGGGCGCACTGAGTCGTCCGGCGTTCGCGGGATACTTCGGCGGGGCGCTTCTCCTGGCTGAATCGGTCTTGTTCCGTCGTCGCGCGAGATTTGATCGCTCGTGGGCGCCTCTCGGATTCCTCCTCGTCGGCGCAATTGCAGGTGGGGGGCTGCTCTGGTGCCTCCTCTATCGTCGCATCACTCTTCCCGTCGCTTTCGAGGCGGCGCTGCTCGCGCCCATGCGGCTAACCGGTGGCGGCACCCGTTATCTCGAGCCGGGTTTCCTTCTCCGCTCGCCGTTGATCGCGATTCTGTCCGGTGCGGCCATCTGCGCCGCGAATCTCGTCTGGGCCCTCTTCGCTCCATCGCGCCCGACGAGAATCCTCGGCCTGTCGTGCTCGCTCGCGATCGGTCTCTTCCCGGTTTTGTACCGGCTCAGTTTCCCGGAAAGGCCCCTCTCATTCTTCGGGCTCGTCGTTTTCGTGCTTTGCTTCGTTCCTTTCCTGCCTGCAGGACGGGTCCTCCGGGAGAGCACGGACCTGGCCGCGGCCGCCATCGCGGGGCTGGCCGGCGCCGCGTTTGCGCACTACGTGTGGACCCGGTTCGACGGCCCCCACTTGCTTCCATCGTTCGGGCTGGCGGCGTCGAGCGCCGCGCTCTGCTGGACGAGAATGCGAGTCCCCGGTCGCGTCGCCGTCCTCGCTCTTTTCCTCGTGATCTATGGAATCGCCGCGCGGAGCTGGGCAGACCCGATCCTCCCTCTGGCGCGGCTCCGCGGTGACGCTTTCCCGGTGTTCGAGAAAGGAAGACTCCGATGGCCTTTCGAGGACCTCCCGAGCGATCCGGCGAAGGCCGTCGCTCTTGCCGACGCGAATGCCGATCCTCGCAGCAGATTCGTCGCGGTCGCCTCGAGCCATGCGGTGTCTCAGGGCAGCCCCGTCCTTCTCTTTGCGCTGTCGTCGCGACTCCCTTACACGAAGTGGTTCCAATACGATCCGGGCCTGCAAACCTCGCCGCCGGTTCAGAGGCACATGGAACGTGAGCTTCTCGACTCGGGCAGTCGCACCGCGGTCGTCTGGCGTGCCGACCGGTTTCTGTTCGATCGAAAGCGCAAACCGACCTCGACGCGGTCGGAGCTCGACGCATTCTTCGACCGGCTTTATCCACGCGTCATCGGACGGTTCGGGGACTTCGAGGTGCGTCAGCGCGCGACTCCCGATCGGGCGGCGTCTAAGTGACGATCGCCGGCTGATTCGTCCAGCGCCGCCACTCGCCGGAGGCGCGGATCTCTTCGATCACCTCGAAAGCGCGGTCGAGCTCCCCGTCCGTCGTGTAGAAGTGAGGCGACATCCGGATGCCCGCCCCCGGACGGTAGTCCACGATGACGTCGCGCGCGTTCAACTCCCGCGAGACTTCGAGCGCATGGTCGAAATCGACCGCGACCGTCCCTCCGCGGCGGGGAGGGTCGACCGGCGTCGGTGAACGGAAGCCGCGCTCGCGAGCGAGCTCGAGGAGCCGACCGGTCTGCTTGAGCGACTTCGCGCGGATCGCCTCCACGCCCGCCTGCCGCACGATGCGCGGCCCCTCTCGAGCCGCGTAGAGCGCCGGCACGGCCGGTGTGCCGAGCAGAAAGCGGAAGGCGTCGTCGCGCCAGCGCATCGGCGGCGGCTCGAAGTCGAACGGCGCCGGATGCGCCATCCAGCCGGTGAGCGACGGCCGGAGGCGGGACCGGAGCTCCGGACGCACCCAGAGGAACGCGGCGCCGGGTCCCCCGCACAGCCACTTGAGAACGCCGCCGAGCACTACGTCGATGCCGAGAGCATCGACGGAGACGGGCATCGTGCCGACCGACTGGTAGGCGTCGAGCGCGAGGAGCGCGCCCTCGCGGCGGCACTTCTCCGCGATCGCAGGCACGTCCAGAACGAACGCGCTCTTGAAGAGGACGTGAGAGAGCGCCACGAGGGCCGTCCGGCCATCGATCGACTCGGCGATCCGGGACTCGTCGGCGGCGAGTCCGTCTCCGCGCGGCGACGGCACCACGACGATTTCCGCTCCGAGGCGCGGACCCAGTGTCTCGCAGAGGTATCGGACGGTCGGGAACTCGCCGTCGACCATCACGACGCGACTTCGGGGCGGCCGGAAATCGAGAGACGAGAGCAACACCCCCGCGGCGATCGTGACGTTCGGGAGAATCGTCACCGACCCTCCCGGCGCGCCGATCAGGGGCGCGATCTCGTCGCCGACCGCGACCGACATCTCCCACCACGCTTCCGCCCAGGCCCGGACACCCCGGGTCGCCCAGGTGTTCGCGTACTCGGCCAGCGCGTCCGCGGCGGCGCGGGGCATGGCCCCGAGGGAGTTCGAGATGAGGTAGGTGGTCTTTTCGAGGATCGGGAACTCGGGCCGGAAACGGAGGAGCGAATCCGCGGTCATCGGATCGATCCCGCTCCGACGGGCTGGCCCTCTTTGTAGATCCCGGCGATCGCGCGGACGTTCCTCACGTCGCGCAAGGGGTCGGCGGACAGGACGAGGAGGTCGGCGCGCTTGCCCTTCTCAAGCGTGCCGCGGTCGCCGTCCACTCCGAGAGAGCGCGCAGCGGTCTGAGTGGCCGCGCGGATCGCGTCGAGGGCCGAGAGCCCGAATCTCACGTAGAGGTCCATCTCGATCGAGACGCCGAGCCCCGGAAAGGCCCACATGTCGGTTCCGAGCGCGACGGGAACTCCCGCCGCGTGGAGCTTCCGCAGATTCTCGCGCAGCGCGGGAAGGCGCCGCTTCACGTTCTCGAAGTTCGGGTAACGCTCGCGGTAGCCATCGGAGTATCGAGAGGAACGGTCGAGGGCGACCGTCGCGCCGGCGAGGCCGGCCGACGCGCGGGGATCGGCGAGCACGGAGTCGACGAACGCCCGCGTGTCGGCGAGGAATTCGAATATGTCCATCGTCGGGATATAGAAGACCGGGCGGCTCTTCATGATCGCGACCGTCCCGGCGTCGAGCGGCTCGATCACGCCGTGCGCGAGGGCGGTCGCGCCGTCGGCAATCGCCTCCTTCGCGTCGGCGAGGTTGGGGGCGTGGACGGTCGCGCGCAGGCCCGCCCGCCGCGCCTCATCGATCAGCGCCTTCGCGACCTCCGG
Source organism: Thermoanaerobaculia bacterium (assembly GCA_036001245.1). Lineage (GTDB taxonomy): Bacteria > Acidobacteriota > Thermoanaerobaculia > UBA5066 > Gp7-AA6 > Gp7-AA6. The sequence continues at coordinate 118,983 of DASYUL010000049.1, forward strand.
TTTCATCCGGGGAAGCGGGGGCTTCGGGGCGCGGCACCACCTCATGTCGTCGAGCATCAGCTTGATCTCACGCGACCCGAGAGCTTTCGTTCTTCGTACGGCGGCGCGAGCGGCCTCCGGCGTCGCGGGAAAGCGGTCGACGTTCGTATCTGGAGGCTCGCCCTGGTCCCACCAGCCGCCTTTCGCAGTGAAGATCGGAGCGGCGGGGAAGACCTCGGGAATGTCCCGGCGTTCGCGAGACGCCGCCGCGAGTTTCTCCGCCCCAATCACGTCTTCCGCCATCAGCCGCACCGTCGTGACGCCCCAGCGGAGCATCGTCTTCAGGTCGTCGTCGGACTCCGCGTGGACGTGCGCGTCGATCAAGCCCGGAACGATCCACTTCCCGTCCGCGGCGATGACCTGCGCTCCGGGAGGGAGGGCTTTCAGCGCCTGCGGCGTCGCCGGACCGACCGAGAGAATGCGCCCTTCCGAGACGACGAGGAGCGCACTCGGGAGCGGCGGAGAGCCCGTCCCGTCCACGAGTGTCGCGCCGCGGAAGGCGATCACCGCAGCGATCAAGGTTCTAACGGGCGACGGCTCCCTCTTTTTCGAGTTCCTCTTCCGGGATTTCCACCGGATAGACACCGGTGAAGCACGCCGCGCACGTCGCCTGGGCGGGGCGGCCGAACGCCTGGTACATGCCTTCGGCGGAGAGGTAGCCGAGGCTGTCCGCGCCGATGAACTCTCGGATCTCGTCGACCGACTGGTTCGAGGCGATGAGCTCGCGCCGCGTCGGTGTGTCGATGCCGTAGTGGCAGGAGGCAACGGTCGGAGGCGACGAGACCCGCACGTGGATTTCGCGGGCGCCCGCCTCCCGCAGCATTCGCACGATCTTCTGCGACGTCGTCCCCCGGACGATCGAGTCGTCCACGAGAACGACGCGCTTGTCCTCGACGACCTCGCGAACCGGATTCAACTTGACCTTCACGCCGAAGTGCCGGATGGCCTGCTTCGGCTCGATGAAGGTCCGCCCCACGTAATGGTTCCTCACGAGCCCGAGCGCGAACGGGATCCCGGACTCGCGCGCGTAGCCGAGCGCGGCGTAGAGGCCGGAGTCGGGGACGGGCACGACGACGTCCGCCTCCGCCGGCTGCTCGCGGGCGAGACACGCCCCGAAGGCCTCGCGCGAAGCCGCGACGCTCTTGCCGAAAACCCGGGAGTCGGGCCGCGAGAAATAGACGTGCTCGAAAATGCACGGGGTCGACCGAGAGAACGCGAAGCGGCGCGACGAGAACCCTTCCCGCGAGAGCCGGACGATCTCCCCCGGCTCGACGTCGCGCTCGAAGCGCGCGCCGATCAGGTCGAACGCGCACGTCTCGGAGGCGACGACCGGCGAGCCTTCGCGGATGCCGAGAGAGAGCGGCCGGATGCCGTTGGGGTCCCGGGCGGCGAAGATCCCCTCGCGCGCGAGCACGAGGATCGAATATGCCCCCCGGACCTCGAGGAGAGCCTCGGCCAGCGCGGAGGGGAGGTCTGCGGCCCGCGAACGCGCGACCAGGTGCAGGATGACCTCCGAGTCGGACGTGGTCGTGAAGAGCGCCCCGGATGCCTCGAGCTCGCGCCGGATCTCGCGCGCGTTTACGAGGTTCCCGTTGTGGGCGAGCGCGAGCGGGCCCCGGCCCGTGGCGAAAACGATGGGCTGGGCGTTGGCGAGGAGCGAGGCGCCCGCCGTGGAATAGCGAACGTGCCCGATGGCGGTCCGGCCGGGGAGGCGCGAGAGCCGCGCCCCGTCGAAAACGTCGGCGACGTACCCCATCTCGCGCTCGACGCGGACGGTCTCGCCGTCGAGCGTGGCGATCCCCGCCGACTCCTGGCCCCGGTGCTGGAGCGCGTAGAGGCCGAGATAGGCGATGTTCGCCGCGTCCTCGGAATCCGCGATTCCGAAGATGCCGCACTCGTCGCGAAAGCCGTCCCGGATCTCCATCGGCAACGATGGTAACGCCGGGCGGAAGCGATTCATGCCTCGCTGCGATGTCGGCGCCGTGGACCGTCTACGAGTGCCAGTCGGCAAAGATCCGGACCTTCTTCGCTGCTTTCCAGACGTCCGGCTTCACCTTCGTCGAGAGTCGGATCTGCCGCCCGGCGGCTGCCGCGGGCAGGATGGAGCGTGTCTGGTACGTCGCGAGCTGTGAGCCCCCGTCGTCGAGCAGCCGCACGGCGACTTCGACGCGATGGGCCTGGCCATCGCTGTTCGACCCGGAGAACGTCCACTCGGCGATGACCGGATCCGCGCTCTCCGCCGACGCGATGTGGAGCACGACCGAATCGATCGAGGCGACGAACCGCGCCCGGTATTCGAGCTTCGAAAGCGGCGTCGTCACACCTGAGGCGGGCAGCGGAATTGTCGTCTCGGAGTGCTGCATGAGCGCGGCGAACGCGACTCCGCAGATGAGAGTCAGGACGACCGACGAAGCAACACGAGTCCTTCGGCCGATCACGGGGGCCTCCTTTCTCGATAGGGATCGATCCGGATTATAGCGGCGGACGAGCCGCCTCGAGGCGGGCGAGGATCGCCGGAACGAACCCCTGCGCAAAGTGGCCGAGCCGGTCGTAGTGGTTGCGCGCGAGGCCGAAGAGGTCGCGAACCCGGAAGCCCAGGGGGACTTCCGTATAGGTGTAGTGGCCGCCCGCCATCAGGATCAGCGCGTGGATGAAGATGAGCCGATACGCGAGCGGGGTCAGCGGAACCGGCGGGCCGTGGCCGCGAGCACGGGGACCGCCGCGAAGACCGGCGCGACCTCGAGAATCCACGTGCCGGTCCCGGGGATGGATGCCGGAGAGGACGAGAAGCGCAAGTCCCACCGCGAGCAGGACGCGCGCTTCGCGTTGGGGCCGCTCGCCGGCCGCCGCGCGATCGCCCGATGCCGCGGGAGAGGAGATCGACCTCGAGTCGCTCAGGCCCGAAAACATACAGGAAGGGGCATTTACGTCGGCCGGCTCGCTGGCACGCGCCGTGCTCTTGACCTTGACGTCATGTCTGGAACGACGGAGCGCGGCGCGAAAATCCTCCTGGCCGCCTCGATCGCACTCGCCCTCGCGGGCGCCGGTTGTGGCTCGTCGGACTACGCACTCCGTAGAGACGCGGATCAGCGTCTTTCCGACAGGGTCGGCCGGGAGCTCTCGACCGCACCCGCTCTCTCCGCCGCGAAAGTCGAGGCACGATCCCACTGGGGAGTCGTCGCACTGGTCGGCGAAGCACCCGACGAAGAGTCCAAGCGTGAAGCCGAACGCATCGCCAGGGCCGTTGCCGGCGTAGCGCGGGTCAACAATCTCATTCTGGTAGTGAAGGGCGACTCGAGGGCCGAGGGATCAGCCCCGGCGAAAGGCGCCCTGATATTGGCCCGGACCAACTAGGTCCGGAGGAGGATGCATCATGAGGAAACGGTTTCCGGCAATTCTCGGTGTCGCCGCAGCGGTCGTGCTCGTCGCCTTCGTTGGCGGCTGCACGACGACCCAGACCCCCGGAGAGCAGATCGACGACGCGTCGATCTCGGTCGCGGTCAAGGCGAAGCTCGCGGACGCGCGCTTCTCGAACATCTTGAACGTCGAGACGAACGTCACCAACGGGATCGTGACGCTGGCCGGCGAGGTGCCTAACGCGCAGGTCAAGGCGGATGCCGAGGCCGCGGTCCGCAGCGTCAAGGGCGTCAAGGGCGTCAACAACAATCTCCAGGTCAAGAGCCCGCCCACGCCATAGCGTTCGCGATCAAGTCACTCGAAAAAGGCGGAGCGGTTGGCGGCCCGGAAGGGCCGTCAACCCTTTGTCGTTTTTGATCCCAACTCGACCGATCGTGAACGACGCACTCGTCACGCTCGCCCGCGAAGACCTCCCCGTTCGATAGATTTCCCGGGTGCCGACGTGGAAGCTCACCCTCGAGTACGAAGGAACGCGGTACCGCGGGTGGCAGGCGCAGAAAAACACGGACCGCACCGTTGCCGGCGTTCTGCTGCGCGCCGCGCGTGAGCTTCTCGGCCCCGACGCGACGGTCGGCGGCGCCGGGCGCACGGACGCCGGCGTGCATGCTCTGGCGCAGGTCGCTCACCTCCGGGCCCGGCGGACGCTCGCTTCCGCCGAGATCCTTCGGGGTCTGAACGACCTCCTCCCGCACGACGTCAACCTTCTGTCCGTCGAGCCGGCGCCGCCGGGATTCCACGCCCGTCACGACGCCGCTGGCCGGACGTACCTGTACCGGATCTCCCGGCGCCGCACGGCCTTCGACAAGCGGTCCGTGTGGTGGGTTCGCGACCGGCTGGATCCGGCGGCGATGAGCGCGGCCGCGGCGCTCTTTCGCGGCCGCCACGACTTCGCCTCGTTCTCCGAGAACGCGGAGGGACAGGAATCGACGATCGTCGTCGTCGAATCGAGCGAGGTCATCGACCGAGGCAACGAGATCCACTTCCGCATCGAGGCCTCTCACTTCCTCTGGAAGATGGTGCGCCGGCTCGCGGGCACCCTCGTCGAGATCGGACGCGGAAACCTGTCGGTCCCCGACGTGGAGCGCCTGCTGCGAGAGAGGTCCGGCGCTCCCGCCGCATGGACTGCCCCGCCCTCCGGTCTCTTTCTGGAGAAGGTGCGCTATTGAGAGAGTCGAGCTGACAGCTGAGAGCTGACAGCTTCTAGAGAACCTCGGCCGACTCTTCCATCGAGCGCGCGAACGCCGTCGTCCAGATGTCGGAGAGCTCCGCCACCGGCTCGTCGACGAGCGCGCGGCCAGCCATCTCGATCGCCAGGCGCCCGGCGCCCACGCGGCCGATCACGTCGAGGGGGACATCGGCGGTCTCCGCCGCCGCGCGAACCGAGCTTTCGTCGCCCGGCGCGAACGTGACGAGCGCTCGGCCGGTCGTCTCGCCGAAGAGGAGCGCCGACGGTCGGACGCCTGGCTCGAGCCGCACCTCGACGCCGAGCCCGCTCGCCATCGCGCACTCGGCCAACGCGACCGCGAGGCCCCCGTCGGAGACGTCGTGCGCCGAAGCGATGCGCCGCTCGTCCGCGAGGCGTACGAGGAGCTCGACGAGCCGGCGCTCGGCTTCGAGGTCGACATCGGGACAGGGCCCGTCGTCGCGGCCGTGGATCGTCCGCAGGAACTCGGAGGCGCCGAGCTCGTCGCGGGTGCGCCCGAGAAGCGCGACGCGGTCCCCCTCGCGACGGAAAGGCATCCGGACCTGCCGGCTCACGTCTTCGAGGAGACCCACCATTCCGACGGTCGGAGTGGGCGGGATCGGACGGCCGTCGGTCTCGTTGTAGAAGGAGACGTTGCCGGAGACGACCGGCGTCGAGAGCGCGCGGCACGCGTCGGAGAGCCCGCGCACCGCCGCCTCGAACTGGCCCATGATCTCCGGCCGCTCGGGGCTCCCGAAGTTGAGACAGTCGGTGACCGCGAGCGGACGCGCTCCGGTCGCGGCGATCGAGCGCGCCGCCTCCGCCACGGCGATCGCCGCCCCGCGGTACGGATCGCACGCGCAGAAGAAGGGGTTGACGTCGCTCGTGAGCGCCATCGCCTTCGACGTGCCCTTGATCCGCAGGACCGCCGCGTCCCCGCCGGGGCGCTCGACCGTGTTCGTTCCCACCATGTGGTCGTACTGCGTCCAGATCCAGGACTTCTGCGCGATGTTCTCGGTCGCGAGAATCTTTCGCAGGCAGGCGCCGTAGCTCGCCGGCTCGGGAAGCTCCTCCCAGCCCCGCGAGAGGACCGGAGTCGGGGGCACGCGCGGCCGGTCGTAGACCGGCGCCCGCTCCGAGAGCGGCGCCACAGGAAGGTCCGCAACGATCCGCCCGTCGAAGAACGCGACCACCCGCCCGCTGTCGGTGACGCGGCCGATCACGACCGCCTCGAGCTCCCACTTGCCGAAGACCTCGAGGACGGTGTCGAGGCGGTCCTTGCGCGCGACGAGGAGCATGCGCTCCTGCGACTCCGAAAGGAGGATCTCGTACGGCGTCATGCCGGTCTCGCGGACGGGGACCTTCGAGAGGTCGATCTCCAGGCCGCTGCCCGCGCGGCCCGCCATCTCGAAGGACGAGGACGTCAGACCCGCCGCCCCCATGTCCTGGATCCCGACGACCGCATCCAGCTCGAAGAGCTCGAGGCACGCTTCCATGAGGAGCTTCTCGGTGAACGGGTCGCCGACCTGGACGGTCGGCCGCTTCCGGCGGGTCTCGTCGCCCGCGAACTCCTCGGAGGCCATCGTCGCGCCGTGGATTCCATCGCGGCCGGTTTTCGATCCCACGTAGATCACGGGATTGCCCGCGCCCTCCGCGCGCCCGCGAAAGATCCGGTGCGACGGGACGACGCCGACGCTCATCACGTTGACGAGGATGTTGCGGTCGTACGCCGGATGAAAAGTCGTCTCGCCGCCGACGGTCGGAATCCCCATGCAGTTGCCGTATCCCGCGATCCCTCGGACGACGCCGTCGACGAGGTGTCGCATGCGCGGCGCGTCGAGGTGTCCGAAGCGCAGCGAGTCGAGCGACGCGATCGGCCGCGCCCCCATCGTGAAGATGTCGCGCAGGATTCCGCCGACGCCGGTCGCCGCGCCCTGGTACGGCTCGATGAAAGAGGGATGGTTGTGCGACTCCATCTTGAACGCGACGGCCAGTCCGTCGCCGATGTCCACGATCCCGGCGTTTTCCCCGGGACCCTGGATGACCCGCGGCCCTGTCGTCGGAAGCTTCTTCAGGTGGATTCGCGAGGATTTGTAGGAGCAATGCTCGCTCCACATCGCGGAGAAGACGCCGAGCTCGACCAAGTTCGGTTCGCGGCCGAGGATTTCGAGGATGCGGGCGAACTCCTCGGCCGAAAGGTTGTGTTCCGCGATGAGGTCGCGGGTGTGCGCGCCGGAGGTCATGCCGGAGCGAGCGAGGACACGGCCGACTCGAACATCCTGCGACCCACCTCGTTTCCGAGGAGGCCTTCCGCGCAGCGATCCGGGTGCGGCATCAGGCCGACGATATTCCCCTCCCGGTTGGCGATGCCGGCGATTCCGGCGGTCGCGCCGTTCGGGTTCGCCTCGTCGGTCACGCGTCCACTCTCGTCGCAGTAGCGGAAGACGATGCCCGCCTCGTACTCGAGCTCGGTCAGCGTCTCCGGCGGCGCGGTGTAGTTGCCCTCGCCGTGGCCGACCGGCATTTTCACGACCTGCCCGGGCTCGTAGAGGCGCGTGAATGGGGTCGAGGCGTTCTCGACCCTCATGTGGACGTCCTTGCAGACGTAGCGCAGCCCGCGGTTGACCCTCACCGCGCCGGGGAGAAGACCGGCCTCGAGCAGCACCTGGAAACCGTTGCAGATGCCGAGGACCGGTCCTCCGTCCATCGCGAACCGGGTGACGGTCTCCATGACCGGCGAAAAGCGCGCGAGCGCGCCGGCGCGCAGGTAGTCGCCGTAGGCGAAGCCGCCCGGCAGGATCACGACGTCGGCGCCCTTCAAGTCCGTGTCGCGGTGCCAGACGTAGTCCGCGTCGCAGCCCAGGAGCTCGGTCGCGACGTGATGGCAATCCTGGTCGCAGTTGGACCCGGGAAAGACGACGATCGCGAACCGGGGCTTCGCGGCGCTCACGGCTGCGCCGCGATACGCACGTCGTAACCCTCGATGACCGTGTTCGCGAGGAGCTCCTCGGCCATCTTCCGCGCTTCGGCTTCGACGGCGACCGGGTCGTCGCCTTCCACCTCGATGAAGAAGATCTTGCCGGCCCGCACGTCGGAGACCGTCTCGTGCCCCAGCCGCCCGAGCGCCGAGGCAATGGCGCGGCCCTGCGGGTCGAGGACCCCTTCCTTCGGATAGACGCGGACTTCCACTTTCATGCGTCGAACGTCTCGAAGCCGTCGAACTGATCCGCCGCCCCGTAGGCTGCGCGGCTCTCGGCGACCTCGAGGGCCGACACGAGCGACGCGAGAGCGAGCGCCGGAGTGTTGTTGGCGCGCGAGAGGTGGGTCGCGACGACCCGCCTCAGGCGCTCTCCGGCCGTGGCGCGCACGGCGTCGGCGGACTGCCGGTTGGAGAGGTGCCCGAAGCCCCCCGTGATCCGGCGCTTCAGCGCCCAGACGTAGGGGCCGTCGCGGAGCATGTCCTCGTCGTGGTTGAACTCGAGGAGCAGCGTCGTCGCACCGCGAAGGAAGTCGAGGAACTCGCGCTGGACGTGGCCGAGGTCCGAGGCGATCACCATGCGGGCGTCGTCGTCCTCGAAGGCGTAGGCGACCGACTCGTTCGAGTCGTGCGGGGTCCCGAGCGGGCGGAAGCCGATGTCGCCGACCCGCCCCTCGCGGCACGACTCCATGCGCACGAAAGGCGAGAAGAGGTTTCCCTCCAGGCCGAGCGCGGCGGCGGTTCCGGCGGTCGAGAAGATCGAGCAGCCGAACCGCGCCGCGAAGATGAGCGCGCCGATCGAGTGGTCGCCGTGCTCGTGGGTCAGAAAGATCGCCGAGACCGTCTCCGGCTGGATGTCCCGCGCGACGAGCCTCTTTTCGATCTCGCGCGCCGAGAGACCGGCGTCGACGAGCACCCGCGTCTTACCCGACTCGACGACGCAGGCGTTTCCACCCGAGCCGGAGGCGAGTATCGAGACGCGCACGATTGAAGATTAGCAGACGCGAGGACAGATGATGTCCGAGCGGCCCGAGGAGCGAAGCGACGAGGGAACCGAGCGCCTTCGGCGGACGTGAGCTTGCGAACGGCCGCAGAGCGCGACAAGCGCCGTCGTCGAGACGGCGCTCATCTCTTCCTCGACCAGGAAGAGATCCCTCGCTGAGCTCGGGATGATGCTCCGCTACGAGTGACCCGTCGAGCCGAACCCTCCCGTGTTGCGGTTGCTCGGAGGAAGCTCAGCGACTCGCTCGAAGCGCGCCTGCACGACGGGCGCGAAGACGAGTTGAGCGATGCGATCGCCGCGATGGATGGTCACTGGCTCGGCGCCCAGGTTCGCGACGATCACTCGTATCTCGCCGCGGTAGTCGGAGTCGACGGTTCCCGGCGCGTTCAGGAGCGCGAGCCCCTTGTCGTGCGCGAGGCCGCTCCTCATTCGAACCTGTCCTTCATAGCCCGGCGGAATCGCGACGGCGATTCCGGTCGGGACGAGCGTGCGCCCACCCGCGGTGATCGTCAGCTCCGCCTCGATCGCGGCGCGGAGGTCGCAGCCGGCCGAACCCCCGGTGGCGTACGCGGGGGTATCGAGCCCCTCGCCGTGAGGGAAAACGGTGAGCGGCACGACGATTTCCATCGGGTCGGAGCGGTATTCTTTTTCCATCGGGTCGGAGCGGTATTCTTTCGCAGAACCGTGAGGCGGTGTATGACCACGGGCGAAACACTCGACCAGGGCCGGGAGTCGTTCCAACAACAGAAGTGGGCGAACGCATACGCCCAACTCTCGGCCGCAGACCGGGAGACCGCGCTCGAGCCCGAGGACCTCGATCGGCTCGCGACGGCCGCCTACCTGACCGGGAGGGACGCCGACAGCACCAACGTCTGGGCGCGAGCGCATCAGGAGTTCCTCGCGGGGGGCAACCCGGAGCGAGCCGCTCGCAGCGCGCTCTGGCTCGCCCTCGGAATGCTCGCTCGGGGCGAAATGGCACCCGCCGGCGGCTGGCTCGCCCGTGCGGGCCGGGTCCTCGACAAGGGCGGAGACTGCGCCGAGCAAGGATTTCTACTCGCGCTGCGCGCGATACCGACCATGTTCGGGGGCGACCCCGGGGCCGCGTACGCCATGTTCCACGAGGCCGCCGAGATCGGAGACCACTTCCGCGACGCGAACGTCGCGACGCTGGCGCGGATGGGTGAGGGCGACTGCCGGATCCGCCTCGGAGAGCCCGCGCAGGGGATGAAGCTGCTCGATGAGGTCATGGTTGCGGTGACGGCCGGAGAGGTTTCCCCGCTCCTGACCGGGCTCGTCTACTGCGCCGTGATCAGCGCATGCCACGCGACCTTCGATTTGCGTCGCGCTCAGGAGTGGACCGCGGCGCTGACGAGGTGGTGCGATTCGCAAGCCGACCTCGTCGCCTACCGCGGGGTCTGCCTCGTGCACCGTGCCGAGATCCTGCAGCTGCGCGGTGCCTGGCCGAACGCCGTGGATGAAGCGCGCCAGGCCTGCGAACGGCTTTCGCAGCCTCCCGGTCATTCGTCGGTCGGCGTGGCGTTCTACGTGAAAGGCGATCTCCACCGCCTGCGCGGGGAGTTCGCGGAGGCCGAAGAGGCGTACCGGCAGGCGAGCCGATTGGGACGGAAGCCGGACCCCGGTCTCGCCCAGCTGCGGCTCGCGCAGGGTCAGGTCGAAGTCGCGGCGGCGGCGATCCGCCGGGTGGCGGAAGAGGCCCGGGATCGCCGGCTGCGGTCCCGCACCCTTCCGGCGTACGTCGAAATCCTGCTCGCGGCTGGCGACGTCGCGGCGGCTCGTTCCGGCGCCGAAGAGCTGTCCGAGATCGCGGTCGCCCTCGACGCGCCCTTTTTCCGCTCGGTCTCCGCGCAGGCGAAGGGCGCCGTGCTCCTGGCCGAGGGCGATGTCCCGGCAGCCCTGGCCGCCTTGCGGGAAGCGGCGACCGGATGGCTCGAGCTGGAGGTGCCGTACGAGGCGGCGCGCGTTCACGTCCTGGCCGGACTCGCCTGCCGCCGGCTCGGGGACGAGGAGACCGCCAGGATGGAGCTCGACGCCGCGCAGCGGATGTTCCAGGAGCTCGGCGCCGCGCCGGACCTCGGCCGCGTCGAGGAACTCTTCCGAGCGGCGGGGCCCGGCGCTGCCGTCCCGCTCGTTCGCAGGAAGCCGGTGCCTCTGGGCCCCGGCGCACGGCTGGGACCGTACGAGATCCTCGCTTCCGTCGCCGCAGGTGGAATGGGCGAAGTCTTTCGCGCCCGCGACACCCGACTGGGCCGGGACGTGGCAGTGAAGATCTTGACCGCCGCGCACGCCGGCGATCCGGACAGCGTCCGACGGTTCGAGAAGGAAGCGCGGGCGGTCGCGTCGTTGTCGCATCCGAACGTGGTTCCCCTCTTCGACGTCGGGGAGCAGGACGGGATCCGATACGCGGTGGCCGAGTTCGTGGCGGGCGAAACCCTCCGCGCGCGCGTTTCCCGCGGTCCCCTGCCGGCCGGGGAGGCCGCGGAGATCGCGGCCCAGATCGCCGAAGGACTGGCGGCCGCCCATCAGAAGGGTCTCGTCCATCGCGACGTCAAGCCCGAAAACGTCGTCCTGGCCCGACCGGACTTCGCGCGGATCCTCGACTTCGGGCTGGCCAAGCGGAACGCGGGAATGGTCGGCGCCTCGGTCTCGGAGGAGGAGCCCACCCAGAGCGCGCTCCTGACCGCGCCCGGGATCATCGCCGGGACCGTCGGATACATGAGCCCGGAGCAGGTACGCGGTGAGCCGGTGGACGGCCGGTCGGACATTTTCTCCCTCGGCGTCGTCCTCTGGGAGATGCTCACCGGCCGCCGTCCCTTCCGCGGCGACTCCCCCGTCGAAACCCTGAGCGCGATCCTACGGGAAGAGCCGCCGGCGGATCCGGCTCTCTCAGACCTTCCTCATGAGTTCGAACGTATCCTGCGGCGCTCTCTCGAGAAGCGTCCGGAAGACCGTTATCAGTCGGCCGCAGATCTCGCGCGCGACCTCCGAGGCGTCGTGACCGACGCCCAAACCTCCGCCACCCGAAAGAGCGAGCCAGGCAGGAGGCGTCCGCGACTGGCGACAGCGATCCGAACGTGGCTCCTGCCGTCGGGCCGCCCGCGGCGCCCTTCCTGATCGGAGAGCTGCTGACCGGTACGGCGACTTCGGAGTGCAGCTACATCCGAAGAGCGTGATCGGCGCGGCGATCGGGCATCGAGTGTGAGAGGTATTCTTTTGCCCAACCGTGACCCTATCCCCCGGAACCCGCCTCGGGCCGTATGAAATCGAGAGCGAGCTCGGCCGGGGAGGCACGGGCGAGGTCTACCGCGCGCGCGACACGCGGCTCGGGCGAGAGGTGGCCGTGAAGATCCTGCCCGCCGCCCATGCCTTCGATCCCGAGAGCGTGCGCCGCTTCGAGAAGGAGGCGAGAGCGGTCGCTTCGCTGTCGCATCCGAACGTCGTGCCCCTCTTCGACATCGGAGAGCAGGAGGGGGTGCGCTACGCAGTGGCGGAGCTGGTCACCGGCGAAACGCTCCGCGCGCGCTTGGCGGGCGGGTCCCTGCTCCTCAAGGAGGCCGTCGAAATCGCGGCGCAGATCGCGGAAGGCCTCGCGGCCGCTCACCAGAAGGGAGTAGTCCACCGGGACATCAAGCCCGAGAACATCGTTCTGACGCCGTCGGGGCACGCTCGGATCCTCGACTTCGGCCTGGCAAGGAGTGTCTCGGTCGGTCTCGAGGGAGCCCCCGATGAGGAGACACAGAGCGCGATCCTGACCGAGCCGGGAGTCATCGCCGGCACCGTCGGCTACATGAGCCCCGAGCAGGTTCGCGGGGAGGCGGTGGACGGCAGATCGGACATTTTCTCGCTCGGCGTCGTGCTGTGGGAGATGCTCACGGGCAGGCGCCCCTTCCACGGCGACTCGCACGTCGACACGCTCCATGCGATCTTGAAGGAGGAGCCGGCCCCGGAGGCAACGGCTGCGCTGCCGCCGGAGGTCGAGGAGATCCTGCGCCGCTGCCTCGAGAAGCGCAGAGAGAACCGTTACCACTCGGCCGCCGACATCGCCCATGACCTGCGGAAGGCTCTGGCCTCGCCGAGCGCGGTTTCCGCCGCGGTCCCACGACCTGCGGCGCCCGCGGCGCCTCCGGCACGCGCCGGTCTGAAATGGAGAAGCCCGCTCTTGTGGGGAAGCGTCGCTCTCGCTGCTGCGATCCTCGTCACGGTCCTCCTCGTGGCTCCACGTCGCCGCTCCGCGCCGTCCGCCACGAGCCTCCCCCGCACGCTCGCGGTCCTTCCGTTCCGCGCTATCAGCGCGGAAGGGATGCCGGAGAAATTCGGCCTCGGGCTCGCGGACTCCTTGATCGGCCACTTAGCCTCCGTGCGGGAGCTGACCGTCCGGCCGACGAGCGCGATCGCCCGCTACGAGACCGCCGCGGCCGCGGCGGCGGAAGTCGGCAGAGCGCTCGACGTGGACGCAGTCGTCGAAAGGACCTACCAGAAGCTCCAAGGGATGACACGCGTCTCGGTCCAGATGACCGACGTCTCGCGCGGCTCGATCCTCTGGAGCGAGCGGATCGATCTGCCCGAAGGGCAGCTCTTCGAGCTGCAGGACACGATTTCCCGGCGGGTCGTCGAGAGGCTGCGACTCGAGCTCGAACCGGGAGCGAGGGGCACGCCGGCCGAAGCCCAGAGGGTCCCCGATCGCGTGATGGAAGAGTATCTGGCCGCCCGCGCCGGTCTGGCCGAGGTCCGATTGGGGGACGCTCCGACCCGCCGCAAGATCGCCGCTTCGTTCGACGGCGTGCTCGCCGAGCAGCCGGACTTCGCCCCGGCCCTCGGGGCGCGAGCCTACGCCCGCGCGGCGCTCGCCTTCGTCGAGCCGACTCCCGACAACTACCGGGCCGCGCTTTCGGACGCCGAGCGCGCGGTCGCGCTCGACCCCGATCTTGCCGAGCCTCGCGTCGCCCGGGCAGCGCTCGCGTGGTCGCTGCCGGGAGGTTGGAACGTCGTCAAGGCTGTCCGCGAGTTGAAGCAGATGGTGTCGAAATCGCCCAGCCTCGACATCGCTCACCACGACCTCGCGCTGATCTACGGACACAGCGGGTGGTTTCCCGAGGCGGAAGCGGAGAACCGGGCGATCGAAAGAATCCATCCTTCCGATATCCGTGCGGATTTCGGCCGGGTCGACGAGCTCTTCTTTGGCGGAAACTGCCCTCGGCTCGCGAAGAGATTCGACGTTTGCCCGAGAAGACCCAGCGGGCCTGGTGGATTCGGAAGGTCGTCGCCTCATGCCTCGCCGCCCTCGAGGATCCGAGGCGCGTGGAGCCGGAGATCGAGAGACTTTTGCGCGACTCCCCGGACCAGGAAACCTACTTCGCGATTCAGGCGCTCCTGCGCGCGCGGTCCGGCCGCAATTTCGAGGATCTCGAACGAGAGGCGCTCGCGGGAAAGGCCCGGGTCGGGCATTTTCATCACATCCAACATACGTTGGCAGAGGCGCACGCAGTCGCCGGGGACGTTCGCGGCGCCGTGGAGTATCTCCGCCAGGCCGCGGAGAACGGCTTCCCCTGCGGCCCCTGTTTCGACAGCGACCCGCTGCTCGCTCCGGTGCGCGGCTCGGCGGAGTACGCGAAGCTGAAGAGCGAGATCGAACTCCGCGACGCCGGATATCGCGCGGCGCTCAAGGACGTGCTGTGAGCCTTGCCCCCGGCCACCGGCTTGGCCCCTATGAGATCAAGGGGGAGCTCGGGCGCGGAGGGATGGGCGAAGTCTACCGAGCCCGCGACACGCGCCTGGGTCGCGAGGTCGCAATCAAGATCCTTCCCGCGGCGTTCGCGGCCGATTCCGAGAGCATTCGGCGGTTCGAGAAGGAGGCGCACGCGGTCGCGTCGCTGTCCCACCCGAACATCGTGACCCTGCTCGACGTCGGAGAGGAGCAGGGCGTGCGCTATGCGGTCGCCGAGCTCGTCGCGGGAGAGACGCTGCGTACCCGGATGGCAGGAGGCGCTCTCTCCCCGCGTGAGGCCGCGGAGATTGCCGCCCAGATCGCCGAAGGGCTCGCGGCGGCCCACGAGAAGGGGGTCGTTCACCGGGACGTCAAGCCGGAGAACGTCGTCATCACACCCTCCGGATTCGCGCGGATTCTCGACTTCGGGCTCGCGAAGAGGAGCGCTCCGGCCATCGGCGCCACCCCCGAGGACGAGGCGACGAGCAGCGCGCTGATGACCGAGCCGGGCGTCGTTGCGGGAACCGTCGGATACATGAGCCCCGAGCAGATCCGCGGCGCGGCGGTCGACGGCCGCTCGGACGTCTTCTCGCTCGGCGTCGTCCTGTGGGAGATGCTGACGGGGAGGCGCCCGTTCCGCGGGGAGTCGCATGTCGAGACCATGAACGCGATCCTGAAGGAGGAGCCGCCGCCCGATCCGTCAGTGGCTGCGCTGCCGCCGGAGCTCGACCGGATCCTGCGCCGGTGCCTCGAGAAGCGCCGGGAGAACCGCTACCACTCCGCCGCGGACCTCGCGCACGACTTGAAGGCCCTTGTCTCGACCCCGACCACCGCGGTCCGAGCAATGCCGCCGGCGCCGCGGGCGGGCTTCCGAGGCTCGTGGATCGCCGTGGCGATCGTCCTCTTCGGGGCCGCTCTGGTAGGCACTTTCCTCCTGATGCGTCCGGCACGCCCGACCGGCGGCGGGTTGCCGCGGACGATGGCGGTCCTCCCCTTCCGCGCGATCGGGACGGAAGGATCGGCGGAGCATTTCGGACTCGGTCTCGCCGATTCGCTGATCGGCCGGCTGGCCGCCGTCCGGGAGCTCACGGTGCGGCCGACGAGCGCGGTCGCGCGTTACGAGACGGTGCCCGCCGACGCCGCGGCGGCCGGCCGCGAGCTCGGCGTGGACGCTGTGCTGGAAGGGACCTATCAGAAGCTCGGAGGTGTTACGCGCGTGTCGGTTCAGATGACCGACGTCGGACGAGCCGCGATTCTCTGGAGCGACCGGATCGAGCTGCCGGAAGGGCGGCTCTTCGAGCTGCAGGACGAGATCTCGAACCGGATCGTCGAGAAGCTCCAGGTGAAGCTCGCCCCGGAGGAGAAGAGGCTCCTCGAAGGATCGCAGCCGGTGCCCGACCTCGCGATGGAAGAGTACCTCTCCGCCCGCGCGCTGCTCCGGGAAGTCTCCAATGCCACCCCGCAGCGCCGAGTCGAGATCGTGAACGCCTTCGACCGGATCCTGGCGAACCAACCGGATTTCGCGCGTGCGCTCGGAGCCCGTGCCTATGCGAAGGCGTGGCTCGCGTTCGTCGTCCCTTCGCGCGAGAACCACGAGGCCGCGCTGTGGGACGCCGAGCGCGCGCTCTCGCTCGACCCCGAGCTCGCGGAGCCGCGAGTCGCGCGGGCCTCGCTCGCCTGGTCCTCGCTCGGTGGCTGGGACGTGGTGACGGCGGTCCGGGAGCTGACGAGCGCGATCGCGCGAGCGCCCAACCTCGAGATCGCTCACCTCGACCTCGCGCGGATCTACATTCATTCCGGCTGGAGCAAGGAGGTGAGCCGGGAGATCGGTACGGCGCTCCGGCTCCATCCGTCCGGAGAAGCGCAGAGGATGGCCGCCTCGGCGACCACATGGCTCGAGGGCGCGGCGACAGGCCTGCCCGAGATGCGGCGCCTGTCGCCCGAGATGCAGCGCAGCTGGGCGGCGCGCTGGCAGTTTCTGTGGGCGCGCGCGGTCGTGGAAGACCCGGCGCGAACTCTCCCCGACGCGGAAGCTCTCCTTCGCGAGGCGCCCCGCTCCGAGCCGGCCTTCGCGGCCGTGCTCGCCATCCTTCGGGCGAGGATCGGACAGCCGACCGCGGACCTCGAGCGGCAGATTGCCGAGGCCGACCGGCGGCTGGGCCACTTCCACCACGTGCTCCACTTTCTCGCGGACGTACGCGCGATCCAGGGAGACGCCGCCGGCTCAGTCGAACTTCTTCGTGAGGCGTCGAAGACCGGCCTGCCCTGCGGCCTCTGTTTCGACATGGACCCGATGCTTGCCTCGATCCGCGGCTCGAAGGAGTACGCGGCGCTGAAAAAGGAGATCGAGCAGCGCACCGCCGGTTATCGCGCGGCGCTGAAGGGCGTTCTTTGAGGAAACGGCCGAGCCGGCCGGTCTCCAGGCTCGCTCGAGGCCTCGTCCGAGGCCCGGATGGATTCATACGCTGCTCGTGGCCGGGTCGCGACGAGCTGTACCTCCGTTACCACGACGAGGAGTGGGGCTTTCCGGTGGCCGATGACCGTAAGCTCTTCGAGAAGATCTGCCTGGAGGGATTTCAGCCGGGGCTTTCCTGGCTGACGATCCTGCGCAAGCGCGAAAACTTCCGGCGCGCGTTTCGCGAGTTCGATGTCGATGCGCTGGCGCGATTCACCGACAAGAGCGTCGAGAGGCTGGTCGGCGACGCGGGCATCGTGCGGCACCGCGGCAAGATTCTCTCGGCGATCCACAACGCCCGCCGGGCGATCGATCTCGTCGAGGAGTGCGGCTCTCTCGCCGCCTACTTCTGGCGCTGGGAGCCCCGGCCGCCTGCCCGGCCGCGCAAGATGACGTACCGGACCCTCTGGCGGCTCTCGCGGACGCCCGAATCCGAGGCGCTCAGTCGGGACCTGAAAAAGAGGGGCTGGACCTTCGTCGGACCAACGACCGTCTATTCCTTCATGCAGGCGGTGGGTCTCGTCGACGACCACCTGGAGGGATGCGCGGTCCGCCGCCGCGTCGAGAGGTCCCGGGCGGGATTCCGTCCTCCCGCCTGAGGGGATCTCAAAGCGCGGCGGCGAGGTCGGGCGCGGTCAGCGGCAGCTTCCCGACGTTTCCGACGACCGACAGGGACAGGACCCGCCCGTCGAGAAGCCGCTCGGCCTCCTCGGCCATGTCGTCGGACGTCACGGCGTCGGCCTTGGCGAGCCACTCCTCCATCGGGGCGACCCGGCCGAGGTAGAACTCCTGGCGAGCCTGGGAAGACATCCGGGAGACCGTTGATTCGAGCGCCAGGATCATGTTGCCCTTCAAGTTCTGCTTGGCCCAGGCGAGCTCGCGCGGCCGGACGCCGTCGCGCTTCAGCTTACGGAGCTCCCGGAGAGTGACCTCGAGCACCCGGGCGAGGTTCTTGGGGGCGCACGCCGCGTAAATCGTCTCGTATCCGCCCAGGCGGTAGGAGTTCAGGCTCGACGCGATCGAGTAGACGAGGCCGCGCTTCTCGCGGACCTCCTGAAAGAGACGGGAGGACATTCCGCCGCCGAGCACGATGTCCAGGAGGTGTGCGGCGAACCGGCGACCGCTTCCCTGGGGCGGCCCCTCCACCCCGAGGCAGACGTGCGCCTGCTCGAGGCCGCGGCGAGACTTCACCTGGATGTGCTGGTGCGAGTGCGGCTTGCCCGCGAGGCGATCGCCCGGCCGCCGCTGGCCGTTGGCGCGGCCGTTGCGCCGGCGGAACAGCCTCTCGAGGGAGTCCAGCACCTCGAGCTCGCGGACGTGCCCTGCGACGGAGACGATCAGGTTGTCGGGGGTGTAGCGCTCCCGGTAGTAGCGATAGAGGTCTCCGAGCCCGATGTCCCGAACGGTCTCCGCGGTTCCGAGGATCGGCTGACCCAAGGCGTGGGTGCGCCAGAAGGAACGCACGAACATCTCGTGCACGAGGTCGTCGGGGTTGTCGTTCATCTCGCCGATCTCCTCGAGGATGACGCCCCTCTCGACCTCGATGTCGTCCGACTCGAACGCCGGCGCCAGGACGATATCTCCCAGCAGATCCAGAGCTTCGGCAAACCGGGCGTCCAGGGTGTGCGCGTAGAAGCCGGTGTACTCCTTGGTCGTGAAGGCGTCTACGTCGCCGCCGAGCCGGTCGATGGCCCGCGCGATCTCGACGGTCGTCCGGCGGCGGGTCCGCTTGAAGAGTACGTGCTCGAGAAAGTGCGAGAGACCGCGCTTGCCGGGCGGCTCCTCCCCCGACCCGGCTCCCATGAAGAAGCCGAGCGAGAACGACCGCACGTCCTGCATCTCGTCGATCAGGACGGTCGTGCCGTTTTCGAGGAGGTGTTTGCGGACCATAGGAAGTCCCCGGCGGGGAGGCCAATTCTACTCCGGGGAACTTCCGGCGATACGGTTCACTAAGTGACTGCCGGAGAGAGACTTGACTGACGAATCGAGGCGTCGAGACGGCCGAAACGATCCCTCGGATCGGGCTACGGGCGGCTTCCGGGCGTCAGGCGGCGAAGGGTGTTCGGGTTGAGGATGTTCGGATTGAAGGTGCCCATGCTCACGTCGCTGTCGGCGTCTCCCACGATGAATCGCCACTCGTCGTAGAACCGCCTCCCCCGCCACTCCCGCAGCGCCTCCTTGTGGACCTTCGAGCGGACTCCGACGATATTGCCCACGATCTTCTCCTCCCCCTGGCCTCCGAGGGTGCCGGGCGTCGGGGTCGGCTTGACGAGGTTGGCGTAGGTCGCCGGCGGCCGGTTGCTCGGATCGACGTTCTGGTCGACGAAGGGCGTCGACTCCGGCTGGCCCTGGATCAGGAGCTTCCAGTCGTTGCAGTCGCACATCGGGTCTTTCCAGAGCTTGCGGATCGACCGGGGATTGTTCTCCCACATCTCCTTCAGGGAAGTCGGATAGCGCCCGTAGCGCCGCCGGAAGATCGCGATCGCGCGGGCGTACTGCTTGCCGCGGAAGAGGAGCTCCTCCTCCCTCTCGCGCCGCATGATCATCCCGATCGAGGGACCGACGGCCGCGATCAGGATCGTCATGATCGCGATGAAGATGACGACGGCCACCATGGTGAAGCCGCCAGGGCCCTTGCGCCGGGGTCTCGCGTTGCCGGCGACCGGCTCACGGCTCACGCGTTTACCAATCCTTGTACAGCGTGCCGTCGAGCGCCTTCCCGGTCGAGCCGCTCTTGACGTCGGTGATGCCGGGATTGGGGCTTTCCTCGGGCGGAGCCGCGCCCTCCGACGCGGGCTCGAGCTCTTCGTAGACGACGACCCACGTGTCCCGCGATTTCGTCATCGGGTCGAGCGGAATCTGTCGGAGATATCCCCCCGAGACGAGCGTCGGCAGGTCGGGCGGGTAGTAGCCCTTGTCGCCGTGGAACTGGTCGATCGTGCTCCGCATCGTGAAGAGATCTTCTTTGAGCGCCGCCTCCCGGGCCCGCTGCGGCGAATCGCGCAGCGCCGGGATCGCGATCGCGGCGAGGATCCCGATGATGGTCATCACGACGAGGAGCTCGAGGAGGGTGAACCCGGCCTGCCCGGGGCTCACGGGCCCGGCTGAGAGCCGAGAGCTGACAGCTGAGAGCTTTCTTCTCATCACCAGTCCTTGTAGTGCGTCCCGTCGATGCCCCGGCCTTCCGACAGGGAGTACACGTCGTAGACGTTCTGACCTCCCCAGGAAAACGAGTCCTTCTCGTCCTGGAACGACCGCAGCCCCCACTCCGGCTTCTTGGTCATCGGATCGATCGGGATCCGGCGCAGGAACTTCATCTTCTTGTTGACCTGGCCGATCAGGTCCACGCCTTCGACCAGCGTCTCGAGGTCCTTCGGGTAACCCTCCGAATCCACCCCCGCGAGAGGAATCAGGCCGGCGTCCGAGTACTGTTTGAACTTGTCGATCGCGTTTCGCATCAGGCGCAGCTGGTAGCGCAGCTCGAGCTCGTTCTGGCGCTTCACCGTGTACCGCGCGACCGGGATCGCCATCGCCGCGAGGATCGTGATCATCGCGGCGACGATGGCCATCTCGACCATCGTGAAGCCGCGCTCCCGGGGACGGGGCACGGAACACGGAACACGGAACACGGAAATCACGGGGAACGAACCTCGATGGGGGCGTCGGTCGTGGCGACGACGCCGCCGGAGACGCTCTTCTCGAACGCGAGCTTCGTCCTCCCCGCGCCCATGGCCCGAACAGTGATCTCCGCGACCGGCCGGGTCGACGTCAGGTTGATCCCGCCGGGAAGCTCGAGCACGACCCGACCCCCCGAGACGCTGGCGTCGCCAGCGCCGGCGTCCGACAGGATCGGGCGCACGGCCACGACGGCGGCGATCGCGGGATCGAACTGGATGCCGAGAGTCGTCGCGGGGGACGATTCCCCTCCGGTCGCCCGCACGAGGACCGACTTCACTTCTCCCGGCGCGAGCGAGAGGGCCGGAGGGTCGAAGTCGAAGATCACCGACTCGGACGTCGAGGGCGCGACCGTCGATTCGGACGACTGCGGCATGACGCCGCCGGGAGGGGGCGTCGGCTGCGGCGGGATCGCGTCCCGAGGGTTCGGCGTCGGCCGGAAGGGGTCGTTGGGGAGGCCTCCCGGCACGAGGATCTGCGGCGCCGGCGTCACCGCCGGCTGCGGCGGGGGCGGTACGCCGCGAGGCAGGGCGGGCTCGCGCCGTCCGAAGTCGAACGGACCCTGCGCGGCGGGCGACTCGACCCGCGGGCTTGCCTGGAACGAGATGTTCGCGTCGGTCCCGACGTAGACGGGCTCCAGATCCTCGGCGGTGACGTCGGGGATCCGGAGGATGTGGGGCGTCAGCGTCAGCACCAGGTCCGTCGCGCTATCGATTGTCGCCTTCTTGGAAAAGAGGCGCCCGAGGATCGGGATATCTCCCAGGAACGGGACGGCGTTCGTCGTATTGCTCGTGTCTTTCCGGAAGAGGCCGGCGAGAAAGTTCGTTTCGCCGTCCTTGAGGCGGATGCTGGAAGAGATCGTTCGGGTCCCGATGATCGGCTGTCTCTGCCCGGACGTCACCTCCACGAACCCGTTCAGGTTCGAGACCTCGATCGTGAGCTTCAGCGTCACTTCCTTGTTGTGGTGGACCCGCGGCTCGACCTCGATCTTGATGCCGACGTCCTGGTACTGGAACGACGTGACCGGAACGATGTTGCCGCCGATGGTCGTGCCGGTGTTGAAGGTCGTCGTCGGGATCGGCACGCGATCGCCGATGACGAGCTGCGCCTTCTGCCCCTCGGAGATCCGCAGCTGCGGTTTCGCGAGGAGCTCAGCGTCCGTGTTGTTCTTGATGAACGAGTAGGTGAGGGACGGAAGGGTGAATCCGAAGGAACGGATCGAGATGTCGCGGAGCTGGTCCCAGGTGAAAGTGCCTTCCGGGGCGTTGGCGCCGAAGTTGGTCTTCCCGCCGCCGGGCGCCTCCAGAATCGCCTTCGACTCGTAGGCAGTGAGCAGCACTCCCAGGTCCTGCGTCTTCGACGTGTTGAGCTGCAGGAGCTCGACGTCCACGACGACCTCGGCGAGCTGTTTGTCGTTCTGTTCGACGATGCGCTCGGCGATCGAGACCTTGTCGGCCGTGTCGCGCAGCGTGATCGAGTTTTCCGCCTTGTTGATGGAGATCCGCGTCGTCTGGAGGAGCGAACGCAGCGCGTTCGCGACCTCCGTGACGTCGGCGTTCGACAGAAAGAACGTGCGGATGACGAGATCCTCGTACGTCTTGCGGTTCGCCGGGGTGTCGGCGGCGATCAGGATCGTCCGCTCGTCGATGACCTTGTAGAAGTGATTCTCCTGGCGCATCAGCGTCTCGAGCGCGCGCTGGAAGTCCATGTTCGTCAGGACGATCGAGACGTTGTCGTCTTTCAGCTGCGGATCGAAGATCACGTTGATGCCCGCGGCGTCGGCAAGGGCTTTGTAGATCTGCTTGACCGGCTTCGGCGCCGGGAAATTCAGGCTGATCGGTCGGTCGCTCGCCGGCTCCAGGAGCGGCGGTTTCGCCCGGGAGCCCCGCACTTGACGCTTGAGCGTCTCGATGCGGCTCTCGCCCGTCCGATCGGCGATCACCTTCGCCGCCTCTTCCCGCGCCTTGCGCAGCTCGACCTCGGCGTATTGGTTCGTCGGATCGAGCAGGACCGCCTGGTCGAGCTCGACGACGGCGAGCTCCGGGCGCCCCGATGCCCGATACACTTTGCCCTTCTCGAAGTGGAACTGCGACGCCTTGATTTTCGCGCGGGCGAACCGGAGGCGGTAGGAGGGGTTCTTCGGATCGAGCTCCACCGCTCGCGCGTACTTGAGCACCGCGATGTCCCAGTGCCCGACCGCCTCCTCCTGGACCGCGTCGCGGAACGCCCGCGAGCTGGTGCAGCCGACGAGAACGGAGAGCAGCAGGGACAACGCGACGCTCACGTGAATTCGGTTTTTCATCGCGATACGGACCTTTCTCCTCATTGGGTGATCGCCATCCTTCGCGTCTCCGTCGGAGGGAAACGAACGAAACCGATGTCGATCGATTCGTAGCCGATCTTCCGAACGATCCAGTAGTTGAACACGACGTCCCCCTCTCGCGCGTTCAGGAGGAAGTCGTTGTACTGCAGCGCCGCGATGGGGCGCTCCTTGGCACCGAAGATCCCGATCAGCTTGAACGGCGGCTCCGGCGGCGCCGGTGTGGGCGTCGGCGGAGGCGGCGGAAGCGGCCCGACCATTGGGGGCAGCGTCGGGGCAGGCGTCGGCGGCGGAGGCGGGGGCTTCGTCGGTTCCCTCAGGTCGAACAGGTCGCGCCCGGTGTCGACCGCGCCCGCGCGCGGGCGCGGCAAGAGGTCGTCCGAGGTGAGCGGCGGAATTTCGTCGGGGCCCGGGGTGGCCACGCGCCGCCGGATCCGCCCGCCGGGAGCCTCCCGCTCTTCCACGGAGGCGGCGACCGGCGCGGTCGGACTCTCCGCCGGCCTCTCCCGGGCGCTCCAGCGCACGACAAAGAAGAGAAGCAGCACGGCGAGGCTTCCGAAGAGGATCGCCTGCCGGCGCGTGCCGATCACGACGCCCTTCAACGCTCCGCCGTCCTCTGGACGCTGCGAACGGTCTTTCGCGTCCCGGCCGCCGGCGCAGCCGGAAGCGCCGGCGGGAGAGGCGGCTTCTCTTCGCCGGAGAAGTACGTCGCGAGCGTGAGCCGGACCTGGACCTCGCCGGGAGTCTCCGCGTCGCGGGAGAGCGACACATCCCGAACGACGATCCAGCGGGGATTCGCCTCGAACGCGGCGAGCAGACGCTTGAATCGCGCGTAGTCGCTCTGGAAGCCGAAGCTGATCTCCATCTGTGACAGCGACAGGGTTCGAACCGGGGCGGTCGCGTAGCCGATCGATCGGGGCGAAACCCCCACCTTTCCCATGACCGCGTGAATCTCCTCGACGATCGGGGCGAGAGTCGCGCGGCGGGAACCGATGCGGCGCCCGTAGAACTCGTCGATGACCGATGAGACCTTGGCGACCCGGTTCCGCTCATCGGTGAGTTTCTTCGCCTCCGCCTCGCCCGCTGCGACTCCGCGAATCAAGCTCGCACGCCGGTCTTCGAGCGCCCCCTTTCGCGCCGCTCGAATCGAACGCGATCCGAGGAGAAAGCCCAGGTTCGCCAGCAGGAAGAGACCCGCGAGGACGAGAAGGCCGGCCCGGCGCCTCCAGATGTTCTCGCGCCCCTTCACGCTCCTCCCTCCGGGTCGTAGACGGTGGTCAGCGCGAAGGTGTAACCCTCCGGTTCGCCCTCCTTGCTCTCGGGCCTCGTCTCGGATTTCAGGTCCACCGCAGCAAAGTACGGCGAGCGGGAAAGAGCGGCGACGGTTCGGACCACGCTCTCCGGACCGCGCCCGATGAGAGCGATGTCGACGAGGATCTCGCCCGAATCCTGGAATCTCGGCTGAAGACGCGAGAGCCGAACCTCCGGCGGCAGGACGCGCTCGAGCCGGCCGAGGAGGGTGGTCCAGGAGAACTGGCGTTCCTCGACCAGACGCAGCAACCCGCGGCTCTCGCCGGCGAGCTGCGACAGCTTGTAGTTGCTCATCGCCGCCCGGGCCGATTCGGCCGCGGCGTTCGCCTGCTCCTGTCGTTTCTCGAGCCACGCGATCTCGTCGCGGGTGTCGGCGACTTCGCGGCGGAACTCTCCGTAGAGGGTCGCGTTCACCGCGAAGAGGATCACCCCCGCGAGAAGCGCCGCCCCGGCGACCAGATAGACCGGCCGGTAGTCGCGAAACGGGCGGCGCGCGAAGTTGAAAGCGGTGCCGATCATCTCGCTACGTCCGGAAGACCGCTGCGAAGGCCGGGAGGAGTTCGGGCCGGGCGGTCACCCGGTCGTCGAAGCCCCGGTCCGCAGAGAAGAGGCTGCCCGAGATCGGTGTCGGCTTGACGGGAAACGCGGAGGCGCTCGCGAGCTCCCGGCCGGGCGTCGCGTCGTGGACGTAGACCGCCGACAGACCGCTGCCGTGGAGCTTCTCCATGTAGTAGGAGAGTGAGAGCCGGACCTCCTGGTCCTGGTCCTCCTCCCCTTCCTCGTCCGGCCGCTGGCGGAAGAACACGGGAGTTCCGTCGCGAGCGATCACGAAGACGAGCGAGCCGGGCGAACGGTGGAGGAGGCCATAGTCGCCGCCGGCGAGGGGGCCGAGCACCGGTGAAAGCCCGCAGAACAGGGCGAGGCTCGCCGGAGTCAACGCGCCGACGCGAACTCCCACGCTTTCGAAGGACTGTTCGATCGATCGCAGCGATTCCGCCGGCGCAGCCGCAACGAGCAGGCGGATCTCGCCGGCGCCGCCCCGCGGCATCTCTTCGAACACGACCGACAGGTCCTCGCTGATTCCGGGCAGGAGCTTCTTCAATTTCCAGAGGACCATGTCCCGCACCGCGTCTTCGGATTCCGGCAGAGTGTCGAAGTCGATCGGCAGGATGCGCGCCCACGAGTCGGGGAAGACGACCGTGGCCTTCGAGAGGCGGCCGCGGGAAACCTTCCGGGCGACGTCGACCGCGTCGGCAATCGCTTCCCGGGAGAAGAGCGGGGTACCGGACGGCCCCGCGCCCAGACTATTCGCCGGATACGAGAAGTGCCGGGACTCGACGAAGCCGGGCGCGGGCTCGCGTCGGACGTTGGCCCAAGTGACGCCATCCGCCATCAGGCAGAAGGCGTGCGGAGGCACGACGGAAGGGAGGAGTGGAATTCTCATCACTCGACGAACGTGACTTTGTTGATCTCTTTCAGCGTCGTCGAGCCCTCGAAGACCTTCGCGAGCGCAGCCTCCCGGAGGAAGGTCATCCCCTCCTCCTTCGCGGCCCTCTTGATCTCGGCCGCGGGACGGCGTTCGAGGATGAGCCCGCGGATCCGGTCGGAAAGGTCGAGGAGCTCCGCGATCGCCATCCGCCCGTGGAACCCGGTTCCGTCGCACTCGAGACAACCCCGCCCCTCGTAGAAGATCTGCCCATCGAGCGTCGCGGGGTCGAGCCCGGCCTCGGCGATCGTCTGCTGTGAGACGGACACCTGCTCGCGGCAGTGGCTGCAGATCTTCCGGACGAGGCGCTGCGCGAGGACGCAGTTCAGGGCGGAGACGAAATTGTACAGCTCGACCTTCATGTTCAGGAACCGGCCGAGGACGTCGACGACGTTGTTGGCGTGAACGGTCGTGAACACGAGGTGACCGGTCAGAGCTGACTGAACGGCGATCTGCGCCGTCTCCTCGTCGCGGATCTCGCCCACCATGATCTTGTCCGGGTCGTGCCGCAGGATCGAGCGCAGCCCCCGCGCGAACGTCAGGCCCTTCTTCTCGTTCACCGGGATCTGCGTGATGCCGCGGAGCTGGTACTCGACCGGGTCCTCGATCGTCACGATCTTGTCTTCGACTGACTGGATCTCCGATAGGCACGCGTAGAGCGTCGTCGTCTTCCCGGAGCCGGTGGGGCCGGTGACGAGAACCATCCCATACGGCTCGCGGATGAACTTCCGAACCTTCTTCTTCGTCTCGGCGTCGAAGCCGAGCACGTCGAGGTTCAAGCTCTTGAACTCGGCGTTCGCGGACTCCTTGTCGAGGATGCGGATCACGGCGTCCTCGCCGTGCACGGTCGGCATGATCGACACGCGGAAGTCGATCGTGCGCCCGCGGACGCGCAACTTGAAGCGGCCGTCCTGCGGGATGCGCTTCTCGGAAATGTCGAGCTCCGACATCACCTTGATCCTCGAGATGATCGTTCCGTGATGCCGTTTGTCGATCGGGTCCATCGCCTGGTACAGGACGCCGTCGATCCGGTACTTGATGAGGACGACGTTCTCCTGCGTCTCGATGTGGACGTCTGAGGCGCGGCGCTGAATCGCGTTGAAGAGGATCGAGTCGACGAGCTTGATGATCGGCGAAGCGTCCTGCGTGATCCGGTCGATCGTGAGGGTCTCCTCGCCCTCTTCGTCCTCGCTGACGAGCTGGAGGCGGAAGTCCTCGGTCGCCTCGTCCAGCACCCTCTGCGAGGACTCGCTCTTCTGGAGGATGTCGGCGATCTTCGCGCGGCTGCCGACCTTGATCCGGAGCGGAAGCCCCGTCAGGAGCTCGAGCTCGTCCAGCTTGACGACGTCGGTCGGATCGGCGCAGATCACCGTCATCGATTTCTCGGTGCGCTTCTCCGGAACGAACGTGTAACGAAGCATCCATTCGACCGGAATCGACCGGAAGAGGTCCGGGTCGACGCGGAACGCCGAGAGGTCGACGTACGGCAACCCGAGCCGCTCGGCGAGGGCCATCGCCTGAAGCTCTTCCTCTTCCTTCGAAGAGATGCGCACCGTCGGTTCCCCGTTGACGTACTGCTTCGCCACGTCGCTACCCCTTCAGCCTTTGATCTGGGACATGATCTTGAAAATCGGGAGATACACAGAGAGCAGGATCGTCATGATCACGCCCCCCATGAGCACGAGAATCGCCGGCTCGACGAACGTGATCACGCGCGCGAGCAGGACGTCGATCTCTTCGTCGTAGAAGTCTGAGACGGCCGTCAGCATTTCCTCGAGCGCGCCCGACGTCTCCCCGACTTTGATCATCTCGATGGTCAGGTTCGTGAGGATGCCGGTCGACTCGAGCGCCTGCCACAGCTCGCCGCCCTCGCGAACCTTCGGGACCACCTCGCGGATGCGCCGGGCGATGTGGCGGTTACCGATCGCTTCCGCGGCGTTCTCGAGGCTCGGCACGAGAGGCGTGCCGCCGCCGAGAAGCGTCGCGAGACTTCTCGTGAACTGCGTGATCGCGAAGCGGCGGAAGAGCCCACCGAGGAACGGGAGCTTCAGGAGGAAACCGTCGGACCACGCGCGGCCGGTCGGAGTGCGCAACCACCGCCATGCCACCCAGCCGCCGAAGAAAACGGCGGGAAGGAGCCACACGATGTTGTCGCGGAGAAATCCCGCAATACCGACCACGATGACCGTCAGCAGCGGCAGATCGGCGTGGAAGTCCGCGAAGAAGTCCTGGAACTTCGGGATCACGACCGTCATCAGGATCGCGATCAGAACGGTGGAAAGGGCCAACAGGATCGCGGGATAGACGAGCGTCGAGACGACCTTGCGGGAGATGGCGATGACGGTCTTCTGGTACTTCAGGTAGCGGCGGAGGACGCTCTCGATCTCTCCCGACTTCTCGCCGGCCTTCAGCGACGTCCAGTAGAGCCGAGGGAAGATGTCCCCCTGCTCGGCGAACGCCTCGGAGATCGAGGCGCCGGAGTTTACGCGGTCCTTCACGTCGGCGAGGACGGCGCGAAGCCCGGGGCTCTCCTGCCGCTCGAGAAGGATCTCGAAGGACCGGACGACCGGCAGTCCCGCCTTGAGGAGGGCGATCATCTCCTGATTGAAGACGAGGAAGTCGGCCATCTTGACGCGGTTCTTTCGTCCCGAGCGGCCTCCGGGCAGCGCGAATCCGTGGCGCCGGATCTCGAAGACGTGTCCGCCGCGACGCTCGATCTCGACCTGCGCCGCTTTCGAGTCCGGGGCGAGGATCGACTGTTCGGCGACCGAGCCGTCCGGCCAGCCCGCCTTGACGGAGAACTGCGGGCTCACGGGTTCTTCTTCTCCACGGTCCGCTGCCCGTCCGTGCCCTTCTCCGCGCCCGCGCGCGGCGTCTCCTGCGCGAGCAGGATCAGGATGAGCGCGTTCTTCGAGCCTTCCTCTTTCGAGGCGCCGACGACGAGGGTCTGGTTCAGCGTCACAGGCATCGGCGCCCGGTAGAGCGCGACCGGCACGACGCGCCCCTGCGCGTTTCGCCGCAGCCGCGAGAGCGAGAACGGCGAGAGCAGGAGCTGGTCGCCCGATCCCGCCGGCTCGATCCAGAAGTTCAGCATGTACGCCTCACCCTCTTCACCGAGCTGTGCGGCGACCGGAGCCCCCTCGATCCCCCGCATCACGGCGGAGTCGATCAGGCTGTAGTCGTTGAACTGGAAGAGCGACTTCAGCTTCGCCCCCATGCCCCCGATCTCCCGATCGATCGAGCCGGCGGGCACCTCCGCGCGAGCGCGAACGAGCTTGATCGCGAACGTGAACCCGCGCGGCGGCACGTCGAATTGCGCAATGACGCGGGCGATCATGCGGAGGTTCTCCTCCCGATCGGTCACGGTGATCGCCTTCAGGCGCGGAGTCAGGGTCACCGTTCCTGCGTCGGAGAGGTGCGGCCGGATCAGCAGCGCGGCTTCTTCGACCTGGCGGTACTTCAGGATGAACACCTTCACGAGAGCTTCTTCGGCCGCGAAGATCGCGGGCGCGAAGAGCGAAATGGCCCCGAAGGCCGCGAGTAAAATCCCTTTTCTCACTCGAAGTAAAAACCCCGCTCCCTGACGGGAGCCATCAGCTGTCAGCGATCAGCGCTCAGCTGAGAGCTGAGAACTGAGAACTGAGACCTACTTCAAATGTCGAGCGAACGATCCACGATCCACACGACGCGCGGCTCCTGGCTCGTCGTACCCGGGTTCCAGTCGTAGATCGTCGCGTCCGCGGGAAACGTCGCGGTCGGAGCCTTCTGCGCCGCCGGGGCGAAGCCCGGCGCCGAAGCCGGAACGGACGGAGTCTTCGCGACCGAGTCGACCGGAGGGCGGCCCGAGCCCGGCAGGACGAGCGTCATCGCCGCGAGCGCCGCTGCCGACGCTATCGCGGCCAGGCGCCGGCGGCTTCTCCGGCGCGACCGGCCGACTCTGCGCTCGGTTTCGGCGAGCGCAATTCCCGACCGCACTCCCGCGAGCACGGAGAGGACGTCCTCGGCAGACACCTCGTCCGCCGGAACGCGCGCGAAGAGGAGCGACGGCTCGATCTGCGCGACCTCCCTGCGGCAGCCCTCGCAGGAGGCGAGATGCTCCCGGAGCTCGCGGCGGTCGCCCGCGGCGAGCGCGTCCTCGAGATATCTCGGAAGCCGATCGCGAACCGTTCCGCAGGGAACGCTCACGAACGCCTCCCCTCGGAGAGGCCCGGACAGATCTTCGCGATCTCCCGCCGCAGGATGCGTCGCGCGTTGAAGAGGTGGTTGCGCACGGTCGACTCGCCACACTTCAAGATCTGCGCGATCTCTTTCGTGTCGCGATCTTCCATCTCCTTCAGGACGAAGACGGCCTTCTGTTTTCCGGTCAGCCGCGAGGCCACCGTCTGGAAGAGCCTCGCGAGCTCGCCGTCCTCGACCGCGTTCGTCGTCTGGGAGCCACTCATCTCCTCGCGATGACGCACGAGATGGATCGTCGCGCCGTGCGCGCGCTCGCGGCTGCGGGAGCTTCTCAGGAAGTCGATCGAGAGGTTCGTCGCGATGCGATAGAGCCAGGTATTGAAGGAGTACTTCTCGTCGTACCGGGAGATCTGCTCCCAGACGCGGAGGAAGACGAGCTGCGCCACGTCCCGCGCGTCCTCGCCGTCCCCGACGATCCGGCGCGCCACGGAGACGACGGCCGGCGTCTTGCGGACGACCAGGGCCTCGAAGGAGAGCATGTCGCCCCCCTTCGCCCGGACGGCGAGATCGCTGTCGGAAAGCTCGACTGCTTCCCGTCGCTCCCGGCTTTCGCTGTAAACGAGCTCCATCGTGCTTTGAACTGCGGCGGGTGCAGGCCCGCAGGACCTGTCCCCGCGACTTTCCTGAGTCCTCCCGGGCGTTATACGGAGCGGCAACGTTTCTCGTCGCCCCGTTTCTTCCGACGTCGGTCTCCGTGCTCCTTGAACTGGCGGGTGCAGGGCCGTAGGGCCAAGTCCCCGCGAAAACTGAACTGCGGCGGTTGCAGGGTCGTAGGGCCCTGTCCCCGTGACAACTGAACTGAGGCGGGTGCAGGGCCGTAGGCCCTGTCCCCGCGACATTCCCCAGGATAACCCTTTGAATGGTAAAACGTTGTGGCGACGCCGGCAAGAGAAAGGACGGGCTTCTCCTGCAACATAATCGCCCCGGCATGCTCTTTTACCGGATCCTGGCGGGGGGAGCGCTCCTTGCGTACTCGCCGGTGGCGCTCTTGCGGGCGGTCAGCGGCCGCCGACGGCCGGGCGACATCCGCGGCCGCCTCGGGTGGAGGCCCTATCCGGATCTCGCCGGAGGTGTCTGGATCCATGCGGTCTCGGTCGGGGAGGTCGGGGTGGCGTCGAGCCTCCTGGCCGCGCTCGCACGGCGCGCGCCCGGGCGACGCTTCGGCCTTTCGGTCACGACGGAGGCGGGCCGGGACCTCGCGGAGCGCATCGCGCCTGCCGGCGTCGAGGTCTTCGCGTTCCCCTTCGACCTGGCCGGACCGGTCGAGAAGGCGCTCGCTCGCGTCCGTCCCGGGCTCATCCTCCTCACGGAGACGGAGCTCTGGCCGCTCTTCCTCGCCCGAGCGGCGAGCCGCGGGGTTCCGGTCGCGATCGTCAATGGCCGCATCTCGGAGCGCTCCTTTCCCAGATACCGCATGCTGCGACGCTGGTTCGCGCCGGCGCTCGACAGGGTCGCGCTCTTCGTCATGCAGACCGAGGAGGACGCGCGGCGGGTGGAGGCGCTCGGGGTGCCTCGCTCGAAGATCCGCATGAAGGGAAACGTCAAGTACGACGTCCCGGAGGCGCTGCCGTTTCGCGACGCCGACCGTCTCTCCGCGGCAGCGGCCGGCCGGCCGATCGTCGTCGCGGGCTCGACCGACGAGGCAGAGGAGGCGTCGGTCGTCGCGGCGGCGCGGGCGCTGTCCACCCGCGCTCTCGTCGCGGTCGCGCCGCGTCGGCCCGAGCGCTTCGGAGAGCTCGCGCGGAAGATCGAAGCGGCCGGGCTTGCCCTTCTCCGCCGCAGCGGAGAGCATCGTGGGGCGGCGGACGTATACCTCCTCGACACGATCGGGGAACTTTCCGCGCTTTACGCGCACGCGAGGATCGCCTTCATCGGGGGGAGTCTCGTCGCCCGCGGCGGGCATAACCCGATCGAAGCGTGGGCGTCCGGAGTCCCCGTGATCGTCGGTCCCCACACGGAGAATTTCCGCGAGGTGACCGCGAAGGGAGAGGAGCTCGGCATCGCGACGCGCGTGGCGGAAGAGACAGAGCTCGCGGGTTGCATCGAGCGGGAGCTCGCGGATCTCTCGGCGCTCGACGCTCGCGGAGAGAAGGCTCGGGAGTTCGTCGCCGCCAACCGCGGCGCCGCGGACGCGACGGCGAAAGAAGTCCTCTCGCTCCTGCCCGAGCGGACCGCGAGACGCGGGGCGGCGGGTTGAGGGCGACGCGGCTTCCCGGGCCGCTCGTGCGAACTGCACTCGCGCCCTTCTCGACGCTGTACGGCCGCGCGCTCGAGTCGCGCGCGCGGCTCTATCGCTCCGGCGCGTTCGCGGCGGAGCGGGCGGCGTGTCCCGTCATCTCCGTCGGCAACCTGACCTTCGGCGGAACCGGCAAGACGCCCTTCGTCGAGTTCCTCGCCCGGCGACTGCGTTTCGAGGGACGGACGCCGGCGATCGTCTCACGGGGGTACGGACGTCGCTCGAAAGGCGTGGTCGTCGTCTCGGACGGATCCGGACCGCTCGTCGGGCCGGACGAGGGCGGAGACGAGCCGGTCGCGATCGCGCGGAGGGTGCCCGGCGTCCCCGTGATCGTCGGCGAGCACCGGGCGGAGGCGGCCCGGGCCGCGCAGGGTCACGGCGCGGATCTGATCATCCTGGACGACGGCTTTCAGCACCTCGCGCTCGAGCGCGACGTCGACCTTCTTCTCCTGGATGCCGCGGACCCGTTCGGAGGCGGCGAGCTGCCTCCCCGCGGGAGACTGCGCGAGCCCCTTTCCGCGCTCGCCCGGGCGGACGCCGTCGTCTTCACGCGGATCGATCTTGCGGATCCTCCGCGGGAGGCGCGCGCCGAGCTCGCGCGCCGAAACCCGGAAGCGCGGGTGTTCACTGCGCGCATCCGGCCCGCCGGACTGTGGGACGAGCGCGGCTCCGCTGTCGCCGAAACGCGATTGACCTCCCGCCGTTTCGTCGCCGTTTGCGGCATCGCGAACCCCGCGAGCTTCCGGGCGTCGCTCGCGGAGCTGGACCTTCCGGCCGAGGAGCTCCTCGCCTTTCCCGACCATCACCGCTACGGCCGGCGGGACCTCGAACGGATCCGGCAGGCCGCCGACCGGACGGGCAGCGCGTGGATCGCGACCACCGAGAAGGACGCGGTGAAGCTCGAAGGCCGGACAACGCTCCCGGTCGTCGCACTCCGGCTCGAAGTCGAGATGGGCGAAGCGGAGTTCTTTCCCTTTCTCCGGTCCCGGCTGTCGGACGTTCGCAGGCCGCCGCGCGCGGCGTCCGAACCGCGGCCATGAGCACGTCACCCGAGGTCGCGGCCGCCGCGCCCCCCGACGCTTCCCCGGCCCGACGGAAACGCGCGGGCCGGAAGCAACGTCGCTCCGCGCTGCGCCAGAGGACCGAGCTCGCGCTCTTTCGGATCGCGGCGGCCGGTCTGACACGGCTCCCGCGCGCGGGAGCGCGCCGGACTCTCCGAGGCGTGGCGAAGGCGGTCTTCGGGCTCCTTCCCTCGCGGCGGCGGATCCTCCGGGCGAACCTGAGCGCGGCGTTTCCCGAGAAAACTCCGGCGGAAATCGCGTCGATCGGGCGGCGCTCAATCGAGGGCTTCGCGGCGGCGCTCGTCGACTTTCTCGAGACGGCGGGACTCACGCGAGAGGACCTGCTCTCGCGAGTGACGGTCGTCGGCGAGAAGCACCTGCGCGACGCGAGAGAGCGAGGAAGGGGGGTTTTCCTCCTCTCGGCGCACTTCGGGAGCTGGGAAATCGGAGCGCTCGTCGCCGGCCTCCTCGGCGAGCCGATCGCGCCCGTCGCGCGGCCGCTCGACAACCCTCTCCTCGAAGAGGAGCTCGATGCCCTCCGACGCCGCTTCGGAAACCGTCCCATCGCGAAGCGGGAAGCGGCAAGAGAGCTTCTGCGCGCGATGAACCGCAACGAGACCGTGGCCAT
The DNA here is from genome assembly GCA_036001245.1 of Thermoanaerobaculia bacterium. GTDB lineage: Bacteria > Acidobacteriota > Thermoanaerobaculia > UBA5066 > Gp7-AA6 > Gp7-AA6. The sequence goes on from DASYUL010000049.1 coordinate 152,732, forward strand.
CCTCGTGGACCAGAACGTCCTTGCGAAAGAGGCCGTGTTCGTCCCCTTCTTCGGCCGGCCGGCTGCGACGACGCCTTCGCTGGCCCGCATTCAGTTGAAGACCGGCGCGGCGGTCGTTCCCGTCTTCACGTGGCCCCAGGGGAACGGCCGCTACCGTCTGGAGTTCGAGCCGCCGATCCTGGCGGAGGAGTTCGAGGACCCGAATCTCGACCGGGACGAACGGGTGCGCCGCGCGACCGCCCGGTACACGGCGGTCACCGAGGCCGCGATCCGGAAGGATCCGGCGGCCTGGCTGTGGATTCACGATCGCTGGAAGACGAAGCCGCCCGGAGAGAGTTCCAAATCGCAGCGTGAGGAGTCTCCCGAAGGGAGGAGCCTCACGCTGCGGGAGCGGGAGCGAGCGAAGGACCAGGCGCTCGGTCGAGCCGAGCATGGCGAGCCGAGCGCCGGTGCATCAGCAGGTCCCGAGCGAGCGGACGCGACGTGTGACGAGCCGAGCGCCGGTCGCGGAAGCGAGATCCCGAGCAAGTGAGCGCAAGCGGGCGAATCGTCGTCGCGCCGAACTGGATCGGCGACGCGGTCATGTCGCTTCCGATGATCCGCGCTCTCCGCCGTTTCGCTCCAGACGAGCCCCTCGTCGTGTTCGCGCGGCCGGGCCCCGCGGCGCTCTATCGCGCCGAGGGGAGCGCGGGCGAGGTTCGCACGATCTCGGGCCTCGTCGCCGACTCGATTGCGATCGCGCGTGGGAGGTTCGCCCAAGCCTGGCTCCTCCCCAACTCGTTCCGGTCCGCCCTCGGACCCTTTCTCGCGGCGGTCCCCGAGCGCGTCGGCTACGCGACCGACGGGCGCTCGGCGCTCCTCACCCGGACGCTCCCACCCCCGCCGCGAAACGAGCACCAGCTGCGCGACTACGATCCGCTGCTGCGATCTCTCGCGATCGAGCCGGATCCCGACCCGCCGAGGCTTCCCCTTCCGCCGGCGGCACTCGATCGCGCGGAGGCCGCGCTCTCGCGCGCCGGACTCGCAACGGGGGCCGACGGTCTCGTCGTGCTCGCGCCCGGCGCCGCGTTCTCGTGGACGAAGCGCTGGCCGGCGGACCGCTTCGGGCGGCTCGGCGAAGAGCTCCGCGCGCGGGGATTTGTACCGGCGATCGCCGTCGGCCCCGGCGAGGAGAGGCTCGCGGGCGCGGTCTCCGACGCCGCGGGCGGCGCGCTTCCAACGCTGGGTGCCGACTTGGGTCCGGTCGAGCTGGCCGCCGTCCTCGCCCGCGCTCGCGTCGTCGTCGCGAACGACTCCGGCCCGATGCACCTCGCCGCTGCCGTCGGCACTCCCGTGGTCGCGATGTTCGGTCCGACCGATCCGGGCCGCACGGGCCCGACCGGCTCCCCCTCGGTCGCCCTCGACCGGTATGTGTTCTGCTCGCCGTGTTACCTGAAAGAGTGCCCCTATGCGCACGAGTGCATGGGGGAGATCGCGGTCGAGGACGTTCTTGGCGCGGTGGAGCGCCTCCTCAGCAATTGACTGAGAGCTATCCCTTCAGCTCGGTGTTCCAGTAAGCCAGGTCGAGAAAGTTCCGCCACGCGGGATGGAGCTTGCTCGAGCCGAAATGCCCCACCGGATGCCAGCGCGGCTTCTTTGGCTGTGCAACGAGCCGCATCGACGCCTCCGCAGGCATCCGGTTTCCCTTGCGGACGTTGCACGACAGGCACGCGCACACGACGTTGTCCCAGGAAGAGTGACCGCCGCGCGAGAGCGGAATCACGTGGTCGAGCGAGAGCTCGGAGGAAGTGAACTTGTGGCCGCAGTACTGGCAGCGATTTCCGTCGCGCAGGTAGATGTTGTGGCGCGAGAACTTCACTTCCTGCCGCGGGAGCCGGTCGAAGCTCTTCAGCGCGACGACCCTCGGCACGCGGATCGCCATCGACGGCGTCAGAACGACCTCATCCTGAGGTTGTACGGGAATGTCGCACCAGTTCTCGAACTCATAGGTCGAGTAGTCCGGCAGCACGGCGCGGACGTGACCCTTGTAGAAGAGCGTGAACGCCTTCCGCACGGACGTGACATGGACCGCCTGGAAGACGCGGTTGAGGACGAGAACCTGTGAGTCGAGCATCAGTTGACCGAAAACCGCGTCATTATATAGCGCCGATGAGCCTTGCGGTTCCGAAGGAGCGCCTGCTCGCACTCGTCTCTTCCTTCGCCGGCCGCCGGTTGCTCGTCGCCGGCGACTACGTTCTCGACCGCTTCGTGTTCGGCCATCCCAAGCGGATCAGCCGCGAGGCGCCGGTCCTGATCCTCCGGTTCCTCAAGGAGGAAAGCCTCCCCGGCGCCGCCGGAAACACCGCCGCGAACGTCCGCGCGCTCGGCGGGACGCCGCTCCCCGTCGGCGCGGTCGGCGACGACCCGGCGGGAGCCAGCCTGACGTCGATTTTCCGGGAGCGCGGTATCGCCACCGACGGCCTGATCGAGGTTCCGGGTTACCACACGCCGACGAAGACCCGCGTGCTCGCAGGCGGCGCTCACTCGATCAAGCAGCAGGTCGTGCGGTACGACCAGGAGGACCACCTGCCCGAGGGGGGCGACTGGCGGGGACGATTCTCGGAGAAACTCGCGCACGCCGCGTCCGCCGCCGACGCGGCCGTGCTCTCCGACTACGGGTACGGCGCGATCTCGCCGGCCGACGTCCCGGCTCTCCGCGCCCGGCTCCGCCCCGGCGCTCCCGTACTCGTCGACTCGCGCCGCGGGCTCGGACGCTACGCGGGGGTCGACGCGGCGACGCCGAACGAAGAGGAGCTCGAAGAGTCCGCGGGCGGATCGCTCGGTGACTCCGCAGAAGCGCTCGCCGCGGCGGGGGATCGGCTGCGCCAGCGGATCGGATGCCGGACCCTTCTCGTGACGCTCGGCTCACGCGGGATGGCGCTCTTCGACGGCGCCGCCCGCCCGACGCTCATTCCCGTCCACGGCACGGACCAGGTCGCCGACGTCACCGGCGCGGGAGATACGGTGCTCGCGACGTTTTCCCTCGCGCTGGCGTCGGGCGCCTCGCCGCTCGAAGCGGCTCTGCTCGCAAACTTCGCGGGCGGCGTGGTCGTCATGAAGATGGGGACCGCGACCGCGTCGGCGGACGAGCTCGCGCAGGCGATCGCCTCCGACCGGACGCTCACGGCGTGACCGGGCCGATCCGGTCCTCCTCGGAGAAGATCGTCTCCCGGGGAGAGGCCTTCCGCCGCGCCTCCCGGGAGCGGGCGTCGGGCCGCCGGGTCGTCCTCGCCAACGGCGCCTTCGACCTGCTGCACGCGGGACACGTGCGGTATCTCGAGGCCGCGCGCGCCGAAGGCGATTGGTTGCTGGTCGCGGTCAACTCCGACGCATCAGTGGCGCGCGCCAAGGGACAGGGACGGCCCGTCGTCCCCGCCGCGGAACGCGCCGAGATCGTGGCGGCGCTGCAATGCGTCGATGCGGTCGTCGTCTTCGAGGAGGATTCACCCGCGGCGCTCCTCTCGCAGATCCGGCCGGACGTGCACGCGAAAGGCACCGATTACACCCGCGGCTCGGTGCCGGAGCGCGACGTCGTCGCGGAGTACGGGGGTCGGACCGCAATCGTGGGCGATCCGAAGCATCACGCCACGACGGATCTGATCGAGCGGATCCGGAAAACGGGAAACGGGAAACGGGAAACGAAATGAAGAGTCTCTGGTTTTCTCCGTTTTCCGTTTTACGTTTTCCGTTTGACGGCCTGTGAACGTCCTCATCGTCCGCCTTTCGTCGCTCGGCGACATCGTGCACACGCTTCCGATCGCGGCGAACGCTCGTCGCTCGGGCAACCGGGTGTTCTGGGTGGTCGAGTCCGCCTACCGCGACTTCCTCGCCGCGAACCCGCACGTCGAGCGGGTCGTCGTTGCCGATACGAAGGGATGGCGCCGGCGGCCGCTCTCCCCGCGCACGCTTTCGGAGATCGTCAGGCTGCCGCGCGAGCTCCGGTCGCTTTCGCCCGACGTCACGATCGATGCGCAGGGGCTGTGGAAGTCCGCCTGGATCGCCCGCTCGGCCGGAGCGCCGGTCGTGGGGTTCGGGGCGGCGAACCGCCGGGAGCCGACCTCCGCGCTCCTCGGGCACCGGACGGTTCAGCCTCTCGCCGGCCGTCACGTCGTGGACCAGAATCTCTCTCTGGCGGAGGCCGCGGGGATCCCGGTGACGGACCGGTCGCCGGACGCCCGGTTCCTCCTCGAGCGGCCCTCGCCGGCGGCGGAGTCCTTTCTCGCGGGACAGCCGCGCCCGTTCGCCCTCTACCATCCGGGAGCGGGACGGCCCGAGAAGACGTGGGGCGAGGAGCGTTACGCCGTGCTCGCCGATCTCCTCCGGTCGAATCGCGGGCTCGCTCCCGTCATCTCCTGGGGGCCGGGGGACGAAGAGCGCGCGCGGCGGCTCGCCGCTCTCCGAACCGACGCCCGCGTTCTGCCGGCGCTCGCCCTGTCCGATCTCGCCCACGTGATCGCGGCCGCCTCCCTCGTCGTCGCCGGAGACACGGGACCGCTTCACCTCGCCGACGCTCTGGGCGCTTCGACGCTCGCCCTGTTCGGGCCGACGGACCCGATCCGAAACGGGCCATACCGAAACCCCCGGTCGACCGTGCGCTACGATGCGGGAACGGGCCCGGAAGAGGTTGCCCGTAAGGCCCTCGAGGTGCTTGCGGCCTGAGCGGGGTCAGGTCTTCACTGATCGCCGGACCTCTGACTATGGACAAATGCCGTTGCCGCTTTGTGAAGCAAAGTGGCAAGTGGAGACCTGACCCCGGACGGGAACGAATTGTCGGTCACCTTCGTTTTGTCGCCCGATTGAAACCCGGACATCTCGTCGCGTCGGCGCTTCTCCTGGCGCTTTCCCTGGCCGGAGCCGCCTCCGCACAGGTGAAGCTCGATGCGCGGCCGGCCTTCGTCGGGGAAACGCTTCGCTTCGCAATGTCCGTGCTCGGCGCGTCGGGCGGCGATCTGACCCTTTCGGCGAAGGAGACCGAGCTCGACGGCAAGCCCGCCTACAAGTTCGAGCTGTCCGCGATCTCGGGCGAGTTCCTCTCGAAGATCTTTCTCGTCCGCGACTACCTCGCCTCCTGGGTCGACCCGAAGACGTTCCGGTCGCTCCGCTTCGAAAAGCACACCGTCGAGGGCAAGCGAGTGCGAGACGACCTGATCGAGTTCGACTACGCGAAGAAGTTCGCGTATCGCGACGGCAAGCCGATCGCGATCGAGGAGAACACGCTCGACTCCCTCTCGTCGCTCTACTACATCCGGTTGCTCGACCTCGAGCGACGGGATCCGATTCCGCTGACCGTCGTCTCGCGCCATCTCTTTCCTCTCTCGGTCGTCGTGCTGGGACGCGAAACGGTGACGACTCCGGTCGGGACCTTCAAGACCATTCGGGTCGAGCCGCAGGGACCGGGGGGGCTGATCGGGAAGGGCAAGAGCCTGACTCTCTGGCTGACGGACGACGAAAGAAAAATGCCCGTTCAGATCAAATCGAAGTTGAAGGTGGGAACTCTCACGGGAAAGCTGAAGGCGGTCGAAAGACAGTAGCTCTCCGCTGTCAGCTGTGTCAGCTCTCAGCTTTTGTGCGGCTCCGGCAGCTGAGAGCTGAGCGCTTGTCTCTGTCCCTCCTTTTGACAGAAAGCCCGCAAAGCCTTACCCTCTATCACTCTCCATGGTCGTAAAACTGGGCGATCTCCTCGTCAAGGCGAAGCTCGTCACGCCCGAGCAGGTCGACGCCGCGCTCAAGTCGCAGCGCGATGAGGGAGGCAAGTTCGGCGAGGCGCTGATCCGCCTGGGCGCCGTCTCGGAGAACGACGTCACCGAGACGCTCTCCCAGCAGTTCGGGGTCCCGTCGATCGACCTCGCCCATTTCGAAATCGACCCAACCGTGATCAAGACGGTTCCCGGCGAGGTCGCGCGCAAGTACGGCGTCCTCCCCGTCAACAAGACCGGCGCCACGCTGACGATTGCGATGTCGGACCCGACGAACGTCTTCGCGATGGACGACATCAAGTTCATGACCGGCTACAACGTCGAGCCGGTCGTCGCGTCCGAAGCTTCTCTGCGGCGGGCGATCGACAAGCACTACGGGACCCCGCGGTCGGTCGTCCTGAAGGAGCGGCCGAAGGGCGCGACGACGGGGAGCGCGCCGGCCGACGGATCGATCGACGACCTCATGACCTCGGCGCTGACGATCGACGACATGGCGAGCGTCGGCCTCTCCGAGCTCAACATGGACGAGATCACGGGTTTCGACACCGGCGAAGTCGACGTCGTCCGCGGTGAGGAGGGTCAGGAGATCGACCTGACCGACCTCGCCAAGTCTTCCGAGTCGGCGCCGATCATCAAGGTGTCGAACCTGATCCTGATCGAGGCGCTCAAGGCGGGCGCGTCCGACGTCCACGTCGAGCCGTACGAGAAGGAGTTCCGGGTGCGGTTCCGGGTCGACGGAATCCTCCACAACATCATGTCGCTGCCGATGAGGACCCGCGACCCGCTCATCTCGCGCTTGAAGATCATGGCGAAACTCGACATTTCCGAGAAGCGCCTCCCACAGGACGGCCGGATCAAGATCCGCCTGCGCGTCGAGGAGCGCACGCGCGACCTCGACCTGCGCGTCTCGGTCGTTCCCACGATTTTCGGCGAGAAGGTCGTCCTGCGGCTGCTCGACAAGTCGCGCCTTCAGCTCGACATGACGCAGCTCGGCTTCGACCAGGAACCGCTGCGCCGTTTCAAGGAGTCGATCGACAAGCCGTACGGGATCGTGCTCGTCACGGGTCCGACCGGCTCGGGCAAAACGAACACGCTCTATTCGGCGATCGCTCAGTTGAACGATCCGACCGTCAACATCCTGACCGCCGAGGACCCGATCGAGTTCAACCTCGCGGGGATCAACCAGGTCCAGATGAAGGAGCAGATCGGTCTGACGTTCGCCTCCGCGATGCGGTCGTTCCTGCGCCAGGACCCCGACATCATCCTCGTCGGAGAGGTCCGCGATTTCGAGACCGCGGAGATCGCAGTCAAGGCCGCGCTGACCGGCCACCTCGTGCTCTCGACGCTCCACACCAACGACGCGCCGTCGACCGTGAATCGCCTCATGAACATGGGAATCGAGCCGTTCCTGGTGGCGACGTCGATCAACTGCATTGCCGCGCAGCGGCTCGTGCGCAAGATCTGCAAGACGTGCTCCGAGGACGTGGACACCTCTCCCCAGATCCTGATCCAGGTCGGCTTCGCGCCCGACGAGGTCAAATCCCTGAAGGTCAAGCGCGGGCGCGGCTGTGACAAATGCAAGAACACCGGCTACAAGGGTCGAATCGGGCTCTTCGAAGTGCTCGCGTTCTCCGACGAGATCCGGGACATGATCCTGTCCGGCGCTTCGTCGATCGAGCTCAAGCGGCGCGCGGTCGAGGAGGGCATGGTGACGCTGCGAACCGCCGGCCTCCAGAAGGTTCGCGACGGTACGACGACTCTGGAAGAGGTATTGAGAGAGACGGTTATCTAGGGAAGCTCTCAGCTTTCGGCAGTCGGCTCTCAGCTTGCCAAGGCCTCGGCCAAAGCTGATAGCCGACCGGTGATCGCTGATAGCCACCCGGGGAAGGCGGCCGGAGCCTTTCCTTTCGCGCGGGCGGGGCTTAAACTACTCACCCAGTTCTCGACAACTTCTTTACGAGGGCCGTCAAAAAATGGCAGGGGACGCGACTCTTCACCAGCTCCTGAAACAGATGGTGGAAATGGGGGCATCCGACCTCCATCTGACCACTAATTCCCCGCCGATGGTCCGGCTGGACGGACGGCTGCTGCCGCTGCCGTATCCGCCGCTGACCGTGGCCGAGACCAAGCAGATCGCTTACTCGGTCCTGACCGACACCCAGAAGCACCGATTCGAGGAGAACCTCGAGCTCGACTTCTCGTTCGGCGTGAAGGGGCTCGCGCGGTTCCGGGCGAACAACTTCCAGCAGCGCGGCGCGGTCGGCGGCGTCTACCGCCAGATCCCGTACCAGATCCTCGGCTTCCGAGAGCTCGGCCTGCCGCCGGTCGTCGAGCTTCTCTGCGAGAAGCCTCGAGGGCTCATCCTCGTGACCGGTCCGACGGGATCGGGCAAGACCACGACTCAGGCGGCGATGATCGACAAGATCAACCGCGAAAAGCAGCTCCACATCGTGACGATCGAGGACCCGATCGAGTTCCTGCACACCCATAAGAAATGCGTCGTCAACCAGCGCGAGCTCCACGCGGACACCCACTCGTTCCCGAACGCCCTCCGATCGGTTCTTCGCGAAGACCCGGACGTGGTGCTGATCGGCGAAATGCGCGACCTGGAGACGATCGAGTCGGCGCTCCGCATCGCGGAAACGGGCCACCTGACGCTCGCCACCCTGCACACGAACAGCGCCTCGTCCTCGATCAACCGCATCATCGACGTGTTCCCTGCTCACCAGCAGACGCAGATCCGGACGCAGCTCTCGTTCGTCCTCGAAGGCATTCTCTGCCAGGCGCTCCTCGAGCGCGCGAGCGGCAAGGGCCGGGTCATGGCGATGGAAATCCTCGTCCCCAACGCGGCGATCCGCAACCTGATCCGCGAGGACAAGATCCACCAGGTCTACTCGATGATGCAGGCCGGACAGTCCAAGTTCGGAATGCAGACGTTCAACCAGTCTCTGGCGACGCTGTATCACCGAAAGCTCATCACTCTCGAGACGGCGCTCTTGCGCTCCTCGAGCCCCGACGAGCTCCAGGAGCTCATCAATCGCGGCGCAGGGGTGAACGTTCCGACCGCGGCCGCGTCCGCCGGAAAGAGAGTCTGACATGCCGAGCTATGCCTGGAAGGGGCGCAACCGCGCCGGAATGGTTCAGGAAGGCGCGATGGTCGCCGAGTCGAAGGAGCTCGCGCTCGCTCAGCTCCGCCGCCAGAACATCGTCGTCACCGGAATCCGGGAGCGCGGCAAGGAGATCTCGCTCTCGAAGGTCGGGCGGAAGGTGCCGCCGAAGACGCTGGCGGTCTTCACGCGGCAGTTCTCGGTCATGATCGACGCGGGTCTCCCGCTCGTCCAGTGCCTGGAGATTCTCGCGCTTCAGCAGGAGCACAAGAACTTCCAGAAGATCCTGTTGCAGGTGCGGCAGGACGTCGAAGCCGGCTCGACGCTCGCCGACGCGATGCGGCGCCACCCGAAAGCGTTCGACACCCTCTACGTGAACATGATCGCGGCCGGAGAGGCGGGCGGTATCCTCGACACCATCCTCCAGCGCCTCTCGGTCTACATCGAGAAGGCGGTCAAGCTCCGCTCCCAGGTGCGCTCCGCGCTCATCTACCCGGTGGCCGTCATCGTGATCGCCGCGATCGTCGTCGCCGTGATTCTGTTGAAGGTCATCCCGACGTTCGCCGCCCTCTTCACCAGCCTCGGCGCCGAGCTGCCCTTCCCGACGCGAGTCGTCATCGCGTCCTCGAACTTCCTGGCGCGTTACTTCATCTTTTTCGTCGTCGGGATCGGGGTTTTCGCGTACGCAATCCGCCGCTACTACCGCACGTATCGCGGCCGGCGGGTGATCGACGGGTTCCTGCTGAAGTTGCCGATCCTCGGGATGATTCTCCGCAAGATCGCCGTTGCGCGCTTCTGCCGCACGCTCGCGACTCTCACGTCGTCGGGCGTGCCGATCCTCGAAAGCCTGGACATCACGGCGCGGACCGCGGGAAACGCGATCGTCGAAGACGCGGTCCTGGAGACCCGCAAGAGCGTCGAGGGGGGCAAGACGATCGTCGAGCCGCTCAAAGACTCCAACGTGTTTCCGAACATGGTCGTCCAGATGATCGGCGTCGGCGAACAAACCGGCGCGCTCGACGCCATGTTGAACAAGATCGCGGACTTCTACGAAGACGAGGTGGACGCCGCGGTTCAGGGCCTCGTCAAGCTGATGGAGCCCGTGATGATCTTCATACTCGGCATCATCATCGGAGGAATCGTCATCGCGATGTACCTCCCGATGTTCACGCTGATCAACAAGATCGGGTAGCGGAGGAAGAAACACGGACTCCGGCCGCGCGCGTTTTCTCGTTCCGGTAGTCCCGAACGCGGCCGACTCGCTCCGGCGCTCGATCGGGTGGCTTTCGGCCGCCCGTGTGATCGTCCTCGCGCTCATCCTGCTCTCCGCGGTGCTCGTCCAGGCGGGCTCGGGCTCCGCCGCGGAAATCTCGTTTCTCTACCGGGTTCTCGGAGTGGCCGTGCTGCTGTCGGCGCTGCACTGGACCGCGGGGCGACTCTTGAGCCCGGTGCTCGACGCCTGGATCCAGGTCCTGGGTGACCTCGGCCTCGTCACCCTGCTCGTGTATTCCACCGGCGGCCCCGACTCGGTCTTCACGTTCCTCTATCTCGTCGTCATCGGCACCGCGGGTTTCCTCCTCTACCGGGTCGGCGCACTCGTGACGGCTTCGATGGCGTCGATCCTCTACGGCACCATGGTGGAGCTCGTCGCGTTCGGAGCCGTCCCCGTTCCTCCGTTCGCGTCGCTTTCCGAGTGGAGTGGACCGCGGGTCCGCTACAACCTCGCGATTACCGTCGTCGGATTCTTCGGGGTCGGCTTCATGATCGCGTACCTCTCCGAGAAGCTCCACAACGCACGCGAGGAGCTCGCGCGGCGCCAGAAGGCTCTCGCGAAGCTGCAGCACCTGTACGCCAACGTCATCGCCTCAATGTCGTCGGGACTTCTGACGACGGACTCGCGACAACGGGTCACGTTCCTGAATTCTCCGGGCGGCGAGATGCTCGGGCTCGACCCGGCCGGAATCGCGGGCCGGTCTCTCGCGGAGCTCGATCTGCCGTTTCCGTGCGACTGGGAGAGCATCCGCACGCGCGCCCGCGGCCGCCAACCATACCGGGCGGAAACGGAATTCGACCGCGCCGGGCTCCTTCGCATCCTCGGCTATTCGCTGCGCGTCCTGGAAGGCCCCGAAGGCGACGAGGGGACACTCATCCTCTTCCAGGACCTGACGGACGTGAAGAAGCTCGAGCGCCGGGCGCGCTTCAACGAACAGCTCGCGGCGGTCGGCGAGCTCGCCGCCGGGATCGCGCACGAGATCCGCAATCCCCTCGCGTCGATTTCCGGCTCGGTGCAGGTGCTCTCGAACGAGCTGTCGGTCGGATCGACCGAGCGGCGGTTGATGGAGATCATCGTCTCGGAGTCGAACCGGCTCTCGGGGATCCTCGAGGAGTTTCTCCGGTTCGTGCGCCCGCAGGAGCGGCGGGTTGCGTCGTTCGACGTTGCCACGACGATCTCCGAAGTAATGGAGATCTTCCGGCTGTCGGACGAGGTTTCCGACGCCCATGGGATCGAGCTCGACGTGTTCCCGGGCTCTTCCACGCTTTCCGGGGACCGCGACCAGATCCGGCAGATCATCTACAACGTCGCGAAGAACGCGGTTCGAGCCATGGATGCGGGCGGCAGGCTGACGATCTCCGGCCGCGAGGAACACGGCTGGTACGTGATCCGCTTCGCCGACACCGGCCGCGGGATGAGCCCGGACGAGCTCGCGCGGCTCTTCACTCCGTTCTCGACCGCTTTCGACGGCGGCACCGGGCTCGGCATGGCCATCGTTCGGAGGATCGTCGAAGACCACGGCGGCACGATCGACGTCGAATCCCGCGCGGGCGAAGGGACGACCGTCACGATTCACCTGCCGCGCGACGCTCGCGCGCAACCAGCCGCGGAACCTGCGGCTGTTTCGATGGGGGTAGCCGGATGAGCCGACAGCGTCTCTTGATCGTGGACGACGAAGCCTCGATCCGCGACATGCTCGCTTTCTTTTTCCACAAGCGTGGCTTCGAGGTTCTGACCGCGTCGAACTTCACGGAGGGACAGGCGTCCGCCTTGCGGTCGACTCCGGACCTCGTTCTCTCCGACATCAAGATGCCGGACGGAAACGGTCTCGATCTGCTGCGGAAGATCAAGGCCGACTCGCCCAAGACCCCGGTCATCATGATCACGGCCCACACGTCCACACCGGACGCGATCGAGGCGATGAAGGCCGGCGCCGTGGACTACATCGCCAAGCCATTCAACATCGAAGAGCTCGGGCTGATCGTCGACCGTGCGCTCGGCGAAAAACAGCTGCGCGACGAGAACGTCTATCTGAAGCAGGAGCTCGCCGCGAAGTACACGTTCGCGAACATCATCGGCAAAGGCTCGAGGATGCAGGAGATCTTCCGCACGATCGACCGGATCGCGAAAGTGTCCTCGACAGTGCTCCTGACCGGCGAGAGCGGGACCGGCAAGGAGCTGATCGCGCGTGCGATTCACTACAGGTCGGTCCGAAAGGACCGGAAGTTCGTCTCGATCAACTGTGGCGCGCTTCCCGAGCCGCTGCTCGAGTCCGAGCTCTTCGGGCACGAGCGAGGATCGTTCACCGGAGCGATCAAGGACAAGAGAGGCCTCTTCACGGAAGCGGACAACGGGACACTCTTCCTGGATGAGATCTCCGAAACGACCGTGACGATGCAGGTGAAGCTCCTGCGCGCCATCCAGGAGAAGGTCATCCGCAAGGTCGGGGGCAACGACGAAATCAGCGTCGACGTCCGGATCATCGCCGCAACGAACAAGGACCTGACCGATCTCGTCGCGACGGGAAGGTTCCGGGAGGATCTCTTCTACCGGATTAACGTCATCCCGATCGCGCTGCCGCCAATGCGCGCGCGCCTCGAGGACATCGCGCCTTTGACGCAGCACTTCATCGGAAAGATCTGCAAGGAGCAGAAGATCCCGGAAAAGAAGATCTCGACGGAAGCGATGCGGCTCCTCGAGGCCTATCCGTGGCCGGGCAACGTCCGCGAGCTCGAGAACAGCCTCGAGCGAACCGTCGCCTTGGAGCCCGGCCCCGTGATCACCGTTTCGAGCCTGCCGGAAGCAATCGCGCTCGGCGTGAAGACGCGCGTGCCGGACTTCGAGAGCCTTCCCCAGGAGGGCATCAACCTCGAGAGCTATCTCGAGGCGGTCGGCAAGCGGCTGATGCGCGAGGCCCTCGACCGGTGCGACGGAGTCCAGACGAAGGCTGCGGAGCTCCTCCACATGTCGTTCCGCTCCTTCCGCTACTACGCGAAGAAGTACAGCCTCGTCCGCCGCGACGAGGTTTACGAGGCCGACGGAGACATCGAAGAACCGCCGCCGGCGGAGGCCGAGGGCGCTTAATCGGGTGTCGGGGGTCGGGGGTCAGGGGTCAGGGACGATCCCCTTCTTTCTGACGATCCTTCTCGCTTTGAGCTCCGCCTGCGGCGGCGCGGCGAAGAGCTCGCCCACGCCTCCTCCGACTGCGACGTCCACCGCGGTGACGGGGCCGCGCGCGGTCCTACCGTCGGGCGCCGTGTACTCGATCGAGATCGCGCGCACGCCCGAAGATCAGGCGCAGGGCCTGATGTTCCGCGAGAGCCTTCCGGCGAGGAGCGGAATGCTCTTTCTCTTCACCGACGCCGGACCCCACAAGTTCTGGATGAAGAACACGATGATCCCACTCGACATGATCTGGATGGACGCCGAAGGGCGGGTCCTCTTCGTCTCCGCCGACACGCCGCCGTGCAAGGCGGACCCGTGCCCGAACTACGGCCCGGACGTGCCGGCCGCGAGCGTGCTCGAGATCGCCGGTGGGATGGCAGCGAAGGAGAAGGTGACCGTCGGATCGCGGATCCGATTCGAAGAAGTCCGGAAGTAGACGGTCATCCCGAGCGAAGCGAGGGATCTCTTCCTCGAAAGGAGAGAGATTCCTCGTCGCTTCGCTCCTCGGAATGACAGGGCGTCCTACGGCTCGAAGAGGAAGAGTCCGTCCCCGGCGGTGCCGACGTAGAGGCGGCCCTCCGGGGTGGCAAACGTCGAGGCGATCGAGAGACCGGGGCGGGGACTCTTGACCGCGCGCCGCCGGCCGGCCTCCTCCCACACGAGGTTGCCGTCCACCTCGCGCACGGGCGTGCGGACGGGCGCGGGAGCGACGTCGCCCCGGTACGCGTCGAGGAACCGCCCCCCACCGAGCAGCGTTCGCCGCCGCGTGTCCCACGCGGTGCCGTCCCATCGGAACGATCCTTCGGCCGTGTGAACCTTCAGGAAGGGCGAACCGAGGCCGTCCGCGAGCAGCTCGACCGACGACGGAGCCGCCGGGCTTCCGGGCACGGCGACGAACGTGTGACCGTCCACCGTGCGGAAAATCCCGGTTGTCGTCACGAACACGGGCGCGCCGAAGTCCTTTCCATACAGGGCGAGCGGAGTTCCAGTCGGGGCGCTCTGCGGCGCTACCCATCGCTCGCCGCCGTCGAAAGAGACCCGAAGTCCGTTGAAGCTCGAGATCAGGAGCACGGTGGCGCCGTCGGGATCGAGGAAAGCCGCAAGAGACGCCGCGGGCGGGAGCGGGTCGAGCGAGAGACGGCGCACGCGCATTCCCTTCGCCTCCCAGACTCCGCTCTCGCCACCGGCGTACGCGCGGAAAAAGAAGAGCCGGCTCGGATCTTTCGGATCCGCGACGAGGTCGGAGACCCGTCCCTCCGCGAGCCCGACCGAGCCCGCCGCGAGTGTCATGCCGCCGTCGTCGGAGTAGAAGACGCCTTCGCCCTCCGTCCCGACGTAGAGGCGGCCCGAGCGGCGGTCCACCTCCATCGCCGTCACGACGAGGGTCTCGCGCGAGATGCGCGACCAGGTCTGGCCGCCGTCGGTCGAACGGTGGAGACCACCCACCGTACCGGCGTAGACGACGCCGGGACGCTTCGGATCGCGCCGGACGTTGTGCGAGCGCCGGTTGGTAAATCCCGTCTTGACGCGCGTCCAGCGGTTGCCGCCGTCCTGCGTCCGGTAGACCCAGCCGCAGGTCGACACCCAGATGTCCCTCGAATCCGACGCGTCGAAGTCCCAGGCGTAGACCGACGCGTCGAGCACCATGCCTTCCGCGATCCGGGTCCACGTGCGTCCGCCGTCGCGGGTCCGGAAGGCCTGGCGCCACGTTCCCGCGTAGAGCGTGTCGGGATCGTCCGGCGCGAACGCGAGCGACTCGACCTGGTAGAGGCCGGGCGTCATCTCTCCCGTCATCGTCCACGTGTCTCCGCCGTCTTTCGACAGGCGGATCCCGTCGTCTCCGCCGACCGCGAGAAGCGGCGGGTCGTCCCCGCGCACGGGGGCGAGCGCCAGCGCGCGCGTCGCGACCGAAGCCCTCCAGCGCGCCAGCACCATCCAGTTCGCGCCCCCGTCGTCGCTCCGGACGACGAGGCCGCCCCGGTACTGGCCGGCGAGCGATGCCCACAGCCGGCCCGGCGCCTTCGGATCGGCGATCAAGCCCGTCGCGATGAAGCCCGGAAACGCGGCCCCCTGGCGCAGCGCGGTCCACGTCGCGCCGCCGTCGGTCGAGCCGTAGAAGTTGCCGCGCGAAGTCCCGCAGTACAGGTGGTTGGCCTCGAACGGATCGACGGCGAAGACCTTCACTTCCGCGCCCCACAGGGGGAGGCGCCACCACGAGGCGGCTTCGCCGCGCGCGCCTCCGAGAAAGAGGAGGGCGAGCACGAGGAAGGCCGCGTTGCGAGCTGTTCGTCGTTTCATCAGTGTTGGCTTGTCGGCGAGACGATCAGGTGTTCGAGACCCGGGTTGCCGTCCGGTGTCGGTCCGCTCTCCAAGCATAACCGGGATTCGCGGCGCCACGGCGGACCGCCGTCACTTCCGCGAGGATCGAGACGGCGATCTCTTCGGGAGTGACAGCGCCGATCGACAGGCCGATGGGCGCGCGGATCTCCGACAGCTTTTCCTCGGGCACGCCCTCCTCGGCCAGCCGGGCGAGCACTCCCCGCACCTTCCGGGCGGAGCCGATGAGCCCGAGGTAGCGCGCCGGCGGAGCGCCCGGGGCGAGCCAGGGACGCAGGGCGGCGAGATCGGTCTCCCAACAGCGAGAGACGACCGCCACGTACCGGTCGCGCCCCGGGAGAAGCGCATCGGGCGGGAGCTCGTAGTTCCGGGAGGTGCGCACCGCCTTCACACCCGCCGGGAACCGGTCGGAGCGGATGTACTCATCGCGGTCATCGCCGACGGTGACGTCGTAGGCAAGGTCGCGGGCAAGCCGAGCAAGCGCTTTGCCAACGTGGCCGCCGCCCAGGATGACGAGCGAGGGCGAAGCCTTCAGGAGCTCGATTGCGACGCGCGCGGAGCCGCCGCAGATCATGTTCGTCGGCTCGCGCAGCTCCGGCGACTCGAGCTCGCGCTCGAAGAAGTCGTACCACTTGAGTAACCTTACGGCGTCCTCCTCGCGGAAGAGCGCCCCGGCATCGGCGACGACGAGAGCCTCGAAGGGACCGCCCCCGATCGTGCCGCGAAAAGTCCCGTCCTCGAAGATCAGGAAGCGACGGCCGATGCGCGAGGGCCCGGACCCTTTCGTCTCGAGCACGGTCGCGAGCGCGAGCCGGCCGCGCTTTTCCAGCTCGTCGGTCAGCTCGCGGAAAAAGGCGTCGTCGCTGCTCATGAGCGGAAACAATTGTAGCGGGACGGACGGTGACGCCCGATCGGTTACGATTCCCGCGCGATGCAACCCGTGAGAGTGGCGGTGTTTCCGGCCGCCGGGCTGGGCACTCGATTCCTGCCCGCGACCAAGGCGCAGCCGAAGGAAATGCTGCCGCTCGTGGACCGTCCGCTCGTCCAGTACGTCGTCGAGGAGGCGAAGGCGGCGGGGATCGAGCGCATCGTGATCGTGACCGGGCGCGGAAAAAACGCGATCGAGGACCACTTCGACACTTCGTTCGAGCTCGAAAAGATGCTCGAAGACCGCGGCAAGGAGGACCTCCTCGCGATCGTGCGGGAGATTTCCGACATGATCCCGCTGGCCTACGTCCGCCAGAAAACAGCGCTCGGCCTCGGGCACGCGATCCTGCAGGCGAAGGACCTCGTCGGGAAGGAGCCCTTCGCCGTGCTTCTCGGCGACGACATCGTCGACTCGCGGGAGCCCTGCATCGGGCAGATGATGCGGCTCTACGAGAAGCGCGGGAACCCCGTGATCGCGATCCAGGAGGTCGCGCGCGAGGAAACCCGGCAATACGGCATCGTGGCGGGCGAGCGCGACGGAGACCGGGTGGTGCGAATCTCCGGGATGGTGGAAAAGCCGGCGCCGGAGAATGCGCCTTCGAACCTCGCGATCATCGGGCGGTACATCCTGCCGCCGGAGATTTTCGAGATCCTGGAGGAGACCCGCTCCGACGCGGGCGGCGAGATCCAGCTCACGTCGGGTCTCGCGACTCTCCTCGAGCGCCGGCCGATCGACGGGTACCTCTTCGAAGGGAAGCGCTACGACGCGGGAGACAAGCTGGGATTCCTGAAGGCGACGGTGGAGTTCGCGCTGAAGCGAGAGGACCTGGGCGAGCCGTTCCGGAAGTACCTGAAGAGCCTGAAGCTCTGAGGGGTCAGGCGTGTATGTTGGTATTTTCGGTCACCGCGCAGAATCAAAGCTACCAAGTTACACGCCTGACCCCAGGGCTCACTCCTGTTTCTCAGTCGGACTTCTTGGAACTTTTGACCTGGGACTTGGAACCCTTTTTGTCCGACTCTTTTTTTTCCGCCTTCTCTTTCTTCTCCGCCTTTTCCTCGCTCGCGCCCTTCGACTCCCCCGATCCTTCCTTCGTGTCGGCGGCCGCTTCTTTCTTCTTCTGCTCCCCCCTCGCGCCGCCGTAGTCGGTCACGTACCAGCCGGATCCCTTGAACTGGATCGCGGGCACGGAGAATGCCTTCTTGAGCTTCCCCCCGCAATGCGGGCAGATCTTGAGCGGCTTCTCCCCGACGCGCTGAATCGCCTCGGTCCTGCGGTTGCAGGACTCGCAGTCGTACTCGTAGATCGGCATGAAAGAAAGGTATCAGGCGATCAGCTGTCGCCGAGCGCTCCGCCTTCCGTCTTCCACTGCACTTTTTTGACGCCCGACGCCTCCTTCACGCGGACGAGATCCAGGCAGAAGAACGCGTAGAGGAGACGAGCGTTCTCGGCGACGCTCCCGGGGCCTTTCTGGCAGAGCACCTGTACGGGAAGCCGTCCGTCGACCAGGCCGCGCAGCGCAATCTCATCGGGGCTGAAGAGTCCCGGCGCGAGCGGCGCCTCGGCCTGCTCGAGCACGCCGTGTCCGGAGCCCATCCGGTCGACGAATCGCCGCACGCTGGCGGCGCGCCGCACCCCTTCCACGATCACCTCCACGATCGGGAGGTCGATCCGGATCGTTTCGTCGGAGCGCCGCGCGCCGACCTCGAAGACGACCTCTCCCGAGTCCCAGTCGAAGGCGCCCCAGAGGATTTCGCGGACCTGATCGGCAACCGCGGCGTCCAGAGTCGCCTGGTCGAGGAGCTCCAGTCGCACGAGGATCTGGCCGAGACGGATTCCGTCGCCCGCCAGTCGCGCCTCGGCGTTCGCGACCGCGTCTTCCGGCAGCGTGCCGTGGCGGATCAGGTAGTTCCCGAGCCGCACTTCGCGCTCGTCGGAGGTCGCGAAGACCACGAGACCCCGGTCGAGATAGATGCGCCGGTGCGCGTTGTCCCGCGTGACGGAGAGCGCGCCGGGAACGCGATATCGCTCGATCGTCGCGAGGATCTCGGGCAGAGGAGTGACCCTCAGGTCGCCCCGATACTCGAACTTCTTTTCCATCAGAAGGATTCTTCGTCCATGGTAACCGAACTCGCCGTATCGGGCCGCCATCTACAATCGGCTCCGGTGATTACGGTGGACGAGGCCTTCGCGATCCTGGACCGGTCCGTGTCGCCACTCGGAGACGAGACGGTCCGTCTCGGGGAAGCGGCCGGCCGCATCCTCGCGACCGACGTCGTCTCCGACGTGGACTGGCCCCCCTTCGACACCTCGGCGATGGACGGCTACGCCGTGCGCGCCGACGAGGCGCGCGCGCCGGGCGTCGGCCTCCGGGAGCGGGGCGGCCTCGTCGCCGCCGGCGACCCTCCTCCGGCGCCGCTCGCTGCCGGCGAAGCGGTCCGGCTCATGACGGGAGCGCCGCTTCCCTCCGGCACCGATGCGGTGGTCCCGGTCGAGCAAGCGGAGAGCAAGCAGGGCCGCGTCGTTTTCGAGCGGCCGCCGGAGCCGGGCGCGCACCTGCGCCGCCGAGGCGAGAGCGTGGCGCGCGGTGCGGTTCTCCTGCGCGGGGGACAACGTCTGGGGCCAGGTGCAGTGGCGCTCGCGGCGCTGGCGGGAGCCGATCCGACTACCGTCCGCCGAAGGCCGCGCGTGGCGATCGCTCCCACGGGAAACGAGCTCGTCTCGGCGGCCGAAGCGCCGACCGCCGGAAAGTTGCGGGACTCGAACGGTCCGATGATCGACGCGCTCTGCCGGGCGCGCGGCTGGCCCACGCTCGCGCGCGAACGGATCGCCGACGAGCCGGCGGCGGTCGCGCGTCTCTTCGACGACGTCGGCGACGCAGACGTGCTCATCACGAGCGGAGGCGTTTCGGCCGGCGACCTGGATCTCCTGCCACCCGCCGCGGAGCGGGCCGGGTGGGAGATCCTCTTCCACCGCGTCGCGGTCCGACCCGGAAAGCCGATCGCGTTCGCGCGCCGCGGGAAGCAGTTCTGGTTCGGACTTCCCGGCAATCCGGTCTCGGCGTCGGTGTGTTTCCAGCTCTTCGTCCGGCGGGCGCTCGATCGCATGGAAGGGGTCGAGCCCGCCGGTGCGCCGCTCGTGCTCGCGCGGCTCGCTCGCCGGCTCGGTCCGCCGGGCCCGCGGGAGACCTACCGCGACGCGCTGCTCGTGGAGGAAGACGGGGCGCGCCGGGCCGAGCCGCTGCCGACCGCGGGAAGCCACGACATCGCCGCGCACGCGCGGGCGAACGCCTTGATCCGGATTCCGGTGGGCGGCGGTTCGCTCGACGAAGGATCGGTCGTGACATGCGTGCTGCTGGAACGCTGAGGCGCGACCGCCGCGCGAAGGCTCCCGCGCGCCGGGCGACGCGGGCGCCCGAGCCGATCGCGCTCCGCGCGCTCGCCTCCGACGGCGTCCCGATCGCCTACTCGCTCTGGAGGCGTCCGTCGCGCGAGCTCCTGATTCTCGCGCCCGGATTCTGGCGGCGGCGGCTGGCGAAGGAGAACGTCTATCTCGCGACGCACTTCGCGCGGCTCGGGTACGACGTGGCGGCGCTCGACTTCCGAGGCCACGGCGACAGCGGCGGCCGGTATGCGTTCGGCGCGGCCGAGGCGCTCGATTTCGAGGCCGTCGTCCGCGAGCTCGCCGGCCCGGGACGGAGCTACGAACGGTTCGCGGTCATCGGCCTCTCGATGGGCGGCTCGATCGCGGCGGAAGCGCTCGCGCGATTTCCGGAGCTCCCGTGCCGGGCGCTCGTGATGATCTCGTCTCCGGCGGACGTCAAGTCGCTCAAGCCGCGACCGCTCTCGCGTGATGCGATCCGGCAGCTGCGCCTGCGGCACGCGCTGCGGATGCCGCGGATCGCGATCCGGCAGCTGCGCGGTCCCAAGCCGCGCGCGGCGGAGGCCGTCGCGCATCTGACGATGCCGAAGCTGATCGTGACTTCCGAGACCGACTGGCTCGTCGATCCGTCGCAGGGCCGGCTTCTCGCGGAGATGGCGGCGCCGCCCGTCGACCACGTCCACCTCGATCTGCCCGGGTCGCTCCACGCGGACTCTCTCGTCAAGTACGTGCCGTTGCGGCTGTTGCGACTTCTCGACCGGTGGCTCGCGCAAAACGCGCCGCCGTAGTGCTCCTTAACCAATCGTTTAGCAACCCGCTGCGCACGAGACGTGCAGCTACAATCCGCGCCGTGCGAGAACGCCGCGCAGTTGTCACCGGGATTGGATGTCTGTCCCCCAACGGGAACAGTCGGGAGGAGTTCGCCGCCGGCCTGAAGAGAGGCACGAGCGGCATCGACCGCATCTCGCTCTTCGACCCGGAGGGGCTGCCGGCCACAATCGCGGGCGAGCTGAAAGGATTCGACCCGACCCGCTGGATCGAACCGAAGGACATCCGCCACGTTTCGCGGGCTGTGCCGATGGCGATTGCGGCGTCGACCGAAGCGCTCGAGGACGCAGGGATCGATCCAACGCGTCTCTCGCTCGACGAGCGCCGCGAGTTCGGCGTCGTGCTCGGTACCGGCGGCGGCGCGATCGAGTTCACCGAGCGGATGTATCACCTCTATTACACGAACCAGACGAAGAAGGCTTCGGTCTACGCCATTGCGTCCGGAACGATCGGCACTCTCTCCTCGGAGATCTCGATGCAGTTCGGGCTGCGCGGCCTCTCCCACGTCGTGTCGACGGGCTGCGCATCATCGACCGACGCGCTCGGCTACGCGTTCCGCGCGATCAAGCACGGAATGAACGGGGGCGTTTACCTCGCCGGCGGAGTCGACGCGACCGTCGTCCGCGGGATCATGGAAGGGTTCGTGATGATGCGGATCGTCTCGACGTCCTGGGAGACGGAGCCGCCGCGGGCGTCTCGGCCGTTCTCGGCCGACCGCGACGGTTTCGTGCTCGGCGAGGGCGCCTGGATGTTCGTTCTCGAAGAGCGCGAGCACGCGCTCGCCCGAGGCGTGAAGATCTACGGCGAGATCCGCGGCTACGGCGCGACGTGCGACGCGCACCACCGGGTGCGGCTGGACGAGACCGGCGAGGAGCCCGCGCGCGCCATGACGCTCGCGCTCGATGAGGCCGGCCTGCCGCCGGAGGCGATCGAATACCTCGCCTACCACGGCACGTCGACCGCGTTGAACGACCGCGTCGAGACGAAGTCGGTTCGGCGGGCGTTCGGACCTGCGGCCGCGAAGCTCCCCGGTTCCTCGATCAAGTCCATGATCGGCCACCCGCAGGGTGCCTGCGGCGCTGCCGGCGTCGCGGCGACCCTTCTCGGAATGCGCGACTCCTTCCTGCCGCCGACCATCAACCTCGACGCACCCGACTCGGAGTGTGATCTCGACTACGTGGCGAACGAGTCCCGGGAGGCGTCCTTCGAGAACGCGCTCTGCAACTGCATCGGATTCGGGTCGAAGAACAGCGCCCTGGTGATCTCGCAGGGATAGCGCGCACGAAGTGAGTCTCCTCGTCCCGCCTCGCCGGCCCTCCGACGAGATCCTGGACGATCCGGACATCCCGCCCGAGGAGATGTTCCTGTCGCTTCAAGATCTTTCGCTCCTGCACCGCTGGTGGGGCAGCGCGCGGGCGCTCGAGCGGTTCCTCGTCGGCGAGATCCGCCGCCTGCGCGTCGAGCGGCCCATGGTGCTCGACGTGGGCGCCGGATCGGCCGACGTTTCGCGTCGCCTCTCTCGCTCTCTCGCCCGCGCGGGACATCCCTCGCAGGTCCTCGCCTGCGACCTGCAGTGGCGCCACCTCGTGGCGGGGCGGCGCATGGCGCGGGACCGGTTTCCTTCCGTCTGCGCGGACGCGTTCGTCCTGCCGTTCCCCGAGAAGTCCCTCGACTGGGTCGTCTCGACGCTCTTCTTCCATCACTTCTCGCCCGAGGAAAACGCTCACCTCCTCGCGTCCTTCGAGCGCGTCGCGAGGCGCGGGTTCGCGCTGCTCGATCTGACCCGTCACGTTTTTCCGCTCGCTTTCATATCGATCGCGGGACGACTCCTCTTCAAGACCCGCGTCTCGCTCTCCGACGGGATCTCCTCCGTTCGCCAGGCGTACACGCCCGAAGAAGCGCGGCGAATCGCGCTGGAAGCCGTCTCCGGCGCGCGCGTTGAGCGGGTCTTCCCGTTCCGGTACATCCTGTCCGCCACCGCCCCGTGACGGAGAGCTTCGACGCCGTCGTCGTGGGTGCCGGGCCCGCCGGCTCCTCGGCGGCGGCGGTGCTCGCCGATCGCGGCCGCTCCGTCCTCCTCCTCGAGAAGGACCTCTTTCCGCGGCACAAGGTCTGCGGGGAGTTTCTATCCGCCGACGCGCTGCCGAGCCTCGACCTCATCGGCGCACGTGAGGCGGTGGAGAGCGCCACGGCAGAGCGCATCACCCGCGGCGTCCTGCATCTGGCGTCGGGGGGGGCCGTCACCTTTGCGCTCCCCGCGCCGGCCATCGGGCTTTCGAGGTTTCGCCTCGACGATCTGCTCTCCCGGCGCGCGCGCGACGCCGGCGCGGACGTGAGGTTCACCGCCCGCGTCGTCTCCACCGAGCCCGCGGGAGACGTGTTTCGCCTGCGCTTCACGCACCGCCAGTCCGAGCGGGAGGCGACGGCGCGCGTCGTGATCGGCGCGTGGGGTCGGTGGGATGCGCTCGACCGCGCGATGGCGCGGGGATTCCTCGGCCGGCGCGCGCGTTTTTTCGGATGGAATAGGGACTTCGGCGGAAACTCGGACCTCCTCGCCGGACGCGTCCACCTCTATCTCTTCCCCGGCGGTTACTGCGGTCTCTCGCGCGTGGAAGGCGGCGCGGTCAACCTCGCGGGAGTCGTTTCCGAAGAGGTGTGGAAGCGCGCCGGCGGCGGCTGGACGGCGGTCGTCGATGGGGCGCGCAGCGGCAATCCCGCCCTCGAGGCAGACCTCGCGAAGCTCCTGCCCGGTCCGATCGGCTTTCTCGGAACCGGCCCCGTCTTCTTCACGCGCAAGCCGCCGGTGGAGAACGGCCTCCTGATGGCGGGAGACGCCGCCGGAGTCATCGACCCGTTCTCCGGCGAAGGCCAGGCCGCGGCGCTCGCGAGCGGCATCCTTGCCGCGGAGACCGCGGAACGGCTCCTGTCCGGTGAGCTCTCGAGAGAGGAGTGCGCGCGAGCCTACGCGAAGGCCTGGAGAGACCGATTCGGACGCCGGTTCGCCTGGAGCGCGGTCTTCCGCCGGCTCATGCTGAATCGCTCGATCGGCGCGGTCGCGGGCCGGATCGCGGGCGAGAGGCTCGTGAGGTTCGCCATATCCGCGACGCGGCGTTAGCTGGGATCAGGCAGGCATATTGGCGTTTAGGGCTCAAAAATGCCTAACCGCCTGCCTGACCCCTAGAGCCCCCTCGCGCCCTCGGGGGTGAAGAGCTTCGGATCCAGCCGCGCGTTTCGATAGTCGCGGTACTCGAGACGCGTCACGGCTCGCGATGCGGCGCCGAGGAGCTCGCGCACCTCCATCTCCGCGACGACGGTCTTTCCCGCCTGGCGGCGGAATTTCGTGAAGGTCACGTCGCGCGCCTCCTTGCCCGACGCGAGAAAGAAGCGGACTCGGCACGGTACCTTCTCCCTCTCGCCGACGGAGAGGAGAACGCGCGGATAGAGGCTTCTCGGCGATTTCGCGGTGAGCTCCAGAACCCGGCAGCTCCGGCCCGCGGCAGTCTCCGTCTCTGCAGTTTCCTTTGCGACGTAGTCCTCGGAAAAGCGCAGCCGCGCGACGTCGCCGAACGACGCGCCGCCCAGCAGCCGCTGATTCGGGGTGATCGGCACGGGGTTCCGTGAGCCCGGGACGAGCAGCCACATCCGATCACCGTTCGTCAGGACCTTTCGGCCGCTGTTCTTTCCGCCCCGGAAGACGATGAGGCCCTTGTCTCGCCCCTTGACGTAGACGTCGAAGTCCGCGCTCCCGGTCTCTTTCCCCGCCACGACCTGGGTCGCGCGCGCCGAGATGATCGCTTCGTCGAACGCGTTACGGGTCGCGTCGACCGCCGCGAGGAGGCTCTGGAGGTCCCTCTGCGCCCCAACGGGAAGCGCCAGGAAAGCGAACGCGAGGAGGAGAGCGATCTTCCTCATGTTCTGTTCAACACTCCGGAGTCAACGCTGAATCCCTGAATTCAGCCAGAGCGTTGACCCCAATGCAGCGATGCAGCGTTGACCCTAGACGTGCGTCAGCGCGTCGACGATCGGGAGCCGCGAAGCGCGGCGAGCCGGAAACCAGGATGCGACGACCATCGTGCCGACCATCACGACGAGGCCGGCGGCGTAGGCGAGCGGATAGAGACGCACGTTGATCGGGAGCCCGTGCGTGGCGCCCGGCGGAGGCGGAAGGATGAGCCCGGAGGCGTTCAGGATCGCTCGGACGACGAGCGCGATGATCGCCCCCGCGATGCAGCCGGCGATCGCCAGCGCCGCGCCTTCCGCGAGGAACATCTTCTGGATGCCGGCAGGGCGCGTGCCGATCGCGCGCAGCGTGCCGATCTCCCGCGTGCGCTCCGTCGCCGCCATCGTCATGACGATCGCCGCCGAGAGGATGACGATGACGACGAGCACCGCTCCTACGAAGCCGAAGATGCCGATGTAGAGCAGCTTCACCTGCCGATAGAAGACCGCCAGGTCTTCCCACTTCCGGACCGCCACCGGAAACCCCGCGGCGACGAGCTCCCGCTCGAGGCGGGGGGCCACGCGACGTTCGTCGACATCCTTCTTCACGAACACGACGAGCTTCGACACCGTCTCGGAAGTCTCCAGAAGGCGGGAAACGAGACCGATCCCGGCCGCGAGGTAGCGGTCGTTCAGCTCCTTGATCCGAACGTCCACGAGCCCCGAGACGACTCCGTCGACGGCGTTCAGAGACCCCTCCGGCGTCGTCGCGAGCAGGGTGATCGTGTCGCCGGTCTTGACGCCGAGCGCGGAGGCGAGGCCGGTCCCGAGAACGACGTCCGGTCCGTCGGCGCTCGCGAGGTACCGCCCGGCGACGACGAGCTCGGCGGCGAGACTCGCCGACTGCTCCGGCTTCGGGTCGACTCCGAGCCCGAGGTAGGGGACGGATTTCGTGCCGTTCGTCGCGAGCCCGACGAACTCGATTCGCGGCAGGACGGCGTCCACGTCCGGATCCCGCGCCGCGATCGCTCGGGCGCGCCCAGCGTCCTTCAACCCGAACTCGAGCGTCGTCTCTTCGCTCCGGCTGACGGCGCGCCGGTCGACGATCTGAAGATGACCGACGCTTCGGATCGTGCCCTCCTTCAGTCCTTCGAAGGACTGCGCGATGAAGCCGCCCGCGAGGGCGAACGCCGCGAATCCGAAGGCGACGACCGAGCCCATGAGAAACGTCCGCCGCTTCTGACGGACGAGGTTCCTCCAGGCGAGAGCCCAGGCACTCATCTGGTCGCGGCGCCTCGACGGCGCCGGTAGGGAGCAAGCGGCCCTGACGCAACATCCCATGGCGTTTGCGCGACATCGCGGCTGCTCGTCACGTTCGGTCTTCCGTTATCCGACCATCGGTCAGCGAAATCACCCGCTTCGCTCTCTCGACCACCCGCGGGTCGTGCGTCGCGAAGAGGAACGCGACCGCTCGCTCTTCGTTCAGGCGCCGCATCAGGTCGAGGATCTCGTCGGCCGTCTTCGAGTCCAGGTTCGCCGTGGGCTCGTCCGCGAACACGACGGCGGGCCGGTTCGCGAGCGCCCTCGCGATCGCGACCCTCTGCCTCTGGCCTCCGGACAGGAGGTCGGGCCGCACGCCGCGTTTGTCGCCGCACCCGACCGCGACCAGCAGCTCGCCGGCGCGCGATCGACGCTCGTCGGCAGGAAGACCCGCGAGCGCCAGCGGGTAGGCGACGTTTTCCTCGGCGGTCAAGACCAGGATCAGGTTGAAGGTCTGAAAGACGAAGCCGAACCGGTCGCGGCGCAGGTCCGACTTCGCGTTCTCCGAAAGCTTTGCCGCGTCGACGTCGTCCACGAGAATCTCGCCGACGTCGGGGACGTCGAGCGTTCCGAGAAGGTTCAGGAGCGTCGTCTTGCCCGAGCCGCTCGGTCCCCGGATCGCGATGAACTCTCCGGAATGGACGTCGAGCGAAACTTCGTGGAGCGCCGGGACGAGCGCTTTGCCGAGGCGGTACGATTTCGAGATCGACCGTGCCGCGAGAAGAGGGGGGTCGGTCCTCGCTCTGTCCTCGGTTCTCAGTCCGAAACCTCAGTCTTCGAGAAAGTACTGGACGGTCGTGACGACCCGGACCTTCTTGATCTCGGGCGAGAAGGGGTCGCGGTCCTGGATGTCGAAGAAGCCCTGCTGCGCGTTGCGGATCGCGCCGACGCGGCTGCCGGAGTCTCGCGCGAACTGCTCGGCGGCCTTCCGCGCGTCCTTCGTCGCCTCGGCGATCATCGCCGGCTTGATCGCGTCGAGCGCCGTGTACAGGAACGTCGTGTTGTACTCGTAGCTGCGGACGAGCGCGACGCCTTCCCGGATGAGCTCTCCGGACTGCTGCATGGCGATTTTCACCGGCGTGATTTTTCCGGAGCGCAGCGTCACGGTCTGCTCCGCGACGTAGCGGTCTCCTGCCTCACCGCGCATCCGCCCGCCCTGCGCTTCCCGGTCGGTCACGCGGGGCGAAGAGAGGCTGTACTCGGCGGGCGAGAAGCCGCGCGCCTGGAGGAACGCGAAGACCTTCTTCGCGCTCGCGTCGAGCGTCGTCTGAATCGCGCCCAGGTCGTTGCCGGTCGTCGAGAAGACGATCGGCCACATCGCGAGGTTCGCGGGGACCTCGCGCTCAGCGAGACCCTTGACCGTGACGTAGCGGTCCGTGGCGCGCGCGGCGAAGAGGCCGCGGCCGATCATGTGACCGCCGCCGATCATGCCCAGGGCGAGGGTCCCACCGAAAATCAGTGTGGCGAGGGCTTCGTTTTTCACAGCGCGCCTTGCGGCGCGAAGATCATAGCCGGAGCCGTTACCTCTCGCTCCGGCGCGCGAGATTCCGCCCGGCCGCCGCGCCGGTCGCCAGGAAGAGCCCCGCCCCGAGAAGAAAGAGCGAGAGCGTCAGCGGCAGCGTCAGCCCCGTCGAGGATCGAGCCATCCAATCGAGGAGGGAGACCCCCTTCGACCCGGCGAGGACCGCGAGCACACCGGCGGCGAGAGCGAGCGCGATCGAGTGCGCGACCTGGACGGGACGTGCCGCGCTCCGCCGCGCCTCGAGCGCCTCGAGGAGGCGCGCCTTCCGCCAGAGGATCGACGCGTCCGGCAGGTCCGGCTCCTCCCCGCGCTCTTCGAGTGAAGCGAGAGCGCGCGCGAGCCGCGTTTCGTCCACCGACGCCTCGGAGCTCCTCATGACAGCACCTCGGGTCCGATCCCTCTCTGTTCCAGGATCTCCGCCAGCTTCCGTCTCGCGCGGAAGAGCACGACTTTCACGCTCGCTCGCGAGAGTCCGAGCGCCCGGCCGATCTCGCGGTGGTCCAGTCCCTCCACGTACGCGAGCCAGAGGAGCGCACGCTCACGCGGCTTCAACATCGTAAACGCCCGATCGAGATCCTGCCGTCGGATCGCCGCGGTTTCTTCCCCGGAGTCGACGGTCGACCGCACCGCTCCGGCCTTCGCGGATGCGGCGCCGCGCCGTCCCGAGTGGCGCCACCAGTCGGCCGCGAGATTCGTCCCGATGCGGTAGAGGTACGCCTTCCAGTCGCCGCGCGAGGCCGGGACACGCGCACGGCAGAAGCGCAGATACGACTCCTGCAGGAGGTCGTCCGCGAGAGCGCGGTCACCGCAGATCCGCCTGAGGTATCCCCACAGCGGACGCGCGGTCTCGCGGTAAAAGCTCTCGAACTCGGCTTGCGTCACGGGCACGACCGCCCGAGAAAAGGATTCGAGGAGGCCGTGCTCGAGAGGCACCGGGCGATCGAACGCCACATCGACGATCATCGAAGCTCTGCTCCTGGAACGCTCAAACGAGACCCTCCGCCTCGGGCACCGTCTTCGCGCCGCGCGTCGGGAGGACGCCCATCGAACGGGCGATGCGGTACGACAGGGCGCTCGATCCCAGATATCCGATGCCGAGCGCCAGCGTGACGCCGCCGACGATGCGGATGAATTCCTCGACCGCCGTGGCGTAGATCGCGAGCGACAGCAGGAGGACCCCGATGCCGAGGACCGTGAGAACGACTCCGCGCTGCACGGCCGAGAGGATTTTCGCGCCGACGCCGTTGGGCTCGGAGCCGAGGGCCTCGAGCAGACGCCTGCCCCCCGGCGACTCGGACAGCTCGATGAAATCGCGGCTGGAGCCGAACTTGTCGAGGACCCGGTTCAGGAGGTCCGATCGAGCGCGGATCGCCAGGGCTCGGCGGCGCGACTCGAGCGCCGCCGTGATGACGGCCCCCAGCATGTAAATGAAGGCGAGGCCCACGATCATCGGCGGCAGGAAGTCGAGGATCTTGTCGCTCATCGGTGCTCTCCTATTCCACGGGTTACAACGAGCGACGGCCCCCTCCGGTTAACCGGGACAGCGAAAAGGCCGCCTCGCGGCGGCCTTCCCGGGTGAGTGAGGGCCCATCCTACTTCCGGCAGGTCGTCTCCCACGCCGGCGTCCACTTGCCATCGGCGCCCTGAATCTCGCCTCTGTAAAAAACTTCCCGGTCGCTCTTCTTCGTGAAGGTCGCGCGTTCCTGGAACTTCTTCCCCATCATCATGCCTGTGCTGGTCCAGGTGAGGGCGTTGTTCTGCCAGTCCGTGGCGTCGCCTGACGACCAGCCGCCGAAGTTGTCGAGCGCGATCCGGTCCCACTTCTTCTCGGCGGTGTCGTAGGTCCAGTACTCGTCCGCCTCGACCGGCATCGCGTTCTGCGCGGTCTTCTTTTCCCGGTAGTGCGACACCATCCAGCGGCCGCCGAGCTCCGACCCGGCCGCGACCGTGGCTTCGGTCGGGTGCGCGGGACCCATCATCGGTGAGGCGAACGCCCGTCCGGAGCAGATCCAGTGACCGGTGAGCCAGGAGACCTTCGACATCTCGGGCGGCGGCCCCATCGACATGGACGGCATCGCGCCCGACTTCGCGGGCGGCCGGGTGGACATCTTCTTCGCGGCGCTTTGCCCGAAGCACACCGCGGCGACCAGCACCAGAGCTGCCCCGGCGACGGCGAACGAACGAAATCTCATTTCGACCTCCTTTTTTCGGGCGCGATGCTACTCCCGCGCTGTGAACGGGAAATGAACGGCCGGGCTCATCTCAGTCGCCGGCGCGCCGGCCGCGAGAAACGGGCGGTCACGCGACTCAGGCAAAAGACTGCCGGCGATGGTGCTCTTCCCATGCGGGATCGGAAGGCGACCGCCGTTCGAATGCCATCTTCAACCGGTGAAGTCCCGCAGTTGCGAGCGACCCGAAGACGACGGAGAGGACGAGCGGCCATGGTCCGTCACCAGTGAAAATGTCGCTGCCCGTTCCACGAATGAGGATCGTCAACAGGAGATTCATCGCAACGTTCTCGAAAAATTTGAAGGCAACCGAACCAGCCGACAGACGGGCGATCTTCAAGCCCCGTGCACGCCGGGGACTCGCGATCGAGCGAACGATGGCGGAAGCGCATGGGAATCGAACCCACCCATCCCGGCAAAACCGGGACGCCAACGGATTTGAAGTCCGCGAGGGCCACCAGACCCCGGGCGCCTCCGCGCGCGGATTATGTCGGAAAGCGATTCGTTGAAGCGCGCGTCGAGCGCGTGCTATTCTGCGCGCCCTCCGACCGTGGGGCTGTAGCTCAGTTGGGAGAGCGCCTGAATGGCATTCAGGAGGTCGACGGTTCGATCCCGTTCAGCTCCACCAAGTACGCCGCCAGAAGTCCCTTGCACGCCCGTGGCTCTGCCGAGGTGTGCCTGGATCGAACGGCGACCTCCGTGGGCGCCCCCCGCTCATGAACGCTCGTCGGAACCTCTCACCCGAGCGAAGCGAGGCTTGGACAGTGCGATCCAGGGGCGGGCGTCAGCCTTTCAACTCCCGCCAACGAGTCGATCGAGCAGAAGATCCTCGAGATTGCGCCGGCTGTCCAGAACGCCAAGTAGTAGAACTCGCCGACCCGAGACTCGATAGACGAGTCGATACGGCGCGACGATGAGTTCTCGGTATTCACGCAGCTGCAGCCGCTCGAGCTCTGGAATCACGCGACCTCGCTCCGGAGTCCTTTTCAGAGCAGCGGCTCTCCGCTCCAGTCTGTCCAGTGTGGACGCCGCGACATCGGGATTTCGTTCGACCAAGTAGTCGACAATCGCGAGGAGGTCTCGTCTCGCGACCTCGGCCCAGTCGACCCTATAGGATCGAGGGCTCACCGCAAGGACAGTCGAGCTCGCGCCGTCCTGAAGACCTCATCCTGGGATACCGTCCTGCGCGCCCGAACGTCCGTCTCACCCTGGGCGATCAGCTTTAGCAGGAGCACCGCCTCTCTCATCTCCTCGTAGGTTTCGAAGTCGATGAGGACACCCTTCGGCTCGCCGCTTTGCGTGATGACCACGGGTCGCCGTGTTTCCCTCACAGCGCGCAAGAGCCTGGCGGCCCCTGTCTTGAGCGCGGTCACCGGCTTGATTTCTTCACGAAGGCGCATGGTACTCTTTATGGTACCACCATCGGTACCAGGGTTCCCAGACCCGCAAGACCCGCGGCGGTGTCGCCGCCGCCAAACTGGGTCCACCGCTCAAGTCGCCAGCAAGAAACACCCTTGCCCGTTGCGAAGCTCGGGCGTACAGCAACCCGTCATGCGGGCGCAGCGACGTAGGCACGTTCGCTGCTTTTGACTCTCGGCACGCAGCGTACGGCGCAGGCGGGCCTCTGAATGGCATTCAGGAGGTCGACGGTTCGATTCCATTCAGCTCCACCATGCTTTTTGAAATGACCGTCCGCTTAGCCCCAACGCAAGTAAAACCGTCTACCAGCTAGCCTGGCCAGAGGCTGCCACAGTCTTAAGGCTCGAATCATCTCTCCTTACGGAGAATGGAGTTCCCTGGGAACAAACTCGACCTCCTGGGCGTCGAGGACGTCGCGCACTTTTCGAAGGAGGGCTGTGGACGTGAAGGGCTTCTCCAGGAAGGGTATGTCCAACTCCAGGATGCCACGGCGGATGATCGCCTCGCCTGTATAGCCCGACATGACCAAGATTGTCGCTTGAGGCCGCGCGGAACGAATGCCCGCAACAAGATCGCCGACCGCCATTCCCGGCATCACCCCGTCGGTGAGTACTAAATCGATACCTCCGTCGCCTTCGGCGGCAATGCGCATCGCCTCCTCGCCGTTGCAAGCTTCGAGCACCGTGTAACCGTGCCGGCTCAGAACACTACTCGTCAGCCGTCGAACGGCTTCCTCATCCTCGACGAGCAGAATGGTTTCCTTACCACTCAGCGACCGAGGCAGGTCGGTGGGTTGGATGCGGCTGACCTCCAGATCGACTCGAGGTAAATAAATCTTGACGCCTGCTCCAAGGCCCGGTTCGGTGTCGACCCAGATGTATCCCCCGCTCTGCTTGACGATGCCGTACACGGTGGAAAGTCCCAGCCCGGTCCCTCGCCCCTTTTCCTTTGTCGTGAAGAAGGGCTCAAAGATGCGCGCACGTGTTTCAGCGTCCATGCCGGTGCCTGTGTCGCTCACAGCCAACATTACGTAGGGACCTGGCTCGATCTGAAAATTCTCGCGAGCGTACCTGTACTCGAGATCGACGTTGCGACTCTCGATCGTCAGTTTGCCCCCCCGAGGCATGGCGTCGCGGGCATTGACAGCGAGGTTCATCAGGATCTGGTCGATCTGTCCGCGGTCGGCTTTCACGTGTCCTAGCAATGGATCGGTCAGCGTCACCAATTCGATGTCCTCGCCGACGAGCCTCCGGAGCATTTTGTCGAAGTCGGCTATTATCGTTTTCAAGTCGAGGACCCTCAATTCGACGAGCTGCTTGCGGCTGAAGGCCAGCAGCTGCCGCGTGAGCGAAGCCGCCCGCTCTCCGGCCCTCTTGATTTCGGCGACGTCGACACGGAACGGGCTGTCGGCTTCCATAGCGCCAAGCAGCAGCTCGCTGTAGCCCAGGATCGGCGTCAGGAGATTGTTGAAGTCATGCGCTATTCCGCCGGCGAGCGTCCCGATGGCTTCCATTTTCTGCGACTGCCGGAGCTGCCCTTCGAGCTCCTTGCGCTCGGTGATGTCCGTTGCGACGCCCAAGATCTGGTTTGCCGTGCCGTCGTGCCCGATGATCGGGCGCTTTACCGTCTGGAGCCACCGGACCTTTCCCGTCGAATCCGTGACTCTTTCTTCCGGAATGCGCTTCTCGCACAGCGAATCCATTACTTCTCGGTCGGCCTCGAGGAAGGGCTCGACCTCGTCCGCCTTGGAATTGAAATCCGCGTCCCTCTTGCCGACGAGCTCTTCGATCGTGGTGCCGTAGGCGTCGGCCACGGCCTGGTTCACCAGCGTGAATCGCCCTTCGCGGTCCTTGGCAAAGATGAGATTGGGATTCGTGTTGATCACCTGACGGAGAAAATCGTTGGCGCTCGCCAGCTCGGCCGTTCTCTCCGCCACCTGCCGCTCCAGCTCATCGTGGGCCCGTCGCAATCTCTCTTCCGTCTGCATCCTCTCGATGATGCGGCTGCCCATGGAGAGCAACACGAGCACGAAAAGCGTGATCCCGAAGACCATGAAACCGAGGTCATTCGATTTCAGAACGCCGTCAGGGGAAACGGCGAACCTGTCCGTCGGAGTGAAAACGGCGGCCGCCATCGCCGTATAGTGCATCCCGCAAACGGCGCTTCCCATCACCAGAGAGCTGAGAAGCCTCTGCAGGCCGCCCCGCATGTTGAAGGCGATCCACAGCGCGGCGGTCGCGGCCACGATGGCGATCAAGACCGACGCAGCCACGAGTACCGGCCGATACGTCGTCGAGGCTGGCAAATGCATGGCGGCCATGCCCGTATAGTGCATGCCCGCAACACCCAGACCCGTGAAGACGCCTCCCGCGAGGAGCCTGCCGACGCTCGACACTCCACGGCCAACCGTGTAGAGCCCGGCCCCCGTCACAACGATCGCGACAAAGAGCGACGCCAGGGTGAGCCTAACGTCGTAGGTCACCGGCACCGGCAGCCGGCAGGCGATCATCGCGATGAAATGCATCGACCAAATCGCCCCACCGCCCATGGCGACGGCGGCGCCGGCCACCCAGCTTCCGAGATGCCACCCCTTCGCTCGGGGGATCTGAGCCGCCCATTGCAGCGCGCAGTAAGCACCTAGGACCGAGATCGTGTAAGACAGGACTACGAGCGGGATCGAGTGGCTACATTGAAAAGCGTGAACGATGTCCATGAATTGTGCGGCGGCGCCTTTGGATTCAGTATCCGCCGGTCATACTCGCGAGTCAATGGAGGGGCGAGACTTACGTTGACCGTGCATCGGAGAGGAAGCCTTCGCAGAGGTTTACCGGGTGCGCCACCGGTTTCTCGGGCGTCGCTGACGTCTGAACGAGCAGCGAATCGCAGTCATCGACCCGAAATGAGACGGCCCACAAGCGACTTCGGAATCGACGTGGCGCAGCTCCACCATTGCTTTATGTTCCATCGTCGTACGACGCTGCAGCGGAGTCTTACGCTCGCTGGATGACGGAACCCGCGGGCGTTGTCGCGGGTGGAGCCGCCGCGTCGCCCATCTCGCGGCGCCACGCGTCGAGTCCCCCGCGCAGCGCTGCCGCGTCGAATCCCATTTTCCGTAGCTGCCGCGCCGCCCGGGCGCTCGTCGCCTCG
This sequence comes from Thermoanaerobaculia bacterium, assembly GCA_036001245.1. Classification (GTDB taxonomy): domain Bacteria; phylum Acidobacteriota; class Thermoanaerobaculia; order UBA5066; family Gp7-AA6; genus Gp7-AA6. The sequence continues at coordinate 187,058 of DASYUL010000049.1, forward strand.
TCCGGTCAGGTGCAGTACGTGACGATCGACTGGTCCCTGGCGCGCTTCGCCGCCCAGTTCTCGACCTCGTCGGGAGGGACGCGCACGCTGCCGGGAATGCTCTGCGGGTCCTTCGCGTAGCTCGAACGCGATCGCACGTCCAGGACGAGCGGAGGGTTCGGTCCGGCGAGGCGTTGGGCGAGCTCCCGCGGCTCGATTCGAGGCGTGTCTTGCGCTGCCCGGGAATCCGCGCGCAGGAGATCGCTGGCCGTGCTGACCCGCTCCTCCGCCAGAGTCGCAGAAGCGACGCGACCCGCATACCAGCCCGACAGCGGCGTAGCGGTGATGCCGTGGAGAACGACGGAGACGGTCACGACGATCCCGACGATCGCGAGGATCGTTTCACCCCCCGCCATGTTGGCCTGCACGACGAGCAGCGCGAGGAGGAGCGAGGCGAGCCCGCGCGGCCCGAACCAGGCGATGAACCAGCGGGCGCTCGGCGACACCGCCGCCCTTCTCAGGACGATCGAGACCGCCGCGGGACGGGCGACGAAGAGAGTGATTGCGGCGAGCGCGAGCGCTGCGCCGAGCGGGACGGTTCCCACGAGTGTCGTGAGAACGGCGCCGAACAGGATGAAGGTGAAGAGCATGATCATCTCGGCTGTCGCGTCGCCGAACTCGAGGAAGCAGTCGCACAGCTCGAGGTCGAGCGCCGCGATCGCCGCCCCCGCCGCAAACGACGCGAGGAACCCGTCTCCCCCGGCCGCCACGGCTGCGGTGTACGCCGCGAACACCAATCCCATCCCGAAGAGCGCCTGGTATTCCCGGCGGATTCCGTAACGCCGGTCTACGCGCATCATCAGCCAGGCGCCCAGGGCACCGACGGCGAAGCCGATCGCCGGCCCGAGGACGAGGAGCTTGCCCAAGAGAACCGCCCACTCTCCGAGCGTCGAGGCGCGGGCCTTCGTGATCGCGATCGTGACGAGCACGATGGGTAGGACGACGACGTCGTTCGTGGCCGCCTCGACCTTGAGAGCCTGGCGAACGGCCGAGGGGATTCTCTGATCGCGCACGATGTCGCGGACCACCACCGGGTCGGTGGAAGACAGGATCGCGCCGATGAGGATGGACGCGGCGATCCCCGTCCCGAAGAGGAAGTGCGCGGCGGTTGCAACCAGAAGGAGACAGAGGATGGTCCCGGGACCGAGCACCAGCGAGGGAACCAGCCACTCGCTGGCGGAGCGGTCGAATTTCATCCGGACGGCATCGAGAAAGAGAACCAGCGACAGCGTCACGACGGCGACCGCTTCGAGCATCGGAGAGTGCGGAGTGAGCGAGATCACCCCGCGGTAGCCGAGCACAACCCCGAGGCCCAGGAAGATGATCGGAAACGACAGGGGCGCCCTCGAGACGAAGCCCTCGGAGAGGCCCGCCAGGACGAGGACGAACGCGACGAGCGCGAGGAACGTCAGAAGATCGGGCACCGCGGGATTCCTTTCTTACTGCAGCATCCGCCGGACGTCTTCCGGCATCCGGCCGGTCAGCTCCCAGCGGATCAGCGCAGCCGGAATGAGACCTGCAGCGTCGAACTCCTCCATGAATCGCTTCATGCTGAACCGGTTTCCCAGCTGCTCTTTGCGCTCCGCCAGGAGTTTTTCGATCTCGATTTTGCCGATCACGTAACTCGTTCCATACCCGGGCTGCTGAAGATACAGAAGCTGCTCGCCGCGGACGAGGTTTCCGTCCAGCGAGAGCCACCCGCGCGGCGTGTTGGCCGACGTGAACGCCGCCGCCTGCTCGAGCGTGTACTCGTTGCTGTGCATCTTCAGATCCCCGAGCGCACGCGCGGCGCGTTGGGCGAGCAGGATGTAGAGGAGCTCGCGGGTCCGCGGCCGCGCGTCGAACATCCCGGCCTGCATCATGAGCTCCTCCCAGCCGGTCGCGTGGCCCTCCGTGCGCGTGTTGAAGATGTTGTAGAGCAGCGCTCCCCGGCGGATCGGGCTGCTGTGAGGCATGTGCGCCATCCGGCCCTTGTCGAACCAGTGATACCCGTGAGTGCGCATCAGCTCCGGGTCGCGATAGTCCACCTCGGAGAAGAATTCGCGGGGGCCGGGCCGGTAGCTCCCGATCCTCGCGCGCAGCGCGGGGTCCATGTAGTCGCGGACCTCGAGGATCTCGTGATCCTTCAGGTACGCCATGTACTCCGTAACCGCCGCGCCGAAGCGCCGGTCGTACTCCTCGGCGCTCGCGATGGGCGTCTCTCCCGGCAGCTTGGCGTTGCGCAGCTCCTCCATGGCGAGGTGTGCGTGGGCGCGCGCCAGCTCACGCTCCATGATCGTGACTTCTTCCCGCCACGTGTACGGCGCGAGCTGGACGTTCTTCAGGTACCAGTCGTAGTTGTCGACGCCCACGCCCGACGGTCCGGCCTTCGACGGCGCCCGGGAGTCGAGCCATGCCGCGAATTCGTCCGTCGCCTTCTTCGCGCGATCGACGTCCGCTTTGAGAGCGGAGTCCGTCACCTTCGACGAGAGCTCGGCCAGGTCGGCGCTCTGCTGCCGGATGCTCTTCGTCCCCCAGGTCCAGAGGTCCTTCCCGTTGCCCACGAGATTCGCCTTCGCCTGCGCGAAGAGCGTCGGAATCGCACGGATTCCGGCGTCGATCTTCGCGGCGTTTTCCGCGGTGAGCGGGAACGGATACGTCCAAACCTCCACGGCTCCGGACGCGAACGGCCCTTCGCGCGCGGGCTGATCGCTCTCCTCCGTGAAGACCGTGACGTAGAAGGCCGGGTTGTTGGCCCACGGCTTCAAGACGCGATGGTCGAAGTCGAGGCCGTTCATCTCGGCGCGCACGACGTGCCAATCGACCTGCCGGGATACGGGCCAGCCGCTCGGGTCGATCGCGGCAAGGCGCGCTTGATTCGACGCGAGCTCCTTCTGCTGCGCCGCCATTGCGCCCGGTGAGTAGTCCGGGACGCCGTCGACGAGCTTCGGCCTCTGAAACGACCGCCACTCGCCGAAGAGCGAAACGAGGTCTTCGTAGCGGGTGCTGCGCGGAGCTTTGGCGGGAGCGGCGCGGCCTCCGACGAGAGATGCCCCGACGACGAGACATGCGGCGATCGCACCGACGGACGAGAGCGACATCGTCGAACCTCCGAGTTTTTCGAGCGGATCGTAACGCGGTTATCCTGACGGGTGCTCTCCCCACCGTCCGCTCGAACCCGACGAAAATTCGAGGTCGCCCTGCTCGCCCTGGCCGGCGCAGCGCTGGCTTTTCAACTTCTCCTTCCTCCGATCGTCGGCCTCGCAAACAACGGGGACTTCTCCCGCGTCGCGGAACCTCTCGGAATCTTTCCGCCGGAAGAGATCGGGGCGGCGGCGTATTTCGACTGGGTGGTTCCGCAGTATCGCTTCGACACAAGCCGACTCTGGTTCCACGGGCTCTGCTGTTACTCCAGCCAGACGCTCTTCGTCATCCTGGCGGTCCCGGTCGGCGTTCTGATTTCCCCACCCGGCGGGTTCGACCTCCGCGCGATCGGAATCGTCAACGTCCTCGGCTTCCTCGCCGCAACCTGGCTCCTCGTGCTCGCGTCGCGGCCGCTCCATCCCGCCCCCCGCGCCGCCGCCGGCCTGCTCTTCGTCCACGCTTTCACCGACGTGTCGTACGCGACTTATTTCAACTCGCTCTACACGGAGCCCGCGGCGCTGATTTTCTTTCTGGCCTCTCTGGCGCTCGCCCTTCTCATCGCCGAGCGCCCGGCTCCCTCCGGGTGGCTCATCGCGGGTTTCTTCCTCTCCGCCGCGTTGCTGTCGACGTCGAGGCCTCAGAACGCGCTCCTCGGGATCCCGCTCGCCATTTTGGGAATGCGCCTCGCGTGGCCCGACCACGCGAGATCCCGTCGCTTCCTCGTGACGGCCGCGGCGCTCACCGTCTGCGTCGTTTCGGTCTGGTACTTCCGGAGCACGCCGGGTCCGTTGGGGAGAATCCACCTCTACAACGCCGTCTTTCGGGAGCTCCTGCCGGCGTCGGACGACCCGAAGCGGGACCTCTCCGAGCTCGGACTTCCGCCGGAGCTCGCCCGGCTCGCCGGAGGTTCCGGCTTCAGCTCGACGGCCCCCATCGCGGATCCGCGCTTCCGGGACATGTTCTACGCGCGAGTCGGATACGGGAAGCTCGCGCGGTTCTACCTGAGCCACCCGAAGAAGCTCTGGATGGCGATCGAGCGCACCGCGGCGCACGCATTCGAGATCCGGCCGCTCCGGATCGGTAACTACACGCGATCGGCGGGGAAGTTCGCGGGCGCCCGAAGCGGGAGCTTCGACCTGTGGTCCCGCGCAAAAGAACGCTTCGCTCCGACGCACCCGGCGTTCGTGATCGGCTACCTCGCCGTCAACCTCGCCGCGGCGATCGCCTTGCGCGCCTCGGCCCGCGACCGGGCCGCCGCGGGGGCCGCGGAGATCTGGATCGTCGTCGTCCTCGTCGCCGCCTTCCAGTTCTCGGTCTCAGCCGTGATGGAGCACGAGTCGCGACGCTCGCTCTTCCTCTTCAACGCGTCGTGCGACGTGCTCTTTCTCGCTCTCACCACTCGGATCGTGGCCGCTCTGCCACGCCGCGCAAGATGAAGGCCCTGAAAATGGCACCGATTTCGCGTTACGGCAGCCCCGTATGCAGAAACGGAACGTTGCGCGGCGCCGGGGCGTGCTCCGGCGGCGCGGGAGCGTATTCGTCGCTCTTTTTGCGGCGGCGATCCTTGCGCGCTCGGCGCTGGGAGAGGAGAAGCCGCCGCCGAAGCTCACGATGATGAACGGCGTCTCACTCTCCGAGACGCCCCCGCCGGAGGTGCAGCCGGACTTCTCCCTCGGGCTCCAGGAGGAGGCGAAGCACGCTCCCGAGCCGGTCCGGCCTCCGGGGCGCCGGCGCTTCTTCACGACGGTGAGCGAGCTCGCGCTCCTGGAGGCAATCCCGTGGGCGTTCGACCGCTACGTCGCTCGCGAAGACTGGGCCTTCATCTCGATGGACACGGTCCGTGAGAACTTCCGCCGCGGATTCGGATACGACCCGGACACGTTCGAGGTCAATCAGTCTTCACACCCGTATCACGGGAGCCTCTTCTTCAACGCGGCGCGGGAGAACGGCTACGGCTTCTGGGAGTCGAGCGCGTTCGCGCTCGTGGGCAGCCTCATCTGGGAGTGCTGTATGGAGAACACCCGGCCGTCGACGAATGACCTCGTCAATACGACGCTCGGCGGCATGACGCGCGGCGAGGTGTCGCACCGCGTCTCTGCAATGATTCTCGACAACACGGCGAGCGGAAAGACGCGGCTGATCCGGGAGTTGGGTGCGGGGATCATCAACCCGGCCGCCCTGTTGAACCGTCTCCTCCGCGGCGAAGCGTTCAAGGAGTTCGACAATCCCGCGGACCGCTTCCCGAAGCTCGTCGCGCTGTCGACGGACGTGGGCTACCGCCGCTTCGAGCACGGCGCGCACCGCAATCAGTGGATTGCGACTCTCTCGTTTCTCTACGGCGACCCGTTCGAGGGGGACCTCTCGCGTCCGTTCGACTCCTTCTGGGTCGGGATCGACGCGAGCTCGCCGGGCGGCGTTCTCTTCACCCGCATCGAGGAGCGCGGTCTGCTCAAGGGCTGGGAGCTCACCGACAACACCGCGGCCGTGCGCCACATCTTCGCGTTCGGACAGGAGTACGAGTACCTGAACAACGCCTCGCAGGTCTTCGGCGCGCAGATCCTCTCCGCG
>DASYUL010000050.1:0-6491 GCA_036001245.1 Thermoanaerobaculia bacterium
TCGGGCGCTCCGATCGGCGAGGCGCGGCGGACTCTCGAAGAAGAAATCCAGCCGATCGACGACCTGCGTTCGACCGCGGAGTACCGGCGCCGGGTCTCCGGCAACCTTCTCGAGCAGTTCTGGGGCGAGACCGCATGAAGCCGACCCTCTCGCCCGAAGACGTGCAGATCGTTCTCGCGGAGCTCGAGGACGCGAACCGCGCGTTCGCGAAGCGATATCCGGGCGACTCCCCGCGCCGCCAGCCCGTGCACACCGTCTACGGCGGCGCGCACTTGTTTCAGTCGGACACGGCAGGGAAGCTTGGTTCTCTGGCGCGCCGCGCGCTCGAGGAGTACGCCCCGCACGCCGAGGATCTCGGTCGCGCGCTCGGCCTGCCGGAGGAGCTCGCGCGTTCGGTCTACCCGCGCGTGATCGCCAAGCTCGAGCGCGAGCCCGTCGAGGACTTCCGCATCGACTTCGAGGACGGCTACGGAAACCGGACCGACGCCGAGGAGGACGGTCACGCCGAGTCCACGGCGCGGGAAGTCGCGAAAGGCCTCGCCGAGCGGACGTTGCCGCCCTGCATCGGCATCCGCATCAAACCGTTCACCGAGGAGCTCAAGGTGCGCGCGATCCGGACGCTCGACCTGTTCCTCGGCGCGCTCGCGCGGGAGACGGGTGCGCGGCTCCCCGACAACTTCGTCGTCACGCTGCCGAAGGTGACCGTGCTCGATCAGGTGTCGGCGCTCGCCTCGCTGCTCGAACAGCTCGAGCGGCATCTGCGCCTTCCCGAGCGCGCCATCCCGTTCGAGATCATGGTCGAGACACCCCAATCCGTCTTCGACGCGGAGGGCGCCGCGGGGCTCCCGGCTCTCGTGGGCGCGTCGCGCGGACGGTGCATCGCGGCGCACTTCGGCACCTACGACTACACGGCGTCGCTGAACATCACGGCGGCGTACCAGACCATGACGCACCCCGCGTGCGATTTCGCGAAGACCCTCATGCAGATCGTCCTCGCCGGGACGGGCGTGTGGATCTCCGACGGCTCGACGAACGTCCTTCCCGTGCCGCCGCACCGCGCGGCGCCGGGAGGGCCGCCGCTCTCACCGCAGCAGATCGAGGAGAACCGCGCGGCCGTGCACTCCGCGTGGAAGCTCCACTACGACCACGTCCGTCACTCGCTCGCGCACGGCTTCTATCAGGGGTGGGACCTCCATCCCGGGCAGCTGCCGACCCGCTACGCGGCGCTGTACGCGTTCTTCCTCGAGGGAATCGACGCCGCCTCGACGCGTTTGAAGAACTTCGTCGCGAAGGCGGGCCAGGCGACACTCGTCGGCGAGGTCTTCGACGACGCCGCCACCGGACAGGGACTCTTGAACCATTTCCTCCGCGCGTGGAGCTCCGGCGCGATCACCGCCGAGGAGGCGGTCGAGAAGAGCGGCCTGACCTTGGACGAGCTGCGCGAGCGCTCGTTCGTCAGGATCCTGAAGAGCCGGCGGCCCTAGGCTTCGACAACTCCTCGCCTTCGACGTCGCTCGTGTACCGGCGGAGAATCTCCGCGACCTGACGGTGCTCTTCGGGCGACCAGTCGGCGAGAAGCTCCCCCATGCGTTCCCGGCGGGCGGCCATCAGACGCTCGTTCACCTCGCGCCCCGCGAGAGTGAGAGCATCGCACGGCGGTGTCGCGGGCACGATCAGGCCGCGCTGTAAGAGGGCTTCCCGTGCTTCTTGCAGCCGCGAGGGATCGATCCCGTGCCGGTGCGCGAGGTTTTCGATTGTCGAGCCCGGACAGTTCTCGATCTGCGACAGCAGCCAGGACTCGGCCGGCGCGAGATCCACGCCGGCACGCTGCGCAATGCGCTCGAGGATCCGGCGCTGGGTGTCGCGTCGCATGAGCACCGAGAGGCCGTGGCTGATCTGGGTCAGCGAGTCGGAGTCCGACGGCATCGCGAAGCCCTCTCCGAGCCCGGCGCTCGCGGCCACGGTTTCGCGGAGCGGCCGCTCCTCGAGGAACCATGAGAGCACGAAGCCGACGAACGCGACTGCCGACGCCACGATGAACACCATCCGCAGGGACTCCGCGAAAGCGCCAAGGTAGATGCTTCGAGTCTCCGGAGCCAGGCGGAGGAGCGTCGCCGGAGCGATGTGCTCGAGGTCGACCGTCCCGGCCGGAAGCGCGCGCTCGAGGGCCTTCCCCAGATGGGCCGAAAAGATCGCCCCGAGGACGGCGACTCCGAAGGAACCGCCGATCAGCCGGAAGAGCGTCGCCCCGGAGGTCGCGACCCCGAGTTCCTCGTACTCGACCGCGTTCTGGACGGCGAGGACGAGGACCTGCATGACCATGCCGAGCCCCATGCCCACGATGAGCATGAAGGCTGATGTCGTGAGGGGGCTCGTCGTCGCGTCCATGCGGGAGAAGAGGTCGAGGCCCACGGCGAGCACGGCGGTGCCGGCGATCGGAAACGCCTTGTACCGGCCGACGCGGCTCACGATCTGCCCCGCGGCGACCGACGTCACCAGCATCCCCGCCATCATTGGCACGAGCTCGAGACCGGACACGGTCGGGCTCGAACCCTTGACCAGCTGCAGGAAGAGCGGGAGGTACGTCACGGATCCGAAAAGAGCGAAGCCCACGACGAACCCGACGCCGCTCGTCACGGTGAACACCGGGTTGCGGAAGAGGGAGAGCGGCAACACGGGCTCGGAGCTGCGCCGCTCGACGAGCACGAACGCGGCGAGCAGCAACACCGCCGCGATGCCGAGACCGATCACGAGTGGGGAGGTCCACAGCGCCGCCGTGCCTCCGAGGTCCGCGAGCAGGACGATCGCCGTCAACGCGCCCGCGAGGAGGGCCGCGCCCGCGTAGTCGATCCTCCGGCGCAGGCGAAGCGACGTCGCCGGCAGCGTGACGGCGAGAACGCCGAGCGCGAGAGCTCCGAGCGGCAGGTTGACATAGAAAATCCAGCGCCACGTCAGATGCGACGTGAAGAACCCTCCGAGCAGCGGTCCCGCGATCGACGACACGCCGAACACCGCGCCGAAGATCCCCTGGTAACGGCCGCGTTCGCGCGCCGGGACGATGTCGCCGAGCGACGCCTGGGTGCTCACGATGATGCCGCCGCCGCCGAGTCCCTGCAGGAACCGGAAAAAAATGAGCTGGGTCAGCGTCCGGGAAAGCCCGCAGAGCGCGGAGCCCGCGAGGAAGATCACCGCCGCGATCTGCAGGACGCGCTTGCGACCGTAGAGATCGCCGAGCTTGCCGTAGAGCGGGGTCACGACGGTCTGCGCGAGGAGGTACGCGGTCACGACCCAGGAGAGATGCGCCAGGCCTCCGAGCTCCCCGACGATCGTGGGCAGCGCCGTCGCGACGATCGCCGAGTCCAGCGCGGCGAGGAAGAGCACGAGCATCAGCCCGGCGAAGACGGCGTACCGTCGCTCGCGCGGAATGGACGGAGGCTCGACGCACACCTCGACCATAGGCGTACCGATCGCGCTGCTCACGCCCGCTCAGGCTGCAAAACGGGGGCCGCCGTTTCGGATTGACTTCGCTCGGGCGACCCCTCCTACAGGTTGAGCGTCGGTGACTGTGCGGTCTTGTCGATGACGATGAAGAAGGCGGTGGCGCGTGCTCCCTTGACGTTGCTCCCGGACGGCGTTTGCGAGACGAGCAGAGAGGAACCCTGAACGGGATCGATGTTCATATTCAGGCGATGCGTCGACGCACCGATCGCGTTCCCCGCGCTGTCCAGCTCAACGACGTTGACGCGCTCGACGAGAACCGGCTCACTGCCGCTGACATAGTTTCCATTCACGAGAATGTCTCCCTGGGCACTTTTAGTGAGTAGGACCTTGAAGTTGACCGGCATTTCGAACTTCCTCCCTTTATCTCTGTGATTCCGAGCCGTCTCGAATGACCGTTGCCTCGATCAGACCATACGGCTCATCCGTTGCGACGAAGATCTCGTTTTCGTTCTTCAAGCCGAAGGGGGAGAGATCCACGAGCAGGTGGTGCTTGTTCGGCATCGTCATGCGGATCCACGACAGGCCGGCATGATTCGCGAGCGCCGCTTCCCCCATCGCGTGAAGCGTGTGCTGAACCGACGCGCTGTCGTGCGCGACGAACGCGTCGAGCAGCGTCCGGCGCACCGCCCTCCACGCGTCCGCGAACGGTCCGGCGGCGGTTGCGTGCGTCCAGGCGGCGGTGAGCGACGTCGCCAGGATGCGGTCGCTCGTCTCCTTCAGCGTCGTGTAACGGTCGCGTTTGAATCCCGAGAACCCCGACTGCGCCGTCTTCATGATCAGGAGGTCCTTCAACCCGGACTCGACGGATGCGCCGGCGCGCGACCGTGACACGCACGCAGTCCGCCTTTCGTCGCTCGACCCTTCGAAAGCGGTTCCGCCGATTCGATCCCAGACGCGCTCCTCGATCGAGATCTCGACGCGAGACACCTCCCGGTTCTCGCGCAGGAAGTGGTCGGAGAGCGCGAGCGCGAAGTCCTCGATCTCCTCGCCCGGGCGGTCCTTCGCGAGCGCATAGACGGTGTTCTTCATCGTGTCGGTGGGAAGGACGCCGGAGTTGTCGCCCGCGGCGTGCGCAGCCTCGAAATCTCCCTCGAAGCGAACCGCGACCATGAGGTCCTGGACGTCGTGGCGGCCGTCGCGCCGAGCGAGCTTGACGAGGCGGATTCCGGACTTGCCGTAACTGTTCGAGCCGAGGGGCAAGGGCTTCAGGTGCCTCGGTACGTCGAATAACCGTAGGGAGCGAGCAGGAGCGGCACGTGGTAGTGGTGGGTCGGGTCCCGGACCTCGAACACGATCTGGGCGATCGGAAAAAAGCCCTCGACGTCTCTCGCGTTGAAGTAGACCGCGGTGTCGAACGTCAACCGATACCTTCCGGCCTCGATCGCGCCGCCGCAGAGATCGCGGGCGCGGCCTTCCGGGTCCGTGTGCCCGCGCCCGACCGTCTTCCATTCGCCGTCGTACAGCTCGAGCGTGACGGGCACGCCGACCGCCGGCCGTCCGATCGCGGTGTCGAGCACGTGCGTGGTGATCCGGCTCAAGCTCCCTCCGCTTCGAGCAATTTCGCGAGACGAAGCCGCGTGATCTTCCGCTGCTCCTCGGCCGCGATCTCGAGCTCGGTTTGCGCGTCATTATGCAGCCGCGATTGCACGAGCGCGAGCATCTCCGCCGCGCTTTTTCCGCTCGCACAGACGATGAAGATGTGACCGAAGCGCTCTTCGTATTCGCGGTTCGCCTCGGCGAGGTTCGCCAGCGTCTGGCGGGAGGCGCTCTTCGTCCCCGCCTGCTCCCGGCGCGACCAGTCAGCGGCCCGGCTCAGAGAGGGTGGCGGGTGCAGGCCCGCAGGGCCTGTCCCCGCGATGGACTGCTGCGGGTGCAGATCCGTAGGACCTGTCCCCGCGACTTCCCCCAACCGCGGGTGCGCGGCGAACGCGCCGAGCCATTCTTCCTTCGGGAGTGACCGCCAGATCCGGTCGGAAGCCTCCGCGAGCTCTTCCGCCCTTCCGAAGGGCCGCTCCGCGGAGAGCCGCCGCGCCCACTCGCGCGAGCCGCAACACGAGAGAAGCAGCGTCTCCGCCTCTCCGGGCGGAAGCTCGTTCAGCCGTTCCAGGCCGGAGCTCGCGGCGCGCGTCACGCAATGGAGCCGAAGAGCCGCAGTCGCGCGACGCCCCCGTCTGGAAAGATGTTCAGGCGGGCGTGCGTCGCGGGAGGGCCGGGGCGGACTTCCTCTTCGAATCGGTGCAACGCATCGGGCCGGAGGGGCGTCTCCGGCAGGACCTCCCGCCATTCGGCCTCGGCGGACGACGGGTCGCCGGCTTCGAGCACGTCGAGGGAACAGCTCCCCGGCGCATTGCCTTTGAACCAGGTCGTGTCCACCTCGATTCGACAGATCGTGCCCGGGACACCGAGCTGCACGATCGCCCAGTCGTGCCCGGGCCCGCGGCGCCTCCGGGTCTCCCAACCGTCGTGCATCCCGTGCGGCGGTCCGGGCAGGATCAGGTTGTGCCGCGCGCCGAAGAACATGTCGCTCGACGCCGCGACGAGGGCGCCGTTCTCGAGCGCCGCGAGGTCGATCTCCTTCCCGCGGGAGAGCCGTTCGGAATCCGGCACGACGCGGCCGTAAACGCGCAGCCGCGCGACGCCTCCGTCCGGATAGATGTGGAGCTTCACGTGCGTGAAGCGTCCGTCGGTCTCGACGGGAAAGAGGTTCTTCGCGTCTCCCGTGAGCGGCGACATCGGGAGGATCTCGGTCCAGGGACCGTCTTCTGCTTCGGCTGCGTCGATCGAGCACGACTCGGGAAAGTTCCCCCGGAAGAACGCTGTGTTCACGTCGACGCCGCGGATCGTCCCGGGCAGGCCGAGCCGCACGATGCACCAGTCGTGGCCCGGCTCGCGCCGGCGGCGCGTCTCCCAGCCGTCCATCTCCTTGCCTCGATCCGTGTAGCGGTCGGGGTCGAAGACCGGCGCCTCCGGCTTCACGAGGTTCTCCTTCG
>DASYUL010000051.1:0-1593 GCA_036001245.1 Thermoanaerobaculia bacterium
CGGGCGCTTTTGCTCATGCGCCCTGGGCGTGTGCCGCGCGGTTCTCCGCCTGTCGCTCCCGAGAGATGAGGTAGAGGTTGCGCAGATAGATCACGATGCCGGCGCCCTGGCCGAGGATGAAGACCGGGTCCTGCCGGTGGATCGCATAGGCGAGCAGGACGATCGAGCCCGCGAGGCTGAAGTACCAGAAGGCGATCGGTATCACGCTCCGGCGCGCGCGCTCGCTCTGAACCCACTGGAGGATGAAGCGCATCGAAAAGAGCGCCTGGCCCACGAACCCGACGATCAGCCAGAAGGGTGGAATCTTCATCGTCTACTCCTTGGAACCGCCAGAGTCGCCGCGCTCATCGCCGGCGGGCGATGGCGGGCCCGCCAGGATTGGGCGCTTCGAACGGCGCTGGAGCCAGAGGACGCCGAGCATGTCGACGATCCCGGCCCACAGCCGGTTGTGAACTCCGTAGTGCGAGCGGCCGTGACGGCGCTCCCTGTGCCGGACCGGGACCGACACGATCTCGCTTCCGCCGCGCCGCATGAGCGCCGGCAGGAATCGGTGCATGTGGTCGAAGAACGGGAGGGCGAGGAAGGCCTCGCGCGGAAAGAGCTTCAGGCCGCATCCCGTGTCCGACGTATCGTCGCCGAGCACCCGGCGGCGCACCCCGTTGGCGATCCGCGAAGACGTTCGCTTGACCCAGGTGTCCTGCCGCCGCTGCCGCCTCCCGTTGACGAGGAGGTTCACGTTGGCGCCGCGATCCGCTCGAACCTCGAGGAGCGATGGAATGTCCGCCGGATCGTTCTGGCCGTCCCCGTCGAGGGTGACGATCCACGGCGCGCGCGACAGCCGCACGCCCGTCCAGATCGCAGCGCTCTGCCCGCAGGACGAGCGGTGGCTCACCCAGCGCAGGCGTGGAAACGCCCGCGACAGCTCGCGGAGGCGGATCGGCGTTCCATCCACGCTCCCATCGTCGACGAAGACGACCTCGTAGTCGACGCGGCCCTCCAGTGCGGCGCGCACGTCCTCGAGGAGTGGAGCCACGTTCTCGGCCTCGTCGCGCGCGGGCACGACGACCGAGATCTCGGGGACGAGGGTGTGCGGCCGGCCCGCAGGAGCGGTCGAGCGGACCTTCATCTCCTCCGAATCCTCCGGGGCGAACATGCTCACCCGGTCATAGTAAGTCCCGGCTGAACGCGGGGTGAACGGCGCCCGCCGGTCGGTCGCGGCTAGCGTCCTCTTTTCGCGATCGCCAGACGCGCCTGCGCGAGCTCGAGGCGGGCTCGAATCTCGTCGAGAGACTCACGGCTCGCGGTCTTCAGCTCCTCTTCGGCGCCGGACCGTTCGCGCTCGGCAGCCGCGACGTCGACCTCTCCCGGCCCCTCCGCCTGATCCGCGAGGACGGTGACCGCGTCGTTGGCGATCTCCGCGAAGCCGGCTGCGATCGCCAGGGAGTGTTCGTCGCCGCCGTTCCGATACGTCAGAACACCCGCCTTCAGGACCGTGATGAGAGGCGTGTGCCCGGGGAGGATACCGAGATATCCGAGCTCCCCCGGCAGCTCCACCGAATCGGCCTCGGCGGCGACGACCGTTCTGGTCGGAGT
>DASYUL010000052.1:0-3383 GCA_036001245.1 Thermoanaerobaculia bacterium
GCGCAGCGTCTCGCCTTCCAGTAGCTCGGTGACGACGTAGGGCGAGCCGTCGAAGGTCCCGACGTCGTAGACCGCCGTGATGTTCGGGTGGTTCAGAATCCCGGCGGCGCGCGCCTCCTGCTCGAAGCGGCGCAGGCGATCGGGATCGCCGGAGAACGAGGCGGGCAGGACCTTGATGGCGACCTCGCGACCCAGCCTCGGATCCTTCGCCCGGTAGACCTCGCCCATCCCGCCAGAGCCCAGAGGCGCGACGATCTCGTAGGGGCCGAGGCGGGAGCCCGGGGAGAGACTCACTTCTGCCCCTGCAATGCCGCGGTCCAGTTGACGATCACGCGGATCGGCGACTCGCGGACTTTTTCTGCAGGCGTGCTGACCAGGAACCGTGATCCATCGGGAGCCACGTCGTAGTTCTCGATTTCCGGCTCCCCGCGCAAGAGCGGGACGGGAGCGCCAACCTCCAGTGGCGGGCCAAAAGTCACCGGGAGCGCCATGAGCAGGCCGCCGGGCGCGATGTAGTAGAGCTCTTTTCCGTCCCGTCGCCACCGCGGGCGTCTCCCGCCCGCCGGAGAGATACGCCTCTTTTCCCCACCTCCCTCTGTCAGCGCCATGTAGATTTCAGGCACTCCCGACTCATCCGACTCGTAAGCAATCCACCGCCCATCCGGCGAGAAACGCGGGCTCGCCAGGTTGAACCGCGTGCGAAGCCATGGCAATGGTTTGCGGTCCCCCTGGAGCGGCAGGAGCCAGATGGCCCACACCGTCGTTTGCATCTCGTTCAGGTAGACGAGGAAGCGGCCGTCGCGCGAGACGTCCTCCGCCTGCTGAAGGCCGGGCTCCCTGAGCAGAGGCTTCTCACTTCCCGGGACCCCGATCGCCATCTCGTAGATGTCCGGAGCACCCTGGCGATCGGAACGGTAGATGAGCTTCGATCCGTCGGATGACCACACCGGCAAAATCTCATCCACGGAATCGAAGTGAAGCCGTGTCGAAACTCCGCGCGAGAGCTCGAAGAGCCAGATATCGGAGGTTCCGGTCCGGCGATCCGCGATGTCCACGGCCACTCTCCCTCCCTCAAGTGAGATTCGTAATCCCTGCACGACTGAGGGCTGGCCGAGCTGTCCGATCTCTCTCCCTTCGCGGTCGAGCCAGACCAGCCGGGAGGGGGGGGCCGCGGTCTCGTAGGCGAGAATCCCCGCCTCGGAGACGGAAAAAGCCGCATTGCTCGGGCCGAGGTGGTAGTGGACGGCCTCGGCCAGGAGACGCGGCTCTCCGTGAAGTCGCGCCTTCCGATCGTCGAAGGGTTGCGCGTAGAGAGCTCCCTCCCGGACGAAGATCAGGTACCCGGGTGCGACGTACTCGGCCCGGGAATCCATGTGCGCCACCGTGCGGCTCTCCTTCGAGTCGAGCGAGCCGAGTCGCAACTCGCGATCTTGCGCAGTCTGCGGGGGATTCACGATGTACAGAAATCGCCGGCCGTCGGGCAGAAAGTGCGGTGACAAGAGATTCACTTCGTACCGCGACGGCTCGGGCGCCGCGGCGCGAATCGCTTGTCCCCCTTTGTCCGAAACGCGATAGATCCCGGGCGGAGCGAGCCGTGAAAAGAGAATCGTGCCTTCACGGTTCCACGTTCCCACGAGGGCGAACGGAGCCTCGCAGAGTTCCTCCGGAGGACCACCGGTGGCCGGGATCTTCTTCAACTTCCCTTCCGCGAAGAAGGCGATAAAACGGCTGTCGGGCGACCAGAACGGGAATGTGGCGTCGAGGGAGCCCTCCAGCTCCACGGCCTCTTCCGAATCGAGCGGCCGCAGGTAAAGGCGACTGCGCCCTTTGGAGACCGCTTCGATCGCCAACCGGGTGCCGTCCGGCGAGATCGAAACCGCTCTGGAAAGCGGCGAGCGCGAGTAGACCGTTCCCGGCGGGATCGGGATCGCGAATCGCATCGGGTGTGACGCGGGCTCACGCCGCGAACGAACGCCGGCCAGGAATCCCATGGCGGCGGCAAGAAGCGCTGCAATCGCCGAAACTGCGACGAGGACGGGCATGAGCTTCGGCCGTCGGCTGGTCTGCGGGACCGCCTGAGTATCGGCGGCCTGCGTTCCCGAAAGAGCTTCGAGATCGAACGCGAGATCGTGAGCGGAGTGGAATCGGGCCTCGGGGTTTTTCTCGAGGCAGTGGCGGATGATTCGGTCGAGTGCGGGCGTGACCTGGCGATTCGTCGAGGAGAGATCCGCCGGATCCTCCCGCAGGATCGCCGACATGGTGTCGGCGGCGGTGTCCCGATGGAACGCTCTCTTTCCGGAAAGCATCTCGTAGAGGATCGCGCCGAAGGAGAAGATGTCGCTGCGCGAATCGGCGGGGCGGCCGCGTACCTGCTCGGGCGACATGTAGCCCAGAGTCCCGAGAACGACTCCCGGCTCGGTTCCGGCGGTTTCGGTGGGCAGGCTCGTCTGCGGCCCGGCCTTCTCGGGCTGCGTCAGCTTCGCCAGGCCGAAGTCGAGGATCTTGAGGCGGCCGTCCTTCATGACGAACAGGTTCTCGGGCTTCAGGTCCCGGTGGACGATTCCCTTTTCGTGCGCGGCCGCGAGTCCGTGCGCGATCTGGATCGCGCAGTCGATCGCGCGGCGGGGAGCGAGCGCTCCTCCGGCCAGCCGGCTCCGCAGCGTCTCTCCGTCGAGAAGCTCGGTGACGACGTACGGCGCTCCTTCGAATGTCCCGACGTCGTAAACGGCCGTGATGTTGGGGTGATTCAGAACCCCCGCGGCGCGCGCCTCCTGCTCGAAGCGGCGGAGCCGATCGGGATCCGTCGAGAACGACGCAGGGAGCACTTTGACCGCGACTTCCCGGCCAATCCGTGGATCTTTCGCGCGATAGACCTCGCCCATTCCTCCGGCGCCGAGCGGCGCGACGATTTCGTAAGGCCCGAGTCGGACTCCGGTCGCAAGGCTCACGGGCGATCGATGAGAGGGTTGCGCAGGGCAATCCCGGAGAATCGGCTGAAGTCCCTGTCGGCAGTCCACAGTTCCCGCACACCGTGAAGCCGGCAGAGCGCGGCAACACGCGCGTCATGAACGCGGCCTCCCGTTACCTGTCCGGCCTCGAGCATCGCTCGCAGCTCCGGCCAGTAGGCGCCCGACTCGGAGAGGAGGACGAGGCTCGGCGTCTCGAGCCATGCGTCGACCTGTTCGAGCGCCGCGGCAAGCGGTGTCGGTGGGTCGTAGACGCGCGGATGGGTCACGATCGAGAGGAACTCGTGGATGCAGGGCCAGGGAATGGCCCAGGCGCCCTTCTCCTGTGCCAGGGTCTCCACGCAGGCGTAGGCCGGTCGGTGCCACTCCGAGTCTTCGCGGTGGGCGTAGACGAGGACGTTGGTGTCGACGGCGATC
>DASYUL010000053.1:0-11126 GCA_036001245.1 Thermoanaerobaculia bacterium
TTCCGGCGCTCGCCGCCTACGTGACCGATATCGCGCCGAGGGCGCGGCGCGGCGAGTACATGGGATTGACGCAAATGGCGATGAGCCTCGCCTTCGCGCTCGGCCCGCTCGCGGGGACGGCGATGCTCGAGAAGTTTGGCGGCAGGACGTTGTGGCTCGCGTCGTTCGCGCTCGGGCTACTCTCGACGGCGATGATGTTGAGACTCCCGGAGGAGGCGACCGCCGGCGCGGTGCCGACAATTACTCCCTCTCCCTCGGGAGGCGCCGCCTGAGCGGGCGAGTTACTTGCTGGCAGGGCAGGGCTGAGGACGCTGATGAGAGCCAGCTCAGCCGGACCATCGACCCTCCAGCTCCAATGTCTACAGGATTGTCCCGAGCGGGATCGGCGCACGCGGAGGCCCGCACGCGCCCGGAAGGCACAATGCCATCATGATGGTATGATGGCGCGAGCATGAAGCGGGCCCAGATCCAGTTCGACGACGCGACCTATGCCGCCCTGCGGCGGAGGGCATACGAGGAGCACCGCTCGATTTCGTCGGTGGTTCGCGAAGAATTGGGGAAAGCGTTGCTCCCGAAGAAGCCCAGGAAGCGGCTGACCCTGAAAGACTTCCCCTTCGTCGGCGCTGGAAGAACGAAGCAGGGCGCTCAGTCGCCGGTATCCGAACGCCACGACGAGGCTCTTGCCGAAGCGATTCTCGAGGACCTTCGCGATTGATATTCGTAGACACGTCGGCGTTCTACGCGCTCGCAGACGCGGGCGATCCGCACCACGCCGACGCGCTGCGAATTCTTGCGGCCTTACTGGAAAGGGAGGAAGGACTCTTCACTCACAACTACGTTCTCGTTGAATCGATTGCGCTGATTCAGAACCGGATGGGCACCGAGGCCGCCCTGCAGGTTGCCGATAGCGCCGACTCTTTCGAGATCGAGTGGGTGGACAGAGTTCTCCACGACAGTGCGCTCCGAGCGATGAAGCGCGCCCGGCGCCGGAGGATCAGCTTCGTCGACCAGGTCAGTTTTCTATTGATGCGTTCTCGGGGAATCGACAAGGCTTTTTCCTTCGATCGAGACTTCCGTCGCGAAGGATTTCGGGAGTATTCCGCCTAGTTTCGCTCCAGCTTCGCCAGCCAGACGTCGCCCTCGTCGTTGCTCCGGATCACGCAGATCCAGCGGTCGTCTTTGGACAGCGTGTAGTCGGCGATTTCGGATCCGCGCGGCGCGGTATACACGGGCCGCGCCTGCTTCGTCCTCGCGTCGAGGAGCGAGACGTGCTCCGGGTCGGACAGAAAGAGAAGTTGCCGGCCGTCCCGAAGCCAGATCGGTTTTTCGCCTCGTTCGACCAGCCGCTCGTAGCGGCGGCTCTCGAACGAGTACAGGACGACGCCGCCTCCACCGGACGCCGCGTGCGGAACGCCTCCTCCCGCGAGCGAACGACCGTCGGGAGACCAGGAGGTCACCTGGAACCAGCGGCCCGGTTCCGCGAAGAGCGGCAGCGGTTCCGGGGCGCGCGCCGGCCCCGCGGCGACGTCGAATACGTTCGAGCCGGAGCCCGTCGGGTAGGCGATCCGTTTCCCGTCGGGCGACCACCAGGGGGACAATCCCCCGTCCGTCATCCGGGTCAGCTGCGTCAAACCGCTCCCGTCCGGATTGATCACACAGATCTCGTACTTGCCCGCGTCGCGGTTCGAATAGAAGGCAATCCTCTTTCCGTCCGGCGACCAGGACGGCCCGCGGTCCCGGTGCAGGTCGTCGGTCAGCTTTCGCAGGCCGGTGCCGTCGGAGCGCACGAGAAAGAGGTCCTCCTGTCCACCGACCGTGTAAAACACGACCCACTCGCCGTCGGGCGAGACGTCGGGCGAGTCGAGCACTCCGGACTGCCGCAGGAGCGGCGCCGGAGCAGCGGCTTTACCGGACCTGGGATCGAACGGCACCTTTTCGAGGCTCGCGAGCTGGTTCAGCGCGAGATACGCGATCCGCTTCCCGTCGCGCGAGATGCTCAAGTGCGCAGTGGACAGGGACGGTGTGGTCAGTGCCTGCAGAGCGCCGGTCGCCTTTCCCGTCTTTTCGTCGATCGCGACCCGCCAGAGGTTCATGCTGCCGCCGCGGTCGCTCGCGAAGTAGAGAGACTTCCCGTCGGCGGACCAGATCGGATTCCAGTCGAGAGCGGCATCCTGCGTGACGGCCACAGGCGCGCCACCGGTCGCCGCGATCGTCCAGATGTCGCGCTGCGCGGTCTGTTTGGGGATCGCCCAGAAGGCGATCCGGTCGCCGTGCGGCGACCAGCTCGGCTGGACGGCGTCGCCCTCAAAGAGCTTCCGCTTCTCGCCGGTCGCGACGTCGATCGTCCAGAGCTCGGAAAGCCCGGACCGGGCGAGAGGCTGGTCGACCGCTTCGGTCGCGACGACAATCTGCTTACCGTCGGGCGACCACGACGGGTTGTAGCCGGCGTCCGACAGCCGCCGGACCGACTCACCCGTCGCGCCCATCACGAAGATGCCGCCGCCGCCGCGGCCGGAGCGGAACGCGATCGCTGAGCCGTCCGGAGAGAACGCGGGCTGGGTGTCGTCCTCGGACGAGTCCTTCGTCAGGTTGATCGGGTTGTGCCCGCCGACCCTCTGCAGATAGATGTCGTCGTTTCCCGTCTCGCGGCTGACGTATGCGAGGTTGTTGCCGTCCGGCGAGAGCGCCGGGAACTTCTCGACGCCCTGCTGGTTCGTCTGCTGCGAGAACGTGATCGCCGGGACGTCCGTGGCCTTCCCGCCCGCGGCCGCCCGCTTCCCGACCTGGAACGCACCCGCAAGGAGCAGCGCGATCGCCAGGCCCGCGGCCGGCGCGAGCCAGCGCGGCTTCTCGCGCACGGGGGCGATGAGCTGCCGCGTCGCGCTCGACGTGGTGCCGGACACCGTCTCGAGATCGAACGCGACGTCGCGAGCGGACTGAAACCGCTCCTCGGGATTCTTCTCCAGGCAGTGGCGCACGATGCGGTCGAGAAGCGGCGGAAGAAGGTCTTCCGGCGGGCCGCTCGGCTCCGGAAGGTCGCGGATCAGGATCGCGTTCATCGTTTCGACCGCGGAGTCGCCCTTGAACGCTCGCTGGCCCGACAGCATCTCGTAGAGGATCGCGCCGAAAGAGAAGATGTCGCTGCGGTGGTCGGCCGGCCGGCCGCGCACCTGCTCGGGCGACATGTAGCCGACGGTTCCGAGCACGGTGCCGGGCTCGGTGGCGCCGAAGGTCGCGGCGCCCGACACCCCGGACTCCGGCAGGAGCGGTTTCGCGAGCCCGAAGTCGAGGATCTTCACGCGACCGTCGTTGGTGACGAAAACGTTCTCGGGCTTCAAATCCCGGTGCGCGACGCCATGTTCGTGCGCGGCGCCGAGGCCGCGTGCGATCTGAAGCGCGTACTCGATCGCCTTGCGGCGGGGGATCGGGCCAGCCGCGAGTTTGTCGCGCAGCGTTTCTCCGGAGAGAAGCTCGGTGACGGCATAAGTCACGCCGTCCTGCTGACCGAAGTCGTAGATTCCCAGGAGATTCGGGTGCGAGAGAGCGGCGACGGTCTTCGCCTCGCGCTCGAAGCGCGCGAGCGCGGCCGAGTCGGCGGCGAGGCGCTCCGGCAGGACCTTGATCGCGACGTCGCGGTCGAGCTTCGTGTCGCGCGCGCGGTAGACCTCCCCCATGCCGCCCGCGCCGAGCGGCCCGATCACCTCGTAGGTGCCGAGGCGGGTCCCGGGCAGGAGGGTCATGACATCAGTCCACCATGAAGAAAAGCGGCTCGCCCGATGTGGCAAGTGGAGACCTGACCCTCACTTGAACCCTTGCGCGACGTAGAGGTCGCCCAGAAGCCGGATGTAGGTGTACGCGTACGTCCGACCGTCGCGCGTCACGAGCGGAGCGGCGATCGTCTGGACGCCGGAGGTGTCGGGCGGCATGACAGTCTTCACGAGGTCCGTCCGGCCCGTTTGAAGGTCGAGCCTGCGGATCGACATCGGAAGATCCGTTTCCGTCGTGAGGAAAAGCGATCGGCCGTCGTCGCTCCACTGGAGGACCGTCGCTCCCTTCGTCCATCCGCGAACCGGCGGCGCGGTAGCCGTTCCGTCCACGGCCAGGAGGGAGAGGTCCCCATCCGATCCGTTGACCGCGAGCCATTTCCCGTCCGGCGAGGAGGCGGAGCAGGAGCCGCCTTCGGGCCCGACAGGGCGTGGGGCTCCGCCCGCGAGATCGAGGAGGTAGCACCGGGTAACCCGGCCCCGCACGTTCGCGTTGAAGAAAAGCCGCTTCCCGTCGGGCAGCCAGCGCGCCGACTGGTAGCTCTCGAATCCCGAGACCGGCAACGTCCGGCGCTGACCGACGCCCGTCGGATAGAGGAGAAGCTCCGGACGCTCGTTGCTGGTCGCGAGCGCCCACTTTCCGTCGGGCGAGAGCGCGAGCCCCTGTCCGTCGCCGAGCCGGATCGCGTCCGACCCGTCCGTCGGCCGCAGGTACACGGCCCCCTTCGCCCCGCCGCCGCCTCCGACTTCCGAGAGAAGCACCCGACGTCCGTCGTCGGAAAGGTCCGCCGCGATGGACTCGTCGAGCCAGGAAATGATGCGTTCGGTCTTGTCTCCCTCGAACCCTCCGAGCGTCAACATGCGGACGTCTTCCCTCGCGAAGAGAAGCCGGCCGTCGTTCGAGACGTCGTAGAGCGTGAACGCCCCGGCGACCCGGCCGAGCAACCGCTTCTTCCCGGTGCGCGAGCCCGCATAGATTTCCCGGTACGATCCGGTCGAGTCGGGCACCGCGAAGAGGAACTCTTTTCCGCCCGGCAGCCAGGCAACGCCGCAGTTCCGGACCCAGCCCTCGTAGAGCGTCGTCCGCTTTCCGGAGCGGTCGACCAATCCGATCCACCCGGTCCCGCCCTGGAACGTCAGGGGACGGGTCTCCTCGATCGCGATCGTGCTCCCGTCGGGTGAGAGGCGGCTGTCGTAGATGAATCCGGCCGTCCGGTAGACGACCTTTCCGATCGGGTACTCGATTCGTTCGCCGCCTCCCCCCGAGAGCACGACCGCGAGATTTTCGCCGTCGGGCGCCCACGTGGCGATCCGCGCGCCTTCGAGGATCGGGCGCGGCGCGCCGCCGCCGAGGGGCACGAGCGCGAGCGTGCCGAGAATGTTCGTCCCGGCTGGCGCGAGAACGATCGCCATCATGCCCTTCCGTGAAATGCCGGTCACCATCGCGGGCGGAAGCCCGAGCGGGCGGGACTCGGCGCCGCCGGGCAGTGTCGAATAGAGCTGAAACGGCTTACCCTCCCAGGCGGCGGTGTAGACGATGGTCTGGCCATCCGGTGCGAATCGCCCTGTCAGAAGCGTGCCCGCTCGATAGGTGAGCCGCTGGAACGTCGGAAAGGAGACGGGCCTCGCTCCTCGTCCCGCGACGTAGGCGATCGTCGCGGCAGCGAGAGCAAGAAGCGCTGCCGCTCCGAAGTACACGCCCGACCGCTTCGCGCGGGCTTTCGGAAGGGCTGCCGCCGGCGCGCTCGTCGCCTCGGAGAGCGACTCGAGGTCGAACGCGAGGTCGCGCGCCGACTGAAATCGCATCGCGGGGTTCTTCTCGAGACAATGCCGAACGATCCGGTCGAGCGCGGGCGGAACGTTTCGACCGGATCCAGCCAGGTCCGGCGGCTCCTCCTTCAGGATCGCGTTCATCGTCTCGATCGCGGAGTCGCCCAGGAACGCGCGGCGGCCCGCGAGCATCTCGAACAGGATCGCGCCGAAGCTGAAAAGGTCGGAGCGGGGGTCGACGGTCGTGCCGCGGACCTGCTCGGGTGACATGTATCCGGCCGTTCCCATGACCACGCCCGGCTCGGTGCCCTGAGGCGCGGTGAGCAGGTCGGTCTCTCGACCGCGCTCCGACTCCGGCTGAGTCAACTTCGCCAGCCCGAAGTCGAGGATCTTGATGCGTCCGTCGGACGTGACGAACACGTTCTCGGGCTTCAAGTCCCGATGCACGATTCCCTTCTCGTGCGCGGCGGCGAGACCGATCGCGATGGCGCGCGCGTACTCGAGCGCGCGGCGGGGCGGGAGCGGACCGTGGGCGAGCCGCGCGCGCAGCGTCTCTCCTTCGAGCAGCTCCGAGACCACGTAGGGCGAGCCGTCGTGTGTCCCGACGTCGTACACCACGAGGATGTTCGGGTGGTTCAACTGCCCCGTGGCCTCCGCCTCGAGCTCGAAGCGCCGCAGGCGATCGGCGTCGGCCGAGAACGACGCCGGCAGGACTTTGACCGCGACCTCGCGCTTCAGCCGCGAGTCCTTCGCGCGGTAGACCGCGCCCATTCCGCCCGCGCCGAGAGGCGCGAGGATCTCGTAGGGTCCGAGGCGTGTTCCGGGCGAAATGCTCACGCTTTGCGCGAAGGATATCCTCCCCGAAAACGGAGGAGAGACAAGTGAGCTGGTTGCTGGCTCTGATCCTCGCATCGGCGCACGCAGCGCCCTCACCCCAGCCCTCTCCCCGCGGGAGGGGGAGCGACGTCGCGGCGGCGCGAGCGCTCTTTGAGAAGAACCTCGACTCGATCCGGCGCCGCGACAAGGCGGCCTATCTGTCCTGCTACTGGAAGTCGGAGAAGCTCGCGCGGACCGGCGCAGACGGAATCGCGCTCGGATACGCGGCTCACGAGAAGTCGGCAGGGCAGATGTGGCCCGACACGTTCGACGCGAGCGACCTCGAGCTCGTCCCCGTGCAGCCGGGCGTCGTTTACGGAACGTACCGCTACCGGGTCCGCTACGGCGCGGACGAGCAGACGGGGATCTCCGAGCGCCTCTTTCTGAAGACGCCCCGGGGATGGAAGATCGCGATGACGAGCGCGTTTCCGGCTCCTCCCGGCACGCCTCCGCCGCCCCGCGCGATCGTCGGCGCGACCCTCGTGGACGGCACGGGCGCCGCGCCGGTCGGCAACGCGACGATTGTTCTGCGGGGCGGGAAGATCGACTGCGCCGGGCGCTGCGAGATCCCGGCCGGCGTCACGGTCGTGGACGGGCGCAGCACGTGGGTGACTCCGGGGCTCGTCGACGCGCACGTCCACTTCTCGCAGACGGGGTGGGCCGACGGCCGGCCGGACGCGCTCGACGTGCGGGACAAGCACCCGTACGAGAAGGTGGAAGCGGAGCTGAAGGATCATCCCGAGCGCTTCTTCCAGTCGCAGCTGTGCTCGGGAGTGACGGCGGTGTTCGACGTCGGCGGTTATGCCTGGACCGTCGCGATGGCGCGCCGCGAGCGTGCCGATACACGCGCGCCGCATGTCGCCGCCGCGGGGCCGCTCCTCTCGACGCTCGACCACTGGTTGAACCTCCCCGCGGAGCGGCAGTTCATGCTCCTCAAGGACGCGGAGTCGGCGCGCGCCGGCGTCGCCTACCTGAAGTCGATCGGCGCCGAGGCCGTCAAGGTCTGGTACATCGTGCGGCCGGATCTGACCGTGGAGGCCTCCACGCCCGCGGTCCTCACTGCGGGAGAGGAGGCGCACAAAGCGGGGCTGCCGTTGATCGTCCACGCGACCGGGCTCGCGGAGGCGAAGGTGGCGCTCCGCGCCGGCGCGCGCATGCTCGTTCACGGCGTCATCGACAAGCCGGTCGACGAGGAGTTTCTCGCGCTCGCGAAGAAGAACGGCACGATCTACTGCCCGACGCTGACGGTCTTCGGGGGGTACTACCGACTCGCGCAGGGCGTGACGTCGAGGCAGGCGCCCGCGGTCGACGATCCCAACGGCTGCGTGAACAGGGAGACGCTGGCGAAGATCGCCGAGACGGCGCAGATCCCCGCGCCGGAGGGATACGAGGCGCAAATGACGAGGGGCCGGGATCGCGTCGCGCTCGCGAAAAAGATGGGCGATCCGAACCTGAAGCGCGTCTCGGACGCCGGGATCGTCATCGCGATGGGAACGGACGCGGGGAATCCGCTGACCCTGCACGGCCCGTCGGTCTACGCGGAGATGGAGGCGATGCAGTCGGCGGGACTGACGCCGATGCAGGTGATCGTCGCCGCCACGCGCGGCGGCGCGAGCGCGATGGGGCTCGAAAAGGAGATCGGGACGGTCGAGAAGGGGAAGGCGGCCGACCTGCTCGTCGTGGGCGGCGACCCGACCGCCGACGTCGCGAACCTGCGGAAGGTGCGCTACGTCGTGCGAGGCGGCGTCGTGCGGTCGATCGAGGAGCTGAAGGCGACGGTAGCCGCGGCGAAGTAGCTGGGGTCAGGCAGGCACTTTGGCCTTTTCGGCCAAAACTACCAATATGCCTGCCTGACCCCTGTCAGGGAACTGTTTCGAAGCCGCAGTCGCGGAAGTCGCGGTCGAAGGTGAACGCGGCGCTCAGGCCCAGCTTCTCCATCAGCTCGAAGCTCACGCAGTCGGTGAGGCTCAACCGCTTGTCCGAGAAACGTTCCATCTTCGCGAGCCCGCCGTCCAACAGCTCGGGGTCGGTGAAAACAAGCTGGTAGCGGTCACTCCTCAGGAGGTCGCGAGCGACTTCGACGGCGCGCTCGGCGCCCGCCCGAACGTGCAGTCTCGTTGTGAGCTCTGCGAGAATCAGCTCCGTCAGCACGAACCGCGGCTGCGGTTTTTGGCGACCGAAGTTTGCTGCTTCCTGGTGGTTTCTTTCGTCCGGCAGGAAGAGGGGGATCAACGCGCTCGTGTCGACGAGGAGCTTCATCCTCGGTCTCCTTCGGCCAGCCGTACAGGTAGTGGTCGTGATTGATCGATTCATCGCCCGGGCCGCCATGAAACGCACCGACCCACTTGTCGACCGGGTCTTCCCCGAACGGAATCGGTTTGTCTTCGACGTTCCCCCCGAGATAACGGTCCACTGACTCACGAACCACGGAAGCGACGCTGACGCCACGACGCAGCGCCTGGTACCGCAGCTCGCGGTAGGTCTGCTCGGGAAAGCGCAGGTTGGTGACGATGTAACGGGGCATGGCGGTATCACGATATCGCGATACCGCCGATGTGGCAAGTGGAGACCTGACCCTCTTATTTCTTCAAGCCGGCGGTCCAGTTCAGAACCACGTTGATCGGTGAGGCCGCAGCCTCGGGGACCAGCTCGCTGACGAGAAATCGCTGGCCGTCCGCGGTCGCGAGGTAGTTGGCCCAGTACGCCGGAACGACGGCCGGGAAGTTCGCCTTGAAGAGCGCGGTCGGGGCCGCGGCTTCGAAGGCATCGCCGGGCTGGACCGCGACACTCATGAGAGTCTGTTCCGGGCCAAGATAGAAAAGTTCTTTTCCATCGCCTCTCCACCACGGCTGACTCCCCCCGGTCGTCGAGATCTGCCAGCGGCCGCGCTTCTGGGGAAACTGGGTGACGTAGATCTCGAAGCGACCCGACTCGTCCGAGGCGTACGCGATCCAGTGCCCGTCCGGCGAAACCTTGCCCTGCGCCTCGGTGAACTTCGACGAGAGGAATTCGAAGGGCTTTCCGCCATCCGTCGGGGCCATCCAGATATCCCAGGTACTGCTCCCGCCGAACGTGTGGTACACGAGAAAGCGCCCGTCGCGCGTCCAGTCGGTCGGGAACTTGTCGGTAGGGGAGCGGACGACGAGCCGAGGTTCTCCGCTGCCGCTCGCCGCCTTCTCGTACAGGTCGAGGACCCCAGCGGCAGCAGAGTTGAAGACGATCCGGCTCCCGTCGGCAGACCAGAGCGGCGCGCGCTCGGCGGCCGGGTCGAACGTCAACCGCGACCACGTTCTCCTCGTCG
Organism: Thermoanaerobaculia bacterium; assembly: GCA_036001245.1. Lineage (GTDB taxonomy): Bacteria > Acidobacteriota > Thermoanaerobaculia > UBA5066 > Gp7-AA6 > Gp7-AA6. The sequence continues at coordinate 9,712 of DASYUL010000053.1, forward strand.
AGTCGAAGATCCAGATGTCCGTGTTCGTCTTCGACTCTTCCCGAATGGCGACCGCGATCTTCTTCTCGTCGGGCGAGAGGCGCGGGGTGCTGTAATCGCCGGGCTCGCCGACGATGCCGAGGCGCCGTCCGGAACGGTCGAACCAGGCGAGCTGTCGGCTCTTCGCAAGCGGCGACGAGTAAGCGAGCGCATTTGCTCCCGCCACGGAGAACGGCGCATACCCCGGAGGGTTTCCGGTGAGGACTCCCTCGGCGACCCGGACCGGGTTGCCTTTGACCTGCGCGGATTTTTCGTCGAAGGGATAGGCGACGAGCATTCCCTGCTGGACGGTGAGCAGAAATCCCGCGGCGTACTGGCCCATCGCTTCCGATCTGACGACCAGCCGGGCCGTGCGCGAGTCGAGCGAAGCCACGTAGATCCCGGTATGCTCCCGCTTGGAGCTCCGCGCCCAGAAGAGGAATCGTCTTCCGTCCGGCAGAAAGAACGGGAATCGATGCCGGTCCTCCGCGCGCGCGACCTCGAGGTCGGTCGCCTGCTGCGATTCTCCACCGGTGTCCGGCACTCGAAAGAGCGGCGTCGGCGCGCTGTGCGCGAAAACGATGACTCCTTGACTGCTCCACGACCCGCCTCGTCCTGCCACGGCGTCGCAAAGCCTCTGCGGAGTCCCGCCCGAAGCCTCGACTCTCTTCAGGCTCGTCGGTGTGAGAAACCCGATGGATCGCCCGTCGGGCGACCAGAAGGGATGAAGAGCGTCTTCCGTGCCGGCAAGAGGAACGGCAGTCAGGCTGTCCAGGGAACGGACCCACAGGAGTGGCCGCGCCCCCGCGGGATTGGCGACGAAGGCGAGAGTGCGGCCGTCGGGCGAGAGAGCCATCTGAGCCGAAGAGAGCTCCCCGGGGGGAGTGAACATCGTCTTCTCGGGCGCGAGAATGGAAAACCTTGTGACCGGCGCGCGGGCAGATGATCGCCGCCAGTCGCGCGCGGCGAGCGCGATCAAACCCGCGGTGGCGAGCGCCGCGAGAACCCAGGCGATTCGTTCGCGCCCTTTCCGCCTCGTGACGACCGGAGCCGGAAGGCCAACGGCCGAACCGCCCTCCTGGATCCACCGGAGCTGCACTGCGATGTCGTGCGCGGTCTGCCAGCGATCGTCGGGATCTTTGGCAAGGCAGGTTCGGACGACCCGATCGAACGCGGGAGGCGCCGTCGGCACGACGGTCGAGGTCGGGGCCGGTTCGGACGTCATGATCGAGGAAATCAGCGACGCCTGGCTGCGTCCCGAAAACGCCTTCTTCCCCGTCGCCATCTCGTAGAGCACCGCGCCGAAGGCGAAGATGTCGGTGCGGCCGTCCGCCTCCTTGCCCTCGAGCTGCTCGGGCGCCATGTACTGGAAGGTCCCGAGGATCGTGCCCTCCGCC
>DASYUL010000054.1:0-15493 GCA_036001245.1 Thermoanaerobaculia bacterium
GCTGCCGTCTCCCCGGAAGGCGTACAGGTTCGCGTTCTCGTCGGTGATGACGACGTCGAGCCGCCCGTTGCCGTCGAGGTCCGCCAGCGCCGGAGAGTCGAAGACCTGCGCCTCGACCGAGACGGGCCAGCCGGGCGCGAAGCTGCCGTCGCAACGGTACGCATAGACCTTCCGGCCGACGTTGCCCTGGTAGAAAACTCCACCGCCGACCACGATCTCGGGCTTCCCGTCGCCGTCGATGTCACCGAGCGCCGGAGACGACATCATCGTCTGGTCGATGAACTGCGGGAACCCCGGGACGATCGATCCGTCGAATCGGAACACGTACAGCGCGCCGCCGGCGGGCGTGTTGAATGGCGGTCCCTCCTGGTGCGTGTCGACCCCGATCGCGATCTCCAGCCGTCCGTCCGCGTCCAGGTCGAAGAGCGCGGGCGAGGAGAAGATCGTGTCGCGCAGCTTCTTCGGCCAGCCCGGCAGGTCCGTCCCGTCGCTCCGGATCACGTAGACGCGGAAGTCGAAGCTCCCGACGACGACCTCGTTGCCGCCGAGCCCGTCGACGTTCCCGATCGTCGGAGTGGAAAAGACGCCGTCCTCGCCCTCGTCGGTTGCGGTCAGGCGCGTCCAGATCACCGAGCCGTCGCGGCGGTAGGCGCGAATCCCTCCCTTGCCGGTCGGGTCCATCGTTCCCTTGAAGCCGACCACGATGTCGGGGAACGCATCGCCGTCGATCAAGCCGATGGCCGGGGCGCCCGCGACTTCGGCGGGAAGGGTCTGAGGCCAGCCCGATCGCACGGTCCCATTCGCGTTCAGCACCCAGAGCTGCCGTCCGGCCGTTCCGACGACGATCTCCTTGACGCCGTCGTTGTCGAGATCACCGACAGCCGGCTGCGTCACGCGGACGGGCCCCGACCCGTTCAGCGTGACCGGAAAACCGGGGCGTAGAGACGGCGGGAGCGGCTGCTGCGCCGAGACACTCGCAGCAGCGAGTGCGAGAGACGCAATCGTCAGCCCCGCCACGCGGCGGGGAAACGGCACCGGGCCCTACTTGAAGTAGCCGGTGACGTCCAGGATCAGGTGCGTGTTGCCGCCGGGGACGGCCGTTCCGTAGACCACCGAGATCTGGAACGTCGGATCGACGGTCAGTGGAACGATGGCTCCGTTGGCAATGGCCGGCTCTCCCGCCGCGAAGTTGATCGTCGACACCGCCGGCATCGCCGTGTTGAACGGCCAGATCTTGATGAAGCCTTCGAGCGTCGGCGAGACGACCGTGACGTTCAACGCCGCTGCCTTCGCGTCCGTCGGCACTCCACAAACCCCCACGATCGGGAAGTTCCGAGGCGCACCCGCAGAGAGCGCGGGCCCGCCGGTTCCCTGCGGGTTGGACGGGTTGCGGGTGTCGGCGATTCTGCACGGCGTTACCGAGTAGAACTGGAAGGGGCCGGCAGCCGAGGCTGTCGAGACCGCCAGAATTGCGGCGGCCGCGCCGAGGAAGAGAGAACGAGCGAAACGGGACTTGATCATGACGGTCTCCTACTACTGATAATAGCCGTTAACGTCGATTATAGCGTGGACACTTCCGGAAGGCTGGTCGCAACGAATCGCCAGGGCGCCCCCATTTCCCAGCTGGGAGAGCGAGTTGTTGGCTCGGGTCTGCCCGCCCCGGTAGTTGATGGTCGTGGCGGTCGGGACCGCGATGCCGCCCGGGAAAACCTTCAGGTCCCCGGCCGTTGTGCTCTGCGTCACAGTGACGTTGACGGACACGGCCTTGGCGGTCGTCGGGATGCCGCACTGGCCTCCCACCGTGAACGACCGCTCCGTGTTCGCGGCGAGCGCTGGCCCTCCGAGGGCTCCCGTCGGGTTGCGGGTGTCGACCACCCGGCACGGCGGCAGGGTGTAGAAGTTCGAGACAGCCGGCGGGGAGTCCGGAATGGTCGTCAGACACGAAACCGAATTGACCAGGGGCAGCATCTGCTCGTTGACGCAGCGCTCGTGGAAGCGCATGTCGATATTTCCGTAGCCTCCGGCGAGCAGATGGCAATAGCTCATGATCGTTCCGCCGAGCGGGCCCGGGTTGACGACCGAACCGCTGTAGCACCCGGACTCGCCGCCATAACACTTGTCGATCGGGGGGCTGAAGCAGTGCGTGTGGGGGGATCCGAAGTTGTGTCCCATCTCGTGCGCGGTCGATAGCAGGTCCCACAGACTGGATGGATAGTTTCCGAAAATCTGGGTGACCCCGTAGGCGCCGCCCCAGTGTCCCCCCTGTGAAAAGTCGTTCGCGCAGATGACGTCGAGCCACGCGATTCCTCCCGTCACGGGCTTGCCGGACAGGAAGAGCACGGTCGTACGCGGGTAAGACGCCTTGGGGCGGTTCGCGTGCCACCAGTCGCCGACCTCGTCGAGTTGGGTCCGGGTGTCGCCCGCGGCGTAAGGATCCGTGCTCGTCCAGGCCTGGATCCGGTTGACCGTCAGGTGAACTCCCAGATCCCGCTGGTAGATCACCGAGTCCTGCCCGAGCAGCGTCGTCACGTAGTTCGACATCGCGGTCACGTTTCCGGCGAACTTGGCCAGGAGCTCCTGATCCGTCTCGATCGAGATCGCGGCGTCCTTGAGCGACGTGGCCTCCATCGCGGACAGAGAGGCGGCGCCGGGCTTCGCCAGACGCGCGAGAAGACTACCGCCCCCGTCTCGGTCTCCCGGGCCGATCGGCGCCTGGGGCAGCTCCTCGACGTCGCAGTGCCATTCGAGAGGGGCGAGCGCGGCGTTCAGCGGAGAGTCTGCGGTGCGCAGGACGTGCTGCACGGGTCCGTCCGTCGGGCCTTCCGGGCCGACGTAGACGAGGCCCGCGCTCGTCTTCAGGATCGCGACGAGGAACGATCCCGGAATCCCGATGTACACGCGCGAGTCGGGCTCGCCGTCGAGGCGTCCCTCGAAGTGGGCGCCCGGCGGTAGGGGAATCGACGATTCACCATGTCTTCCCCGGAGGAAGATCCGCGCGTCGGGTGCGACGATCTCGAATCGCTCGAGGATGAGATCGCCGGTCGAGCCCGGCGCGAAAGGAAACCGTTCGAGGCGGATGGTTTCCGCGAGCGGAACGCTCGCGAGCCGTGCGAGAGAAGCGGGCTCGAGGTCGAGCAACCGCTCGCCGAGCGCCGCGGCCCGCTGAACGGCCAGTCCTTCCCGCGCCGGGAACGTCAACGGACTCGAGATCGTCACCGCAGCCGCCGGACCGGCCACGGCCAGCGCAACGACGGTCGTCAGCCATCGCGCGATTCTCGAGTATCGAGCCCCGGCTCTCTGCAAAGGGAACCTCCGCCGACTACGCCCTAGGACGGCCTTGTTTGCTGATCTGCAGGCTCAACAAAGGCAAGTTCGAGGCCACTGCAGGAGTTTGGTAGACATTGGCGGCAAACGACTTGCGGTTCTCAAGTCGCCGCCCGAAGGCGGGATTTGTCAGCTCCTGACTATTCGAATGACAGACTTAAGTCGTAGATGATTCTACCGGAAGTCGATCGCCCGATCTACGAAAAAGCCCGGTCAGTCGAAGTAACCGTTCACGTCCAGAACGAAGTGGACGCCGCCGGAGGCCATGCCGGTCCGGACGAGGATCGCGCCGGTCGGCCCGAGGGTGACGATGGCGTTGTTGGCGCGCGTCTGGGCCGCCCGGAAGTTGATCGAGCTCGAGTCGGTGAGAGGGCCGCCGGCGGGCAGGACGACCAGATGTCCCTGGTCCGTCGGCCCGGTCACCGTCAGGTTCACGGAGACCGCGCGGGCGCCCGGAGGGACGCCGCACTGGCCGCCGATCGTGAACGTGCGATCCATCCCTGCGATGAGACGCGGACCGCCGTACGGTCCGTTGGGATCGCGCGTGTCGAGCACGCGGCAGGGGGTGACGGTGTTGAAATTCTTGGGGAAGTCGATGCGGTAGATCCGCCCCGAGTTGATCGCCGCATAGTAGACGTACCCGTCGGGCCCCTGATGGAACGCGACCGGCCCTTCGGCGGAGGTCGCGAAGTTCTGAAGACCCCCGACGAGGGCGTTGTTCGAGTCGAACTCGAGGTACCGGATCCAGCTCGCGCCGTTGTCGCCGAATACGTACCTGCCCTGGAGAAATGAGGGATAGGCGTTTCCGGTGACGAATGCGCCTCCGATGATCGTCGTGCCGGTGGCCCGTGGGTAATCGAAGACCGGAGGCAGGCATCCCGTGCAGGGAGGGTTGTAGATCGTGGTGCCCTCGGCGTCGGGCCAGCCGTAGTTTCCGCCGGCGACGACCACGTTCAGCTCCTCCCGGTCCTGCGTTCCGAACGAGCCGACGTCGCCGACGTAGAGCGAGCCGTTCGACGGTCGGAACGAGAATCGGAACGGGTTTCGAAAACCGTACGCCCAGATTCGAGGCTCCTTCGTCGCGTCCCCGAGGAAGGGATTGCCGGCCGCGGGGGAGCCGTCGAGCTCCATCCGCAGAACCTTGCCGCTGAACGCGCCTTCATACGGATAGGGCGTCAGGGTCTGCGCCTTCGCGCCTCCGGTGCCGGAGTCCCCCGGCGCTGCCCACAGCTTCCCGTCCGGGCCGATCGCGATCGTGCCGCCGTTGTGATTGCCGTTCTGTGCCGAGATGTTGTCGAGGATGACGACCTCGCTCGCCGAGCCGATCGTGTTGCCCGTGAGAGTGAAGCGCGAGATCCGGTTCTTGGGGACGTTCGTGGTGTAGTAGAGGTAGATCCAGCCGGTCGATGGGAAGCTCGGGTGGAGACAGATTCCGAGAAGTCCCTTCTCGGAACCGTCGTCCACCGATCCGGCGATGTCCAGAACCGGCGCCGTCTGGAGGACACCGCTCACGACCACGAGAACCCGGCCCGCCTTCTCGAGGATCAGAATGCGTCCGTCCGGCAGGAACGCGAAATCCGTCGGCGCGGTCAATCCGGTCGCGATGGCCGTTTCCGAAAAGCCGGCGACGGAATAGGTGGCGCCGCGGGCCGCAGCGCCGTTCATGAGGAGGAGGAAAACGACCGCAAAGAGTGAAGAGGAAATCCGCATTGGGTCTGTTTCGTCGAAAGAATAGACGATGCGGGTCGCGCGGTCGAGAAGAAAAAAAAGGCCGCGGCGTTTGCCGCGGCCTTCGATCAGGTCGAAGAGGAAGCTACTCGGGGGTCGGGGCGGGAACGGGATGCTTTCTTGACTCCATCACCCGATCCCATCCCAGTCGTTGCGCGGTCTCCATGTTGGCCGTTCCGTCGGGCCGGAGCGTTCCGTTCCGGATCATGATCTGGCGATACGAATCCGGAAGACTCGCGAACTCACGAGCGTCACCCGTCTCCGGCCGGAAGTGGACGTTTTCCACGATCGGATCCGGGTTCTTGATGGCGCTGCGTTCTGCGTAAACCACGTAATGAACGCGGACGTTCCGCGACGCCTGAATGACGATCCCGTCCTCTCCTTCGGAGAGAACGGCGACGGTCGCCATGGAGCCGACCGGCGTGACGAGCACCGAGTACGTCGCGGGATCTGCGACGTACTTGAAGTGCTCCGGGACCGCGATTCTCGTGACTCCCTGGGACACCTGGGAGGTGCCCCGGAAGTAAACCTCAGACTGCGGGCCCTCGATCGCGATGTACTTGATCTCTTTGCTGGGATCGAAGGGGTGCGGCTGAACGAACGGTTTCGACGTCGCGCTCATCGTTCCAGTGATGGAAACGTTGCCGAAGAAGCGACCCGCGAAGGCGTTGGCTCCGTCCCAGTAGCCGAGGTAACCGTCGGCCAGTGTGCCGGTGGTCGAGTTCAGGAGAACTCCGCCCACGCCCCGCCGCCGGCTGATGCCGATGACGCCGTATTGAGTGGTCGTTTGTGGACCTCCGGAGACTCCCCGGACCCCGGCAACAAAGCAGGGTCCGCAATCCGTGTCGTCACCAAGAGGGTCTCCGAGCCCCGTGATCCCCTTGACGCCCGCCGCGTCGAGTGCAACGCTGTTGGTCCGGAACTTACCGCCGAAGGTGAACGCGCCGCTGGCGCTCGTTGCGGTTCCGAAAACCCCGGCAGCCCCATTGATGGGACTTAAGGCTTCGAAGTTCCCGCCCGCACCGCCAACGGTCGTGTTTTGGTTCTGACCGAAGATGACTCCTCCCCCGAACTGGTAATTGCTGACGACGCTGAAGAAGTTGGGGCTGTTGAATTGGTCGCTGAAGTAACCGTTGATGTCGATGATCAGGTCCGTGCCCGACACTCCGGCGATGACGGTGACGCCGCCGCCGCTTCCCGCGGGGACGATCGCGGCGTTGGCGATCGTCTGTCCGGCGACGTAGTTGACCGTCGAGACGGGCGGCTGGGCGCCGCCTTGCGGATAGATCAGGATGAAGCCGGGCCCCTGTGTGTTCGTCACCGTGATGTTGAGCGAGTAAGCGTCGACCCCCGCCGGGATGCCGGTGCAGAGCGGATCGGAGTTGAGATCGAAGTTCCTGGGGGAGCCCCCGACGAGGGCGGGAGTGCCGTACCCGGCGGGGAAGCCCGCCTGCCGGGTATCCACCAGCCGGCAGGGCGTCACGCCGACGAAAGCGATCCCCTGGGTCACATCCGTCATGGTCGTCAATCCGCCGGAGGAGCCACGGTGGTAAGCGGGAACGGTCCAGTTCTGCAGCGGCACGTCTTCCCCGACGACGCCGGCGGCGACGAACAGAAGCGCGAGACCGAGCAGGGCGATACTTTTTGCCGAAGAAGATTTCAAAACAGCCTCCTATCGAAGTTTGGCGATGAAAACCGTGAGCGAGTTCGCACGTCGTGTACGCCGGTTCGCCTCCTTTCTTTGCGGACGCTGTCCCGTTGGCTTCGTGATGGAGAGCGCGAAGCGCCCGGTGTGTATTGTGTTTTGCTGGATAACCGCTGGAGCACCTCCAGGGCCGCGTGGGGATCGTAGTCCCGGGTCGAGAAGGAAGTCGAGAAAAAACGCGAAACGTTCCGACAGTGGCTTCGGCGCGTCGTGGTGCCCTCGCAACGACGGCGGCAACGACTTTTCCCGACGGAAAGTCGTTCGGGCGGGCCGAACGGAAATCCGATGTGACGGCAGTCACGGTCCTGAAGTAGGCTCCCTTGCGACGAGCGCGACGTCCGCGTCGACCATCATGCGGACGAGGTCGTGGAAGCTGACCCGGGTCTGCCAGCCGAGCTCTTCGCGAGCTCGGCGAGGGTTGGAGATCAGCAGGTCGACCTCCGCGGGTCGCACCAGTTTCGGATCGATCACGACGTGCGCGCGCCAGTCGAGTCCCAGATGTGCGAACGTCGCCTCGACGAAGTCCTGGACGGTGTGCGTTACGCCGGTGCCGATGACGTAGTCCTTCGGCTCGGGCTGTTGGAGCATCAATCGCATCGCCTCGACGTAGTCGCCCGTGAAGCCCCAGTCCCGGCGCGCTTCGAGATTGCCGAGGCGCAGCTCCTTCTGCTTGCCCGCGGCGATCCGCGCCGCCGCGAGCGTGATCTTGCGGGTGACGAACTCGCTCCCGCGTCGCGGCGACTCGTGGTTGAAGAGAATTCCGGAAACGGCGAACATGCCGTAGGACTCGCGAAAGTTGACCGTGATCCAGTGTCCGTACAGCTTCGCAACTCCGTACGGGCTGCGGGGATGGAACTTCGTCTCCTCGTCCTGCGGAACCGACTGGACCTTGCCGAACATCTCCGAGGACGACGCCTGGTAGAACCGGATCTTGGGGTTCACGATCCGGATGGCTTCCAGCATCCGGGTGACTCCGAGAGCCGTGAACTCACCGGTGAGCACCGGCTGTGAGAACGAAGCGGGGACGAACGACTGGGCCGCCAGGTTGTAGACCTCGTCGGGCTTCGCTTCGGCGACCGCATTGATCAGGGAGTTCTGGTCGAGGAGATCGCCGTTCAGGAGCTCGATCTGCTCGAGCAGGTGCGAGACGCGCTCGAGATTGCGAATGCTGGTGCGCCGCACCAGGCCATAGACCTTGTAACCCTGGTCGAGCAGGTGCTCGGCGAGATACGAGCCATCCTGTCCGTTGATCCCGGTGACGAGCGCGGTCTTCATCGTCAGCTCCCGAAATGCGAGCCGATAAGTCGGCGGAGTATACGAGGAGATCGCCCTTTGCGCGCGAGAAGGCGAGCATGCCGCCGAGATCGAGCGCGCTCGGCTCGCGGTGAAAGCCGAGCCGAAGAACGGCGAGCTTCGCGACCGCTTTGCGAGCGCGCTCTCGAGGCAGAAACGGCTCGACGAGGCCGAGGCCGAGGCCGAATACGGCGAGGTGATTCGACTCCGGCCGAAGTTCGCGGGCGGGTCCGAGCGGTTGGGCGTGATCCTCAAGTGGCGCGGGAGCCTCGCCGAGGCGTCCCGGACCACGAAGCCTGATGCGATCTCGCGGGAGCGCTCGCGACGCCCGGGCAGACCCGGGAAGCTGGCGAGCGACCGATCCCGCCATCCGGACGATCCCATGGCCGCGGACCTGGAGCGACGGTTCGCGCCGACGCCGACCCTCAAGCCCAGAAAAATCAGTAATTTAAACATCGCTCCTTCTGACCGGGAGCGATCGTCCCGGGTGCTGGCACTCCTCGTCGAGGAGTGCTAATATCTCGACTCCCCGGATCGGTGTTTCGGTCCGCGGGAATCTAAGAAACCCGGAAGCCAAGGAGGAAAGGAATGAAGATTCGTCCGCTCTACGACAGGATCCTCGTGAAGCGCGTCGAGGACAAAGAGACGCGCCGCGGGGGCATCATCATCCCCGACACCGCCAAGGAAAAGCCGATGCAGGCGGAGGTCGTCGCCGTTGGGAAGGGCAGGGTCAACGACGACGGGAAGCAGCTCCCGCTCGACGTGAAAAAGGGAGACCGAGTACTGATCGGCAAGTATGCCGGCACGGAATTCAAGGTCGAGGATGAGGAACTTCTGATGATCAAGGAAGAGGAAGTCCTCGGAATCATCGAAAAGTAAGAGTGAAGGAGTAACCAAGAGATGGCAGCGAAGACGATTTCATACGGCGAGGAAGCGCGTCAGCGCATCCTCCACGGCGTCAACAAGCTCGCCGACGCCGTCAAGGTGACGCTCGGGCCCAAGGGCCGCAACGTCGTCATCGAGAAGAAGTTCGGGTCGCCGACGATCACCAAGGACGGCGTGACCGTGGCGAAGGAGATCGAGCTCCAGGACCCGCTCGAGAACATGGGCGCCCAGATGGTCCGCGAGGTCGCCTCCAAGACCTCGGACGTCGCGGGTGACGGAACGACCACGGCGACCGTTCTCGCGCAGGCGATCTACCGCGAGGGAATCAAGAACGTCACCGCCGGCGCGAGCCCGATGGAGCTGAAGCGCGGCATCGATCGCGCGGTCCGGGCGGCCGTCGAGGCGCTGGACAGGCTCTCGAAGCCGGTCGAGGGCAAGGACATCGCGCACGTCGGAACGATCTCGGCCAACAACGACGCGGAGATCGGCAAGATCATCGCCGAGGCGATGGACAAGGTCGGCAAGGATGGCGTGATCACGGTCGAGGAGGCCAAGGGCCTCGAGACGACCCTGGAGGTCGTCGAGGGAATGCAGTTCGACCGCGGCTACCTGTCGCCGTACTTCATCACCGACTCCGAGCGGATGGAGGTCGTGCTCGAGAACGCGAAGGTCCTTCTCTACGAGAAGAAAATCTCGAACATGAAGGATCTCCTTCCGATCCTCGAGCAGATCGCGAAGCAGGGCAGACCGCTTCTGATCGTCGCCGAGGACGTCGAGGGCGAGGCGCTCGCGACGCTCGTCGTCAACAAGCTTCGCGGCACCCTCCAGGTCGCCGCCGTCAAGGCGCCGGGCTTCGGCGATCGCCGCAAGGCGATGCTCGAGGACATCGCGATCCTGACGGGCGGAAAGCTCATCTCCGAGGACCTCGGGATCAAGCTCGAGAGCGTCAAGTGGGAAGACCTGGGCGATGCGAAGAAGGTCACCATCGACAAGGACACCACGACGATCGTCGTGGATGACCGCTCCAAGAAAAAGCAGGAGACGATCCAGGGCCGCGTGAAGCAGATCCGCGCTCAGATCGACGAGACGACGTCCGACTACGACCGCGAGAAGCTCCAGGAGCGGCTCGCGAAGCTGATCGGCGGCGTCGCCGTGATCAAGGTGGGCGCGGCGACCGAGACCGAGATGAAGGAGAAGAAGGCGCGCGTCGAGGACGCGCTCAATGCGACCCGGGCGGCCGTCGAGGAGGGCATCGTCCCCGGCGGCGGCGTGGCGCTGCTCCGCGCCGCGATGGCCCTGGACCACCTGAAGCTGGCGGGCGACGAGCAGACCGGCGCCAACATCGTGCGGCGCGCGCTGGAGGAGCCGATCCGGCGGATCGTCGAGAATGCCGGGCTCGAGGGGTCGGTCGTGGTCGAGAAGGTCAAGGCCAACAAGGAACTGGCCCACGGGTTCAATGCCGAGTCAAACGAGTATGTGGACATGATGCACGCCGGGATCGTTGACCCGACCAAGGTGGAGCGGATCGCGCTTCAGAACGCGGCGTCGATCGCGTCCTTGCTCCTGACGACCGAAGCGCTCATCACCGACATCCCGGAAGAGAAGGGTGCCATGCCGCCCATGCCGCATGGCGGCGGCATGGGCGGTATGGGCGGTATGGGCGGCGACTTCTAACCCACCGGCCAGAGCACCCGGCTCTTCCGACGGCCTCCGGGGGCATCCCGCCTCCGGGGGCCGTATGGCGTCGATGCCGATCGCGGTGTGTGGATCGGCCTCGAAGGCCGGCGCCTGGGAATCAGGGGTCCCGACCGGGACGAGAAGCCGGTTTACAGTAAGTTCCGATGCCCTGTTCGGCGAGTAATCAGGTCAATCCAGTGCGTGGTGGGCACCGTGTAGCATTTTGCAGTGCGGGTCCCTGCAGTTACAGTCATCAGGGGGTGAGGGGCAGGCCGAGCGGGACCCCGAAGACGCCCGGAAGCTCCTGGACCCCGTCCTCGAGCGAATGATCGAGGCCGTCCATCGGTACGAGGGGACGGTGAATCAGGTCATGGGCGACGGGATCATGGCGCTCTTCGGGGCGCCCGTGGCCCACGAGGACCACGCGGTGCGAGCGTGCTACGCCGCGCTCGACCTTGATCGAGCGCGACGACGGCTTCATCGACGTCAGCGGTCGCTCGTCGCTCCGCGTAGCGTTCTTCGGCGAGGTTCGGCGCTGGCCGGCGGTGGAACGACAGGCGCTCCGGTTCGTGCTCGGGCGCGTGCTCGACGTCGGCTGCGGCGCCGGGCGGGTCGCTCTCGAGCTTCGAGCGGTGCGGCCACGACGTGCTGGCGATCGACGTCTCGCCGCTCGCCGTCAGGGTCGCCCGCCGGCGGGGTGTGCGGTATGCGCGGGTCCTCGCCTTCGAGCGAGTCGGAGCCAGGGTCGGCCGCTTCGACACCGTGCTCATGTACGGCAACAACCTCGGGCTGCTCGGCGGCGAGGCGAAGGCACGCCGGCTCCTGGGGTCGGCTCCGTCGACTCACCAGCCCGGACGGTCGGACCGTCGCGCGAGCACTGACCCCTACCGGACGGACGACCCCGACCATCTCGCCTACCACCAGTGGAATCGGCGCCGGGGGCTGGATATGCTGAATGCCACACGGCGCGGAAGACCTACTGAATTGATCTTGTTCGGCGGTAGCCTTTACATCTTCGCGCGGCCAGGCCCATCTTCGGCAGGAAACCCGAACCGCCCCGGCTTGAACCCGCGATTGAGTCGCGATCGCGTATTCGCCAAGCGATGCGGCGTGAGCGTTTCCGGCTTCTCGAGGTAATCGTGTGCCGCGGAAGGCCGGGGCGCGTACCGGTTCGGCACCGGCACGCGCCCCGGGCGCGGCCGCCCTCGATCAGGCGGCCTTGATCTCGATCATCGTCGGCGTCGCAACTCGCGGCGCGGGGACCCTCACCTCGAGCATGCCGTTCGCGTGCTTCGCCTCCACCTGGGCCGCGTCGACGCCCTCGGGGAGCTGGAAGCTCCGCTGGAACGCGCCGTACGCGACCTCGCGGACGAAGTAGCCGTTGCGCGTGGTGTCATGGTCAGCCTTGCGCTCGCCCTTGACGGTGAGGACGTTGTCCATCAAGGACACCTGGACGTCCTTCGGATCCACGCCCGGCAGGGCGAGCTGGATGACGTAGGCGCCGTCCTCGATCCGCCCCTCCGCAGCAGGGCTCCAGGACGGGTCACGCTGAGCGGCCTCGTCCGTGGCGCCGTTGAAGAACCATGGGAACAAGGCGTCGATGTCGTGATGGAAGTGGAACTTCCGGGTTGGGGACCAGCGAAGCATAGTCGTCATGGTGTTCCTCCTTCTTCAGAGACATGAGCGAGTCAATATCAAATAGCTTGAGCTATTTCCACTCATACATGTATCACGCCGGTGCCTCAGCGTCAATAGACAATTTGGCTGATGTCTGGGCCCGGCCTCCCCCATCCAGGGCGTGATCCGCATGTTGAGGACTGTGTCTGGCGGCGACCTCGATCCCGACCTAGCCGAAGGGTGAGCCGGATGGCCCCCTGCTCGGCCTCGGAGCCGTCGCACCAGACGACCTCGTCGGGGCGGCACACCTCGCCCGAGCGGTCAGGGCTCGGGCGCAGATGGCGCTCATTTAGGGCAGCCAGCCCCGCTCGCGGTAGTAGCGCTCCGCGCCGGGGTGGAGCGGCGCCCGGTTCGCGGCGCGGATCATCTCGCGGGGGTCCAGCGGCACGAAGGCGGCGTGCAGCCGAATGAAGTCGTCGAAGCGCTCGAGAACCGCCCGCGCGACCTCGTACACGACGTCGTCCGCCGCGGTCGCCGTCGTGACGAGCGTGGCCCGGGCGCCGAAGGTCGGAATGTCCACGCTGTGACCCGGGTACAGCCCCGCGGGGATGACGGCGCGCGTGTACTCCGGGTGGCTCGCCAGGAGCGCCTCGACGGGCGGACCGGTCATCGCCACGAGCCGACCGCCGCAGCGGCGGATCGCGTCCTGCACGATCCCGTTCGGATGTCCGGCCGCGTAGACGATGGCGTCCACGCGACCCTCGCAGAGCGCGTCGTTCTGCTCCTCCGGCGGGAGCTCCGTCACGAGCGCGAAGTCTGCGCGGGTGAAGCCGAGCGCCTCCATCACGCGCTCCATGGCGAGCCGATGCCCCGAGCCGGCATCCCCGATGTTGACCCGCCGACCGACCAGACCGGCGGCCGTCCCGATGCCCGAGTCGGCCCGCACGACGAGCGCGAACGGCTCGGCATGAGCGGAGAGGACCGCGCGCAAGGACGTGAAGGCGCCCGGCCGCGCGAACGGCCCGCGGCCGGTCACCGCGTCGTGCTGGACGTCGGACCGGAGGACCGCCAGATCGAAGCGCCTCTCGCGGAGGGCCGTCACGTTGAAGACCGGGCCCGGCGAGGTCGCCGTCCGGCACCGAATGCCGTGCCGCGCCGTCTCGAGGTTGACGAGCCGGCAGACGGCGCCACCGAGCGGATAGTAATCGCTGCCGACGCTCCCCGCCCCGATGACGACCGCCGTCTCATGCCGCGAGTTCTCCGAGCCTCTCACCGCCGCACCCGTGCATGCGCCGGACAGCATCGCCACCGTCGCGGCCAGGGCGAGCGCCCTAGACGTCGAAGACATAGTCGATCCACTCGCCACGGATCTCGAAGGAGCCCTTGACCCATCGGCCCGTCGCGTCGTACCATAACACACCGCCGTAGTGGGGCGTGAGGACCTGGAAGCGGTCGGCGACGACCCGCTCCGTGCCGGCGATCACCAGCGACTCCGTGCCGCGCCGGTGGACGACGAGGCCGACCTCTCCGCCATGCTGCGCGTCGATGAGGCGCTGCTGGTCGACCAGCAGGGGGTTCCAGAGGCTGTTCGACGTCAGCAGCCGGGAGCCGACGACGAGCGGGCCGCCCGGGCCGACGACTCGAATTCCGCCGGGCTCCGCCGTCGCCTCGACGGCATACCGTTTGCCGTCCTCGATCGTGCGGCTCCGCAGGGAAAGGAGCTGCCCGGACACCCAGACGTCCTCGCACTCGTGCTGGTAGCGGAAGACGGTGATGAAGACGACCTTGACGGCGAGGTCGATGGTCGTGTGGACCGTGAGCCCGTCCGGCCGGTCGCGGAACTTGACGGTGTGCACGCCGATCTTCGAACGGTTCCGCATGACGGTGAACCGCACGTCGGACGGTCTCGCCGCCGTGGTGAGAGCCGCGGCGACCGCGGGCAGCGCAGGCGACACCGCGCCGGCGAGACCGGCCGAGACCACGCGAGTGAACTGCCGTCGGCTGAGCATCGCGATGCGGGCCGTCTCTCTCGGGCCCGTATGCCACGAGATTAGCAGAGGATCAAGGAACGGGAGCCGGCTGTCCCGACCGCCACGTTCTCTCTAGAGCGTCCTACCGTTCGCATGCCTGCGGCCGCCTGAGCGCGCACCCCGCGCGTCATTCCCCCCACACAGGCCTCGATGTCTCTCCTTCCGAGCCACACGACGACTGCTCCCACGATCGTTCCCGGGACGAAGACCTCACTGGTTCGGCCTTGGCTCCTGCTCTGTCTGATGCTCGTAGGCCCGATCGTCGCGGCGAAGCGCGCTCAGCTCACGCGCACGTCGTCCTTCACGCTCTTCATGCCGGCCACGTCGCGGAGTCCCCTCCTCGGGAAGCCATGGTCTCACCCACCCGATACCGCTAGTTGGGACAGCAGTGATGTCAGCGAGCATTGTTAGCATGCTAACATCTGATGCGCGTGGCATTCCGGCGACTGGTGAAGTAGGATAGCGGAGTCTACGACGATGCGGAAGAACCAAGTGCCCGAGTTGCCGAACCATGGCGCCTGCGGCCAGCTGGTCGCACTGACGCTACAGCACTTGCCCCGCGATCGGGAACTCGGCGCGACGCGACGCTACGGAAGAGGGGAAGAGATCTGGGCCCCGGAGGATCGTGCGGATCGCGTGTACTTTCTCAAGACTGGTCAAGTGGTCATAAGGACCGGCAAGATTCACGGCCGTGACTTCGTCCTGCAGCTCATAGAGGCGGAGCATCCTTTCGGGGAACTCTGCTGTTGTTCGGCGATAGGGGGCCTGCGGCATTCGGCCGCGTACGCTGTTACCGAGAGTGCGGCTGTTGAGATTGCGCTGAATGAGTTCGTTCAGTATCTCAAGACGCATCAGGGTGCACTCATGGCTTTCATGTTCGGCATGTGTATTCGGCTCACTGAAGCGCAGCGGAGCACAGAGATGCTCACGCATCGCGCGGCGGAGGCACGGCTCGGACGATTGCTGCTGCAGCTCACCGCCGCGCGGGGCCGAGTTGAAACGAAAGATGCCGGCGAGGTGGCCCTGCAGGTGAGCCATCAGGAGCTTGCGGAGATGGCCGCGATGAGTCGGGCGCATGTGACGGTGACATTGGGCAAACTTCGCCAACGAAGCCTCATCCGCTATGGGCGGAATCGCTCGCTCGTCGTGAATCCGAGCTCGCTGGAACAGTACTTGGCGAGAGGCCCAAGGGCCCGGAATCCGGTCTCGGGCGTCTAGCTCAAGTAGCTCTTTC
>DASYUL010000055.1:0-7336 GCA_036001245.1 Thermoanaerobaculia bacterium
CCGGTCCCCGGCGCCGACTTCGGAAAAGTCGTCGAGACGGCATTCCTGGTGCGCGAGTCGCTCGATTCGCTCGGCATGCCGAATTACGCGAAGACGACCGGCTCGAAGGGCATCCATGTGTATGTCCCGATCGTCCGCGGCCCGACGCAGAAGCAGGTCTGGACGTTCGCGAAGGAGTTCGCGCGGCAGATGGAGGCGCGAAAGCCGGAGCTCGTGACCGCGGAATACAAGGTCGCAAAGCGGCCGAGCGGACGCGTGCTCGTGGACTACAACCAGAACGCGTGGGGGCGGACCCTCGCCTCGATCTACTCCGTCCGGCCCAAGCCGCGCGCGACGGTGTCCGCGCCTGTGACGTGGAAGGAGCTCGAGCGCGGCGTCACGATCGAAGACTTCCGCATCGACAACGTCCCCCCGCGGCTGAAGAAGCTCGGCGACCTCTGGCAGCCGCTGCTCGCGAAGGCCGGGCGAGTCAAGCTCGAGAAGTTTTTCTAGGGCGTGGGCCTGTCGAGCTTGACCGCTGCGACGTGCCATGTATTAGTTGCCACATGTCGAGAAAAAAGATGACCGTGTATCTCGAGCAGCCGGACTACCGCAGGCTCAAGGCGATCGGCAGGGAGCTCGGGCGAACTGCGGCTTCTCTCGTTCGGGAGGCGGTCGCCGAATTCGTGAGGCGTCAGGGCCGTCCGAGAAACGTCCAGTCTCTCGGAGCCGGGCGGAGCGGGCGGCACGACCTCTCGGAACGTGCGGAGGAGCTCCTCGCCGGTTCGCCTCGCAAGTAATCAGACTCTTCCCACCCAATCTTTCCTGAACGTGATCCTTCCATTTCCGACTTCCTACCCGCCCATGGAGGCTCTGCTCGTCGACGAGATCCCCATGGGCCGGGAGTGGCAGTACGAGCCCAAGTGGGACGGCTTCCGCTGCCTGGCCCTTCGCGATGGCGACTCAGTCGATCTGCAATCGAAGTGCGGGCAGCCGCTTGCCCGCTACTTTTCCCGAGCTCGGCGGGCGCTCCAGATCGAGTACACCATTTCACCGGGGGCCGCTTCCGGCACGGAACGAAGCTGCTGCGTTACCGTCCCGACAATCCGCCGCGCCAGTGCAGGTTAGACCAGGTGTCGAAAAAGACGAGCGCGAGCCCGCTCGAGCTGCTCGGACGGTAGAGCGATCCGGTTGCCTAAACGTACGCGATCGCGTACGCTTCGGGCTGGAGACAACCTTTCTATGAGCACGATGACGGCGAGTCAGGTCCGGAAACAGCTCTATCGTCTTCTCGACCAGGCGGCGGAGACCCACGAGCCGATTCACATCACAGGCAAGCGCAGCCACGGCGTCCTCGTCGCCGAGGACGACTGGCGCGCCATCCAGGAGACTGTCTACCTGCTTTCGATCCCCGGAATGAGGGAGTCGATTCGGAAAGGCTTGCGGACACCAATCTCGAAGTGCTCTGAAAAACCGGGTTGGTAGCGGCGCCTCGCGCATGGCGGGTCGTCTTCACGAAGCAGGCTCAGAAGGACGCCCGCAAGCTGAACGCCGCTGGTTTGCGACCGAAGGCAGAGCGGCTGCTCAAAGTCCTCGCTGCCGATCCCTTCGCGCGACCACCTTCTTTCGAGAAGCTCGTGGGCGACTTGGCAGGGGCGTTCTCGCGCCGCATCACCATTCAGCATCGACTCGTGTACCAGGTGCTGGAGAAGAAGCGGGTCGTAAAGGTCCTCCGGATGTGGACCCACTACGAGTGACCCGGTGCCGGGGTGAACTGTGGCGGGTGCAGGCCCGCAGGGCCTGTCCCCGCGACGAATAAGGCTGCGGGTGCAGGTCCGTGGGACCTGTCCCCGCGACGTGACTAAATCGTGATCGTCTGTCCCTCGAACCCGCGGAAGGAGAAGCTGCAGGTCTCCCGATAGGTCTCGCGCTGCTCCTCGAGGATCCCGACGGCGATCTTCTCTCCGAGCTTCAATGACTCCCAGTAGTCCGAGCGATAGTGGAACCCTGCACCGTTGCGGCCGATCGCGACGTTCGCGGCGAGCTTGTTGAGCTCGTTCTCGACCGCGAGCGCGGGACCCGCGTACGAGAGCAGCGCCGTTCCGGAGGCGTCGGCCACCACGGCGCGCGGCAGCTCCCAGGAGCCGTCGAACCACGCCTTCAGGATCGTCACGCACGCGCCGGCGACGGTCGCGTGGCCCGCGCCGTAGGACGGATGGGTCGGAGCGCCTTCGGGCGCGATGATCGGCAATAGGTACGTCCCGTTGCGCGAGTACAGCGCGTCCAGCGCTCCCGAGTTCAGGATGTCCCGGCTGACGGGATACTCACGCCCGGTGCGCGTGTGGTGCACGAGCCCGGCGAACGCCTCGGGCCGCAGCCGCCGGTGAACGAACCACTTCTGGAACCAGACCGCCTTCAACGCCCGTGTGGCGACCTCGGTGACCAGCGACAGGATGTGCGGTCCCCCGAACGTCCCGAAACCGATCTGAGTCGCCGAGTTTCGGTAGGGCACTCCCGCCGAGAAGGGCGCCCCGATGTCGAGAAGGATCAGACAGGCCTGGTGATACGCCTGATAGAGCGCATCCACGTGGACCCACTGGCCGAGGTCGCGCAGATTGCGGATGTAACGCGGAGTCGAATCGATCGGGTAGGAGTAGTTTTCGAAGCCGTTCTGAGATGCCAGCCAGTCCTCGTATCGCGTGAGGTACTCCGTGCCGGCCGGAAGCGTCCACACGCGCTGCGCGACCGTGAGCGCTCCCATGTGGAAGCCCTGCCACAGGAACTGCGAGAGGTACGGTCCGACGAGGTCGCCCGGCGTCGAGCCGCGGAAGATCGTCTGAGGCGTGACCTGGCCGCTTGCCTTCGGCCCGCGGAAGTCGGGAAAGCGCGAGAGGTCGGTGGCCGCGCCGGCAACGATCGCGCTCGTGCCGTAATCGGAAAAATGCACGTC
Source organism: Thermoanaerobaculia bacterium (assembly GCA_036001245.1). Lineage (GTDB taxonomy): Bacteria > Acidobacteriota > Thermoanaerobaculia > UBA5066 > Gp7-AA6 > Gp7-AA6. Next base: position 2,930 of record DASYUL010000055.1, read on the forward strand.
GCGGGAGAGCGCCATCCAGTAGAGCTCCACGAGCTCCGACCCCCCTTCGCCGCTGGCGATCGTAGGGGCGGGGGCCTGCGCGAGGTGGTGTCCATCCGGTCCCTCGAGGTCGAACGCCATTCCCGCGAGAGGATTGGTCAACTTCCGGCCGAGACCCATCGGCAGTCCCTCGAATTGCGCCGGGTTCCCGCTCTTGAGCGCGTCGAGGTAGGTGTCGTACGCGGCGATGTCGACCTCGCCGAAACCGTTGTGGGGCAGACCCTTCGAGAAGTTCGCGATCCGGTTCGGGTAGAGCGCTTCCTCGCCGTTGGAAACCTGCGCGACGGCAGAACGGTCGCGCGCCATCTCCGCCGCGCGCATCCGGATCTCGAAGGCGTGGTTCGATCGCGCGGCCGGGGTGTCGAGAAGACCTTCGACGTTCTTGCCCGGCGGGGGAGGATCGACCTTGCTCGTCGAAGCGGACGCCGACGCCGCGAGACTGACGAGCGAAGCCGCACCGACTCCCAGCTGACCGAGAAACGAGCGACGATCGACGCGGGTCGGACCCGACGGTTCGGATGACATATCCATTCTCCCGAAGTGTGCGGCGATTCTCCCGCAGGTTGCCGCTTCCGGCAACCACCGCTTTTCTCAGTCCGTGGGGGTCGGTGTCAGTGGCCTTCCTTCCGGGTCCTCGTAATACACGCCGGGCTTTTGCGTCGCGGCGGGCGTGGCTGTTCGCGGCGGGCGGGTCGAGCGCGGAGTGGCGACGCGCGTCGCGATCGGCGTGACCACCGGTGTGACCGGCGTCACGGCCACGACGGTCGGGACGTACTGCTCGTAGAGCACGCCCGGCGACCGCTCTTCTCGGGCTCCGGGCGGCGACGTGACGACCGGCATCGCGCTCGCCGTGGGCGTCGGGCTCGGCATGGGAGGCGCGGTCGCCGGAATCGCGGTGGCGACGCCGGCGGGGGCGGCCGGAGCGGGCTCGGCCGGAACGAAAATCTCCGTGGGCACTGCGGCGGGCGTGACGACGCGCGCGACCGTGTGCCGCGTCGTTCGGCAGGTGGGGAGGAGCAGAACGGCGGCGGCCGCGAGCAAGGCGAATCCGAAGAGGCGTTTCAAGCGGTCCGAATCATATCGCCCGAGAGCCTGAAGAGAGGGGAGGCGTGAATACTACGAGGCGCTTCGGATCCCGCCGTCGGGCTATCCCGAAGCGCCTCGAAGAATCCGGTCGCGCGAGCGCGGCCGGAAAACGTTGCGACTCTAGGTGCGGGTCGAAGACTTCGACGTCGAGCCGCTCCGGGAGCGGTCACTTCCCTCCGTCGAGCCGCTCGACGTGCTGCTCGAACCGGTCGAGCCGGTGCTCGACCGGCCCGTCTGTCCGGACGTCAACTGGTTGCGACCGCCCTCGCGCTCGCCGCCATTGCCCTGGATGCGCAGCCGGTTGTGAACCTGCTTCACGCCCGGGCTCTCCTCGGCGACGTCTTCGGCGAGTCTCTTCGTCTGACGATCCGGTACGATCCCTTCGAGGGTGACCTCCGCGGCCTCGACGACGACCACGATCTCCGAGGCGTCGATCTCGCCGTGCTGTTCGAGCCGGTCGCTCACGTCCTCGCGAATCCGATCATCCGAGCGGATATATCCCTTCGGACCGCGTCCGGTGTAACGGCCGCGCGTGCGGCCGGTGGTACCGAACTGACCCTCGGAGTAGCCCGACGTCTGGCCGAACCCCTGCGTCCCGCGGAAACCCTGGGAACCGGCGCCGTACTGAGAGGCTCCGCCGCCGAATTCCTGGCCGGACCGGCCGCCGTAGCTCTGTCCGGTAGAGAAGCCCTGCGGGCGATCGAACCCCTCGGAACCGCGTCCGAACCTCTCTTCGTAGCGGCCCTGTCCGGACTGCGATCCGCTCTGATAACCCTGCGATCCATAACCCTGGGAACCGTACCTCTGCTGCGAGCCGTAACCCTGGGATTCGCCGGAGAACCCGCGGCCGGTCTGCCCGTACCCGCCCTGCGATCCCTGCTGGGACTGTCCGTAGCCCTGAGAGCCGTAGCCCTGTGGTCCGTATCCCTGCGAACCGCCCTGCCACTCCTGGCCGCGTCCGCTTTGCTCGTGCTCGCGGCCGAACTGCATTGCGCGACCACTTTCCTCGTAGCCGCGTCCATACGATCCGCCGCTTTGCTGACCGCGGCCGCTGCGTTCTTCGGCGCCGCCTCGGAACTCGCTGCCTCGGAATTCGTCATCTCGATCTCGATTGCGTCGATAGTCGCCCGATTCTCGATTCGCCATGGATGAGCCTCCTTCGGAAAAGATTTTTTTCGCCGAGCTCCCGCGAGCTTCTGGCTGAGTGCGTGCAGTTGAGAGCCGACGTATAAATCGGCTGCAACATCTATGCCGCCAACGCGCTCTCTCATGAACGCTCGCGATGTCATCGCGAGCGCAGCGAAGGATCTCTTGCTGCCTCGGTATGACGGGTTAGATCAGATTGCGAATCCGAGTCCGAAGAGCGCGTGAAATGCGACGTTCGCGGTGCGCGCGTGACCGCTCTGAATCGGAACTCGCGCCCACGAAAACGTGAGCTGTCCCTCGATAGTCGCCAAAAATCTCCGCGAGATCGCGAAGCTCTTTCCGGTGCCTGCAAGAAGCGCGGCGCCGCTGACGTAGTAGCCGCCGCCGAAGAGACCTCCGCCGCGATCGGCTCCGCGCCCGCGGATCCGTCCCTCCGCGTGCGCGATCACCGGGCCGACGCCCAGACGCCAGTCGAGGACGCGAGTTTTGCTCGCGCGCTGGACCGTAAGAAAGTTCCAGCCGTGCGTGATCTCGAAGTGCTCGATCTCGGGGGGCGGGTCGGCGAGATAGAGCTTGTGGTGAAGCAGTTGAAGCTCCCATCCGCGGCGGTCCTTCCAGAGGCCGATGCGCGCCGCGTAGTACGGGGGAGAGTCGAACGGCCGCGTTTCCCAGTCGGCGTCGACCGAAAGCTGTTCCTCACCCGACTGGTCGATCGTCAGCGTCGTCGGAACGCTCCAGGACGTGCCGCCGAAGAGCTCCGCGCGGAAACGGTCCTGCGCCCGGGCGACGAGAGGAGAGGATAGGAGGAGCGCCGTCGCCGTGACGGCGAAATGGCTACAACGCCCGAACGTACTTGGCCGCGTCCATGCGCCACACGACGACGCCACAGAAGCGATCTCCTTCGGGGCAGACGGGTCGTACGGACGCGAGGTGGCGCAGCGTGCAGGGCGGCAGGAGCCACGGCCCGATGCGCGGGTTGATCTCGCGGATCTGCAGCGCCTCGTCGAGCGAGGCGCGCCAGATCTCCTCCTGCGCGTTGTAGCAAAGACGCATCGCGAACTTGTGGTGGAGGTTCAACAGGTCCGCCGACTCGGTGAAACGGATCGCGACGGCGTTCGGGAGCAGGTATGCCGCGAACTCGTCGGGGACGCCACGCGAGCGGAGCGCGTTGATCGCGTCCCACGTCTCGCGCATCGTGCTCTCGTACACCTCGAGCGCTTCCGGCACGTCTGCGAGGAGCATCGGGACGACGTAATCCGGCTCCTCGGAAAGGTACGCCGGGCGCGCCGGCCGGGAACCCGGCGTCATACGGTGGCGCTGGTCCTGGCTGTCCGCGGTGTGCGAGAGCTTCTTGCGGAACGTGTACGACGGGTGAAAGAGCGCTCGCGAAAGCTTGCCGTGGGTCGTCAACGTCAACGTTTCGCCGAGCGTGCGATTGCGCGAGGGGTCGAGCACGAGCACGATCGCATCCGAATCCGAAAGTGCGGAGCGGGGGACGCCGAGGACCTCGCGCACCGACGAGGCGAGGATCTCCTCGTTGTTTGCCTTCCAGTCGACGAGGCGCGACACGCGGCCGTCGAGCTCGCGGTCGAACTCGGCGCGGAACTCTCGGTCCGAGGAGCGGGAGCGCGGGAGCTCCTGGAACGCGGCGTACTCCGGAGTCTCCTCGAGCGGCAGCGGGTCCTGGAGGACGCTTCCGTAGAGCGGGTCCCAGCGCAGGACTTCCGCGACCATCTGCGAGACGACCTCGCGCTGCTCGACCGGCGCGTCGTACGTCTCGCAGAGCCGCCAGTAGCGGAAGAGCGTCACTCCCGACACCGTGTGGTACAGGTAGGCGAACGTCGCGACCGGCAGGACGTAGCGGGCGGTCTCCTGCGCGCGTTTCTGGATCGCGCCGTTCCACTTTGCCCCTCCCTCGTCGCGCGCGCGTCCCGGGAAAAGCCCGAAATACCGCTCCCCGGCGATCGGGATCAGGAGCTCCGTCAGGCGACGGTACGCGGCCTCCTGCCGCCGCGCCGTCGTCTCGAAGAGCTCCCGCTCGGCCGGGAGCATCGACGGCACCGCGTAATTGCCGGCCTTGACCTCGACGTAGCGCTGCGAGACCTGCTCCGAGTTGTAGAAGGGGTGCGAGTGCAG
>DASYUL010000056.1:0-52802 GCA_036001245.1 Thermoanaerobaculia bacterium
GTGTAACCTGACTGAAAAGACAGGGTCGAGCGGCGGATGGCCCTGTTTGATCCGGTGCCACGGATTCTCGCCTTCCGTCCCTCATGGGGTCCGGCGTACTGCGGGAGATCTCTGTGCTGCGTGTGCTGATTGCCGACGATCATCCCGTTGTTCGGGAAGGATTACGGCAGATCTTCGCGACCACTCCCGACATCGTGCTCGCGGCGGAGACGAGCAACGGCGCGGAAACGGTGTGGAGAGTGCGACAGGGCAACATCGACGTCGTTCTGCTCGATATCTCCCTGCCGGGACCGGACGGGATCGAAGTCTTGAAGCAGCTGAAGCGGGAGCGGCCGAGGGTCCCCGTACTCATGTTCACGATCCATCCGGAGGCTGACTACGCCGTGCGCTCCCTGCGTGCGGGAGCCTCCGGCTATATCGTCAAAGACGTTGCGTCGGCTCAGCTGATCGAGGCGGTGCGGCAGGTCGCGAAGGGAGGACGATACATCACGCCCGCCGTCGCCGAGCAACTCGCGTTCGTGCTCCTGTCGGACACACAGAATCCGCACGAACGACTTTCTGATCGTGAGTTCCGAGTCATGTGCCTGATCGCTTCGGGCAAGACGATCGGCGAGATTGCCCGAGAGCTCGTCATAAGCCCGAAGACCGTCAGCACATACCGCAACCGCATCCTGGAAAAGATGAACATGCGGACCAACGCCGAGCTGACTCACTACGCGATCCAGCGCGGTCTGGTCAGCTGATCGCCGGTTTTCCGCAAAGCCGACCCGGCAAACGCGCTGCTGGCTGACGCGAAAGCCGGAAGTCGGCTGACAGACTCGCCGTCTCTCCTCCGACACCTAAGGCGCCGAATTGTGCGCAGAAGATTCAGCGAATAAGTCTCAAGAAACGCCCCATCCTCCGGCATAGAAACGCGGCGCCTCACCGACAGAAGGTTGTCTCCTTGCACTCGCCAGAGGTGCCAGCGCTTTCGCTGACGGTTCAAGGAGGTATCTATGGAAACGGAAAGATTCTTCAACCGGGCACTCCGGTCCGAAGCGCCCGGGAATCGCTCCTCGAGGCTCTCCGTCTGGGTAGGCGTCGCCGTCGGCGTACTGGGTTTCCTCGCAACGTGGGTGTTCGCTCAGAACGGCAGCGTCGGAAGCTTCGAGATCGATGGCAACCTGGTGGACGACCCGCCCGGTGAGCCGATCGACTGGAGTACAGATCCGGCAGGAAACTCGCCTCATCCCGGTCTCACCAACCGCGTAGACTTTCTGGACGGCTCCGGACAGGGCGACAACATTTTCGGGCAGGGCAGCAAAGAGCTCGAGCCCGGCGGCTGGAGATGCCTCACGGGAAGCGCACCGGCGAAGGATGACATCTTGAGAGGCTCCGTCGCAGTCCGAGCGATCGGCCAAAAGCGTTTCATGTACGTCAACTTCTTTCGGGGTTCGCCCCAGGGCGACGCTCACATGGACTACGAGTTCAATCAATCGGCCGAGAAGAACCCGTCCTGTCCCGACCTCCCAAAGCGGACCGAGGGTGACATCTTGATTACGTTCGACACCGAGTTCGGCGGCAAAGTCATCTTCGTTCGCGCGTTCAAGTGGGTTGGCAACGAGAGCGTCGGCAACTTCGAGGAGCTCGCCCTCGGGAGCCAGGGCATGCTCTGGGACGCCGCGGTCAACATCCCGAACACGATTCCCGGCGCGCAGGCCGGCGTGTACGGGGAAGCGGCCATCAACCTGACCGACTCCCCCCTGCAGCTCCTCTGCCCCCAGTTCGCTTATATGAAGACACGGGCTTCCACCTCGATCAACGCGGAGCTCAAGGACCGCACTGCAGCACAGAGGATTTCGTTCCAGGCCCGTCCGGAGCTCGCCAACGCCAGGGACAGTGCGTTCGGCGTTTTCGTGTCCGCACTCGGGACCAGCACCACCTTGGTGAGCGCGTCCACCAGCCAGCAGGGTGTCGGCTCGGCCCGGAAAGAAGACCGTCTGTTGAATATCTCGGACCCGGTTACCGGCGGAGGTATCGTGGCGGCCGATGTGGTCGTCGCGTCCAGCGAAAGCACGATCACCGAGGCGCCGGCCCAGGCAGCGCATACCAGCATTGCCGAGACGGCCAACGTGAACCTCTTGAACGGGACGATCACCGCCGATGCGGTCCGCGCGCAGGCGACGGCGACCGCTGGCGCTTCGGCGTCGTCTTTCAGCTCCCTCGGTTCGACGTTCAAGAACCTGAGAGTTGCCGGAGTAGCGATGAACGACGTCACCCCGAATACCCGCGTCGACCTGCCGGCGGCGCAGTTCGGACCGGGCAGCTACGTGCTCCTCTACGAGCGCGTGGGGTCAACGTCGACACCGTCGCCCGGGCAGATCGAAGGCGGCACGTACGCCGCGGACCTGAAGGTGAACATGATTCACGTGTTCGTGTCGGACCTGCAGCCCTTGGTCCTGGGGAGCCAGCGGGTCGAGGTGATCATCTCGAATGCGATTGCGAAGACTGACTTCCCGCAGCTCGAGCTCTGCTCCATACCGCCCGAGCAAACGGTCAGCGGGCATGCCTTCGTGGCCAGTGCCGCGACAGACCCGTCGTCGCTGCCTACCACGGTCGGATTCGTCAGTATCCCGGCGAACGGAGGGCTGGACCACCAGAACCTCGAGAACGTGGCGATCTCCGGTGCGGTGAGCGCCGGAGCCTCGCAGAGCGAGAGCAGCGGCGCGCTCAGCACGGACGCGAGCGATGCTTCGAGCTTCGCCCAGGCGTCCGGAGTCTGCCTCCTGCCGGGCGGAAACACGTGCGGGATCAGCGCCACGCTGGTGAAGTCCAAGTCCAACAGCACCGCAACAGCATCTGGCGCCTCTTCCCACGACACTGGAACGCAGTTGGTGAATCTCGTGGTGCTGGGTACGCCGGCGAGCGCCAACCCGCCTCCCAACACCGTCATCGATTTGCCGGGGATCGGCTTCGTGATCCTGAACGAACAGTTCTGTGACAACCAGGGAACGCTTCCCAATTGCTCCAACGGCACGTTGGCCGGCTACGCCGGGCTGACCGTGCGGTCGATCCGCCTGTTCGTCACGGCGCCGGACAATCCGCTGGGGCTGCGGACCGGGCAGGTCATCGTCGTCGAGTCGCACTCGGATGCCGCATTCCGGCGGTAGCCGATGATGATGGGCGAGGGGGCTCCTCGAGTCCCCTCGCCCCCCGACCCTGAGCGACCGCCCTGCAGTGACTCGGGAGATTCCCTCGTCGGCGCCTCCCTGGCCGCCGGTGGGCGCCGACCGTACGAAGACCGCACGTCCGCGACCGCCGGAAGCACGGCCTCGTTTCGTCGTGGGTTATCGTGATGCGGGAAGGGTCCGTCTCGATGACCTCCATCGCCTTCACGTCCCTTTTTCTCGGGCTCGTGCTCGGGAGTCATCCAATCGGCGTGGCGGTCGAGGGACCGGCCGCGGCCGTCGCGATCGAGCTCGACGGAAAGACCGTCGGAAGCGTCGAGAGAGAGCCGTGGTCGCTCAACGTCGACCTCGGACGGGACCTGACGCCGCACGAGCTCGTGGCGCGCGCTCTCGACTCGGCCGGTCGGGAGGTCGCGCGGACGCGCCAGTGGCTGAACGTGCCGCGCCCTCCAGCGGAGGTCACGCTCCTCCTCGAGCGCAACCCCGAGGGCCGCGCGGTTGCCGCGCGCGTGACGTGGCAGAGCCTCCTCGGAACCGCGCCGCAGCGCGTCAGCGTCACATTCGACGGCAAGCCCCTCGACGTCCGTAATCCGTCGCGCATCGAGTTGCCGGACTACGAGCCCGACACGACTCACATGATCTCGGCCGAGGTGCGGTTCTCGCCCGCCGTCACCTCGCGCGCCGGTCTCGTACTCGGCGGGCGCTCGCGGAGCGAGATCACGAGCGAGCTCACCGGAGTTCCCGTCCGCGTCCGCAAGAGCACGATGCCTCCTCCCGAAGAGATCCAGGGCTGGTTCCGCAAAGGCGGCGAGCCCCTGCGCGTCGTCGCGGTCGAGAAGGGTGCGGTTCTCCTGCTCGTCGTTCGCGATACGGATCACATGGAGGCGCTCGGCAAGCTCGGCAACGGCGGCAAGACGACCTTCCAGAAGGGAATGCGCGGCACGCTGCCGCAGTTCGACCCCGACTTCTCGCGGTTCGAGACCCGCCTCGCCGACGAGGACCGCGTCCGTTTTGTCTGGCCGCGCGCCAGCCGCGTGCCCGACTCCCAGGTGCCGACCGAGCTCTTCGACGCGTCGCACGACTTCGCGGGGAGCTTCGCGGGGCTGCACTGGCTGCTGACGCGGATCTCGCACCCGATCCAGAAAGTTGCCGACGAGAGGTTCGCCGACGCCGTCGCGATCGCCGGCCTCCAGGCTTACGCCGGGTACACGCGCCGTGCGGTGCTGCTCGTCCTCGGTCGCCAGATCGCCGACACGAGCCAGTACTCCTCCGCGGCCGTGCGCTCGTACCTCGAGAAGATCCGCGTCCCGCTCTTCGTGTGGTCGCTCGAGAGCCGCACCGCGGACCGCGTCGCGGCCGCCTGGGGATCGGCGGAGGACGTCTCCTCGTTCACAAGACTGAAGAAGGCGTTCGAGAGGCTCCGATCGGAGCTCGACTCGCAGCAGATGGTCTGGGTCGAGGGCCGGCATCTCCCGCAGCAGATCGCGCTGTCCGACGCGGCGCAGGGGATCGAGCTGGTTCAGTAGAGCTTCAGTCGCGGCCGACCGAAAACCTGGACCCAGATGATCTGGTACCCCCTCCGATTCCGTCCGATGGCGAGCCCGAATCCCGCCTCCGTGTAGATCTTCGAGAGGATGTTCACCCGGTGCTTGTCGCTCTTCATCCACCCGTCCATGACCTCGTCCACCGTTGACTGGCCGCTCGCGAGGTTCTCGGCGATGAATCGGAGGTCGTAACCGCCCGCGAAGGCGCGCTCGCGCACCGTCAGCCCTTCCGGATCCACGTGTCCGTAGTGGGAGCGCTTCAGCATGTCGTCGGCGTACGCCTGTGCGATCCGGTCGAGAGCCGCGCTCGGCGCGAGTGTCGGGAGGGACCGGCTCCGGCGCTCCGCGTTGACGCGGTCGAGCATCCGCCGCCGCATCTCCGCGGGATCGCGGTACTCCGCGGCCCGGCCGGCGAGAAAGTCCTCCGCGGATAAGCCGACGAGAAAGACGTACAGCGGAACGTCGTCGAGGATCGCCGCTCCCACCCCGAGGTCGCGAGAGTTTCCGCGGACGAGGCTCTTCCACGTCCGGTCGTCGCGCCGCGGCCAGGACGCCATCACTTCGGGGATGCTCCCGTCGACGTTCGTGAAGATCTCCGTCAGCGATTTGACCGAATAGCCTGCTTTCTGCGCGCGAGACACCATCTCTCCCTCGGAAATTTCGCCGAAATCGCGCTCGCCGCGCCGAGCGAGCTCCTCGGCGAGCTCTTGCGCCAGGCGGCTGAGAGGTTGGGAGAGCCTGAGCGCGACGACACCGTCGCGTGCGCGCTCCGCGTTGATGGCCGCGAGGAAATCTTCGCGAAGCGCATCGAAGTCGTCCGCCGCGGCGCCCCGCGGAAAGAGAGCCCCGGTCAGCGCGGCGGCCAGGATCGCCGCTGCCTGTCTAAACAACCGCCTCCAGAGCCCGCGAAAGGTCCGCAACGAGGTCCTCGACGTCCTCGATTCCGACGGAGATGCGGACGAGGCCCATCGTGATCCCGAGCTTCTCGCGCTCCTCTTCCGGAATCGAGCCGTGCGTCATCGTCGGCGGGTGGGAGATGAGCGTCTCGACGCCCCCCAGGCTCTCGCCGAGAGAGCAGAGCCTGACCCGTGACAGCAGCGCCTGCGCCGCTTCGAAGGACCCGAGGTCGAAGGAAATCATCGCGCCGAAGCCTTTCATCTGACGCTTCGCGAGGGCGTGCTGGGGATGATCGGGCAGCCCCGGGTAGAAGATCTTCCGGACCTTCGGATGCGCCGCGAGGAACCGGGCGATCTCCCGCGCGTTCTGCTCGTGGCGCTCCATGCGGACGGCGAGGGTCTTCACTCCGCGGAGGACGAGCCAGGAGTCGAACGGCGACAGGATGGCGCCCGAGCTGTTCTGCACGAACGCGAGCCACTCGACGTGCTCCGCGTTCTTCGCCACCACGACGCCTCCGACCGAGTCGGAGTGGCCGTTCAGGAATTTCGTCGTCGAATGAACCGCGAAGTCGGCGCCCAGGTCGAGCGGCCTCTGGAGATACGGGGACGCGAACGTGTTGTCCACGACGACGAGCGCGCCGCGCTCGTGCGCGATCTGCGAGAGGAGCGGGATGTCGCAGAGCGTCATCATCGGGTTCGTCGGCGTTTCGAGGTGAAGGAGCTTCGTGTTCGATTTCATCGCTCGACGGACGGCGTTCTCGTCGGCCGTGTCGACGAACGTGAAGTCGACTCCGTACCTCGCCTGGATCTTCGTGAAGTAGCGGTACGTGCCGCCGTAGGTCAGGTTCGAGCAGACGACGTGTTCGCCGGCCTTGACGAACGTCGAGACCGCCGTGATGGCCGCCATGCCGGACGCGAAGGCCCGCGCGCCCGCGCCTCCCTCGAGAACGTTCAGGTTCTCCTCGAGCGCGGCGCGGGTGGGGTTCTGCGTGCGCGCGTACTCGAAGCCCTTGTTCTTCCCGAGCGCCTCCTGGACGTACGTGGAGGTCTGGTAGATCGGAACCGCGACCGCCCCGGTGGTGGGATCCGGGGCGTTGCCGGCGTGGATCGCGTCGGTGGAAAAGCCCATGGTTACCTCAGTTCCAAGTTTCGGGTTCCAAGTTCCAGGTCGCTCCGGCACTCACGCGAAGATGCCCTGGCCCGGGTATCGCTCGGCTCCATCGGGAAATACAGTGACGACCGTTCGTCCGGTTCCGAGGCGCTTCGCGATGCGAAGCGCCGCTGCCGCCGCCACGCCCGAGGAGCCGCCGACGAGGAGTCCCTCCTCCCGGGCGAGCGTGCGACACGTCTCGAACGCCTCGTCGTCGCGAATCGTCACGACCTCGTCGATCACGCTGCGGTCGAGGATCGGCGGAAAGAAGGACAGTCCGATCCCCTCGACCTCGTGTCGTCCTTTTTGACCGCCGCCCAGGATCGAGCCCTGCGGCTCGGCCGCGACGCGCAGGATCCGCGGAATCCGCTCGGAGAGATATCGCGCGACTCCCGTGAACGTCCCGGTCGTCCCGACGCCCGCGACGAACGAATCGATCGACTCGCCCAGCTCCGCCCAGATTTCGCGGGCCGTCGTCTCGTAGTGGGTCTGCGGGTTGATCGGGTTGGCGAACTGGTTGGGAAGGAACGCTCCGGTTTCCCCGGCGATCTCTTCGGCGCGGCGGATCGCGCCGCTCATGAGCTCGTCGGCCGGAGTGCGGATGACCTGGGCTCCGAGCGCCTCCATCAGTTTCGCCTTGACGCGACCGTAACCCTCCGGCATCACGACGATGCAGCGATAGCCCTGGACCGCCGCGATCATCGCGAGAGAGACGCCCGTGTTTCCCGAAGTCGGCTCGACGATCGTTCCCCCGGGGCGCAGGAGCCCGCGCCTTTCGGCGTCCTCGATCATCGAACGCGCAATGCGGTCCTTCACGCTCCCGCCGGGATTCAAAAACTCGAGCTTGGCGAAGATTCGCGCCGCTCCCGCCGAGAAGTGCGAAAGCTCTGCGTGAGGGGTGGAACCGATCGCTTCGAGGAGTCCGGGGCCGGCGCGAACGAGGTTCAAGACGCGAGGACGATAGCAAAACAGGGCCACCCTCTTCCCGCAAGGGGGGAGAGGGAAAGAAAAAAGCCCCGGCATCGCCGGGGCATGGTGAGTGTAGAGAAAACTGGTTTTCTTTAGTAGGCCTGCTGCGAGCGACGCGCCGAATAGCACTCGCGGCAGTAAACGGGCTTTCCGTTCGTCGGGTTGAAGGGAACCTGGGTCTGCTTGCCGCAGCCGTCGCAGGTGACGTCGTAGAGCGTCCGCTCCCGCCCCTCGCCCGCAGCCGACTTGCGCTTGTCGCGGCATACCTTGCACCGCTTCGGCTCGTTGGTGAATCCCTTTCGGGCGTAGAACTCCTGGTCGTCTGCCGAAAAAAGGAACGTGGTCCCGCAGTCAACGCAGGTCAGATTCTTGTCGGTGTATTGCTGCATCATTGAAATTGCCGATCTCCTGGGTATTACCCTCTTCTGAAGCGCTCTCGCGCTTCGATCCAAAAACAAACTAGAGAAACTTTTCTGAGGACTCCGGCCGGAGCCGGAGTTACTTCTATCTAGGACCGACCCCCTTTCGAGCGCGCGTACGCCTCCCCGCATGGGCGAACGGATGGGGGACGAATAAACATAGTCTGGTGGCCGGGTGTTTTGCGGGGCGCTTCTTAAAAGTTGCCGCAACGTAGCACGCGTCCGAACGGCAGTGCAAGGTCTTTTCTCACGGCGGTGGTCGTACGACCAAGGTCGGATCGCACCCCGTCGCCTCCGCCCAACGGCGGATTGCTTCCCCCCGCTCCTGGGGCGTAAAAGAAGCCGCAGAGGACGGCCCTCGCCACCGCCCACGGAAAGGACACTCACATGACCAAATTCATGTCTCGACGTCTCGCATCGGGCAGTTCACCGTTACTGCTCGCCGCGGCCGCCATGCTCGCGTCCGGCGACGCCGCGGCCCAGTGCCCGGTCACCGAGTTCGCCTCCAGCCTCCAGCTTCCGCTCGGGATCACCCAGTCCAACCAGGACAACCTGGTCGTCGGGGAAACCGGCACGACTGCGCCGAACACGGGCCGCATCTCCATAGTTGAACGCGACGGCAGCCGCCGCACGCTGGTGGACGGACTGCCATCGGGAATCAACGATGTCCTCGAACCCTCCGGGCCGGGCGGCGTCTTCCTGCGCGGTCGCACTCTTTATGTCGCGATCGGGGTGGGAGACGTGGGAATCGCCGGCCCGGTTCCACGGTCGGTGCTGCCGAACCCGAACGGGCCCTCCTCGCCGATCTTCAGCTCGGTTCTGGCCGTCCATTTCAGCGCCCACGCCGAGAAGATCACGGAGGGATTCACGCTTTCGCCGGCCGACCATCAGGCGCTCGCCGACGGCGAGCGAGTTAAGCTTTCGAACGGCGCCGGCGACAAGGCGACGGTCGAGCTGATCGCTAACTTCCCCGACTTCATCGCCAACCCGATCGCGCCCGTCCCGGCCAACGTGCGCCTTTCGAATCCCTTCGACCTCGTCGCCGTCGGTAACCAGCTCTTCGTCACGGACGGGGGACGCAACCTGGTCTGGCGGGTCGACGTCCATTCGGGCGCGTTCTCGGAGCTCGCGACCTTCCCGACGATCACAAACCCGCTGTTCCCTATTGGCCCGCCGGTCACCGAGGCCGTTCCGACGGGAATTCGGTATTCCGACGGTCAGCTCCTGGTGACTCTCTTCCGCGGGGCCCCCTTTCCGCCCGGCACCTCGCAGGTCCAGGCGATCGACCCGGATACGGGCGGCCAGACGCCGTTCATCACAGGACTGAAAACCGCGATCGACGTGCTTCCGATCCGAGACGGCGACGACACCGACTGGCTGGTCCTGCAGCACGCCTCCGTCGGCCCGTTCTTCGGGTCGGCCGGGAGTCTGCTCCGCTTCGAGACGCCCGACGGTGCGCCAACCGTCATCGCCGGAGGACCGGCCACCGCGCCCTTCTGCCTGACCCGACCGACTTCGATGACCTTCGACGAGAAGACCGGGACGCTCTACGTGACCGAGCTCGGCGGGCGCATCCTCGCGATCCCAGTCGCTCCGTAGCCCGGGCGATCAGGATCCGGGGCGGCCCTCCTTCGGCGACGACGCGGTCGCATAGCGCTTCCTCGGGATACGGCCCGCCAGGAACGCGTCGCGCCCGGCGGCGACTGCGCGGCGCATCGCGCGCGCCATGCGGATGGGTTCGCTCGCCCCGGCGATGCCGGTGTTCATCAGCACTCCGTCGGCGCCGAGCTCCATCGCGACGCAGGCGTCCGACGCCGTGCCCACACCCGCGTCGACGATGACCGGGACCTTCGCGTGCTCCACGATGATCGAGATGTTGTTCGGGTTCTGGATCCCGAGGCCCGAGCCGATGGGCGCGCCGAGCGGCATCACCGCCGCCGCTCCCTCTTCCTCGAGCCGCCGGCAGACGACCGGATCGTCGGAGGTGTAGGGGAAGACGACGAAACCCTCGCGCACCAGCGCGCGGGTCGCTTCGAGAAGCGCCGCGTTGTCGGGCCAGAGGGTGCGCTCGTCGCCGAGGACCTCGAGCTTCACCCAGTTCGACAGTCCGACCTCGCGGCCGAGCCGTGCCGTGCGCACCGCGTCGTCCGCCGTGTAGCAGCCCGCGGTGTTGGGAAGGAGCGTCATCCCCGGCGGGATCCAGTCGAGGAGCGACTCTTTGGTGCGGTCGAGGTTGATGCGCCGCACGGCGACCGTCACGATCTCCGCGCCGGACTCGCGGTGCGCCTCCTTCATCAGAGGTAAGGACGCGTACTTGCCCGTGCCGATGATCAGCCGCGACGTGAACGTGCGTCCTCCGAGGACGAACGGATCCGACGCGGCGGACTCGCCCGCCGCCGCCGGTGTGTCGGGAACGACGGTGGTGCTCACCCTCCGATCCTGTCGCGTCGGGCCGACGGCGTCAAGGAAGAAGGACGTTGTCGATCAGGCGCGTCCTCCCGATCCGGACGGCGGCGGCGACCGCGGAGCCGGGGGACGCCTGAGCAACCGGCGTCATCGTGTCGGGATCGACGACGTTCACGTAATCGATCGGGACGCCCGCGTCGGCGAGCTCGCGCCGGACGTTCTCCGCGATCTTCGCTGCGTCGCGCTCGCCGTGCGCGGCTGCGTCGCGCGCCCCGAAGAGCGCGCGGGGAAATGCCGACGCGAGACGGCGCTCGTCCGCCGAGAGGTAAACGTTGCGCGAGGACATTGCGAGTCCGTCGGGCTCGCGGACCGTGTCGCCGACGACGAGTCGGATTGGAAAGTCGAGGTCGTGGATCATGCGGCGCACGACCGCGACCTGCTGGAGGTCTTTGCGACCGAAGACGGCGACGTCGGGAGCGGCCCGATGAAAGAGCTTGGCGACGACCGTCGCCACGCCGCGAAAGTGACCCGGCCGCGCGCCGCCCTCTCCGTTCTCCGAGACGCCGCCCACTTCGACCGCGGTCGAGAACCCGGCGGGGTAGAACTCGCCGGGCGCCGGGAGATAGACGAGGTCGACTCCTTCGCCGGAAAGCTTCGCCAGGTCGTCGTCTTCCCGGCGCGGATATCGCGTGAAGTCCTCGCCCGGCCCGAACTGGAGAGGGTTGACGAAGATCGAGACGACGACGAACCCGCTCTCCTGCCGTGCGAGCCGCACGAGCGACAGGTGTCCCTCGTGTAGAGCGCCCATGGTGGGAACGAAACCGATGCTCCTGCCGGCGCCACGGGCCTCGCCGACGAGGTCCCGCAGCGCGGGAAGGTCCCGAGCGATTTTCAGTACACCCGCCGCAGCGCCGTCTTGCCCGCCGAGAACGACTCTTCCGCACTGGGAAAGCTGCCGCTCTTCACGTCGCGGGTGAAGCCCTTCGCCGCTTCCGCGATCGCGCTCGACAGGTCGGCGTAGCGGCGAACGAAGCGCGGAGACAGGTCGCGCGTCAGACCCATGACGTCGTGAAACACGAGGACCTGCCCGTCGCAGGCGGGTCCGGCGCCGATCCCGATCGTCGGAACGGGGACCGCGCGCGTGATCTCGGCGGCGAGCGGGGCGGGAACGCACTCGAGCACGATCGCGAAGCAGCCCGCTGCGGCGAGCGCCTGCGCGTCCTCGCGGATCTGTCGAGCGGCCCCTGGCTCACGACCCTGCACCTTGAAGCCGCCGAGCTTGCGGTACGACTGCGGCGTCAGCCCGACGTGTCCCATGACCGGGATGTCCGCGGCGAGAATCGCCTCGATCGCGGGGAGGCTCCGGGTGCCGCCTTCGAGCTTGACCGCCGCACACCCGCCCGCCGCGAGGAATCGGCCCGCGTTTTCGACGGCGCGCGCCGTGTCCGTCTGGTACGAAAGAAACGGCATGTCGCCGACGACGAGGGCGCGTTTTGCGGCGCGCGAGACGGCCCGGGAATGGCGGACCATCGAGTCCATGGTCGCGGAGAGCGTGTTCGGCTCGCCGTAGACGGTCATCTCCACCGAGTCGCCGACGAGAAGCACGTCGACGCCGGCCGAATCGAGCAGGGCGGCGGACGGGGCGTCGTACGCCGTCAGCATCGCGATCCTCTCGACGGCTTTGGCGGCAACGAGAATGGGAATCGTGACGGGGGAGGTCTCGGAGAGAGTGGACATGTCGCGCTCCTTTCCTCTCGGTCGACGTCCCGGACGCCGGGATCGCCGCCGAAAAGGGCGGAGCTCAATTATATCGCGTCATTTCCGTGACTCGGTGCAGGGCACCGGGGGTCAGGTCTCCACTTGCCACTTTGCAAGCAAAGTGGCAAGACCAGCGCGGCTCAGCCGGCGGCTCTACGACTCGTGAAGACCTGACCCCACTAAGAAGTTAACCGCTGGCGGCGGGCACGTAATACTGCTGTCCCTTCTTCGCCCGGCGGATCTGCGCGACGAGATCCTCGAAGTCGGCGGGCCGGTTGACGAAGTCGATCTCGTTCGTGTCCACGACCAGGAGCGGGGTCTCGTCGTAGTGGTAGAAGTAGTAGTTGTAGGCCTCGATCAGCTGCGCCACGTATTCGGGCGTAATTCCCTTCTCGATCGCGCGCGACGCTTTCTTGATCCGCTTCATGCACGTCTCGAGCGAGCCCTGCAGGTAGATGACGAGGTCGGGCTTCGGGACCGACTCGGAAAGAAGCGAGTAGAGCCGGTCGTAGATCATGAGCTCCGAATCGTCGAGGTTCAGATACGCGAAGATCTTGTCCTTGGGGAAGTGGTAGTCGGCGACGACCAGAGTGGTGAAGAGGTCGATCTGGGCGATCTCGCGCTGTTGCTGGTACCGGGAGAGAAGGAAGAAGAGCTGGGTCTGGAAGGGGGAGCCCTTCTTCTTCCTGTAGAAGTCGCCGAGGAACGGGTTGTCCACGTCCTCGAGGATCTTGGTGCCGTGGAAGCGGCGCGCGAGCATCTCGCAGAGCGACGTCTTGCCCACCCCGATCGGACCATCCAGGGCGATGTGCCGCAGCGTGAGATCGCCTTCCGACGGAATGGGCATCGGCGCGGATTCTAGCTCCGCCGCCGTCGAGCTATTTCGAGAGCACGTCGGCGATCCCGAGGACCGCCAGCGCGACCGAGACGAATCCGTTCGCGGTGAAGAAGGCGGCGTTGATCCGCGAAAGGTCACCCGGCCGCACGATCGCGTGCTGATAGGCGAGCGCCGCGGCGGTGACCGCGATGCCGAGCGCGAAGAGCCAGCCGCCCCCGATCGCGCGCCAGACCACCACGAGCAGAGCGACCATTACCCCGTGGAAGAGAGCGGAGACCCCGAGCGCAGCTCTCGCCCCGACCCGAGCGGGAATCGAGTGGAGTCCCGCGCGCCGGTCGTGCTCTTCGTCCTGGAGCGCGTAGATCACGTCGAAGCCGGCCGTCCAGAAGAGGACGGCGACGCCCAGCAGGACGGGCCGCGCGTCGAGCGATCCGCGGACGGCGATCCAGGCGCCGACGGGCGCCATCGCGAGACACAGGCCGAGGAAGAGGTGGCAGAGCGCCGTCAACCGTTTCGTGTAGGAGTAGAGAAAGAAGATCGCGAGAGCGACCGGCGCGAGCAGCAGCGTCAGCCGGTTCAGGCTCGCGGCCGCCAGCAGGAAGACCGCGACCGACACCGCCAGGAACGCGCGGACGTAGCCGACCGAGAGCGCGCCGGCGGGAAGTGCCCGGGAGGCCGTGCGCGGGTTGGCGGCGTCGAGGTGCCGGTCGGCGAGCCGGTTTTGGGCCATCGCGGCGCTCCGAGCCCCGACCATCGCGAGAAGGATCTTTCCGAGAGTCGCCGCGTCCGGCCAGCCGCCCGCCGCGATGACCGCCGAGAGAATCGCGAACGGCAGAGCAAAGATCGTGTGGGAGATGCGGATCATCTCCAACGTCGTCCGCAGGGCGCCGGCGGATCGCACGGGTTCTCCCGAGACCGACGCCGTCATTTCCGGCGCCGGGGACGCGGACTCTTCCCTTCGCCCCCCGTCCACCTGTAGCTCTCTCCGGGAAGGTCGAATCCGAGGAGCCGTGCGACGCGGCCGCACCAGGCGTCGAGGAATCTCGACATCGAAGGATCGCGCACGTAGAAAGCCGGCGACGGGGGAGCGACGATCGCGCCCGCGAGCGTGACGCGGCGCATGTTCTCGACGTGAAGGAGCGAGTACGGCGACTCGCGAAACGCGAGGACGAGCGGCCGCCGTTCCTTCAGGCAGACGTCGGCGGCGCGCTGGAGCAGGTCGCGTGAGATTCCGTTTGCGATCGCGCCGAGCGTTCCCGCGCTGCACGGAATGACCGCCATCCCGTCGACCGGGTAGGAGCCCGACGCGATCGTTGCGCCGACGTCGTCGTTGCCGTGCAGCGCGACGCGGCGCTGCAACTCGCGCGGCAGCTGGAGTCGGGAGACCCAGTCGTCCGCGGACAGGATCTTCGGATCGATCTCGCTGCGAGCGACGGCGAGGCTCGACTCGGAGAAGACCAGGTGGAGGCGGGAAACGCCGCCCGCCCGCACGGCGAGCTCGATGAATCGCCGCGCGAGGGAAGCGCCCGACGCCCCCGATACGCCGACGACGATCTCTCTTCCCGCCATTCGCAAGAGTCTATTCGGCAGCGGGATCTGGCCCCTTCGGGGTCGGACCCCGCGGCAATCGCGGGGCGACAAGACTCCCGTCGCGTGGCAACCGTGGTTTCCGATCGCGCGGGAGCCGCCGTTTCAACGAGTTCCGCGTTCTTTCGCCCGGCGAGCCGACAGTTTTTCTTGCGGCGCGGCGCGCCGGCGTTTCAGACGGATCCCGCGCAACGCCTTGCCCCACAGCGACTCGCAGCCGCGAGGGCACGCGGCACGATTCTCGCCCTTGCCGATTCTCAAGAAATCGCAGGAGGTGCCGATGGAGAACGCCTGATCCGTTGCTCGATGAGGACAAAAACCACGTCGAATCCCATTCCGACACTCGACTCTGTCCTTTCACCCCTCCATCGCTCGAAAGAAGGAGCTTCGGAAATGATCACTGGAACGTCTCTTTGCGATCTGCGGCGCACGGCCTGCGTCCCCTGGACGGTCCGCGTCGGGGTCCTCGTCGCATCCGCAATTCTCCTCGCGTCCCTCCCGCTCTCCGCCGACACGACGAACGCGCCCGCGGCCGCCGGAGGACGGGTCAACATCAACCAGGCCTCAGTCGAACAGATCTCCTATCTGCCCCGCATCGGCGCGAAGGTCGCGGCTCGCGTCGTCGACTATCGAAAGACCCACGGCCAGTTCGCCCGCGCCGAAGACCTCATGGAGGTCAAGGGAATCGGCGAAAAGCTTTTCCTGACCCTGAAGCCCTACATCGCCGTGAGCGGCCCCACCACCCTCGCCGCAAAGGTTCGCCTGGGCTCTTCCTCTCCCCGGAGACGAGAAGCTGCCTCTCCCGCCAGTCAAAAGCCGCCACAAAAGTCCGCTCCGGCCTCCGTCCCCGCGGGCAAGGGACGGTGACGATCGTGCCTGCCCGGGGCCGCATCCGCGGTCCCGGGCTTTCCCGGTCCCGTGGATTCTCGCTGGTCGAGTTGATCGTCGTCTTCGCGCTCGCGGCGACGCTTCTCGCGGCGACGGCGCACGGCGCGTTCCAGCTCCAATCGGCGCTCGCGGTGCGCTCCGCGGCAGCGGAGCTCGCGGCCACGTTCTTTCGCGCCCGCGCCTATGCGCTCGCGCGAGGGGTCACCGTCGGAATCAAGTTTCGCCGGGACGGCGGGCAATACGAATGGGCGCTCTACCGCGATGGGAACGGGAACGGGATCCGCTCCGCCGAGATCGCGAGCGGTGTCGATCGGTCTCTCGGGTTGTCGATCGCGTGGCCGAGGAGCGACGTTCGGCCCGGCATTCTCAAAGGCGGCTCCGTTCCCGACCCGAGTGCACCCGGACGCAAGCTCGATCGGCCCGACGACCCGATCCGCTTCAACAACTCCGACATCTGCTCGTTTTCACCGGTCGGCGAGAGCACGCCGGGGTCGATCTACCTTTGGGACGGTCGCGATCGCATGGCGGTCCTGCGCGTGTTCGGCCGAAGCGCCAAGGTCCGGACCCTCTACTACTTTCGGGGAGAAAAAGACTGGAGGTGAGAATAAGGAGGCGAGTGCAGACCCCGCGACTACAGAAATTCTAGTTGAGCGGGTGAGCGGCGGCATCTCCGCCTTCGGGACCCCAGAGCAGAGCGTCGCGATGCGAGGCTCCGGCCGGGATTCGGCCAGCCGCGGCGATGCAGCCGCGGAGCTCGGCGCCGGCGCCGATCTCGACGCCGTCCCACACCGCGCTCTCGATCAATCGCGCTCCGCGCCCGATCGACGCGCGCCCGACGACGCTCGACACCGCCTCGAAGCCTCTCGACCGCGCGAGCGAGAGGACGCGCGTCGGCGGATCGAACTTGCCGGCGCTCGACGCGAACGGGCCTCCGCGCGTCAGCGCCTGGCGGGTCGCGCGCAGGAAATCGCGTGGCGTGCCGAGGTCGGAGGACGGGCCCTCGTGGAGGAGCCATCCGATCTCCTCTCGCCCTTCGTCCAGGAGTGGCTGCCAGAGGTCTGCGACGAGCTGACGCTCCCCATCCGGGATCCGCCCGAGGAGACGGGGAGCGAGAACGCACACGCCCGTGTGGAGGAGAGGCCAGGCCGGCTGCCCGCCGAACGACACAATGCGGTCCCGCTCCGAGCCGAGCGGCGTGAAGCGCGCGGGCTCCGAGTTCTCGGTGACCAGGAGGGTGGCGGCGCGGCGCGACTCGCGATGGCGCGCGATGAGCGCTCCGAAGTCGGGCTCGATCGCGGCGTCCGCGTTCACGACGAGGAAGTCGTCGTCGGAGAGCCAGTCCGCGGCGTTGGCGAGCGCGCCGGCCGTGCCGAGAATCGTCGGCTCACGGAAGAAACGAACGGCAGGGGCGGGACCGGGCTGCTCCGCCAAATATTTTTCGATTGCGTCGCCCAGGTGGTGGAGGTTGATGCCGACCTCGGAGACGCCGGCGTCCGCGAGACGGGCGAGGTGGGTGCGCACGAGCGGCACGTTGAGATAAGGAAAGAGCGGCTTCGGGACGGACTCGGTCACGGGTCGAAAGCGAACGCCTCGCCCGGCGGCGAGCAGCATTGCTTTCAACAGAATCTCCTCGCGGGAATCGCGCCCTCAGCGATCCTGGAAAACCATGTCCTTCGGGAGCATTGGATCTTCCCGACGGCGGCGGCGATAGAGCTCGGCATAGGTGTAGGGAATCGCCTCCGAGAAATCGAGCCCGAGGCGCTGCAGCGCCCGCCGGATCGCGGGCGGATCCCCTTCGATCTCGACGAAGTTTCCGATCGGGGTCTCGTCCAGAGCGATCCCGCAGGTCTCGAGCTCCCACTCCTCGCGCCTCTTCTCGTACCGGAACCGCCGCTCGAGACCGAGGGCGGCCAGGATCCGCTCCAGCGCGTCCGGGTCCGCGACGGCGGTCTCCCGCTCTTCGCGGGTCTTCGTTCCCGCTTCGAAACGAGCGGGACCTTTGAAGGTGAGGGTCGAGCCGCCGTCCGTCCGCCGCAGCCGCAGCGCGCAGCCGCCATTCGCGAGCTCTCCGTCGCCGCGGTCGTAGAGGTCGTTCGTCTCGGAGTGAACGGACGTCACCGGTCGCGCGCCGGCCAGACGGAGCATCTTGCGCAGCGATTCGAGGTCGTCGGCCGGAAGCTTGACCTCGACCTCCAGGCGCCGGCCGTTCTCCACCGTCGGACTCATGAGAGCAGCCGCCGCGCGATCTCCTGTGCCCGCTTGCCGTCGACGCGGCCACGGTGCGCCGCCATGAGCTCCTTCATCACCAGACCGGCGTCGCGGGCGGACGAAAAGCCCTTCTCCGCGATGATCCGGCGGATCTCGCCCTCGACCTCCTCGTCGGGCAGGCTCGCCGGCAGGTACGCCTCGAGGATGCCCAGCTCCTCGGTTTCCCCGCGCGCTAAGTCCTCGCGCCCGCCCCGCGTGAACTGATCGATCGATTCCCGCCGCTGCTTGACGGCGCGCCGGATGATTGCCTCAGCCTCGTCGTCCGTCAGCTCGCGGCCGGCGTTGATCTTTTCGTTCTGCAGCGCGGCGAGAAGCAGCCGCAGCGTGGCGACCCGACGCTTCTCTCCGGCCTTGAGGGCCGCCTTGAGATCGCCCTCGATGCGGGACCGCATTCGGGGGAGGCTACCACCGCGGTCCGTTGCGCCCGGACTCCGTCCCGTGTCCCGTCTTCACGTCTCCGCTGTAGCCTCTCTCCGTGGAACGGTTTCTCGTCGGCACCGCAGGGCACATCGACCACGGCAAGACGGCGCTCGTCCAGGCGCTCACCGGCATCGACACCGACCGGCTGCCTGAGGAGAAGCGGCGCGGGATCACCATCGATCTGGGATTCGCACACGCGGAGTGGGAAGAAGTGCGGGTTTCGTTCGTGGACGTGCCCGGCCACGAGCGGTTCGTCCGCAACATGCTCGCGGGCGCCGGCGGAATCGATGCCGTCCTGCTCGTCGTGGCCGCGGACGAATCGGTGATGCCGCAGACGCGCGAGCACTTCGAAATCGTCCGGCTGCTCGGAATCCGCCGCGGCGTGGTCGCGGTGACGAAGATCGATCGCGTCGCGCCGGAGCTCGCTCAAGTGACCATCTCCGACGTCCGCGAGATGCTGCGCGGCACAGCGCTCGCCGGGGCCGAGGTCCTGACGGTCTCCGCGCGCACAGGCGAAGGGATCGCGGAGCTGAAGCGCGCCATCGTCCGCCTCTCCGGCGTCGGAGGCGACCCCGGACGCGAGTCGCGCGGCGTCCGCCTGCCGATCGACCGCGCCTTCACCATCGCCGGCTTCGGGCCGGTCGTCACGGGCAGTCTCGTGTCCGGGACGATCTCGCGCGAGCAGAAGCTCGAGCTTCTCCCGAAGCGGCAGGCCGTTCGTGTGCGGCGGGTCGAGGTTCACGGCCGCGAGCGCGCGGAGGCGCGCGCGGGAGAGCGGGTCAGCGTCAACCTCGCCGGGGTCGAGCTGTCGGATCTCGAGCGGGGTCGCGTCCTCGCGACGCCCGGCGCGTTCGCCACGAGCGCCGCGCTGACTGTGCGGATCGAGCTCCTGCCGTCGGCGCCCGCGGTCGAGAGCGGGGACGCCGTTTCCTTCCACCATTTCTCTTCCGAGGCGCGGGCGCTGGTGCGCGTCCTCGTGGCGAGGAGGATCGATCCGGGAGGACTGGGACACGCGCAGCTGCGCCTCTCCGCGCCTCTCGCCGCCGCGCCGGGGGACCGCTTCGTGATCCGGAGGATCTCTCCGGTGACGACGATCGGGGGAGGCGTGGTCCTCGATCCGCTCGCGCCGCGGCTGTCGCGCCGCCCGCCGGCGGAAGTGGCGGAGCTGCTGCGACGGCTCGAGAGCGGGGAGCTCTCCGACCGGCTTCTCCTCTGGATCGACCTCGCCCGGGACGCGGGGATCGACGAGGGAAGCCTGGCGACGCGCGCCGGCGTATCGGCGGAGGAGGTCCGCGATGCGCTCTCCGAGGCCGTCGCGTCCGGAGGGATTCGGCCGCTCCGGCGCTCGCCCCACCGCTACGTGAGCGAGGCCGCGCTCGCCAGGCTCGCGGAGCGGGCACGCGCGGAGATCGCCGCGCACGTCGAAGCGGAAAGCGGCGCTCTCGGAATCTCGCGCCGCACGCTGCTCGCGCGCCTGCTGCCCGCAGCCGAGCCGCCCTGGGCCGAGGCGGTCGAAGCGGCGCTCTCCGAGCGCGGCGCGTTCGTCGCGGTCGGCGACGAGGCGCGCCTGCCGGGACGCTCCGAGCTCGTCGGAAGGGAGCGGGAGCTCTCCGAGCGGATCGCACAGGTCTTCCGCGATCGGGGGCTCGCGCCGCCGTCTCCGGCGGAGGTGGCCGCGGCCGTCAGTCACCGCCAGAAAGTGGTCGACGGTCTCATCGGGTATCTCGTCAAGCGGGGGTCGCTCGTCCGGCTGCCGGGGGGATGGATCATCGCGCGGGAAGCGGTCGACGAGGTCGTCTCGCGTCTCCGGGCGTCGGGGCGGCGCGGCTTTCAGGTCGGCGATTTCAAGGAGATGTTCGGGCTGACCCGCCGCCTGGCGATTCCCCTCCTCGAGCACCTCGACGCGGAGAAGATCACCCGGCGCGTGGGGGACCAGCGCGAGTTGCTCCCGGCCCGCACGAGCTGATCGCTGATCGCGGACAGCTGATAGCTTCTTCTGCAGTGCCCCTGCTCGCCCGGACTCTCCTCGATCGTTACGAAGTCCTCGCCCCTCTGGGCGCGGGGGGCATGGGGGAAGTCTATCGGGCGCGCGACCTGCGGCTCGGGCGCGAGGTGGCGGTCAAGGTGCTCCCGGAGAACCTCTCCGGCGACCCGGACGCGCTGGCTCGCTTCGAGCGCGAGGCTCGAGCGATCGCGGCGCTCTCCCATCCGAATCTGCTCGCGATCTACGACTTCGGCGCGGACGGCGGAGTCTCCTTCGCGGTCACGGAGCTGCTCCACGGCGAGACTCTGCGCGGCGCCCTCGTGCCGGGCGCGTTCCCGTGGCGGCGCGCGGCAGACGTGGGCGCATCGCTCGCGGAGGGGCTCGCCGCCGCGCACTCGCGCGGCATCGTTCATCGGGACTTGAAGCCTGACAACGTCTTTCTGACGTCGGAGGGCCGCGTCAAGATCCTCGACTTCGGTCTCGCGCGATGGGTCCGCGACGACGTCGCCGGAGATCCGACGTCCGCGCCGACCACCCCCGACCCGACGCGCCCGGGCACGGTGCTCGGCACGGTCGGGTACATGTCCCCCGAGCAAGTGCGCGGGGAGGCGACGACCGCCTCGAGCGACGTCTTCGCGTTCGGCTGCGTTCTGCACGAGATGCTGACCGGCCGCGCCGCGTTCAGCGGCGGCACGCCCTTCGAACGGATGGCCGCGATCCTCCGCGACGAGCCGCCGCCTCCGTCTCGCCTCGCGCCCGACGTCCCGGCGGAGATCGACCGACTCGTCGCGCGCTGCCTCGAGAAGAGCGCGCAGCGCCGCCCCGGCTCGGCGGCGGAGCTCGCGACGGTTCTGCGCAGCCTCGCCTCCGCCGGCGCCTCCGACCCGACGATCGCCGCGACCGGAGTGCTGCCCCGCCCGGGCAAGCGCGCTCCCCGCGCCAAGTCGCTCGCGATCCTTCCCTTCGTGAATCCCGGCGGCGACCCGGAGATGGAGTACCTGACCGAAGGAATCACGGAGAGCCTGATCGGCGGGCTCTCGCAGCTGCGCAAGCTCCGCGTGATGGCGCGCAGCACGATGTTCCGCTACCGGGGCGACGCGGATCCCCAGCAGGTCGGGCAGGAGCTCGGCGTCGGAACGGTCCTTTCCGGCAGGGTGACGCCGCGCGGAGAGAAGCTCTCGATCAGCGTGGAGCTCGTCGACGCTTCGAACGGCTGGCGGCTGTGGGGCGCACGGTACGACCGGCCAGCCGGGGACCTCCTTTCCGTGCAGGAGGAAATCGCGCGTGAGATCGCGACGAACCTGAAGGTGACGCTCGGGCCCGATCAGAAGAAGCGTCTCGCGAAGCGCTACGAGGCCGACCGCGAGGCGTACCCGCTGTATCTGAAGGGCCGGTATCACTGGAACAAGAGCACGGTTCCGAGCCTGCGCAAGGCAATCGAGTATTTCGAGCGGGCGATCGAGAAGGACCCGACGTATGCGCTCGCGTGGGCGGGCGTATCCGACTGCTACGCCGCGCTCGGGATGGATCGCTACGCGGCGCTTCCGCCGCGCGAGGCGATTCCCAAGGCGAAGGCCGCGGCGCGCAAGGCGCTCGAGATCGACGACGCCCTCGCCGAAGCGCACACGTCGCTCGCGTACGCGCGCGTACTCGATTGGGAGTGGGCCGGAGCCGAGGAGGAGTTTCGCCGCGCGATCGAGCTGAACCCGGAATACGCGCTCGCGCATCACTTCTACGGGTTCCTTCTCGGGGCCCGGGGACGCTCCGAGGAATCGCTCGCCGAATTCCGGCACGCCCTCGAGATCGACCCGCTGTCGCTCATCATCAACGCCGACTACGGCTGGGCCTACTACTGCGGGCACCGCTACGACGAGGCGATCGAGCAGCTCACGAAGACGCTCGAGATGGACGCGCGATTCCCGCAGGCGTACCTGTGGCTCGGACTCGCAACTCAGGCGAGTGGCCTTTACGACCAGTCGATCGCGGCGTTCGAGGAGGGAGAGCGCCTGACGGGGGGAAGTCCCACGTTCGTCGCGGGCCGGGGCTTTGCCCTGGTGCTCGCGGGACGGCGCGAGGAGGCAGAGAGGATCCTCGCCGAATTCGAGGAGCGCGCGAAGACTCAGTACATGCCGATGGCGGCGATGGTCCAGATGAACATCGCGCTCGAGAACATCGACCGCGCCTTCGAGTGGCTCGAGAAGGCCGCCGCGTACCGCGCGAGCTTCATGGTGCCGATCAAGGTGTATCCGTTCTTCGATGCGATCCGGGGCGATCCGAGGTTTGCGGACCTGCTCGCGCGGACGGGGCTCGCCTAGCTGGATCGAGAGGCGCGTTCCGCTTCGCGCTCGAACGAGATCCCGCGATACGCCTCCCGATGCGACGCGCCGGCGAGACGGTTCGCCAGGTACTCCCCGACGTAGCGGCCGAGAAAGGCGGCCATCCCGTACCGGCGGTACTGTCGGACGTGCGTGAGCTCGTGCGCGAGGAGCTCCACCGCGGCGGGCGCACCGGTTCCACACGCGTTCGCGGCCGCCGCCGCCAGAAAGATCCGCCGTCCGAAGACGATCGCGCCCGCGCCCGCGACAGACGTGAGAAATCGCGCCAGACGACCGGAGTGCAGCCGAGCACGCCGCAGCTCCTTTTCGAAATCGGAGGGAAGCCGCTCCGCGATGTCCTGGGTGATGCGCGTGGTGCCGGGACTCCTCAGCCCCGTTTGAAATCTCTGTCCGCCGTTCGCGAAGCTACGCCAACGACCTACGACCCGAAAAGGGACCGGCGCAGCGAGGCGATCTGCTTCAGCTCGACCTTGTATCCGACAGACCCGGACAGGTCGAGCTCGTTCCAGGAGTCCGCGGGCGCTCCGTTGACGCGCGCGGGGCGGAAGGCCCACATGGACATCGCGCGCCGCAGATACGGCAGAAGGACGGGATCGCTCGCCTGGAGCGGAATCGCTTTCTCGACGACGCCCGCCGAGTTCACCTTGACCCAGAACTTCGCGCTGAACGGGCCTCTGTAGGAGTCCGCGTCCCATGGCGTCTTCCTCGGCATCGGCGGCGAATCGACGGATTCGAGAGGGATTCCTCCGTCGGGAGGCGCGCCTTTGCGGCTCTCCAGCCACGCGTCGTCCGGACCCCAGATGAGCGGTCGCGGGATCGGCGTCGCCGGGGTCACGGGCGTCAACGTCGACTGAACGGACCGGGGCGAGGCGATCTGCACCTGCAGATCGAGGCGCATCGCGGCCCAGGTCTCGACGCTTTCGGAGCCCTTCCGGGCAGGATCGAACACCCAGCGGGACAGCGACCTCTGCGCTTCGCCGGCGAGCGACGGAATCGGGTCTCGCTGCGGGCGGACGCCCATGATGCGACCCGTCGGGTCGACGCGCGCGGAGACGAACGCCGCGCTGTTCGCGACGGCGTCGGTGAAGGTGAGCTTCGGAGGAAGGGCTGCGGCGACTTCCACGGCCCGGCCAAACGGGTTCTCCGCCGGCGCCTGCAGGATTGCGACGAGGGGCGCGTCGGCGACGCGGGCGGCCGGGACGACGACCGGGGTCGGGACCGCGACGGGGGCCACCGGGACGGTCGCGGCCGGCGGCGAGACCGAGGGTGGAGCGGCAGTAGGAACCGTCGCGGCCGGCGGCGGGACTTCCGGCGCGACCGGAGGGGCCGGAGGCGGAGTGGCCTCGACCGGCGGGGCCGGCGCGGGCGTCGGGGTCGGCTCGGGGACCTGCGCGCGGACCCCGCCGGCCGGGAGCACGGCGACGAGCAGAGCCGCGACGAGGCTGAGCGAACGCGTCATCGAATTGCCGCGGGAGTATAGCGAAATGTGACGGCCGTCACAGTCGGGCGGATCAAGGGAGAGATCCCTCGCTCGCTCGGGATGACCGCGCGCCGAGACAGAGAGATCCCTCGCTTCGCTCGGGATGACCCGCTGCGCGGGTCACTTTTTGGCGTTCAGCCAGTTCTCGCCTGCGCCGACGTCGACCGCGAGCTGGACCTTGAGCTGCGCGGCGTCCTCCATGACGCGTTCGACCAGCGCCGAGACTTCCTCGACTTCCTCTTCCGGCGTCTCGAGAACGAGCTCGTCGTGCACCTGGAGGAGCATCCGCGTCCGCAAGCCCGCGTCGGCGAGGGAACGATCGAGGCGCACCATCGCGATCTTGATGATGTCGGCCGCCGACCCCTGGAACGGCGCGTTCAGCGCCATCCGCTCCGCGTTGCCCCGAACCATTCCGTTTGACGCGTGGATGTCGGGGATGGGACGGACGCGGCCGAAGATCGTCCGCACCTCTTTCGTGCGGCGGGCCTCCTCGAGAATGCCGTCCAGGGTCCCTCGGACCGCTGGAAACTGCGCGAAGTAGGACTCGATGTAGCTCTTCGCCTCCGCCGTCGGCACGCCCAGGTCTCTGCCGAGCGTGTACGCCGCCATCCCATAGAGGAGTGCGAAGTTGATCCGCTTCGCGGCGAATCGCATCTCGGTGGAGACGAGGTCGGGCGCGACGCCGAAGATCTTCGAGGCGGTGGCCCGGTGGATGTCGTCGCCGCGCTCGAACGCGCCGATCAGCGCCTCGTCGCCGGAAAGGTGCGCCAGGATGCGCAGCTCGATCTGGGAGTAGTCGGCGACGACGAGCCGGGTTCCGGGAGCCGCGACGAACGCGCGGCGGATCTCGCGCCCGGCGGCGGTTCGGATCGGGATGTTCTGAAGGTTGGGATCGGACGACGACAACCGACCCGTCGCGGCCACGGTCTGGTGAAACGAGGAGTGAACGCGCGACTCGGCGTCCGCCAGCTGCGGCAAAGCATCGACGTACGTGCCCTTGAGCTTGGAGATCTCGCGGTACTCGATGACCAACCGCGCGATCGGGTAGCCCTGCTCCGCGAGCTCGTTCAGAACCTCGACCCCGGTCGACGAGACGCGGGTCTTGGCCGTCTTCCGGCCGACGGGATACTTCATCTTCTCGAAGAGAATCTGCCCGAGCTTGACCGGCGAGTTGACGTTGAACTGCTCCCCGGCTTCCTCCCAGATCTTTTCTTCGAGCGCGCGGAGGTCCCGGTCCATCCGCGCGGACATTTCCGTGAGGTATGGGATGTCGACGCGGATGCCGGCCCGCTCCATCCGCGCCAGCACCGGCGTCAGCGGCCGCTCGATCTCGCGATAGATCCGCTCGAGCTCCGGCCGCTTCTCCATTTCCGGCCGCAGCCGCTCCGCGAGCGCCAGCGTCCCGGAGGCGCGCTCGCCCAGCCACCGGTCCGCCGTCTCGACGGCGTACCCCTCGGGCAGCGCGCACGAGACGATCCCGGCCTCCTTATCGGAGGTCAGGCGGTGACCGAGACGCTGGAACGCCATGACCTCGAACTCCGAGCTGCCGGCGCCGGGCGACAGGACGTACTGCGCGAGGCACACGTCGAAGACGTCGGCCTCGACGGACGCGCCGTCTCGCGCGAGAAGCGAGTCGAGGGGCTTCGCGTCGGCGATCGTCACCGAGAGTCCGGGTCGATCGAGGTCCCGCCAGCGGCGCGCGATCTCCTCCGGCGGTTCTTCGGCGATCTCGACGTTTTCGCCGTCCGACACCGAGAGAAGCATCTGGTCTCTCGCGCGGAGGAGGGCGACGCCGAGTGGCCGCGATGAATCGACGGCGAACGGCTCGCCCGGCCTGCGGCGAACGGCCGAAATTTCCGGCCGCACCGCGGACTCGTCGTGGATCTCGGCGGCGAGCGAGTGGAACTCGAGCTCGACGAAGAGGTCCTTGAGCGTCTTCGCGTCGGCCGGCGTGCAGCGCAGCGCGTCGGGCTCGAACGGGATTGCGAGATCGGTCGGAATCTCGACGAGCCGCCGGGAGACCAGCGCCTCCTCCCGGTGCTCGCGCAGGCTCTCGCCGACCTTTCCCTTGATCTCGTCGGCGCGCGCGAGCAACGTCGAGAGATCCCCGTACTCCGCGATCCACTTCTTCGCGGTCACCTCGCCGACGCGCGGCACCCCCGGGATGTTGTCGACGCTGTCGCCCATGAGCGCGAGCACGTCGGCGACCTGTCCGGGCGCGACCCCGAAGAACTCGCGCACGCCCGCCTCGTCCAGGAACCGCTCGCGCCCGGTGTGGAAGACGCGGACGCGCGGCCCCACCAGCTGGAGCATGTCCTTGTCGGCCGTGACGATCACGACGTCGAATCCCATCGTGGACGCCTTCTTCGCGAGCGTTCCGATGACGTCGTCGGCCTCGTAGCCGGGGAGCTCGAGCACGGGGATCCGGTAGGCGTCGAGGATCCGGCGGATGACGGGGATCTGTGACGCGAGGTCGTCGGCCATCGCGGGGCGGTTCGCCTTATATTCGCTGTACGCCTCGTGGCGGAGGGTGCGCTGCGGCCCGTCCCAGGCGACCGCGAGGAACTGGGGGGTGTGCTCCCTCAGCATCTTGCGGAGCATGGTCACGAAGCCGTAGATCGCGTTGGTGGGGCGCCCGACCGAAGTCGACAGACGCTGGATAGCGTGGTACGCGCGGTGGATGTTCGACATCGCGTCAACGAGGTAGAGCTTTGGAGGAGCTTCCGCCATGCGGGCCGGATATTAGTTCGTCGCGCTTCCTCGCGAAGGACCTGCTTACGCACCGGCGCGCGGCTCGGCAGGTCGGCCTCGACCGCGCGCCTGGTCCTTCGCTTCGGTCGCGCTCCCGCGGCGCGAGGCTCCTCCCTCGATTACTCGGGAGACTCCTCGCGCCGCGCCCCGGAGACTCTCGAGGAGAAAAAGGGGTCTGTCCCCATTTTCGGTCCTTCGGGGGACGCCGTCCGGCTCAGAAGCGCCTGAAATCGCGGTGTTCGTTCGAGGGAGAACTGAGAACGGGGAACTGCGAGCTCAATCGGCGGGCTGTTAACCGGAGCGGGCCGAATTGGTTACGGGGAAAATTTGCGCGCAGAAAAGAAAATCGCGCGACCCGTTTCCGGTGTCGCGCGAATCAATAAAGAAATGTTACCAAACGCGCACGCGCGTGTCAAGCGAAATGCCGGTCGCGCGTGAGCTCGAAAAACTCCCGGAGATTGAGCGACTTAGATTCGCTTGCGAACCGTCGCGAGCACTCGCTCTCTCAGGCGGCCGGACTCGTGGCCGAGGCCGTCGGCCTCTTCGATGAGTCGGGCGGCGAACTCGGAGTCCTTCGCTGCCGAGAGATTGATCTCGACGTTCAACAACGCCGCCTGGACGGAGGCCTCGAGGAGGAGCGCGGCGGCGCCGGCGTCGGAGGCCGCGTTCGGATTTCCCTTCTCGGCGAGCTCCGGCAGAAGGGTGAGAAGACCCGCCGCCTCTCGCGCCGTTCGCATGGGAACTTCGGCGGCGAGGCGATTCGCCTCCGCGATCCGCCGGGTGCGTTCCGCGCGCTCTTCGTCGGTCTCCTTCGGAAGCCGCCGCGCCGCGACGACCGCGTCGTAGGAATCCGCGTCCTCTTGCGCCAGCCGGAACAGGTTCTCTCTCGCGCGCGCCGCAGCCTCGCCGATCGGGCGGACGGCGCCGTGCGAGGCGGCGTACTTGTCCTTCGCGACGGTCAGCGCGGCAACCATCTCCGCGAGCGATGCTCCCATCGCGCCGGCGAGCGCCGCCGCGGTGCCGCCCCCCGGCGTCGGCGCGTCTGACGCGAGCGCCTTGACGAGGTCCTCGAACGGGAGCTTCTCGAAGTTCACGGGTCTACTTGGAACTGACGACGCGGCCGCCCCGAACGACAGTTGACACGAGATTGACTCCCCAATGGTAGACGAGGTGTCGGTCGTCGGGCGCGTCGAGCACCAGGACGTCCGCGGCTTTCCCCGCCTCGAGCGAACCGATTCGATTCGCGAGGCCGAGCGAGGCGGCCGCGTTCAACGTCATGCCGGTCAGCGTCTCCTCGACCGTGAGCTCCGAGTCGAGGCACGCGTGCGCGGCGACCGCCGCCAGGGACTCCGTGTAGCAGGTGCCGGGGTTCGCGTCGGAGGCCACCGCGACGGGAACTCCGGCCTCGATCATCGAGCGCGCAGGGGCGCGCCGGGATCGCATCCACCACGCCGTTCCGGGCAGGATCACGGCGACCGTCTCCGAGCGCGCGAGCGCCGCGATCTCCTCGCCGCCCGCGAAGAGCAGGTGGTCGGCCGAGGCCGCTCCGAGCTCCGCGGCAAGGAGCGTGCCGCCCGAACGGGCGAGCTCATCGGCGTGGACGCGCAGGCCGAGCCCGGCGCGGCGCGCCGCGTCGAGGATCGCGCGTGACTCCGGTACTGTGAACACGCCCTCCTCGCAGAAGACGTCGCAGAACCGTGCGAGCCGCTCGCGCGCGACGAGAGGGATGATCTCCTCCGCGACGATCCGCACCCACTCCTCCCGGCGGTCGCGAAACTCCGGCGGCACTTCGTGGGCGGCGAGGAGCGTCGGGACGATCGCGGGGAGATCCGGATCCTCGCCCAGAGCGCGGAGGACCGAGAGCGCGCGGACCTCGTCTTCGGCCGTGAGCCCGTACCCCGACTTCGCCTCGACGGTGGTTGCGCCGTGCTCGAGCATCCGGCGCAGGCGCCGGCGAACCGTCGTGGAGAGCTCTTCGTCCGACGCCGCGCGGGTGGCGGAGACTGTCGCGAGGATCCCTCCGCCGCCCTCCGCAATCACCGCGTAGCTCTCGCCGGCGAGACGGCGGCCGATCTCCGCGCCGCGATCGCCCGCCCACACCGGGTGCGTGTGAGCGTCCACGAACCCCGGAAGGAGCGTGCCGCCAGCGGCATCGATCGTGACGCCTGCCGGCCGCCCCGAATACTCGCGCCGGTAGTCCGATTCGTTTCCGACGAAGACAAGGACGCCGTCTTCGGCCCGCAGCACGGGGTGGCGAATGCGGCGGATCTCGCGCTGATCTGCGCCGCCCCGCGCCGTCGAGCCGACCGGCGTCGCGAGAGCAGCGGCTCCCCGAATTTCGACTGAGGACTGAGGACTGAGGATTGAGGACTGTCGGGGCAAGCGCCGGAAATCTACTTCACGGCGGCAGCGGTGTCAGTCCATGGCTCTGGTCCTCAGTCCCTTTAGCCCGGATTGCGACGCAGGTACGACAGCGGCCGCTCCTGCTCGTCCTGCTTGCGATCCATCTCCAGGGCCTGCTGGAAGAGCTCGATCATCTTCTGGATTTCGAGGCGGAAGCTCGCGCGCTGGAGCTTCAAGTCATGGATCGCCTTCTCGATCTCGGCGGCGCGCTGCATCGCGTTGTGCGTGAGCCGCTCGGCGGCGTCCTCCGCCTCCTGCACCATGAGCTCCGCCTTCGTCTGCGCCGCGCCTCGGATGTCGTCGGAGGCGCGCTGGGCGGAGAGGAGCGTGTCCTTCAGGACCCGCTCCCGGTCGCGGTGCTCGGCGTTCTCCTCTTCCAGGCCGCGGATGCGTCCCTGGAGGCTGGCGTTCTCCCGGGCGAGCGCCTCCATCTCCTCGGCCGCCATGTCGAGGAACGCGCCGACCTCCGTGGGGTCGAGCCCCTTCCACTTGCGGGAAAAACGGTGCTTCTGAATTTCGAGGGGCGTCAATCGGGACATGTCGTTCCTCCGGAAGTCGGTTGCCTCAAAAAGCGCGGGCCGCGTTCATGAACATGCTCGACAGAAAGACCTTCAGAAAAAGGATGAGCAGGATCACGAGGATGGGGGAAAGATCGATCCCGCCGGTTCGCTGCGGCGGCAGGATTTTCCGAAAGGGCCGCAGGATCGGCTCGGTCGTGCGGTACAGGAACTGGACGATCGGATTCCGCGGGTCGGGGTTCACCCAGGAGATGACCGCGGCGATGATCACGAGCCACTGGATCACCGACAGGATCGCGAACACGACTTCGAGCGTCGCGCGGAGAAATGCTCCGCCGACGTTCAAGCCGTTTCCCTCGGCTCGGTCAAGGCCGTCGGTCGGGGTCCGAAGAGCGCGGTTCCGACTCGGACTTCGGTCGCGCCCTCTTCGACGGCGACCTCGAAGTCGTGACTCATCCCCATCGAAAGCTCCGGCAGCGGCCGGCCGAGCCGGTCCGCCAGGCGATCGCGGATCTCCCGCAGCCGCCGGAAGTACGGGCGCGAGAGCTCGGGGTCGTCCTCGAAGGGCGGCACAGCCATCAGCCCGCGCACGTCCAGGTGCGGGCAGGCGACGGCGGCGCGCGCGAGGTCTTCCGCCGCTTCGGGGGAAACCCCCGACTTCGTCGGCTCCCCGCCGACGTTCAGTTCGAGCAAAACCGGCATCCGTCGCCCCTCCGCGGACAGGAGTCCCTCCAGCCGCGTCGCCAGCCGTTCCCGATCGAGGCTTTCGATTGCTGAGAAGAATTGTAGCGCCGGCCTTGCCTTGTTGGTCTGAAGAGGCCCGATCAGCCGCCAGACGAGGCCCGGAAACCGGGGGCGGACGGCCTCGATCTTGCGGACCCCCTCCCCGACGCGGTTTTCCCCGAACAGCGTGAAACCGGCCTTCGCGGCGTTGACGACGAGCTCCGCCGGATGACCCTTGGTCACGGCGACGAGCGCGACGTCCTTCGCCGGGCGTCCCGATCGCTCGGCCGCTTCCGCGATGCGGATGAGAATCCGCTCGCGGCGCTCGAGGATCTCGTGTTCGGACAGCGGCGGGCTCAAAACCGGGTGGACTTCTCGCTCGCGTCCGCGCCCTTGTTCGCGAGCCGGTCGGCCTTCATGTTGTGCTCGCGCGGAATGTGGCTGATCGAGAACTTGCGAAAGCGTTTCGCGCGAAGGACGGACTCCGCGAGGAGCGGCTTCAGGTGCTCGGCGCGCATCTTGAAATTCCCGTGCATCTGCTCGACGAGAAGGCGGCTGTCGGAGCGGATGTCGACCTCGTCCGCGCCCGCCTCTTCCGCGCGCTCGAGCGCGAGGAGGAGCGCGCGATACTCGGCGACGTTGTTCGTGGTGGAGCCGAGCGGCTCGTAGAACTCGAGCGCCGGGCGGCCGTGCTCCGGCTCGACGAAGACTCCGGCGCCCGCGGGCCCCGGATTGCCGCGCGCGGCGCCGTCGATGAAGGCCCGGAATTTCATGATGGGGTCAGGTCTCCACTTGCCACTTTGCGAGCAAAGCGGCAAGACCCGCTCGGCTGAACCACTGGCGCCGCACTTCGTGAAGACCTGACCCTTAGGATCGCTGCATGTCGTAGTACAGAATTCTCTTGCAGCTGTCGCAGTAGGTGATCTCGCGCCCGGATTTCAGCGCCTGCATGGCGGCGGGGCGCACTTTTACGTGACACGCCGAGCACGAATTGCCGGCGACGAGAACAATCGCGAGCCCGCCCTTCTTGTCCATGAGGCGATGGAACTCGGAGCGGTCCCGCGGGTGCATCGCCGCTTCGAGTCGCCCGATTTCTTCCTGCGCGGAGGAGAGCTCGTCGTTGATTGCCCGCTGCGCCGAGCGCCAGTCCTTCAGCCGCTCCTCGTGCTGCTCGGTCTCGAGCGGCAGCATCTCCTCGCGGGTCGCGAGCTCCTTCGCCGTCTTCTCGAGCTCGTCGTCCAGGTTCAGGATGCGGTCTTCTGCGCCGCGAACGAGCTTCTCGACGCCGTCGATCTCGTTCAAGACAGCGCCGTACTCGCGCTGGTTCTGGACGGCGCGCAGCTGCGTCTGGTATTTGCGGAGCTTCTCGCGATGCTCGGAGAGCTCCGCGTGCGCCCTGCGTCGCTCGACTTCGGCCTCGGCGCGGCGGCTCTTCAGACGCTCGACGGCGTCGACCTTCTCGCGGTATTCGCGATCGACCTCGATCAACTCCGCAGGGATCGTGTCGCGCTCCCGCGCTCGCGCGCCGACGAACCGCAGGCGATCCTGGAGGCGGTAGAGGTGTTCGAGCGGGGTGTTCATCCCCGGTTTACCTCTGACCCCATCGCGTCGATTGCCGGTGAGACGAAAAAGGGTGTTCCGGTAGTGGAACACCCTCTCGGGAAAGACGTTTTCGGTTTCTTCGGTCTCGAGCCCTACTCCTCAATCTCCCTCGCCCTCTCAACCAACTCTGGTGGGTCCACCCGGATTCGAACCGGGGTCTGACCGGTTATGAGCCGGTGGCTCTGGACCGCTGAGCTATGGACCCCGGCGCTCGATGGCGCGGGATCAAATATATCGCAAAGACTTCGACTCAGCGGATCGTCTCCAGGAACGGCTTCAACTTCTTCGCCCGCGACGGATGACGAAGCTTGCGCAGCGCCTTCGACTCGATCTGCCGGATGCGCTCGCGGGTCACGTTGAACGAGCGGCCGACCTCTTCCAGCGTGTGCTCGGACCCGTCGCCGACGCCGAATCGCATCTTCAGGACCTGCTCTTCGCGCGGCGTGAGCGTCTTCAGAACGCGGCGCGTCTGATCCTGGAGGTTCGAGACGAGGACCGAGTCGATCGGCGAAAGGACCTGCCGGTCTTCGATGAAGTCGCCCAGATGCGAATCCTCTTCCTCCCCGATCGGAGTCTCGAGCGAGATCGGCTCCTGCGCGATTTTCATGATCTTGCGGACCTTCGAAACCGGCATGTCCATGCGTTTCGCAATCTCCTCGGCGTTGGGCTCACGGCCGAGCTCCTGCACGAGCGAGCGCGAGGTGCGGGTCAGCTTGTTGATGGTCTCGATCATGTGGACGGGGATGCGGATCGTCCGCGCCTGATCCGCGATCGCGCGCGTGATCGCCTGGCGGATCCACCACGTCGCGTAGGTCGAGAACTTGTATCCGCGGCGATGCTCGAACTTCTCGACCGCCTTCATCAGGCCGATGTTCCCCTCCTGGATCAGGTCGAGGAACTGCAGCCCGCGGTTCGTGTACTTTTTGGCAATCGAGACGACGAGCCGCAGGTTCGCGACGATCAACTCGTGCTTGGCCTGGTCGGCCTCCTCTTCCCCCTCGCGCACCATGCGCTGCGTCTTCTTGATGTCCTCGTGGGAGACGCCGAACTTCTGCTCGAGCTCGCGGAGCGTCTTGCGATACTTCGCGATGCGCCGCTTGTAGAAGTCGATGCGGGTGGCGTTCTTCTCCCGCTTCAGGGTGTTGGTGTCCAGTCGGATCGTCGATTCCGGGACGTTCATCTGCCGGTCGATGTCCTTCAGGATCCCGATCGCCCGGTTGAGAACGGCCGGCGTGAAGTCGGCCGCGCGGATCAGTTTCGCCATGTCGGCGATGCGCCGGTCGATGGACGCTTCGACGCGCGCGAGGGCCTTCGTGCCCTTCTTGATCGTGCGCGCCTTGAACTTCATCCGCTTGATGTCTTTGTCGAGCCCGCCGATCTTCTTGAAGCTGGCGAGCACCGCCTCGATGCGCTGCGCCGCGCGGTCGTCGAGGTCCTCGGCGTCCTCGGGGAGGTTGACGAGCTCGTTGACCATGCGCGAGTCGCGTCCCACGTTCTCGAGGAGCTTCAGGATCTCCTCGAGGACGACCGGGTTGCTCGCGAGCGCCTGGTAGATCTTCGCCTCTCCCTGCTCGATGCGCTTGGCGATGCGGACCTCGCCCTCGCGGTCGAGGAGCTTGACGGTCCCCATCTCGCGCAGGTACATGCGCACGGGGTCGTTCGTCTTCTCGACGGCCTCGCGGGCTTCCTCGGCGGTCTCCGCGTCGAGCGCCGCGCGCTTCCTCGCCGCCCGATCCGGATCGGTGACGATCTCGATGCCCAGGTCGAAGAATCGCTCGTAGACCTGCTCGAGCTCGCGCGGGCTCCCGACCAGCTCGTCGGAGATGACCGTCTGGATCTCCTCGTAGAGCAGGTAGCCCTTGTTCTTCCCCTCCTTGAAGAGGATCGAAACCTCCGGATACTTTTCCTCGACTACCAAATTCGTTCCTTTCGCCGGGGTCCTCAACGCGAGAGCTCCATCATTCGCTTCCCGATCTCCTGCACTCGCTGCATCAGACGGGACACTTCTTCGCCCCGTCCGGCTTCCTCGGCCTGACGGATTCCCCTGTTGAGCGCACTCTTCTCACGCCTCAAATGCTTCTTTTCGAGCTCCCTGAGCAGCCGACGAACGTCTTCTTCCGTCGGCTCCGGGCTGTCGTCGAGAGCCAGGCGGGATATGAGAGAGATGTCGCTTGGTTCCCTAAGGTGAGCCAGATACTTTTGAAAATCAATCTCTCCCGAGCCGCTTTCGCCCTTTTCGAACGTCTCGACCAGACTCCGAACACCCGGATGTGTGACGTGCTCGGACCGTAACTCGCCCCGAATCAAGGAGATCTGTTCGCCGCCGCGGAGGAGGAGCCTCAGGAGCCTCAATTCCGCGGGGGGTATCTCCCCGCTATATAACACCGATCCATTTCCCTGCGTTCCCCGCGCCGGGGCGCTCGCGGCAGGGGGGGAAGCCGGGGGTGCGGGACGGCCTCCGGTTCCCGCCGGGGGGCGGTTCGCCGGAGCCCCGGACCAGAGCACTTCGACCGGGACGCCGACGTCATTCGAAACGCGGCGGTATTCCTCGTAGCGGAGGATCCGATCCGGGACGTTCGAGAGGACCTCCAAGATGGACCGGATCCGGTCCTTTTTCTCCTCCGCGGAGATCCGCGGCTCGGAAGGCGAGAGCTCCTCGATCAGCCACGGAAGGTAGCCGGGCGCCTCCCCGATGCGGGCCGCGAGCGCGTCCGGGCCCTCGCGCCGCCGGACATCGTCGGGGTCCTCGTCCGCGGGAAGCCGGGCGACCGAGACTTCCAGACCCTGAGCGAGGAGGTGCGTGAGCGCCGCCCGCGCGGCGTGGCGCCCCGCGGAGTCGCCGTCGTAGCAGACGACGACCCGCGGCGCGAGCCGCTTCAACTTTGCGGCCTGCTCGGGCGTGAGCGCGGTGCCCATGGATGCGACCGTCTCCTCGACCCCCGCGAGATAGAGCGCGAGGTGGTCGAAGCAACCTTCGGCGAGAACGGTCCTCTCGCGCCGGCGAATCGCCTCGCGCGCGTCGGTGAGCGCGTAGAGAAGCCTCTTCTTGAGGAAGATCGGCGACTCGGGAGAGTTCAGATACTTCGGCTCGTCCTCGGGCGAGAGCGCGCGGCCACTGAAGCCGACGGGACGGCCGCGCTCGTCGCGGATCGTGAAGAGGAGCCGGTTCCGAAAACGGTCGTACGCTCCGCGCCCCTCTGCACGGGGCTGCAGCAACCCCGCCTCGACGAGGACGCTCTCGGGGTATGCGCCGCCGAGGCCTTTCGCGAGCGTCTCCCAGCCGGCGGGGGCATAGCCGACGCCGAGGGCTCTGGCGACGGGCTCGGGAACGCCGCGCTCCTCGAGGTACGCGGCGGCGCGGTTTCCGGGCTTCGCGAGCTCGGCGGCGTAGAAGCGCTGCGCCGCGGCGACCGCCGCGAGGAGCTTCTCGCGCTCGCCGTCGCGCGGCCCGCGCGTGACCCGCTTCGCAATCGCCACGCCGAAGCGCGACGCGAGCGCCTCGATCGCCTCCGGGAAGTCCAGCCGGTCAATCTGCCGGACGAAATGGATGACGTCGCCGCCGGCGCCGCAGCCGAAGCAGTGATACAGCCCCTTGTCGCGATCGACGGTGAACGACGGCGTGCGCTCGTTGTGAAACGGGCAGAGACCCTTGAACGAGCGCCCCGCCTTCTTCAGGCGAGTGTGCTCGCCGACGACCTCGACGATGTCGGCCGCCGAGCGGAGCTCCGCGAGTACCGCGTCGTTGATGTCGAGGTCGCTCATCCGATCAGCCGGTAATCGGTCGTCGGCAATCGGTAATCGAAAGGAGAGCGGGCCTCCCGATTACCCATGATCGATTCCCCATTTCCGATTCTCATTTGAACTCGACGATCGTCGCGCCGTTACCGCCTTCACGAGGATCCGCTGCATGGAGCCGCGACACCGAAGGGTGCTTTCTCAGATGATCTCTCAATCCGTCGCGCAGCCGGCCGGTGCCGTGCCCGTGAACGACGCGCAGGCGGGCGGCTCCGGCAACGAGCGCGCTGTCGAGCGCTTTCTCGACCTCCTCGATGGCCTCGTCGAGCCGTCGCCCGATGACGTTGACCTCGGGCGTGGATACAGCGACATCGGACGACTCGATACTCCCTCTCCCCCCGGGAGAGGGCCGGCGTGAGGGCGTTGACTGAGCAGCGGCTCCCGACCTCTCCAGCTCCCCGAGCGGCACCCTCAGCCTCTTCCCCCCGATCTCGAGCCACGCGCTCTCTCCTTCGACGAACGCAACCGTGCCCTCCGTCCGCGTCCCGCGGAGCCGCGCGCGGTCTCCCGTGCCGAGTGCGCGGGCCCGCTCGATCCGGTCTTCCCGGGCCTCTGCGACGACCTCCGCCGCGGCGTCCGCCTCCGCTCGCGCGATCACCTGAGCGGCGGATTCGCTGACGCGGCGCGCCCCGTCTTCCCGGAGCGATTCGATCTCGCTCTCGACGCGCCGCGCGAGATCCTGCTTCGCCCGCTCGAACGCGGCGAGCCCGCTCTCGAGCATCTTCTCGCGCTGTCGCGCGGCGGCCTCTCGCTCGGCGGCCAGACGTTCCGCCTCCCGGCGCGCGGCCTCCCTCTCGCGCGCGAGCTCCCGCTCCTCGTTGCGCAGCCGCTCCAGCGCCGCTTCGGCGTCGGATTCGGCGCGGTCGCGCCGCTCCCAGGCGGCTCCGAGGATCTCGCGGGCTCGCGCGAGCACGCCCTCCGGCAGGCCCTGGCGCGCCGCGACCGAGAGCGCGCGGCTCCGTCCCGACAATCCGGGGTGCAGCCGGTAGGTCGGCCGGCCCGTCGCTTCGTCGAACTCCATCGCGGCGCCGATCGCGTCCTCCCGCCCCGCCGCGAACGCCTTGATCGTCGAGAGGTGAGTCGTGACGATCGCTCGCCCGCCGCGGGAAAGATATTCCTCGAGAAATGCGATTGCGAGCGCGCCGCCTTCCTCCGGATCGGTGGCGCTGCCGATCTCGTCCACGAGCGCGAGCCGATCGTCCGCGGCGTCGTCCAGGATTCTCGCGAGCGTCTCCATCGAGGAGGAGAACGTCGAGCGGTCCGCGAGGATCTGCTGGGCGTCGCCGATCTCGGTCGTCACCGCGCCGAATACCGGAAGGCGCGTGCCCGCGCCCGCCGGTACCGGTAGTCCCGCCTGCGCCATCAACGAGATCAGGCCCGCCGTCTTCAACACGACGGTCTTGCCGCCGGCGTTCGGGCCGGAGACGACGAGAAGACGCGCGCCCCGGGAGAGATCGAGATCGAGCGGGATCGCGTCCTTCGGGTCGCGGGTCTCGCCGAGCGCGCGGCGGCGCAGGTCCGCGAGGCGCGGGTCGAGGAGAGGGTGACGGGCCTGCGAAAGCGTCCAGGTCCCGTCGTCGGAGATCTCCGGCACGCGCCCGCCGCTCGCCGCCGCGAAGTCGACCGCGGCCTCCCGCGCGTCGAGCTCCGCGACCTCGGCGGTCGCGGTCAGGAGATCGTCGGCGCGGTCGAGCACCGCGCGCCCGAGCGACGTCAGAAGCCTTTCGACCTCGCGCCTCTCCTCGGCGGTCGCGAGCGCGAGCTCGTTGTTGGCCTCGACGACTTCGAGCGGTTCCACGAAGACGGTCTGGCCCGAGCCGGAGCGGTCGTGCACGATGCCCGCGACCCGCGATCGAGCGGATGCCGCCACCGGCAGGCAGTAGCGGTCGTTTCGAAGGACGACGACCGCGTCCGCGAGCGCTTCCCGCCGCGTCTCCAGCATCTTCTCGAGTCGCTTTGAAACGTCCGACCGGCGGCGCCGCAGGCGCCCGCGCAGCGCCGCGAGCTCCTTCGACGCGTCATCGCGCACCGCGCCGTCCGCGCCGATGATGCGCGCCGCGGCGTCCACGAGCGGCTGCAGGTCCGGCAGCCTCCGCGTTCGCTCGGACAGGTGCGGCGTCTCCACGCCGGCGAGCGCTTTCCGGACGGCCTGCGCCGCTCTCGCCGACGATACGATCGGACGGAAGTCGTCGGGCACCGCGGCCCCGCCCGTGCTCTCGAGGGCCGCGAGCGACGGCGCGACGTCGGCGAGCCCGGCGAGGGGGAGACGGCCTTCGCGCGCACGGAACAGGGTGAGCTCCGAAAGCTCGTCGAGACGACGGCGGACCGACGCCTCATCCCAGGAGGGTGTCGTTCGAAGGGCGGCCTCCCGGCCGGGAGGAGTGCGGGCGAGGAAAGAAACCAGCCGGAGAACGACGTCGAACTCGAGCGCGCCGAGATCGACGCCGTCTCCCGCCGAAGGAACCGTTACATCGTCGCGCGACGCTCCTCCGAGAGCTTTCGGAGCATCTTCTTGCGCGCCTGGATCGCCTTGCGCTTCCTCTTCGCGCTCGGCTTTTCGTAGTGCTGCCGTTTCTTCAGCTCCGAGAGGATGCCGGACTTCTCGCACTTCCGCTTGAAGCGGCGCATCGCGTTCTCGAAGGACTCGTCTTCTTTCACGTGGACGAGAGGCACGAACGTTCACCCCCTTTTGAGCGGGCTCGAACCGATCCATGATCTTACCCACCGGACCGGGTCCTGTCAATTGAAATGCTTAGGATGCAAGGACTTAGCGTCCTTTCCACGTCCGGACGGGACCGATTCCGCTCTCCGGGCTCGCACAAAAACGTCGCAAGCGGTCGAGTCCTTCCGCAATTCTCTTTTCGGGAAGCCCGACAGCCCAAAGCCCGGTCGCGGGAGCCCGGCCGTTTCCGGCCTCCGGTCCAAATCTCGACCGGAAAGTCACTTATGCCGTTTGACTGAATCGGAAAACCGCCCCGATAATCCGGTGCAATGGCGGAGCCCGAACCTCCCGCCGCCTCCACGCCGGAAGATCTTCGCTCGCGCCTGCGCGATCGCCTTTCGGCTCTCAGGGGGGAGCTCGAGCGGCTGCGGTTCGAGACCGACCGCCGCTGGGACGAGCTCCTGTCGCGGTTGACCGAGCACCCGGAGGAGATCGTCCCCGCAGAGCTCCTCCGCCCGACTCCGTCGCCCGCGAACCCGCCCGGACCGCTCGCCGGAATCGCGTCGGAGACCGTACGGCGGCTCGATTCGGCGGGCACGCAGGTCGAGGCGTTGACGCTCTTCCTGGAGGAGTGCCGGAAACACGCGTCGCGGTCCGCGTTGCTCGTCGAGCGCCGCGGCTGCCTCGAGGTGTGGAAGTCCGCGGGCTTCGGCGGGCAACGCGGCGATCCGAAACCGCGAGCCGTCGCGATCGACGAGAATCCCGCGGTCGATCGCGTACGCGAGGGCTTCCCGCAACGACTCGCCCGCGGCAACGCCGTCTCCGCGGCGCTCGGCGCAGGCGATGCGACAGTGGCGGTGCTCGTGCCGTTCGTCATCCGCGAGAAGGTGTCGGGCGCCGTCTATGCGGACGTCGTCGGCGACGGTGACCGGCTCGACGGGGAGGCCGTGGCGGTCCTGACGTGGATCGCCGGCCTCGTCGTGGATCGCCTGGCACGACGGAAGCTCGTTCCTTCGCCCGCGCTCCGCGAGCCCGAGGTCGCGCCATCGATGCCGGGGGACGAGGCTCCGCCTTCGTTCGCGTCGACTCCTCCGAGAGACCATCCTGCGGCTCCGCTTCCTCGTGACGAGGGCGTCCCGGCGCCTCCGCTCGCGGCGGCGCCCGCCGGCGCGCAAGACGAGGGTCGGCCGCTCGGCGGACCGCTCGCTCCGCTCAAAGAGGACGAACGTCGCGACGACGCCCGCCGGTTCGCGCGGCTGCTCGCGTCCGAGATCAAGCTCTACAACGAACGCGAGGTCTCCGAGGGCCGCAATCGCGGCGACCTCTACGAGCGGTTGAAGGACGACATCGAGCGCGGCCGCCGGCTCTATGAAGAGCGCGTGCCGCCCGACGTCCGGTCGGGCAAGGACTACTACTACGAGGAGCTCGTGGACGTCCTGGCGGGAGGAAGACCGGAAGCGCTGAGGTGACCGCGCAGCGGTCATCCCTTCACTCCGTTCAGGGCAGGCTCTGAGCGAAGCGAAGGATCACTCCACTCTCAGCCGAATCTTCTCCATATCAAAAACGGTTTCCCTTGCGATGACCAGAGCTCGCGCTCTCTTCGCGCTTCTCCTCACCGCGTCGATCGCGCTCGCGGACATCCCGTTCCGCCCGGTCACGTCGGACCTCGACGCGGAGTTCGCGCGCGCGGCCGATCTGTTGGAGCAGGGGGATCGGGCTTCCGCCGAGGCGGTGCTGACGGAAATCCGCCGAACGGCGGATCAGCGCGCCTGGAACGCCCGAGTTGCTCTCCTGCTCGCCGCCGACGACGAGCGGAGAAAGGACTTCGCATCCGCCGAGGCGAGACTGCGCGCGGCGCA
This sequence comes from Thermoanaerobaculia bacterium, assembly GCA_036001245.1. Taxonomy (GTDB): domain Bacteria; phylum Acidobacteriota; class Thermoanaerobaculia; order UBA5066; family Gp7-AA6; genus Gp7-AA6. The sequence continues at coordinate 40,424 of DASYUL010000056.1, forward strand.
AGCAACGTCGATCGGTCTCGAGCCGTACCGCCGCGAGAGGCTGGGCCGGGTCCTCGAGGCCGCGGGCAAGGGAGAGGCCGCGATCGGGGAATTGAGGAGCGCCTTCGAGTCCGAGGAGCCGTTCGCGCGGAGGACGGCGGTCGGGCGCGAGCTCGCCCGCGCGCTCGAGAAGGCCGGCCGTCCGCGGGAGGCGCTCGCCGTTCTCGCTCGGGCCGCCGCTGGAGCGCGGAGCGGCGACTCGACCGCGATCGGGATCGAGCGCGTTCGCCTCGGGCTCGCGGTGAAGGATCCGGCGGCGGTCGCGGCCGCGGCGCGCGAACTGCTTCTGCGAGCGCCGTCGGCGGACGTCACGCGCTCCACGCCGACGTCCGTGCGCGCGGTTCTGAAGCGCGAGGAAAAGCGCCTGACCGCCCCGGCTCGCGCGCGACGCGGGCGTGCGCTGGTCGCCGCGGGCGACGCGCGGCGCGGACATCGACTGCTCTCCGAGAGCCGGGCGTCGTGGCCCCCGGCGGACCGGCCCGCGAACCAGCTCGCGCTCGCCCGCGCCCTTTCGGCTGTCGGGCGCGCCGGCGCCGCGGAGTCCGCCGCCGCGCTCGTGCCGGTTGAAACCCCGGAGTCGTTTCCGGCCAGACTTCTTCGGGCGGACCTCCTTCTCGCTCGACTCCGCAAGACGGCCGACCCTCGGTCCTTCGCCCGGAGTCCGCGGTCCGCGCCGGTTCGCGATCTGCTCGAGAGCGTCGTGGTCGCCTCCGCGCCGGCATCGGCGCGAGCCGCGGCGTTGGAGCGGCTCGTGCGCCTGTCGTCGGAGGCCGGAGACTTCGACGGCGCGCTCGCGTACGCGCGAACGATTACGTCGGAGACGCGGGGCACCGTCCGCGGGTTCGAGCCCGCGTGGGATCTCGCGTGGGAGCGGTGGCGCGCGGGAGATTTCGCGGGCGCCCGTCGCCGGTTCGAGGGGCTCGCGGCGACGTACGACGAAATCTGGCGTGACCGCCGCTTGACGTACTGGCGCGCACGCTGCCTCGAGAAGGAGAAGAGATCGGAGGCCGCGCGGACGCTCTATGCTCGGCTTGCCGCCGGCAATCCGCCGGACATCTACGCGCTCTTCGCTCGCCGCCGCTTCCGCGGATCGGCCGCTCCGGCGGCTACAGCGCTCGCGGATCCCTCCACCGAGACGGCAGAGTTCCGCCGCACCGACGAGCTCCTCCGCCTACGGATGTTCGCCGAGGCCGCCGCCGAAGCGGGCGCACTCCATCCGTCGCGGGGCCGCGACCTGCGGATCGCCGAAGCGGACTTCGCGCTCGGGCGGTTCCCGTCGGCCGCGACCGCCGCGAAACGCGCCTTCCCCGAGATCGGCACCGCGGAAGAGGCCCGCGTCCCGGACGGCTGGCGGCGGCTCCACTATCCGGTCGAGGAGGGGGGATTCCTCCCCGCACGCGCGAGCGAGTTTCATCTCGACCCGGCGGTGCTGCGCGCTCTCGTGCGCCAGGAGAGCGTGTTCGTCGTCGGCGCGAAGTCTCACGCCGGCGCGCTCGGCCTGACGCAGCTGATGCCGGGCACCGCGAAGCCTCTCGCGAGGTCGGTTCTCCGCGTGCGCTATCGCCGCGCGTTTCTCTACGATCCGGGAGTCAACGCGCGCCTGGGAGCCGCCTACCTGCGACAGCTCCTCGACCGCTTCGGCGGAAACGTCCACTACGCGCTCGCGGCGTACAACGGCGGGCCCGCGCGGATGAGCCGGGTCCTGCAGGACAACCGCGGGCGCGCGGAGGACGAGATCCTCGAATCGCACCCGTTCCACGAGACGCGCGACTACGTGCGGCGGGTGCTTCTCTATGCGGAGTCGTACCGGGAGCTCTATCCGACCAGGTAGCCTTGCCCTGTCGCAGGCCGCGTGAAATGCTCGCCGTCATGAGTTCACGTCGGAGAGCCGCCCCATTCTTCGTCGTTCTCCTCTCCCTCGCAGGTTCACTTTTCCTTTTCGGGTGTCGAAAGGAAGAGAAGTCCGCCGGCACCGCCGGCCCATCGGGAAAACCCGTGACGCTCATCCTCGGCGCGTACACGACGCCGCGCGAAGTTTACGGAAAGGCGATCCTTCCCGCCTTCGAGAAGCACTGGCTGGAGAAGACCGGGCAGCGCGTCGAGTTTCGGGAGTCCTATCAGGGCAGCGGGGCGCAGTCGCGCGCAATCGTCGGAGGCTTCGAAGCCGACGTCGCCGCGCTCTCTCTCGAAGGGGACATCGACAAGATCGCGCAAGCCGGGCTCATCACGCACGACTGGAGGGCAAAGCCTCACGGGGGCATGGTGAGCGATTCCATCGTGGTCCTGGCCGTCCGGCCCGGCAATCCGAAGAAGGTCCTCGACTGGCCGGACGTGACCCGCTCGGGGTTGAACGTCCTGACGCCGGACCCGAAGACGTCGGGGGGCGCGCAGTGGAACATCAACGCGATATACGGGGCGGCTCTTCGCGGTTTCGCGGGAGTGCCGAAGGACGACCGGGCCGCGGCGAAGGACTTCTTGAAGAGAGTCTTCCGCAACGTGACGATCATGGACAAGGGCGCCCGCGAGTCGATGACGACCTTCGAGAAGGGGGTCGGAGACGTCGCGGTCACCTACGAGAACGAAGTCCTCATCGGCCGGCAGGCGGGGCAGAGCTATGACTACGTCGTTCCGCGGTCGACGATCCTGATCGAGAATCCGGTCGCGCTGGTGGACAAGTACGTCGACCAGCACGGCGTGCGGTCCGTCGCCGAAGGCTTCCTGAGCTTCCTCCACGAGCCGGAAGCGCAGAGGCTCTACGCGCGCTACGGGCTGCGCTCGGTCGACGAGACTGTGGCGAAGGAAAATGCGTCGAAGCTGCCGGCGGTCGGGGACCTCTGGAAGATCGACTACCTCGGCGGCTGGAAGAAGGTCTCCCAGGAGCTATACGGTCCCGACGGCGTCTTCACTCAGGTTTACTCGGAGCTCGGCTCGAAGCGATGAAGGGGTCAGGCGTGCAGGTTGGTATCTTTTGGGCAAGAAATACCAAGGTACACGCCTGACCCCAGGAAGCTCGAAGCGATGAGCGCCGCGCGGCCGCGGCGGGCGGAGGGCACCGAGCAGCGGCCGTGGGGACTCTGGGGGCTGCGCGGCGCCGCTCTCACTTACCTCGGACTGATGATCGCGGTGCCGCTCGCCGCGGTGATCCAGCGAGGATTCGCGGACGGCCTCGGCGCCTTCTGGCGGGAGCTCTCGAGTCCGATCGCGTTCGACGCGCTCAAATTGACGCTCTTCGCCGCGGCGATCACGACGGCGGTCAACCTCGTGCTGGGGACGCTCACCGCGTACGTGCTGGCGCGATACCGGTTTCCGGGCCGCGGGGTCCTGGACAGCTTCGTCGATATGCCCTTCGCGATTCCGACCCTCGTCACCGGGGTAATGCTCGTCGTTCTCTATGGCCCGACGGGAGTGCTGGGGGAGTGGTTCGAGTCCCGCGGCATCTCGGTCATCTTCGCGAAGCCCGGCATCGTGCTGGCTCTTCTCTTCGTGACCTATCCCTTCGTCATCCGCACCGTCCAGCCCGTGCTCCTGGAGGCCGAGCGGCGCGAGGAGGAAGCGGCGTTCACGCTCGGGGCGTCGAAGTGGACGAATTTCCGGCGCATCGTGCTGCCGACGATTCTGCCGGCGGCCTTCTCGGGCGCGCTCCTCTGTTTTGCTCGCGCGGTCGGGGAGTTCGGCTCGATCGTCGTCGTGGCGGGCAATATTCCGAGGCGGACGTTGACGGCGCCGGTGTACGTCTTCGGGGAGATCGAGGCACACAACGAGCGCGGGGCGAGCGCGATGTCCGTCGTGCTCCTGGCGCTCTCTTTCGGGCTGCTGCTTTTCCTCGACTGGCGTCAGCGCCGGCGGGCCGAGGTCCTCGGTGGCTGAGCGGGCCCGCGCTCTCGAGAGGGAGATCGCGGCCGAGGCATCCGCCGACGGCCGGGTCCGTCCGCAGCTCGCCGAGTGGGCGGTGGTCGGAATAGCCCTCTTCTACGCCGTCCTTCTGCTCTTCGCGCCGCTCGCCGCTCTCGCCCGGGGCGCTCTCTCTCGCGGGATCGCGGCGTTCTTCCGCGAGGTCACGACTCCCGACGCACTCTCGTCGCTCAAGCTCACTTTTCTCCTCGCGGTCGGCGCGACCATCCTCAATACGGTGTTCGGCGTCGCGACCGCATGGCTCCTGGTGCGCGACAAGAAGTTTCCGGGGCGGCGCATCGTCAACGGAATCGTCGATATGCCTTTCGCCGTCTCGCCCGTCATCGCCGGATTCATGCTGATCGTCCTCTTCGGCCGAACCGGCTGGTTCGCGCCGGTCGCAGAGGCGCTCGGAATCAAAGTCTTGTTCGCGTTTCCCGGAATGCTGATCGCAACGACTTTCATCTCCCTTCCGTTCGTCATCAGGGAAATCATGCCGTTGCTCGAGCAGATCGGCGAGGAGGAAGAAAACGCGGCCTACACGCTGGGCGCCGGCCGCTGGCGGGCGTTCTGGAGCGTCACGCTGCCGGGCATCCGTTCCGGTCTGCAGTACGGAGTTCTCCTGACCTTCGCCCGCGCCGTCGGAGAAGTGGGCGCCGTCCTCGTCGTCAGCGGCAGCATCATCGGGATGACGGAGACCGCAACCCTGTTCATCTTCCGCGCGCTCGACGAGCGCAACGCGGTCGCGGGCTACGCGATGGCGCTTCTGCTCGCCCTGTCTTCCTTCGTCCTTCTGACCGCGATGGAATGGATCCGGCGCCGCGCGAGTAAGGATGCGGGTGCAGGTTAAAACCTGTCCCCGCGACATTCTCTGAATGAGCATCGTCCTGACCGATCTCGTCAAACGCTACGCCGGAGAGGCGGTCGTGGACCACGTCTCGCTCGAGGTGGAGGACGGCGAGTTCTTCGTGCTCCTCGGCGAGAGCGGGAGCGGCAAGAGCACGATCCTGCGGATGATCGCGGGGCTCGCGTCCCCCGACGAAGGGCGCATCGTCCTCCACGGGCGCGACGTGACCGACCTGCCGCCGCAGGAGCGCAACACCGGGTTCGTCTTCCAGAACTACTCTCTCTTCCGGCACATGACGGTCGCGGAGAACGTCGAGTTCAGCCTGCGCGTCCGCAAGGTGCCCCGCGCCGAGCGCGCGGCGAAGAGAGACGACCTGCTTGCGCTCGTCGGCCTCGCCGGGTTCGCGCGCCGCTATCCCCGGCAGCTCTCGGGCGGACAGCAGCAGCGGGTCGCGGTGGCGCGCGCCCTCGCCTTTTCGCCTTCGGTCCTCCTCCTCGACGAGCCGTTCGGCGCCCTGGACGTCAAGATCCGCGGGCAGCTCCGGCGCGCGCTCCGGAAGATCCAGAAGAGCCTCAAAATCTCGACGATCCTCGTCACGCACGACCAGGAGGAGGCCTTCGAGCTCGCGGATCGCATCGGGGTCATCGAGCGCGGAAACCTGCTCGAGGTGGCTTCGCCGGCGGAGCTCTACCGGGCACCGCGGAGCGAGCTCGTGGCGAGCTTCGTCGGTGATGCGAACCTCCTCGGAACGCAGAGCGTCGGCGGGGAGATCCGGGTCGGCGAGCTGACGATCCCCCTTCCCGACGAGCCCGGCGCGAAGGACGGGGGTGGATCGTGGGCGGTGCTCTTCCGCCCGGAGGAACTGACCCTCGCCGCGCAGCGGAAAGACCTCTCCGGGCCGGCGCTCGGCGAGGGCACGGTCGAGGAGATTCGCGAGAAGGGACCTTCCCGCCAGGTCGTCGTCCGATCGGAGCCGGTCGCGAACGTCTGGCCGCTCAAGCGCGAATACGGCGAGGCGGGGCTCACGCTCGTTGTTTCGCTCCCTTCGGACCACGCGGCCCCGTCGGCCGGCGACCGCACGTGGGTCGGCGTGCGCGGGTACCACCTCCTGCCGCGCCTCCCGTGGCGGCTGCTCCTCCTCGTCGACGGCTCGGCGGACGCGGGCAACGCGGCCCGCCTCTGCGAGAAGGTGGCGGCGGCGGCCGGAGCGCGCCTGACGGTGATGGGAACCTCGGCTCAGGAGAGCTCGCCGCCGGTCGCGACGCTCAAGGAGTCGCTGCCGAACGCGGACGTCCGGTTTTCATTCGCCGACGGGGACTTGACCGAGAGGGCGCTCGCGGAGCTCGAGCGGATCGGATACGACCTCGTTTTCCTGCCGGGATGGTCCGGTCGCCGCGACGACGGCGCGCACGCGCGTTCGAAAGAAAAGGATGACCGGGTCGCGAGCCGCGAAATCGCCGCGGCCTCTCCCGCTCCCGTCCTCCTCGCTCAGGGCGAGCCGCGCGAGCCCCGGCGCGTGCTGCTCTGCACGGCGGCGGGAGAGCCCGGCAAGGTCGACGTGCTCCTCGGCGCGCAGCTCGCGCGACGGTTCGGCGCGACCGTCACGCTCCTCTACGTCGAGCGCGGGGACTCGCGCTTGGGACCGCGCGGGGAGGCGGCCCACGAGACGACCGCCGAGCGCCGGACGCGCTCCTGGATCGAGCGGCATCTCGCGCAGGGGCTCGAGACCTTGAGGGGGCAGGGGGTCGCCGCGCAGGTCCGGATCCGCTACGGGGAGCCGCTCTCCGAGATCCTCGCCGAGGCGGCGGAGGGAGAGCACGACCTCGTCATCGTCGGCGGGCACGTGGAGCGCACGTACTTCGATGCCCCGGAGCGGGACCTGACGGCCGGGTTGATCGCCCGCGCCGATCGGCCGGTGCTCGTCGTGAAAGGGAGAGTCGACCGCTGAGCGCATCCGAGTTCCGCGTCAAGACGCGCAAGAAGATCGCGCGGATCGACATCACCAAGGAGGTCGAGCACGCGGCGAAAGAGCTCGGCGCCAAGAACGGCGCGCTGCTGGTGTCGGTGCCGCACACGACGGCCGCGGTCACCGTCGGCGAAACCTGGGACGAGGACGTGACCACGGACGTCGAGCGGGCGCTCGCCGCCTGGGTGCCCGACGTGCGGTTCGATCACGCCGAGGGGAATTCTCCGGCGCACTTCCTCTCCGAGTCGATCGGCGTCTCGTGCCTGGTTCCCCTCGAGGACGGCAAGCCCGTGCTCGGCCGCTGGCAGGGGATCGTCCTGATCGAGCTCGACGGTCCGCGCGAGCGCACGGTGCGCGTCCACGCCCTCGCTTCCGCCTGAGCGCCCGGAAACCGGGTCTGCGGCGGATCTGGCACGGCTTCTTTCCCGTCGACTTCGCTCTCGAGCGCACGGCGGCCGGATCGTAAAAGCGCGCTAGGTCGCCGGGGGACCCTCGAGCTTGCGCCGCAGCTCGAGCTCGGCTTCGGCCCCGAGCGCATCGACCGCGGCCGGATAGGCCTCGTTTTCTTCCCGCAACGTGTGCGCGTCCCACCGCCGGGCGAGACTTCCCGCCAGAGCGAACGCCGCGCCGGGGTCGCCCGCCTCGCCGAGCGTTCGCACGATCATTCCCGACAGCTCGCGGATCTGGACGTGCTCGAGGGAGAGCTCCCGGAAGAGGCGGTCGCGCCCGCTCTCGTCCGGCGGCGCGACGAGCTTTCCGCCCGGCGCGAAGGGGAAGAGGTGCTCCTCCTCGAGCTGCGTGTGCGCCCGTAGCGCCGCGTCGAAGTCGCCGATTGCGCGGACCGCGCTCTCGCGATCGGCCGCGCCGAGGAATCGCCCGAAGAGATCGTCGAGCCGGCGGTGGTCCTGCGCCAGGAGGTCCGCGACGGAGTGCAGACTCTCGTCCATCAGCGGCGGACCGCCGGCGCGCGGGCCTTCTCGTCGCGGCCGAGGACCGGCTCGAGGATCTCCGCGTCCGCCGCCCCCGCGTCGAACCCGAAGAGCGCCCCGACCGTCCGCGCGATCGAGAGCGGCGACACCCGTATGTTCCAGGAGCCCGTCCGGACTCCGGGCCCCCACGCGAGAAGCGGCACCCGCGAGTCGTCGTCGTTCGGCTCGCCGTGCGTCGAGCCCGGCTCCTTCCGGAAGATCCAGCCGGGCTTGAGGTACACGACGACGTCGGGCGAACGGTCCGCGCGGAACCCGCGCGCGATCGGGAGCGACAGGGGATCGGTCGCCGGCAGGCCGTCGATGATCTCGGTGTTCGTGTACGCGGCGCGCACGCCCGGCCGGGCGCGCGCCCAGTCGCGGATCGCCTCCTTGACCTTTTCCGGAGAAATGCGGCGGCGCGCGATCACCGCGCGATTGAGATAGAAGCCGATCGGCTCCTCGAACCGCAGCACCGCGCCTTCGAGCGCGTTCGGGAGCGCGGGATCCAGCGAATACCGGGACGTCGCGGCGAGATGTTTCTCGAGCGCGAGCCGATCGGGAGCGGCGTCCCGCACCGCCGAGCGCGCGCCCGTTGCATTGCCGAAGTCGACTCGCCCCGCGAGGCTCGGGTCGTCCCGGCCCGTGCGCCGGCGGGCCTTCTCGCGCGTCACTTCGGGAATCGGCGTCAAGCCGTGGTCGGCGGTCAGGAACATGAGCGTGCGGCCGGCGCCGACTTCCGCGTCGAGCCAGCGGAAGAACGTTTCGAGTTGCGCGTCGAGGCGCACGATCCCGTCCGCCACCTCGCGCGAATCGGGTCCGGCGCGGTGCCCGTAGTAGTCGAGCGACGAGAGGCCGATGAAGAGAAGGTCCGGCGCGCTGGCCGGATTGCGCCCGAGACGGAAGTCCCGGATGGCATGACGCGCGAACTCGAGCAGGAGCTCTTCGCCCATCGGCGATTCGACGACGCTCGCCGAGCTCGGCAGGGGGTGCGGAAACGACGCGCCGGTCCCCGCGAGCGTTCCCTTGTAGCGGGCGAGCTCCGGAGGATCGAAGGTCACGCGTGCGAGGTCCTTCTCCGGGATTCGCCCCGACAGCTCCCAGCGATGGTGGGACGCGAAGAAGGCGGGCAGCTTTTCGTTGAACGCGAGGAGCGACGGCCGCGGCGGGTAGTAGGACGACGTGACGAAGCGCGCCCAGCTCCGCTCGAACCAGACGGCCGCATCGGCCTTGCGGCCGCCCATCGGGACGGCGCCGCGGTCCTTCAAGGAAACGGCCACGACGCGCGCCGCCGGAAAGGTCTCTTTCAGCCGGTCGCCGAGGAAACTTCCGGAGATCAGCACGGGGGAGGCCGGGAGCACCGCGATCGTCGGGCCCCCCCGCGGCGCGCCGACCCATCGGGCGCCGCGATCCTCGACGCAGTACTCGCGCCGTCCCGTGCCGGGATCGATCCAGTTGTTCGCCACGACCCCGGTGTCGCGCGGGTCGAGGCCCGATCCGATCGCGGCGTGGCCGGGACAGGTCATCGTCGCGGCGTGCCGGTGACGGGCCTCCGGAAAGCGCGCGCCGCGCCGGAGGAACCGGTTGAAGCCGTCGCGCCCGAGCCACGGACGAAACCGGTCGAGGTAGTCCGCGCGCATCTGATCCACCGAGAAGACGACGACGAGAGCGGGCCGCTCCGCGGCGGAGAGGCGCAGCGCAAAGAGAACGAGAAGGAGACTGATGCGAAGTCTCATCAGAACTGCGGGAGAATAAGGCTTTGAGCCCGAAGTCACGAAGTCGATCGCTCCGCGCGATCGCGCTGGCGCTCTTCCTGGTGGCCCTCGCGTGCGGGGAGAAAGGGGATCCGGCGCGCCGGACGATCGACGAGATCGTCGCCGCCGCAGAGATGCGCGACGCCGGGGCCGTCGTCGAGCGGCTCGGCCCCGACTTCCAGGCCGCCGACGGCAGCGGCCGCGCCGACGCCGAAACGACGCTGCGGCGATACCTCGCGGCCTACGAGCGGCTCGGCGTTCGCATCTCCGACCTCACGCTCGAGCGCGCCGCCGGCGCGGCGCGCGCCCGCTTCCGCGCGGAGCTCTCCGGAACGCCCCGCAAGGTCGGCGGTCTGGAGGGGATCCTTCCGCGATCCTCGACGTATCGCTTCGACCTGCGCCTCGCCCCCGCGTCCGACGGAGGGCGCTGGCTCGTGACCTGGGCCTCGTGGGAACAAACGCAGTAGGGGTCAGGCGCGCTGTTTGGCGTTATTTGCGCTCGCGCCCGCCGATCCGGCCCACGCCGCCGCCTTCTCGTTGCCCGCGTCGCGCGCGCCCACCTTGACCTCGTGGCCGAGCGAAGCGAGCTTCGTCGCGAGCATTTGTGCCGACCGTTCCCGTGCCGAGAACTCCGATCTTCATGCGTTCCTACGGCTGGGATACGGCCGCGGGACGCGGATAGGTTCCGGCCGCGTTGACAGGGTTCCACCGCTCCGCTATCGTTTCCCGCCGCTCTTTTCCTCAGTAGCTCAATGGCAGAGCATCCGGCTGTTAACCGGAGGGTTGTAGGTTCAAGTCCTACCTGAGGAGCCAGTTTCCCCCGGAAATACCGACGCTTGGCACCTGCCCGCGGGTGATCACGAAGCGTCACGCGATCGACGCCAACACCTCATCAAGCTTGTCGTAGCTCTCGGCGACCCCGCGCTCCATAGGGGTCTTGAGGACGGCGTCACGGACTTCCCGCGACGCGTAGAGCACCGTGGTCGTAACCGTAGTCTTGCCGCCCTGCTCGACAAACACTGTCGTGTCCAACGCCTCGCCTTCGTACCAAGGGTCGTCAAACTTCTCGGTGGCGACGAGCCGCTCGGGCCGCACGATCTCGCGATAGACGCCGCCCATCCCCATTTCTTTTCCGTCCGGTCCACGCCACACGAAGCGATAGGCTCCGCCCACCTTCAGGTCGACCTCGCAGACCGCGAACGTCCAGCCGCCCCGGACTCCCAACCAACGCTTGAGCAGCTCGGGCTTGGTCCAGGCGTCGAAGACCAGGCTGCGCGGAGCATCGAAGACGCGCGTCATGGCGATCTCCCGCTCCGAGGGCGTCGTGACTTGCAATTTTCCGGTGCTCATCGGTCATCTCCCCTTTCGTTTCGAGCGTCCACGTTTTTTCCGCTTGACCTTCAACTCGTCGAGCAGGGCGTCCAGGCGCTGGTAGTTGCCCTCCCAGAACCGGCGGTAGCGCTCCAGCCATGCGGTCGCTTCCGCGAGCGGCACGGCCTCGAGCCGGCGCGGCCGTCGCTGCGCGTCGCGGCTACGCGAAATCAGGCCGGCGCGCTCCAGCACCTTGAGATGCTTGGAGACCGCGGGCTGACTCATTGCGAACGGCTCGGCCAGCTCCGTCACCGACGCCTGACCCGACGCGAGCCGGGCGAGGATCGCCCGCCGGGTGGGATCCGCGAGCGCCGCAAACGTCGCGTCGAGGCGATCCGGGGCCATCTGCCCATAACCTTGAGGTTGCATAACTGATAGGTAATATAGGTGAACGACGAGTCGACTGTCAAGCCCTTCGAGGGGCTGTTCCCGAGCTGCGGCCCCCATCACGCGGCAGATACTGGCGGGGAACCTTTCGGAAGGAGAGTCTCGTGAAATGGGTGACCCGCAAGCGCATCCATGTCAACCGCGCGGCAACCGGCTGGCTCATTCGCCGCTTTCTCGATCCGCCGGCGCAGATCGTCTTCGTCGAGCCGCAGGAGGTCGCACAGGTCCAGGAGCAGGATGCCGCGATCGGCTTCGACGCACCGGGAGCCCTGTACCCGCACAAAGATGAGTCCGGGCGCTGCTCGTTCGAACAGCTCGTCGCGGAACGTCTTTCCGCCGACCCCGCGCTCCGCCGCCTGGCAGCGATCGTCCATGGCGCCGATTTCCCGGAGGAGATCGGCACGACTCCGGAGTCGGCCGGCCTGTGGGCGATCAGTCAGGGGTTCACGGACGTCGGAAAGGACGACGAAGAGATCCTCGAGCGGGCGAGTTTCCTCTACGACTCGCTCTACGCGCACTTGAAGCGCGCGGAGGGCTCCGGGTTGTCGGTTCGAGCCCGCACCTGATCGCGAACCCACAGGGCCCGGGCTCCGCTTTCCGGTGTCGTTTCAGCAGCTTCCAGCGGTCGGATCAGGCGCGCTCCGCCGCGAGCCGAGCCCGACCACGACGATTTCTTTGCGGCGCGGGTTTTGCAGCTTTTTCCCCTGAGACGGGAACGTTGGACAGAGGAGAGGACGTCCGCCGCGGGCTCCGTGTCGGAGCCTCGACATTGCCGCCCGGAAGCGACCGAGTTCGTCCGCTTCTTTCGCCGGCGATTCCCGCCAGGGGAAAGGAGTGAGCCATGCTCTTCCGTGATCGGGTCGAGGCGGGACGGCGACTTGCCGAGAAACTCTCCCACTACGCCGGGAAGCCTGACGTCGTCGTCCTCGCGCTCCCGCGCGGCGGCGTGCCGGTGGCCGCCGAGGTCGCTCGCGCTCTCGACGCTCCCCTCGACATCTTTCTCGTGCGCAAGCTCGGGCTCCCCGGCCAGGAAGAGCTCGCGATGGGCGCTATCGCCAGCGGCGGTTCGCGCGTTCTGAACACGAGCCTCCTCCGCCGGCTTCACGTTCCGCCCGAGACCATCAACGCCGTCGCCCTGCGGGAGCTCCGAGAGCTCGAT
>DASYUL010000057.1:0-17369 GCA_036001245.1 Thermoanaerobaculia bacterium
CCTCGCGAGCTACGTTCGCGTTGCGCGCGGGCTGGGATTCCCAGCGGAGGCCGTGACCGACGTCGGCACCGAGGTGCTCGAAGTCGCGACGAAGCTCTGCGCCGACGTGTCGCGGCGCTATCCAAAGGCGACGATCATCACCGGCCGGCTCGTCTTCCGCAAGGAGGCCTGGTTCGACCGGCTGCTGCACAACGAGACGCCGAAGCTGATCCAGCAGCGGTTGCAATGGCTCGGCGTGCCGATGGTGGTCCTGCCCGTCCGGGCGACGGTCTGACCCGGAAGGCCATGAAGGTGCTCTCGAGATCTCGCCGGGACTCGATCGCGGCGACGTTCGCGGGACGGGCGGTGCAGCTCTGGCAGGGGCGTGGGTTTCTCTCTGTGCGCCGATCGGTGTGGCGACGCCACTTCCTGAACGAGAAGAGCGACACACCCATCCCCCTGCCGAAGTCGGAGGTGGCCGGGCGCAAACGGCTGAAGGCGTGACGTAGGATTCCGCCCGTGACCCCGCTCCACAGGCGCAAGCTCGGCCGACAGGGCCTCGAGGTATCCGCGATCGGCCTCGGCTGCATGGGGATGAGCCAGTCGTACGGCGCGGCCGACGAGAACGAGTCGATCGCCACCATCCACCGCGCTCTCGAGCTCGGCGTCACCCTATTCGACACGGCCGAGGTCTACGGCCCGTTCACGAACGAGGATCTCGTGGGCCGTGCGCTCGCGGGGCGCAGGCACGACGTCGTGATCGCGACGAAGTTCGGGTTCCGCATCGTCGACGGGAAGTTGGCGGGCGTCGACAGCCGACCCGAGCACGTGCGCGAGGCGGTGGAGGCATCTCTCTCCCGTCTTCGGACCGATTACATCGACCTTCTCTACCAGCATCGGGTGGATCCGGCGGTCCCGATCGAAGACGTCGTCGGCGCGATGTCGGACCTGGTACGCGAGGGAAAGGTGCGCTACCTCGGCCTCTCCGAGGCGGGCGAGAGCACGATCCGCCGCGCGCACGCGGTGCACCCGATCTCCGCCCTGCAGAGCGAGTACTCGCTGTGGGAGCGCAATCTGGAAGCCCGAATCATCCCGCTCCTGCGTGAGCTCGGGATCGGCCTCGTTCCATTCGCCCCGCTCGGCCGGGGATTTCTGTCGGGCACCGCGAAGCGCGCCGAGGAGTATCCGGACGACGATTTCCGGAAGGGCGACCCGCGCTTTGCCGGAGAGAACTTCGACGCCAACATGCGGGCCGCCGCGTCGGTGCGCGAGCTCGCGGCGAAGAAGGGCACGACCCCGGCGCAGGTCGCGCTTGCGTGGCTGCTGCACAAGGAGGATGGTCTCGTGCCGATCCCGGGCACGAAGCGCCGGCGTTATCTCGAAGAGAACGTCGGAGCGGCGGCGATCGACTTCTCCCCCGCGGAGATGGCCGCGCTCGAAGCCGCGCTCGCGCCCGAGAAAGTCGCCGGCCCGCGCTACAACGAGAAACTCATGGCGACGATCGACCGCTGAGACCGCCGATGGACGCGCACGAGCTTTCCGCGAAGACCTGCGTTCCGTGCCGAGGCGGCGTTCCGCCGCTCACCGAGGAGAAGGCGCGCGAGTACGCCGCCGCGACGCCGGAGTGGACGCTCGTGGAGAACGGGACCCGCCTCTTTCGCCGTTTCGAGTTCCGCGACTTCAAGGCCGCGATGGAGTTCGTCAACCGCGTCGCGGACCTGGCCGAGGAAGAGGGCCATCACCCGGACATCGCGATCCACTGGAACAAGGTCGAGCTGACGCTCTGGACGCACAAGATCGGCGGGCTCCACGAGAACGACTTCATCCTCGCGGCGAAGATCGACCGTCTGCTCGAGAAGCCTCCGGTGCCGTCGGACGTGGCGGGCTAGGTCTTCTTCCCCGGAAAGGCGACCAGCACCGCGCCGAATACCGCGGCGCCGAGAGAGATCCAGCGCAGCGTCTCCCAGGTGTCTCGCTTCTTTCGCTCCTCGGTCGAGACCGCGCTCCTGATCGCTCCCTCGATCGTGTCGTAGCCGCGCCGTTCCCTCGTCGCGAGCAGAAAGCCCGCCAGACCGACGACGAGAACGATGATGCCGAGCCGCCTCATGGGAGCCGCCTCATGGGGTCAACGCTGCATCCCTGCATTCAGCTCTGACCCCAATGCAGCGATTCAGCGTTGACCCCATCAGTATCTCGGCATGCCGGGCTCGATCTCCTGCGCCCAGCGATCGATCCCGCCCGCGAGGTTCCGGACTTTCCGGAAGCCGGCGTCGAGGAGGAACTGCACGGCCTTCGCGCTGCGGCCGCCCATCTTGCAGTGCACGACGATCTCGTCGGCAGTCGAGAGACGGTTGACGCTCTGGGGGAGCGTGCCGAGCGGGATCTTCACCGACTCGGGGAACGCGCAGATCGCGATCTCGTGCGGTTCGCGCACGTCCACGAGGACGAAGTCTTCCCCGCGATCGCGCATCGCCTTCAACTCCCGCACCGTAACCTCGGGGATGCGCCCCGTCTCCGCCACCGTGCTCGCCTCCGCCTGGGGAATGCCGCAGAACTGCTCGTAGTCTATGAGCTTCGTGACGGTGGGATTCGCGCCGCAGATCACGCAGTCCGGGTTCTTGCGGAGTTTCAGCTCCCGGAACCGCATCGAGAGCGCGTCGACGAGCAGCAGCCGTCCGATGAGGGGCTCGCCGTTCCCGAGAATCAGCTTCACGGTCTCCGTCGCCTGGATGACGCCGAGGAGCCCCGGCAGGATGCCGAGCACGCCGCCCTCCGCGCACGACGGGACCAGCCCGGGCGGCGGAGGCTCGGTGTACAGGCACCGGTAGCACGGACCCATCTGCGCCCAGAAGACCGACGCCTGCCCTTCGAATCGAAAGATCGACGCGTACACGTTCGGTTTGCCGGTCAGCACGCACGCATCGTTGACGAGGTAGCGCGTCGGGAAGTTGTCCGTCCCGTCCGCGATGATGTCGTAGTCGCGGAAGATCTCGAGCGCGTTCTCGCTCGTGAGTCGCGTCTCGTAAGGGACGACTTCCACGTTCGAGTTCATGTCGCGCAGGCGCTCCGCCGCCGCCTGGAGCTTCGGGCGCCCGACGTCGGAGACCCCGTAGAGGATCTGGCGCTGGAGGTTCGAGTCGTCCACGACGTCGTTGTCGACGAGCCCGATCGTTCCGACGCCCGCCGCGGCGAGGTAGACCGCGAGCGGCGAGCCGAGGCCGCCTGCGCCGATCGCGAGCACGCGCGCGGCCTTCAGCTTCTTCTGCCCTTCGACGCCGACCTCCGGCATGATCAGGTGCCGCGAGTAGCGTCGGATTTCTTCGTTCGAGAGTGACGCTGCGTCGGTCGCTCCGCCCGCGATCGACGGGACGATCGAGAGCGCGTCGTCCGCGGCGAGCGGCGTTGACTCCCGCTCGAGGTAGCGGACGTCCTCGTCGTTCTTGTACAGGTTGACGAACGAGCGCACCCGGCCCGCGTCGTCGTAGAGGTGCTTGCGGAGCTGGGGGTGGCGCTCGACGAGCTCGGTCAGCGCGTCGGCGACGGTCGATCCCGCGACGTCGATGGACGCCGCGCCCTCGGCGTATGGCCGGAGCGGGGTCGGGAGGAGGATGCGCGCCATCGTCTTCTAACCTACGTCTCTTCCTCGAGGATCGGTTCTCGTTCGAACTCTCCGCTTTCTTCCGAGAGCCTCCATGCCGTTACGTCGCCGGGCCGGCCCTCGGCCACCGCACAGACAAGATAGTGGAAAAAGGGGAACGCGTGCTCGCGGTCGTACGCGGACGGCGCCGCGGGATGGTCGGGATGCGAATGATAGAAGCCCAACAAAGCGAGGCTTTTCTCCGTGGCGAGCTCCTCGACCCGGATGTAGTCCTTCGGCGAGATCTCGTAACGCCGACCGCGCTCCTCCGAGCGGATGTTCTCCATCCTCTCCACGCCGACGACGCACGCAGGCTCACCCTTCCGTCCGAGGAGCGCGCCCACGCACTCCTCCGGATAGGTGTCGCGTCCGTGCTCGCGGATCTCGCCGAGAAGCTCTTTTCCGATCTGAATCACGTCTTTTTCCAGAAACCCGCCGAAAGATACCGGCTTCCGCCGTCGCAAAGAATCGTCACGATCGTCGCCGGTGCTCCGGCGAGCTCGTGTGCGACCGCGAGAGCCGCCGCGACGTTCGCGCCCGACGACGGACCGACGAAGATCCCCTCCTCGCGGCCGAGCCGGCGGCACATGGCGTACGCGTCTTCGGTCGCCACCTCGCGGCGCGCGTCGGCGAGCGAGGGATCGTAGATCGCGGGCACCATCGCCGAGGCCATGTGCTTCATGCCCTCGAGACCGTGGAGCGGCCCGTCCGGCTCGACCGAGATGCAGCGGATCGATCTGTCCTTCGCGCGCAGGAAGCGCGTGATTCCGACGAACGTGCCCGAGGTCCCCAGGCCGGCGACAAAGTGCGTGAAGCGGCCGCCCGTCTCCTCCCAGATCTCCGGGCCGGTCGTCTCGAGGTGCGCGCGCCAGTTCGCCGGATTCGAGTACTGGTCGGGATAGAAGTAGAGGTCGGGCCGCTCCGCCGCGAGCGCGCGCGCCTTTCGGATGGCTCCGTCGGTGCCTTCGAGCGGGTCGGTGAGGACGATCTCGGCGCCGTACGCCGACAGGAATGCGCGGCGTTCCTCGGAGATGTTTCCGGGAACGCAGAGCGTGACGTGGTAGCCGAGCGCGCGGCCGATCATCGCGTCGGCGATGCCCGTGTTGCCCGACGTCGCCTCGAGAATCGTCCGGCCCTCCGTCAGCGGCCCGCGCTCGATCCCGTCCAGGATCATGGCCAGCGCAGGCCGGTCCTTGACGCTCCCTCCCGGGTTCAGGTGCTCGGCTTTCGCGAGAAGACGCAGGCCGGGAACGTCCGCGGCGACGCGCGGCAGCTCGAGGAGCGGCGTGCCCCCGATCGCCTCGATCAACTTCATGGGGTCAGGTCTCCACTTGCCACATTGTTCTCTATGACGCGAGTTCCAGCCGCATCATCGACCCGGTGCGCGTCACGCGAAGGTCGCGAAACGGCGTCCGCGCGACGGCGGGGCGCACGACCGCCTCGACCTCGGACGCCGAGAACCCGTGGTTGCGCACCATCCGCCGCTGCATCCCGACGGGAACCCGGAGGAAACCCCACAGGGGCGCGCGGTCCGCGCGGATCGCGTCTGCGGAAGCGTCCGGGTCCATCTCGTAGATCCAGAACCGGCCTCCGGGGACGAGCGCCCGGTGCACCGCGGCGAGCGTCTCCTCGGGCTCGTCCCAGTGGTGGAACGACAGCACGCTGACCGCGAAATCGAACTCCGCGGACGACCCGGAGCGCTCGACCGTCCCCAGGCGGAACTCGAGGTTCGGCAGGTCCGACCGTTTTCGCGCGGCGCGGATCATCGGTTCTGAGGAGTCGAGACCGACGACGCGCAGATTCGGACGCGCGGCGGCAATCAGTCGGTCGAGCTTCCCCGCGCCGCACCCGACGTCGAGGAGCTTGCCGCAGTCGATCGGGACCTCGGTCGCGACGCGGCGGTGCATCGGGTCGATCGACGGCTCTGCCCATGACCGGTAGAAGAAGGTCTTGACCGGCCCGAACTTCTCGGGCGGTGCGTTTTTCAGGTTCATCTCACCGGATTCTCTATGATCTTCCGCTGACGATGGCCGAGCTTCGCCGCCAGCTCGACACCCGCGACCTCGTCCTCATGAACGTGGCGGCCATCCTCTCGCCACGCTGGATGGCGTTCGCCGCGGCCTCGGGCCCGTCGTCGATCGGCCTGTGGATCGCCGCGAGCATTTTCTTCTTCGTGCCGAACGCCCTCTGCGTCACCGCGCTCTCCTCGGCGTTCCCCCAGGAGGGCGGCCTCTACGCCTGGTCGAAGCGCGCGTTCGGCGACATGCACGGATTCGTCACGGGCTGGTCGTACTGGATGAGCAACGTCTTCTACTACCCGTCGCTCGCGCTCGCAACCGCCGGGATGGGTCTTTACATTTTCGGCACGCGCTACGCGCACCTGGAGCAGAGCCACGCGTACGGTCTCATCGCCTCGCTCGCGCTGCTCCTGATCGCGATCGTCGCCAGCGTCGTCGGCTGGAAGACGGGGAAGTGGATCCAGAACATCGGCGGTCTCGGAAACTGGCTGCCGATCGTTTTCCTGCTCGTCATCGCCTCGCTCGCGTTCGTCCGCTTCGGATCCGCGAACCCGATCCGGCTGGATCTGCTCTTTCCGCGGTTCTCCGAGCTCGGTCTCATCCTCGTTTTCTCGAAGCTCTGCTTCGCGTTCGCGGGATTCGAGCTCGCGCCGATCGTGTCGGAGGAGATCGTCGAGCCGCGGCGGACGCTGCCCCGCGCGATCTTCATCTCTGCCGCGGCGATCGCGTTCGTCTACATCGCCGGCACGCTCGCGCTGCTGGTCGCGCTCCCGACTTCCGAAACCTCGATCGTGACCGGCATCAACCAGGCCGTCACGAAGGCGGGCGCGCGGGTGGGGCTCGCGTTTCTCGGAGCGCCCACGGCGCTGCTGATGGCGATCGCGGGGCTCGGAGGGCTCGCGGCGTGGTTCGCGGGGAGCGGACGGCTCCTCTTCGTCGCGGGGATCGACCGGTATCTTCCACCGGCGTTCTCGAAGATTCATCCGCGCTGGAACACGCCGGTGCTCGCCCTCGTCGCGCAGGGCGTGGTCGCGGTCGTGCTCACGTTTCTGGCGACGGTCGGAACGTCCGTCCAGAACGCCTACCTCTTCTTCGCCGACCTGACGACGATCCTCGCGTTCATTCCCTACCTCTACATGTTCGCGTCCTGCATCGCGCTTCGCGGTGAGACGGCGCGCGCGCCGGGCGCGATCCCCGTTCCCGGCGGGCGGGCGGGGAACCTCGTTTCGAACGTGTCGGGGTTCGCGATGACGGCGCTCGCGATCGTGCTCGCCTGTGTTCCTCCGGCGGATGAGCCGCGCAAGGCGCTGCGGGTGGCGCTTCTGGTCGGCGGCGCCGCGGCGTTCGTCGGGATGGGCGTGGTCCTCTACGCGCTCGCGTCGCGGAGGGCGCGGGGAGCGTGAGACGCGCGGCTGCCGTTGCGGCGCTGCTGCTCTCGGCGTCTCTCGCGGAGGCCAGCGGACTCGACGACCTGCGCGCGGCCGTCGAACGGCTTCGGGCGCACGAGCCGATTCGCGTGCGGGTCACGCAGGAGAACACCGGCGAATACAGCGATGAAGGGCAGAAGCGGACGCGGCAGGCCCGCGCGTCGATCGTCGCGGAGGACGGAGGCGCGGGACAGGGGCTGCAGCTCGTCTACGACGACGCCGCGCTGACCCAGGCGGCCCGGGAGCAGGCGGGGCGGCGGGACTCTCGGGGACCGGGAGACGCGGTGCGCGATCTCGACGCGCTGCGCGTTCTCGATCTGCTCCGGCCGGCGGAGAAGCTTCTCGAGGACCTCGTCGGGGCGCGGCTGCAGTCGGAGTCGGTCGACCGCGCCGGTGGACGTCCGGCGCGCGCGCTCGAGCTCGTGTTACGCGCGCCTCGCGGTCTCGACCGGGAGAAAGGATTCCACGTGACTCGGAGCGCCCGCGTGTGGATCGATTCCAGCGGCGTTCCGCTGGCGTCGGAAATTCGCGTACACACGGAAGTGCGGCGATTCATCTTCAAGGTGCGGTTCGACACGACCGAGAAGAACGAGTATGCGGTCGCCTCGCGCCGGCTGGTGACGAGACGCCGCGACACGACGAATCGCTGGAAGGCGTGGATCATCGCGGAAGGCGAGAACCGCTCGACGACGACGATCGAGCCGATGCAGCGATTCAGCGTTGACCCCAATGCAGCGATTCAGCGTTGACCCCAGTCTGGTAGATTCCCCGGCCGGAGGTCGCTCTTGCTTCCCGAGTTTCGCAACGAGGCGCTGACGGATTTCTCCGTCGAATCGAGCCACAACGCCTTCGGCGCGGCGCTCGCGAAGGTCGAGGGGCGCCTGCCGATCGAGGGCAAGAACCGCATCGGCGGCAAGAGGATCGACGCCGCAAAGCACTTCGAGTCCATCAACCCGTGCGATCCGAAGCAGGTCATCGGCCACTTCCCGCAGGGCACCAAAGAGGACGCGGAGCGCGCGATCCAGGCGGCCTGGGACGCCTTCCCCGCTTGGTCGCGCGTGCCGCCCGAGGAGCGCTCGGCTCTCCTCCTCCGCATCGCGGCGGCCTTCCGCCGGCACAAGCACGAGTTCTCCGCGATGATGGTCCTCGAGGAGTCGAAGTCGTGGGCCGAGGCGGACGCCGACACCGCCGAGGCGATCGACTTCTGCGAGTACTACGCGCGCGAGATGGAGCGCCTCGCCCAGCCCGAGCCGCTCACGCCGTACCCGGGCGAGAAGAACGACCTCGAGTTCATTCCCCTCGGTGTGTGCGCCGTCATTCCGCCGTGGAATTTCCCGCTCGCGATCCTGACCGGAATGACGAGCGCCGCGCTCGTCGCCGGCAACACCGTCGTGCTGAAGCCATCCTCCGACTCCGCGGCCATCGCGACGATGTTCCTCGAAGCCACCGAAGAGGCCGGCATCCCCGACGGCGTCCTGAATTTCGTGACAGGGCCCGGCGCGACCGTCGGCAACATGCTGGTCGAGCACCCGAGGACCCGGATGATCGCGTTCACCGGCTCACGCGACGTCGGCCTGCAGATCAGCGAAAAGGCCGGCCGCGTCGCCCCCGGTCAGCTCTGGATCAAGCGGACCATCCTCGAGATGGGAGGCAAGGACTTCATCCTCGTCGACGAGACTGCGGACATCGACGACGCGGCGAACGGCGTCGTGGCGGCTGCGTTCGGTTTTCAGGGCCAGAAGTGCTCCGCCTGCTCGCGCCTGATCGTGCACGAGCAAGTGCACGACGAGCTCCTCGAAAAGATCGTCGCGAAGACGAAGACCCTCACCGTCGGCGACGTGCGCGACCCGAAGAACGCCGTCGGCGCCGTCATCAACGCCGGCGCGCAGAAGAGGATCCTCGAGTACGTGGACATCGGCCGCAAGGAGGGAAAGATCGTCGTCGGCGGCGAGCCGGGTCCGGGCGACGGCTTCTTCGTGATGCCGACGATCGTGGACGGCGTGAAGCGCGGCGCGCGGCTGGCCCGCGAAGAGATCTTCGGGCCCGTCCTCGCGGTCTTGACCGTAAAGGACTTCGACGAGGGCATCGCGGTCGCGAACGACACCGAGTACGGGCTGACCGGCTCGCTCTATTCGCGCGATCGCGACCGGCTCGCTCGCGGAAAGCGCGAGCTCTTCTGCGGCAACCTGTATCTCAACCGCAAGTGCACGGGCGCGCTCGTCGGCGTGCACCCCTTCGGCGGCTTCAACATGTCCGGCACCGATTCGAAAGCGGGCGGACGCGAGTACCTCTACCTCTTCACCCAGGCGAAGGCGATCTCCGAGAAGCTGTAGGAAGCGGTCGAGAGGGGGAGCCATGTTTCGACTCTGGGGCCTCCTGATCCTGGTCATGGACATCATCGCTCTCGTCTCTCTGTTGAAGAGCTCGGCCGACAGTGGGACGAAGATCCTGTGGGCGATCTTGATCATCCTCCTGCCGGTTCTCGGGATGATTCTTTACTTCCTGATGGGGCCGGGCCGCCGCAAAGTGATCTGAATGGCGCCGGCTTCGATCCCCTCCCCGTCGCGACGGTTCGACCGCGTCGGATTCTCTGAGATCGTCCAGGTGCGCAACCGCGTCATGGAGCTCCTCGCGGCGGGCCAGAAGGTCCATCGCTTCGAGGGCGGCGAGCCGTACATGACGACGCCCGAGAACATCAAGCGAGCGATGGTGGAGGCGCTCGAGCGGAACCAGACGCGCTACGCGCCGTCGTCGGGCATACCGGAGCTGCGGCGCGCGATCCTCGAGAAAGTCCGCCGCAAGAACCGCATCCCGGCTGACGAGGAGAGTCCGATCGTCGTCAACGGAGGCATGCAGGGCCTCTTCGCCGCGTTCGCGACGTTGCTCGATCGCGACGACGAGGTGCTCACGTTCTCTCCGTACTGGACGCCGATCGTCGACGTCATCACGTGGAACGGCGGCGTGCCCGTGCTCGTCTCGACCGAGCGCGCGCGCGCAAAGGGGATCGCGGCGACGCTCGCGCGGGCCGTCACGCCGCGCACGAAGGTCCTCTACTGGAACTCGCCGAACAATCCGACCGGCGACGTTTTCTCGCGGCGCGAGGTCGAAGAGGTGTGTGCGTTCGTCGCGGGGAGCGGTATCGCGATGATCTCCGACGAGGCGTACGAGGACCTGATCTACGAGGGCGAGGGCCACGTCTCGCCGGCGTCCCTCCCCGGCATGGCGGAGCGGACGCTGTCGGTTTTCACGTTGTCCAAGAGCTACTCGATGACCGGCTGGCGCGCGGGTTACGTCATCGCGCCGCAGCGTTACCAGTCGGCGATCGCGACCGCAGTGCTCTATTCGACGAACGGCGTGTCGACGCCGACCCAGTGGGCGGCGCTCGAAGCGCTTTCGATGGGCGAAGAGTTCCTCGAGGAGTGGAAGGCGGGGTATCGGCGTCGGCGCGACCGGCTGGCCGAGGGGCTGCGGGCGGCCGGGTTCGAGGTCGAGATTCCGCGGGCGGCGCTGTACCTCTTTCCGAGGATCCCGCCACCGATGGGGACCGACTCGCGCGCCGCGGCCGCGCTGCTGCTCGACACCGCGCGCGTGGCGACCGTGCCCGGCCTCGTGTTCGGCCCGGAAGGCGAGGGACACCTGCGCTTTTCGTTCTCCGTGCCCGAAGAAACGATCGCCGAAGGGGTCGAGGCGCTGAGGGTCAGGTCTCCACTTACCACTTTCGCCCCTTAAATCAAGACAAGGCGCGACTTACGGTACCCCCCAAAGTGGAGGGGCCCCCGTGGCGCCCCTCCTTTCGGAACAACTACTTAAGGGATGGCTCGACCGCTGCGGCTGGAGTTCCCCGGCGCGCTTTACCACGTCATCAGCCGTGGAAACGAGCGCTCCCCCATTTTTCGCGACGACTGGGATCGAGGCTTCTTTCTGGGGATCCTCGGGTCGGTCGTTCGCGACCACGGCTGGCTCGTCCACTCCTACTGTCTGCTCGGCAACCACTACCACCTGCTCGTGGAGACTCCTCAGGGAAGGCTCTCGAAGGGCATGCACGTACTCAATGGGCGATATACACAAAAGTTCAACCGGCGCCACCGTCGCGCGGGTCATGTCCTCGAAGGAAGATTCAAGGCGATATTGGTGGAGAAGGAGGCTCATTTACTCGAGTTGCACCGCTACATTGTCCTCAACCCGGTACGTGCGGGCCTCGTGTCACGGCCGGAAGATTGGTCGTGGAGCAGCTACCGCGCAACTTGTGGGCTGCGACGCCGGCCCGGATGGCTCGAGGTCCGATGGACGCTGGCGCAATTCGGGGGGGACACCGAGACGGCAGTCGGCTCGTACGCGCGATTCGTCGCGAGCGGAATCTCTGCGGCGGATACGCCCGGGGTGCGGGGGCAAATCTTTCTGGGCGGCGAGAGCTTCGTAGCGACGATCGCCGGTCGCCTGAGAGGGCGAGCTCTTGACGAGGAAATCCCGGCGATCCAACGCCAGCCTTGTCGCCCATCCCTGGACCAGGTCCGGGACGCCGTCGCCGTGGAGTGGAATCTCTCAACGGGAGCGCTCGACCGCCGTCGCGCAGGAAAAGCGAGGGTCGCTGCGATCTACATCGCAACAAAGCTGTGCGGACTGACGGCCCGAGAGGTCGGCGCTGCCTTCGGTGTCAAGCGTGGGCGCGTGAGCAATATCGTCGCGAAAGTCGAAAGGAGTCATGACGAGGGTCTTCGGGCCCGGATCGTGACGCTAACGGGGGTCCTTCGTTCGGAAATGGTCTCCAACAACCTGTCTGGTTTGGAGTTGAGGCCAAAGTGGTAAGTGGAGACCTGACCCCCTTAGCGGCGGTACGCGGAGGGGCGGCGGTCGGACAGGGCCGGGAACCGCGCGCGCAGCTTCTTCACGACGCCGGGGTCGACGTCGGCAAACAGCACCTGCTCGCGCGCATCCGCCTCCGCCAGCGTTTCGCCGAGCGGACCGATTACCCCGGAATCTCCCGCGTACCGAAGCCCGTCCCCCTCGCCCGCCCGATTCACGCCGACGACGTACGCCTGGTTCTCGATCGCTCGAGCCCGCAGTAGCGTCCGCCAGTGCTCGCGTCTCCGGTCGGGCCAGTTCGCCACCACGACGAAGAGATCCGTGTCCGCCGCCGCGGTGCGGAAGGGCTCGGGAAAGCGGAGGTCGTAACAGACGAGCGGCGTGACGCGCACGCCCTCGACCTCCGCCGTCACCACGCGGTCGCCGGCCGTGTAGACCTTGTCCTCGCCGGCAAACGAGAACGGATGGATCTTCGCGTACTTGACGACCGCGCCCTCCGGCGAAACGAGCATCGCCATGTTTCGCGGCGCCGGCTCGCCCCGCTCCGGAACGCTCGCGAGGATCCAGAGGCCGAGCTCCCGCGCCTGATCGCGCAGAAACGTCTCCGACGCCCCGCCCGCCGGCTGCGCGATGCGCGCCGCGTCCAACGAGAAGCCGGTCGAGAACATCTCGGGCAAGACCGCGAGTGACGCGCCACCTTCCTTCGCCTGCGCGAGAAGCCTCGCCGCGCGCCGGTGGTTCTCGGCGACGTCCTCCCACGCGAGGTCCATCTGCAGCAGCGCTACCCGCATAGTTTCCTCATCCTCTCCACCGCGGCCTCGAGCGTTCGCATCTCCTTGCAGAACGCGAACCGCACGTACCCGCGCCGATTCTTCGGATCGTCGTAGAAAAAAGACGGCGGGATCGCGGCCACGCCGACGTCCTCGATCAGGTGCTTGCAGAATGCGACGTCGTCGCCCTCGTATCCGAAACGCGCGAAGTCGGCGCAAACGTAGTACGTCCCCGCCGGCGGCCGCACGCCGAACCCGATCCGCGCGAGCTCGCCGACGATGTAATCCCGCCGCTCGCGGTACCCGGCGAGGAGTTCTCCGTAGTAGTCCGACCCCGCGGACAGTGCGCACGCCGCCGCGTGCTGGAGCGGGGTCGCCGTCGCGAAGGTGATGAACTGGTGCGCCGCCCGCACCGCCTTCGTCAAATCCGGCGGAGCGGCCGCCCATCCGATCTTCCAGCCCGTGAGAGAGAACGTCTTCCCGAAGCTCGAGATGGTGACCGTGCGCTCGCGCATCCCCGGCAGCGTGGCCATCGGCACGTGCTCACCCTCGTAGACCATGTGCTCGTAGACCTCGTCGGTGATGCAGACGAGGTCGCGCTCGATGCACAGCCGCGCGATCGCCTCGAGCTCGTCACGTGAGAAGACCTTCCCCGTCGGGTTGTGCGGCGAGTTGACGAGGATCGCGCGCGTGCGGTCGGTCATCGCGCGCTCGACCGCCGTCGGATCGAACCGCCAGTCGGGCACCTCCAGCGTGACGAACGCCGGCTCCGCTCCCGCCATCAGGACGCTCGCCTTGTAGGAGTCGTAGTAAGGCTCGAAGAGCACGACGCCGTCTCCCGGATCGCAGATCCCCTGGATGGTCGCGAAGATCGCCTCGGTCGCCCCGGAGGTGACCGTGAGCTCCTCGCCGGCGCGGTAGTCGAGCCCGTAATCGCGCCGGTACTTGGCGGCGAGCGCTTCGTGGATCTCTGGGATACCGCTCATCCGAGCGTACTGGCCGCGCCCGGCGCGGATCGCCTCGATCGCCGCGTTCTTCACGAAGTCCGGCCCGTCGAAGTCCGGAAACCCCTGCGCGAGGTTGATGGCGCCGTGCTCGACCGCGAGCCGCGTCATCTCCGTGAAGATCGTAGTCCCGAAGCCCTGCAGCCGCCGAGCGATCACGGCAAGAGAATACCCGTGGGCCTGCATCCCAAGCGGCTCGACCGGCATATTTGACTCGTCGGGCCGCTCGCATATTCTCCCGACCCAAGAACATGCCCTCCGAGAGGATGC
The DNA here is from genome assembly GCA_036001245.1 of Thermoanaerobaculia bacterium. Lineage (GTDB taxonomy): Bacteria > Acidobacteriota > Thermoanaerobaculia > UBA5066 > Gp7-AA6 > Gp7-AA6. The sequence continues at coordinate 13,909 of DASYUL010000057.1, forward strand.
ACTACCGCGTGGCGATCATCGGTTCCGGCCCGGCGGGCTGGACGGCGGGCCTCTACGCGGCGCGCGCGGACCTCGCGCCGATCGTCATCGAAGGCCCGCAGCCCGGCGGCCAGCTGACGATTACGACGGACGTCGAGAATTACCCCGGCTTCCCCGACGGCATCCAGGGCCCCGAGCTGATGGAGATTTTCCGCGCGCAAGCCGTGCGGTTCGGGACCGAAGTTCTTCTCGACATCGTGACGGACGTCGACTTCGAGGCGCGCCCGTTCCGCCTCTCGCTCGACTCCGGCTGGAACCTGACCGCCGACGCCGTCATCGTCGCAGCCGGTGCGTCGGCGAAAGCGCTGGGGATCCCGTCCGAACGGCAGGCCGGCGTCTCCGCCTGCGCGACGTGTGACGGTCCGCTCCCGGCCTACCGCGGCAAGGAGCTCGTGGTGGTCGGCGGCGGCGACACGGCGATGGAAGAGGCGACTTTCCTCACGAAGTTCGCGAGCAAGGTGAACATCGTGCACCGGCGCGAGGAATTCCGCGCGTCGCGGATCATGCTCGACCGCGCGCGCGCGAACCCGAAGATCCACTGGAACCTGAACAAGGTCGTCGACGAGATCCACGGCAACGGGATGGGCGTCACGGGCGTCACCCTACGAGATACAAAGACCGGAAAGCTGTCGCGCATGAACGCGGGCGGCGTCTTCGTCGCGATCGGCCACCTGCCGAACACCGCGATCTTCCGCGGCAAGCTCGAAATGAACGACGTCGGCTACCTGAAGGTGAAGCACCCTTCGACGCGGACGTCGGTCGAAGGTGTGTTCGCCGCCGGCGACGTCGCCGATCCCACGTATCGCCAGGCCGTGTCGGCGGCGGGCGAGGGGTGCAAGGCCGCGATGGACGCCGAGCGCTGGCTCGCCTCGCACGGGATCCACGGCTGACGCTCCGCCCCGTCTGGGGGCGACAATGCCCCCGTGTCGAACACCGACCCCTCCGAGAAGCCTCCGTTCCTTCCGATCCTCGGCTACGTCCTCGGATTCATGATCGTGCTGGCCCTCCTGGCGTTCGTCGTCGCCGCTCTGATGCGTCTGCTCCGCTGATCGAGCAAAACATCGGCGGGGGGAGTATCGTGGTCCAAAAGAAGTCGCTCATCGGCCTTTGTGGGGCCGTCCGGGGCGCTGCTCGAAAGAGTGGCGCCCCTTCTCTATTTCAGTCAGGCGACATCAATACTCCGGCCAGGATGACAAAAGCACTCGCCGCCCTGTGACCGCGGACACCAACGACCCGTGTGACCGCGGGCACCGACGAAAGTCGTAGTGGGTAGTACTTTAGTCGCGGACTCCCCACGCCGACGAAGGAGACACGATGGGTACGCTTCGGTCGGCGATCGCGGTGACGGTCCTCATCCTTGGCTTCGGTCCATCAGCGCGCGGGGCGAGCTTCGTCAAGGTCGTCGCCACCCGAACACGCACGAGCACGGTGAACGCCTCGATGACGGCGTCCGTGCCCTCGAGCGGCGTTGCCGCCGGCAACAGCATCGTCGTCGCGGTGCACGTCGGCAGCCTGGGCGGCGCGGTGACCTGCTCCGATCCGATCAACGGCGCCTACGCCACCGACGTGCTCTCGACGCCGGGCGGCGCCGGGATCGCGATCGCGTCGAAGCACAACGTGGCCGCGCTCGGGTTCGGCAACGACATCACGTGCTCGTATCCGGTCTTCAACGGCGCGTCCTCGATGAGCGCGTACGAGTTCTCGGGCCTCGAGACGGTGGCCCCTCTCGACCAGACCGCGCAGTCACTTTCGGCGTCCGCCGGCACCGCGTCTTCCGGCCTCACGGCGGTGACCTCGCAGGCGCGCGAGCTCGTCTTCGGGTTCTTCTGGCTCCCGAACGCGGCGCAGACGTTCATCGCAGCGACCTCGGGCGGCAATCCGCTCGAGGACCCCTACGCCCCGGCGTGGGCGCTGCCGTTCGCCGTGGGCACCCAGAAAACGATGTATCGCTTCGTCAACTCGATCCGGCAGCACGAGGCGAACGGCACGGTCGGCGGCGCGGGCGGGTGGCTCGCGCAGGTCGCCACGTACCGGCTCGCGCCGGACCTCTGTGAGAACGTTTCCTGCGACGACGGCAACGGTTGCACGGCCGATAGCTGCGATCCGGCGACCGGACTCTGCTCCCACGTTCCCGAGTCCGCCGGGCTTCGCTGCGGAGATCCAACCAGCGGGATCTGCGATCTTTCGGACCTTTGTGACGGCGCCGGGACCTGCCAACCGAGACACATCGCCGACGGGACGGTCTGTGGCGAGCCGGACGGTGACTGCGATATCGAGGACACCTGTCTCGCCGGTGTCTGCCACGACAGCGGTGTCCGGCCGGCGGGAACCGCGTGCGGCGACGCCGCCAGCACACAGTGCGACGCGGCCGACACGTGCAACGCATCGGGGTTCTGCCTCAGCAATCTCGCGCCGGACGGCTCGGCGTGCGGAGACGCGGGCACCGAATGCACCAACCAGGACAGCTGCGCGGCCGGCGCGTGCCACGACAACGCGTTCAAAGCGGCGGGCAACGCGTGCGGCGACGGCTCGAGCGGCGCGTGCGACGAGGCCGACTCCTGCGACGGGTCGGGCTCGTGTCTGTCGAACCACCTCGCCGACGGGACCACGTGCGGAGACGCAGGCACCGAATGCACCAACCAGGACAGCTGCGCAGCCGGCGCGTGCCACGACAACGGGTTCAAAGCGGCCGGCAACGCGTGCGGCAATCCATCGAGTGGCCAGTGCGACCAGGCGGACTCGTGCGACGGGTCCGGAGGCTGCAGCCCCAACCACGCGGCGACCGGGACGGCCTGCAGCGACGGCGACCAGTGCACGACGGCGGACGCCTGCACCGGCTCGGGCCAGTGCGCCGGCGTCGCGGATGCGCTCTGCTACACGTGCGGCGGCAACACGGCGCCCGTCGTCGCGCCAACCGTGGCCGCGAGCCCGAACGATCCGCTCGCGATCGGCTCCGGGATCGTCACCGTGACCGCGTCGTTCACCGACTCGCCGGAACAGGTCCACACGTGCACGATCGACTGGGACGACGGGAGCGCGCCGGACGTCGGCGTCGTCGCCGAGCCGACCGCAACCGAGCCGGGAAGCTGCACGGGCGTCCACCTCTACACGTCGGTCGGGGTGTATACGGTCTCGATCAACGTGGCGGACCCGTGCGGGGAAAGCGCCGGCGCCGTCTATCAGTACGCAGTCGTCTACGACCCGAGCGCCGGCTTCGTGACGGGCGGCGGCTGGATCCTCTCTCCCCCGGGTGCCTACGTTCCGAATCCGACGCTGACGGACAAGGCGTTCTTCGGTTTCGTCTCCGGCTATTTCAAGGGCAACACGACGGTGCCGGGCGGCCGGACAGACTTCCACTTCCACGCGGCGAACTTCAACTTCTCCGGCACGACGTACGAGTGGCTCGTGATCTCGGGCGCGAA
>DASYUL010000058.1:0-43148 GCA_036001245.1 Thermoanaerobaculia bacterium
CCGAGGTCTACGTCTACGTGAGCGACTCCGAGAACCGGCTGCACGACTTCTTCGCTCAAGTCATCGGAATCGACCTGACCCGAAACCGCGAGAAGCTCGAGAAGGGCGGACTGCGCTACGCGGGGCAGCTCGACCTCGCGCCCGGCGACTACCGGTTGCGGGTGCTCGTGCGAAACGCCGAGACCGGACGCGCCGGACTCGCCGTGCAGTCGCTCCACGTTCCCGCGTTTACCGCGGGCGCGCCCTATCTCGTTCCGCCGATCTTCCTCGAGCCATCGAATGGGGGAATGATGGTCCGCCGCAGCGGGTCGTCCGGATCGTCCTCGGAAGATCCCCTGCTCGGCGCGGGAGTGGAAGATTTCGTGCCGGCCGCCGCGCCCTCGGTTCACCCCGGAACCCCGTCGCGCGTGTCGATCGTGACCTACCACTTCGGGGGTGAGAACTCGGAGCCGATCCTGAAGATGGGCGCGCAGGTGCTGGCCGAAGATGGCCGGCCGATGGGCGACGGAATGATCGCGCTCGTCGGCAAGGGACCGGTCGAAGCAGACGGTCGCCAGCTCCTCCTCGTGTCGTTCACGCCGGCAACGCTCTCTCCCGGACTCTATGCGCTGCGCGTCATCCTTCAGGATGGTGCGACGGGCCGCGGTACCCACGCGTCGGCGCCGTTCCGCGTGCCCTGAGTGCTCCCGGCATTCGCGCTTCTGCTCGCCGGAACCGTCGGGCCGGCGCTGGCGGGCGCGTCACAGGATCCGCAGCACGCCCGCCTTCAGGCGGTCCGCCAGAGATCGGAGGGGGTCCGGCCCGGAACGGAGCAAGCGCGCTCGATCGCGAGCGAGCTCGGTGAGATCGGGCGCGCCTACCTCGAAAAGGGAGACGGCGGGAGAGCGGTCGAGCTCCTCGAGGAAGCGTACGGCTGGAACGACGAAAACGGGCTCGTCCTCGCGCTCTTGACGCTCGCGTACGTCCGCCGCGCTGACTTTCCGTTTGCGCGGTTCTACCTGGATCTCGCCGAGCAGCGGGCGCCGCGGGCGCCGCCGCAGGCGTACGAGATCCTCGGAGAGGTCTACTACTCGCTCAATCGGCTCGAGGACGCCGTCGTCGCGTGGGAGCACTTCCGGCGCCTCGGCGGCGAGAGTCCGGCGACCCTGAGACGCCTCTCGAAAGTCCGTCAGGAGCTCGCTCTCGCCTCGGGCCAGCGGCACCTGGAGACCGAGTGGTTCTCCTTCTTCTGGGATCCCGCCATCCCTCCTGCGATCGTCGAGCGAATCGCGGATCGACTCGCCGCAACCTATCGCGAGCAGTCCGATTTTTTCGGGACGGAGCTGCCCGATGCGCAGATCGTCATCCTCTACGCGGGACGGTCCTACTTCTCGCTCGTTTCCGTGCCCGACTGGGTCTCGGGTGTCTTCGACGGAAAAATCCGCGTATTGCTCGACCCTGACGGCGGCCTGACCGACGAGCTGTCGTCGGTGCTGGCTCACGAGCTCGCTCACTCCTTCATCCGCCATGCCTCCGGTGACCGCGCGCCCGGCTGGCTTCACGAAGGCCTCGCCCAGTGGTGGGAGGGGAAGAGGATCCCCCGCTACGAGATCCGCAACGACTTTCGGAGCCGCGGCCCTTACTCGCTCTCGGAGATGGAGGGAAATCTGGCGGGACGTTCGGATCGGACCGCCGCGCGGACGAACTACGTCCAGGCGCTTGCGCTCATCGAATACGTCGTCGAGCGCCACGGGAGCGGCGCCGTCGCGTGTCTCGTCCGCGATCTCGGAGCCGGCCGCACGTTCGCAGAGTCGCTGCGCTCGGAGACCGGTCTCACGCCCGACGAGCTGTTCCGGCGCTGGAAGGAGTGGGCGAGGTTATAGGGGGTCAGCTCTCCACTTGCCACATTGGGGGTCAGGCCTCCACTTGCCGCTTCGCTTCGCGAAGATGGCGAGAGCACGTCGGCAATCGAGCGCTACCTCGATCAGTGAAGGCCTGACCCTGCGAAGATTTTTTACCAGGGCTTCAGGTCGAACGGCGGCGAGTCCTTGACGATGTCTCCCGGCTGCTTGTTCGCGATCTTCACGAACTGGTCCGCCCACTCGCGCAGGATCGCCTTCGCGTGGCCGTACCACGTCAAGTCCTTGACGTTGACGATCGAGAACTTTTCCGACTCCCGGTCGGCGAACATCGCGACGACGTCATTCGTCGCGCCGTCCTTCATCCGTGCCTCGAACGCGACGGTGCTGTGCGTCGCTGCCGTCTGGACGTTGGCGGCGACGCTTCCCGCCGCGCCGACGGCCGGCCCGGCCGCGTATCCCAGCGCGTCGAGCACGACCTTGTTGGGGATGACTTCGACCAGCGCGAACTCGGCGACCAGAGTTCTCGGCCCCGGCTGCTCGACAACGACGAACCGGTGTTTCGGGTCCTTCCGGAACGCCTCCTCGAAGACGCCGCGCGCGTATCCGGCGAGCTCCTTCGCGTCCTCTTTCACCTTCTCGCCCCGTTCGAGCTTCTCCCACCACGTCATCTGGCGCAGGTACTCTGTGTTCCACGGCGCGACGTAGATCTCGGTGTAATGCTTCCAGTCGGCGTCGGCCTTCCGCCAGGCCTTCTGAAAGGGCAGATCCTTGGGCTGCTCGAGGTTCTCGGGCGGAATGAAACCGGCCGGACTGGCCGGCTTCGCCTTCTGAATGCACCCCACGCCTCCGATCGCGGCGGCGGCGAGGCCGAGCAGAACAATCACGCGGGGCGCCCGTGATTTCATGTTCATCTCCATTTCGAGAGGGTTCGTTCGGCCATGGATTCTATCGTTCCCCCGGCGCGGCGCGCGAGGGGCCTTCCGGCATACGACTTGCTGCCTCCCATGGTCGAAAGGAACCGCAATGGAGACGACGACTGCGACCCCCTCGCTCGCCCAGACCCTCGACCGCCTTGCCCGGATGGAGCCCGTCGCGCTCCCGCTCGTGAGCCTGTACCTGAACGCCCAGCCCGACAACCGCGGCAAGGACAAATACGACGCGTTCGTCCGCAAGGAGCTGCGCGGCCGGATCGACAGCTTCGAGCTCCGATCCCCCCAAAGGGAGAGCTTCGAGAAGGACGTCGAAGAAATCGAGCGGTGGCTCTCTGAGGAGGTCCGACCGTCGGCGAACGGAATCGCGATTTTTGCGTGCTCGGGGAAGAATTTCTTCGAGGCGCTGCAGCTCGATGCGCCGATCGAATCCCATCGACTGACGATCGGCGACCGGCCGCACCTTTCGCCGCTCGCCCTCATCCTCGACCGCTACCCTCGCCATGCCGTCGTCCTGGCGGACACGAACCACGCCCGCATCTACGTATTCGGCCGCGGCCGGACGATCGACCGGGAAGAGCTCGCGAGCGAGAAAGTCTCGCGCACCGACGTGGGCGGGTGGTCTCAGCTGCGCTATCAACGTCACGTCGAGGATCACTACCTCCACCACGCCAAGGACGTCGTGGAGGCCCTGGGGCGGATCGTCGCCGAAGATCGCGCGCGGCACGTCTTTCTCGCGGGCGACGAGGTCATCGTGCCTCTTCTGCGAGAGCAGCTTCCGAAGGACCTGGCGGACAAGGTCGTCGGCGTGCTCCGCCTGGAGATTCGCACGCCGGAGAACGAGGTCAGGGACGCCGCGGCAGAGGCGTTCGCGGAGCACCTCGCGAAACACGAGGCCGAGCGGGTCGATCGACTCCGCGGCGAGTGGCGCGCGGGCGGGCTCGCCGTCGCGGGAGCGAAGGACGTCCTCGAGGCTCTCGCGAAAGGACAGGTCGACGAAGTCTCGATCGCGATCCGGCTGGAGGGTAATGGCGGCGCGCGCGCGGAAGGCCAGGCGCCGCTCGCGGACGAGATCGTGCAGCGCGCGTTCGCGACGAGCGCGACGGTCCACTTCGTGGACGACGCCGACCTCCTCGCGGACATGGGCGGTGTCGCCGCGAGCCTCCGCTACCGGCCCGGAGCGACGCCGCGCGACGAGTCGCCCGTCGAGAGAAAGGTCGAAGTGTGAGCAAGAAGAGCAACGTCCACCCGGACTATTACAAGACCGACGGACGCGACCGCCAGGACGATGCGGCCGCAGCGCGTTTCGTGCGAGCAATCGCGGCGAAGGTTGCCTCGCGAGAGCGCCCCGACCGGATGTCGAAAGGTCCTTACTTCCAGCGCCCGGGGCCGCCGCCGGGGGCGTCTGCCGAGCGGCTGACTGGACCCGCGAAACCCTCGGCGCCGCGTGCCACGTCGAAGGCGTCTTCCGCGCGGCGGTCCGACCGGATGCCGAAGGCGAAACCCCGTCCGCCGCGACCCGCGTCGAAGGAGAAAAAGTCGAAGAGAACCGTCACGAGGGGAGTGACTGCCAGACCTCCTCGCCGGTCTGGACGAAGAAGAGGCCCGCCTTCGTCGGCCGCCCGGTGAGCTTCTCCCAGTAGCGTCGGTACAACTCGATCTGTCGCGAGTAGAACGAGACGAGCTCTTCGAGGTTGCCCGCGATCGTGTCGGACTTGTAGTCGACGAGAACCCAGCCGGAGTCCTCTTCGAACGCGAGGTCGATCGCTCCCTGGAGGAGAGTCTCGGCGGGGCCGCCGGGCAGTCCGAGGTCGGCGCTTTCCGCCATCAGCGCGAAGGGCACCTCCGTCAGCCGACGCCGCGCCGCGAGCGCCCGGCGCCAGAGTGGCGAACCAATGACCGCCCGGGCGAGCGCGACGGCATCCGCGCGGTCGGAGGCGGGGCGCCCCTCCTCGGAGAGGACGTTCTCCGCGTGGAGATCGAGATCGAGCGACGGATCCTTCATCGCCGCATCGAGAAGACGGTGGATGACGCGCCCCCATGACATTCCCCTTCCGGTCGCCTCCTGAAACGGCTTCCGAGAGGAAGAGCCGTGTGCGAGGGTCGTGACCTGGGCGATGGAGTAGCTCTCGCGCCGGGACGCCGCGCGCCTCGCCTCGCGCAAATTTCGAAAGTCGGCGAGCTGCGGGACGAGATCCTCCGGCGAAGCGGCCCGCGGCGCCGACACTCGTCTCGGAAGGTCGGGAAGAGGCCTTGCGACTTTTCCGGCGAGCTTCGCCCACGGGCTCTTTGCGGCGCTCGTCCCGACGCTGACGACGAGAGCGTCCGCCGCGCGGGTGGCCGCGACGTAAAGGAGGCGGTCCTTCTCCGCTTCGATAAACGCCTCCTCCGCTTCCTCCCGCTCCTGCCACCCGGCCGGCCGGGCGATTTCATGGTCCTGGAAGCCTTCCTTGCGAACGACCCGGAGCCATGCCCGGGGAGGGTCGTGCTCGCGCTCGACGCACCACGAGACCGTCGTGTCCCGCTCTCCCGTGGGATCCGCGAGAAAAACGATCGGGGCCTCGAGACCCTTGGCCCGGTGAAGCGTCATCAACCGGACGGCGCGCGAATCTCCGGGCCGAGTGCTCATCTCTTCGGTGTCGCTGCGATCGGCGAGCTCGCGCAAGCGGCGCACGATCGCCCCGAACGGCGCGCCCGCCGCCGAGAGCGAGCGGCCGATGGCCACCGCTTTCAGGAGATTTCCTGCCCGGGTCCCTCCGAGTTCCCGCGCGGCGCCGGAGGCGATCGCACCGAGCTGTTCCGCGATTTTCGCGAGCGCCGCGCCGGGCGGGAGAGTCCGCGAGAGCTCGTGCGCTCCCCGGAGGAGCTCGATCGCGCGCACGATCCGGGGGTCTGCGTCTTCCGGAGGCGGAGCGAACAGATGGAAGCGCCCGCGGGAAACCCGGAACCGGTAGAGCGCATCGTCGTCGACGCCGAAGAAGGGACCTCGCAGTGACGCGACAAGCGAGACGGCGTCGTCTGGATCGACGACGGACTCGAGCAGCGGGAGCAGCTCGTGAAGGTCCTCCGACTCGCTGAACGCTCCGCCGCCCGCGATCTCGTATGGGATGCCGCGGGCCTCGAGCTCACGGGCGTAGATGTTCATCCGCTTCTTGTAACGAAACAGCATCAGGAAATCGCCCGGCTCCGCCGCGCGACTGCCCGCGCGCGCGATTTCGATCCGGGAGTCCAGGGCGGAGCGAATCCACGAGGCGATCCGTTCGGCGTCCGCGCGGGCGACGTCGTCATGCTTCCGTCCGCCGGCGGGAGTCTCGAGGCGATAGGCGCCCGAGATGCCACCCGCGGAGGGACGCTCCGCGTGAAGCGGCGCCCGGGCGGCTTGCTCGCGGGTCGAGTCCGGGGGAAACGCGGCGTCGAAGACCTCGTTGACCCACTCGCAGACCTCCGGGCAGGAACGGAAATTTGTCGTCAGGCGGACGACCTTGCCGCCCGACGCGACGATCCGGTCGCGGACCCGCTCGTAGGTCTCGATGTCGGCGCGGCGAAACCGGTAGATCGACTGCTTTGGATCGCCCACGACGAAAAGAGACCCGGGCACCGGCTCGAGCCTCTGCCAGTCCTTTTCGTGAACGTCACGCCCGGTCAGATAGAGCAGGACCTCCGCCTGGATCGGATCGGTGTCCTGAAACTCGTCCACGAGAATCGGCGTGAATCGCTTCTGGAAATCGCTCCGAGCTTCCGGGTGGTCGCGAAGCAGGTCGCGCGCGCACAGGAGCAGGTCGTTGAAGTCGAGGGCGCCCCGCTCGCGCCGGAGCCGCCGAAACTCGTCGACGGCCGGCTTCACCGCGTCGACGACGATCGGGTAGAGGAATTCGCGCCATCGCACCAGGGCCGGCGCGATGACGTCGTCCCGCAGAACCTGGAAATCGCTTTCGAGCTTCCTTGCGCGCGCGGGGTCGCGCCACCGGGATGCGACGAGCTTCGCCCGCGAGTCAAGCCTCTCGAAGAGATGAACGACTTCGATCGTCCGCTCCAGGTCGAAGAGCGCGACGAGCCGGAGCGCGCTCGTGAGCTTCTTGCGGAGGTCGTCCGGCTTACCCTTCGGATCCGCTGCCGGCGCTTCGAGGTCGGCGCGGACGTCGTCCAGAAACCCCAGGACTTTCTTCTTCTCGCGCTCGAATCGGGGCTCGGAAAGCCTGCCCGACACCGCGAGCGCGACGTCGGGATTTCCGGCAAGGCATTCGTACGCCTCGTGGAGCAGGTCAATCGGGATCCCGTATTTCGCGAGCTCCGGCAGGATCGGCCGGGACTCGACGAAGAGCATCTGCTTGTAGCGCTCCCACGCTTCTTCGCGCAGCAGAAGGTCCTGGGTCTCGTCGAGCTCCTCGAACTCCGGATCGACTCCCGCCTCCACCGGCCGCTCGCGCAGCAGTCGCGCGCAAAACGCGTGGATGGTCCCCACGAAGCAGCGATCGAGTCCGTTGAGCGCCGCGGCGAACCGACGCCCGAGCTCGACGTCGGCCTCCTCGCGCAAAGCCTTCTCCAGGCGGAGCTGGAACTTCTCTTTGAGCTGCGCGGCGGCTTTGACCGTGAACGTCACGGCGCAGAGGCGTTCGACTGGAACCCTTCCTTGGCGCACGAGGGCGAGCATCCGGTCGACGAGGCTCGTCGTCTTCCCGGTTCCCGCCGCCGCCTCGACGAGCAGATTCGTGCCGAGCTCGTCGACGATCGCCTGACGATCGGAATGGTCCCGCCGGCGAAAATCGGCAACGCTCACGGGTTCAACCTCGCATAGGGCTCGAGGACGGCGTTGTCGCGGTTGTCGACCTTCGCCTTGGCCCGTTCCGCGGCGGACTCCGCGCCGCCGCAGATCTTCTGAAAGTCACAGAGCGAGCAATCGTCCTTCTTCGTCGAGTGCACGAACGCGCCTTCCGCAACGAGGTCGAAGAGCGCCGTGAGCGTCGCCCGCGTCGCCGCCGGATCGAGATCGCCGAGCGAGCGCTCGCCTTCCCCGCGGCGCCCGGCGTAGAAGTACCCGGAGCCCACGACGCGTCCCTTCATGCCGGCGCGCGCGAGGAGCACCTCGAAAGCCTGGGCGTAGAGCACGTCCTGGATGCGGCGGCCGCCGCGTCCGCGGGCGGGGTCCCCGATCTGCCACGCGCTGCCGGTCTTGTAGTCCCAGACCTGATATTCCGACCCGCCGAGCTCGTCGACCCGGTCGATGCGGCCGGCGAGCAGAAACCCCTCTCCGCCGCCGAGCGCGATTCGCACGGGGCTCGTGCTCCCCGGCGCGGAGACCTCCGCCTGTCGGGAGGGTCCGAAGGGGACTTCGAACCAACGGGGCGTCGCGGATCGGCAGTGCTCCTCGTCGCGCAGCAAAAGGATTCGACACGCCACCCGGACGTCGTCCTGGACGGCTTCGAACGCGGCGGCGCTGCGCGGTGGGACGTCCTCCTTCCACCGCGCGATCTCCTCGTCGGCGATCGCCTCGAGACGCTTCGCGTCCCTCTCGAGAGAGGGCTTCCCGGTTCCGGCGGGCGCCTCTGCGTAGAAGCGGCGGTAGACCTCGTGGAGCAGGAGTCCCGTCTCCATCGCATCGAGCCAGATGGTCGGGTCTTCTCGCGCCTCCTGGGGGGGCTGGATCCGGAGGACCCGTTTCAGAAAATACGAGTAAGGGCACCTGGCGAGCTCCTGGATCCGCGAGCAGGAAATCGGCGTTCCGGACGTCCGGGGGTCGAGGCCGGCGGCGTCCCGGATCCGGCCGTCCCAGAGCGTGAAGCGATCGCTCCCGCGCTCGCGCTCGGCGACGAACCCGTCCTCGAGCCACGGATAAGCTCTTCGCACGATCTCAGCGCCGGAGCCCGGGGACGAAGTGTGGTCGGGGACCTTCGACAGCCACCACTCGTTCTCGTCGAGCGCTCGGGATGCGTGCGGAACGAATCCTGCGGGCTCGGGCAGCGCCCGGGCGAGCTCGCTGTAGTCTGCCGCATCGTCGCCCGAGCGGGCTCGGAAGAGGGCGAGGAAGCTCGTGGCGGGGAACTGTTCCCTCGCTTCCAGGAGATTCCAGCATGCGTAGCTCGCGGTGACCTCCCCATGCACCCGGGCCAGGCACGCCTGAAGCGCGAGGGTGTTCTCGGCGGGCCGACCGCCGCGGATCGCGAGCTCCCGCGGCCGGAGCGCCGCGTTGACGCCGCGTCTCTCCTCGTCCAGAAGGACCGGGTCCTGGAGACCCGAGCCGGGATGGCGGCGCGCGTCGAGACCGACGAGAAAAGTTCGCGAGCGGCCCGCGAACCCGCCGGAGCGGTAGTCGCCGAAGTGCAGATGGCCGGGGCGCGGACGATCGGCCTCCAGATGCAGAGCGCGGACGGCGTCGGTCAGACGCTCGACCGCGTCGGCGAGCGGCAGCCGCGGGACGGGAAGCGTCTGGAGCTCGCCGAAGAATCCGCCGAGCGCGCTCACGGCTACACCGTCGAGCTCGCCGGACACGTGCGCGAAGCGCGACGTGAACGCTGCCGCGGCGGTGGCAAGCTCGGGGAGCGCGACGATTCCTTCGGACACCTCCGGCGCGGTCGAGACGAGTCTGGCGATCAGGTTCTTGACGAACTGCGCCGTGGCGCGTCGTTTCTCGAGCCAGCGGACGCGCGAGTCCCGGTCCTCCTCGGCACCCTCTGCCTTCCGGCGATACTCGATTTCCGCCGACAGTCGCGCGATATGCGCATCGGGACACGACAAGTTGCGCTCCCGACCCCAGCCGATCCTCGCCTCGCGCAGCTCCCGCGCGGCGGGCAGGGAGCCGGGGGGCTCCTCTCCCGGGGTCACTCGCGAGAGATCGATCAATCCGCCTGCGAGAAGGTCGTGCAACTCCTCGCTTTCGAAATCGCGACCGAGCCACCGCAAGTACCCGAGGACCGCCTGGGCCGGACGCGTGAAGGTCGCCGCGATTCCGTCCCAGAAGGTGCAGGGGATTCCCTGTTCCTCGGAAAGCTCGTAGACGAGTGGACCGTAGGTCGCCGGATCGGTCGAGAGGATCTCCACATCGTCGAACGGAATCTCCTCCGCAAGGATCCGGCGAAAGATTTCCCGGATCTCGTTCTCTTCGCCGAGCGCCCGAAAGAGTCGGGTCCTTCGACCGTTCTCGATCCAGTTCTCCGGGGCGTCACTCTCGAGGACGCGAACCTTCCCGCCGGACACGAGATCGAGGAGCTCGCGCTCGACAGCCGAAAGCTCGAAGCTTCCCGCCACCAGGTACAAGGGTCCGGCGATTCGCGGTTTTTTCGCCAGGGCGTCGACGGCGCGCCTCAGAACTTCTGCACGATCGACGAACTTTCCGCGCGCGAGCGAAGATTCGTAGCGTTCGAGCACGGCCTTCAGGTCAGCCACCTTTCGAGGATCTCCGAAGGCGCTCTCGGGAAGGGCCGCCGGGGAAATTCCGGCCGCGCGGAGCTCGTCGAACGTGCTCTGGATCGCCCGGTGAAGACCCGGACGAAAGGCGAGCTCTCCGAAGTAGGACGACGAATCGAGCGTCTCGGCGCACGCCTGCTCGACCAGCGCGAGGGCCTGCGCTCGCGACAGCAGCGTCAGTCCTTCGGCTGCGATCTCCGGACCCGCGATCGCGAGCGCGAGTCCCCGCACGCTTTCGATCCGGAGGTGCACCCAGGGAGTTCCCGACCGAGCGAGGGCTTCGGCGATCTGATGCCCGATCCGATAAGAGGGGGAAACGAGAACCTTCTCGTCGAGCGGGAATTCGCGACAGACCTCCGCCAGCGACTCGATGAGCCGCGGACGCTTCTTTTCCTCAGCCCCGAAAGGCAGAACCGGCTGTGTCGACACGGATCTCCGCATTCTGTTCGAACGAGCGATGTTTTTGAACCGGCCGCGTGCCGCTCGTGCGGTCCGGGTCAACGTGAGTGTCGCCCGCGGGAGCGGACAAACAAGGTCCGGGCTGAAGAGCCTTTCGGCGGAAGTTCTATGAGCTGCCGACCCCAGGATCCTCGGGAGTGGGCTTTTCGTTGTCTCCGCGGTCCTCGCGGCGATCCGGTCCTTCGAACTCCTCCATCTGGTCGGCCATGTCGTCTTTTTCTTTCTCAGTCATGGAGTCGTCGGCGGTCGGCGATCGCGGCGTCGATTCCTTCATGAGGTCCTCCGATGTCCGACGTGAGACGGCGGCTGTACAATCGAGAAGCATAGTCCGGGGGAGCCCACTCCGCGTACCGACGGGCGCGCGGACGGCTGAGAGTTGCCGGCATCGGGTCGGCAAGACCCCGTGAACCTGACGCGGGTAATGCCGCCGTAGGGAGGAACCGATGAGCACCCGCCGCGAAACGCTTCCGGGCAACGAGGTCGCGAACCGTGAGCCGCTGCCCGGCTCCAAGAAGGTCTACGTCCCCGGCCCGCAGGGCACGCGGGTGCCGTTCCGCGAGATCGGGCTCCATCCGACGCGTGGGATGCGCAGCGAAGTCGAGATCAACGCCCCGCTGCGCGTCTACGACACGTCGGGGCCGTACACGGATCCGGAGGCGGACATCGACCTCCATCGGGGTTTGCCGGAGCTCCGGCGCCCCTGGATCCTCGAGCGCGGCGAGCACGACGAGACCGAGCCGCGCCGGCCGAGCGCACCGGACCTCGCCCTGACGCGGCCGCGCAAGGCGCTCCGCTGCCGCGGGATCGCGACCCAGATGCACTGGGCGCGCCGCGGCGTGGTCACGCCCGAGATGGAGTTCGTCGCCATCCGCGAGAACGTCGCTCCCGATTTCGTTCGGAGCGAGATCGCCCGGGGTCGCGCGATCCTTCCGGCGAACGTGAACCATCCGGAGTCCGAGCCGATGGTGATCGGCCGCAACTTCCTCGTGAAGATCAACGCGAACATCGGCAACTCGGCCGTCACCTCCTCGATCGAGGAAGAGGTCGAGAAAATGACGTGGGCGATCCGGTGGGGGGCGGACACCGTGATGGACCTCTCGACCGGCAAGAACATTCACGAGACCCGGGAGTGGATCCTCCGAAACTCCCCCGTGCCGATCGGCACCGTGCCGATCTACCAGGCGCTCGAGAAGGTCGGCGGGAAGGCGGAGGAGCTCACCTGGGAGGTGTACCGCGACACTCTGATCGAGCAGGCGGAGCAGGGGGTCGACTACTTCACAATCCACGCCGGAGTGTTGCTGCGTTACATCCCGCTGACCGCGAAGCGGGTGACCGGGATCGTGTCGCGCGGCGGGTCGATCATGGCGAAGTGGTGTCTCGCGCACCACCAGGAGAGCTTCCTCTATACGAAGTTCGACGAGATCTGCGAAATCCTTTCGAGCTACGACGTCTCCTTCTCTCTCGGTGACGGGCTGCGCCCCGGATCGACCGCCGACGCCAACGACGAGGCGCAATTCGCGGAGCTGGACACGCTCGGGGAGTTGACGACGAAGGCGTGGGCGCACGATTGCCAGGTCATGATCGAAGGGCCGGGGCACATCCCGATGCACCTCGTCGAGGAGAACGTTCGCAAGGAGATCGAGATCTGCCACGAGGCTCCGTTCTACACGCTCGGCCCCCTCGTGACGGACATCGCGCCCGGCTACGACCACATCACGTCCGCGATCGGCGCCGCGATGATCGGCTGGTTCGGGACTGCGATGCTCTGCTACGTTACGCCGAAGGAGCACCTCGGCCTGCCGAACAAGAAGGACGTCAAGGACGGCGTCATCGCGTACAAGATCGCGGCGCACGCCGCCGACCTCGCGAAGGGGCATCCGGGCGCGAGACTGTGGGACGACGCGCTCTCGAAGGCGCGGTTCGAATTTCGATGGGAGGACCAGTTCCACCTCGCGCTCGATCCCGAGACTGCGCGCGACTTCCACGATGAAACGCTTCCGGCCGAGGGCGCGAAGCTCGCGCACTTCTGCTCGATGTGCGGCCCGCACTTCTGCTCGATGAAGATCACCGAGGAGGTCCGCGCGTACGCCGCGTCGCACGGAATCGCCGAGGAGAAGGCGATCGACGCCGGTCTCGAGGAGAAGGCAGGGGAGTTCGTCGCCGGAGGGGCGCAGATCTACCGGAAGAGCTGAGTCTCAACACGCGAGGGAAGGCTTCCGTAAGAAACGGAAGCGGTGCTGCTCTCGAAGATGCTCTCCGGCTTCTTCGTCGGCGCCGGGCTCGACCGATGGGTGACCCGCGGCGCGGCGGTCCACCTGTCCGCGCGTTACCACTTTGTGGGTGACTCCGGGGGCGTTCCCTCGGATTTCTTCGAGGGCCTGATCGGAGTTCGATTCCCGCTCTAGCCCTCGCCGCGGCGCCGGGCGGGAATATGATTTCGCTCGTTTCGCTCCGCACATGCCCGAGGATTTCCGGGGGACCGCCAGGTTCTCGATCGAGCGCCGGCTCGGTTCGGGTGGGTTCGGTGTCGTCTACCGCGCGTTCGACCGTAAGCGGAACGCGACGGTTGCACTGAAGGCGCTTTCGCAAGTCGATTCGGACGGACTGTATCGGTTCAAGCAGGAGTTTCGCTCACTCGCCGATCTGAGCCATCCGAACCTCGTCGCCCTGTATGAGCTTCTTTCGGAGGGCGATCAGTGGTTCTTCACGATGGAGCTCGTCGACGGAGTCTCTCTTCTTGATCACGTTCGGGGCTCCATGACAGAGGGAGAGGCGGTTCCGAACAGCGACCAGCACTCATTCGACGCGACGCTCCGAGACTCTCCCGTACCCTTCGGCGACCCGCGCGAGAGATTCGGGCGACAGGAACCCAGGCCGCGTCCCTGCGACGCCGACGGATACGGCAGACTCCGCTCGGATCTCCTTCAGCTCGCCGAGGGGCTGCACTCACTCCACGAAGCCGGGAAACTCCACCGGGACATCAAGCCCTCGAACGTCCTCGTGACGCCCGAGGGGCGTGTCGTCCTGCTCGACTTCGGGCTCGTTTTCGATCTTGGACCGGAGCAGAGTCGCAGCTTGAATCTCGTTGGAACTCCTGCATACATGTCTCCGGAGCAGAGCCGGGGAGATCCCCTCTCCGAGGCGAGCGACTGGTACAGCGTCGGGGTGATTCTCTTCGAGGCCCTGACCGGCCGCCGCCCTTTCCAGGGCGACTTCCTCGACGTGCTGGTCGAAAAACAGAGCACGGAGCCGCCGGCACCTCACGAGATCATCGCGACGGTGCCGGAAGACCTGGATCGGCTTTGCCACGCCCTGCTTCGGAAGGACTCCTCGCGTCGGCCGGCGGAGAGCGCGGTCCTCGAAACGCTCCGGGCCGGCCGCCCCGAGCCCGAGGTGAAGCCGCCGGCTCGAGCTCTTCGCGAGACCCCCTTCGTCGGACGAGCCGCGCACCTCGAAGTGCTCTGGCGCGCCTACCGCGCGATGAAGGAGGGACGCTCTGCAGCGGTGTACGTGCGGGGTGCGTCCGGAATGGGAAAGAGCGCGCTCGTCCGGAGGTTTCTCGAACAGGTCGGCCGCGAGGATCCGAATGCCGTAATTCTCACGGGACGCTGTTACGAGCAGGAGGCGGTTCCTTACAAAGCTCTCGACAGCCTGGTCGACTCGTTGAGCCAGTTTCTCAAGCGGATGTCGCCCGCGGAGGCAGAGAGCCTGCTGCCGCGGGATCTCCTGGCGCTCTCGCGCGTGTTCCCGGTCCTCCGACAGGTCGAGGCCGTGGCCCGATCGAAGCGGCGGGTCGCGAACATTCCGGACTCGCAGGAGCTGCGGCGGCGGGCGTTCGGAGCGCTCCGCGAGCTTCTCGCGCGCCTCGGCGATCGCACGCCGCTCCTGCTGTTTATCGACGATTTGCAGTGGGGCGACAGGGACAGCGCGGCTCCCCTCCTCGAGCTGCTTCGTCCGCCTGACCCGCCAGCGTTGATGTTGATCGGCTCCTACCGGAGCGAGGACGCGATGGGAAGCGATCTTCTTCAGGCGCTTCTCGGATTCCGGCTGGCCGCAGGCCCGGCAACGGCCGAGGAGGTGGAGGTCGGCGAATTCGAGCCCGCGGAGGCGCGAGAGCTGGCCACGGCGCTGCTCGGCGACGATTCCCCGGCCGGCGCGGTCTCGCCGGAGGAGATCGCCCGCGAATCGCGCGGCAACCCTTTTTTCATCGGCGAGCTTGTCCGGCACACCCTCGCGGGCGAGGCGCTTCTCGACAGGTCGGACTCCGAAACCGGTGGTCACAGGGTGCGGCTGGAGGACGTCATCCGCGCGCGATTGTTGCGGGTTCCTCGAACGGCACGCAGCCTTCTGGATGTCGTCGCCGTCGCCGGGTGCCCGCTGGACCGAGAGATCGCGCGCCAGGCCTCCGGTCTCGAAAACGAGGAGCCATCACTCGGGCTGTTGCGGGCAAACCATCTCCTCCGCGGCGCCGGGTCGGGAGACGAGGAGAAGATCGAGACGTACCACGACCGGATTCGCGAGACCGTCGTGTCGGGCCTCTCGCAGGACGCACTCGAGGAGATTCACCAGAAGCTCGCCGTCGCGTTGGAGGTGTCGCGTTTCGCCGATGCCGAAACGCTGGCTCTGCACTACCAGGGCGCCGGAGCTCCCGAACAGGCCGCCGGCTACGCCGCGGAGGCGGCAAGCCGGGCTACGAGCGCGCTTGCTTTCGACCGCGCCGCGAGGCTGTATCAACTCGCCCTCGAGCTCGGGGTGGCGGAGCGGACCGAAGCGCAAAAGCTTCGGGTCCTGCTGGGGGACGCGCTGGCGAACGCGGGTCGGGGCGCCGAGGCGGCCGCCGCGTACCTCGAGGCGGTCTCCGGGGCGGGCGCTGCAGGAACGCTGGAGCTGCAGCGTCGGGCCGCCGAACAGCTTCTGCGGAGCGGCCACGTCGACGAAGGCCTCACGGTTCTGAAGGCGGTTCTCGAGAGGATCGGAATGCGTCTCGCCCGAACGCCTCTGCGTGCCGTTCTCTCGCTGGCGCTCCGGCTTCTGCAGGTGCGGCTGCGAGGCCTCTCCTTCCACGAGCGCGAGGAGAGTCAGATCCCTCCCGAGGATCTCGTTCGAATCGACACCTGCTGGTCTGTGGCGAGCGGGCTGTCGATGGTGGATACGATCCGCGGCCGCGAGTTCCAGATACGGCACCTGCTTCTCGCCCTGAAGGCGGGTGAAGCGTTTCGGATCGCGCGGGCACTCGGGAATCAGGCGGGTTACACGGGCCTCGGCGGACGCCCCGCTCGACGACGGACCCAGATTCTCGTCACGCGGGCTCTCGACCTCGCCCGCCGCGTTCGCGATCCGCGCGCTCTCGGCATGGCGTATCTGGGCGCGGGAATCTCGGCCTACATGGAGGGGCGGTGGAAGGTTGGATGGAAGCTCTCGCAGCAATGCGAGCAGATTTTCCGCGAACGGTGCACCGGAACCGCGTGGGAGCTCGACACCACGCACGTGTACTCGCTCCGCGCGCTCGTCTTTCTGGGAGAGCTGGGCGAGCTCGCGACCCGTCTTCCTGGATTGCTGAAAGAAGCCGGCGAGCGGGGTGATCTCTTCGCCGAGACCAGCCTCCGAACCCGGCTGTCGTACCTCGTATCGTTGATGTCCGATCAACCGGATCAAGCCCGCGAGGAACTCCATCGAGCTGCCGCCCAGTGGTCCCATCAAGGCTTTCACCTCCAGCACTACTTCGAGCTGGTCGGCGAGACGGAGATCTCCCTCTATGCCGGCTCCGCCGTGGAGGCGTGGGGAGGCCTTTTCAAGCGATGGCACGCTCTCGACCGTTCACTTCTCTTGAAGAGCGTTCAGCTCTTCCGTATCGAGTCTCGGCACCTCCGAGCGCGTTGCGCCATCGCGGCCGCGGCGAGCCAGGAACCGAAGACGGGATCGTGGAAGAACCTCCTGCGCTCCGCCCTGCGAGACGCTCGCCGCATCGAAAAAGAGGCCACGCCCTGGGGAAACCCCCTTGCCTACCTGATCCAGGCCGCGGCCGCATCGATCCGGGGATTTGAAGAGGAAGCGGCCGCCCTCCTCGCTTCCGCCGAGTCGGGTTTCGAGAGCAACGACATGCGGCTCTACTTGTCGGCTGCACGTCGGGCCCGCGGTTTCCTGATCGGAGAGGAGGAAGGTCGAGGACTCGTTGAGTCGGCGGACGAATGGATGGTCGGGCAGAAGATCCGCAATCCCGAACGCATGACGTCGATGCTCGCACCGGGGCGTTGGAGCGCGGCTTCCGCTCAAAAAACGGGTCAAACTTTCACTGCCGGCTTTTCGTAGTGGCGCTCGACGTCGCCCAGCAAGAACTTCCGGCCTGGGCGACCTCGACGGAGCGCGACACCGTCATCCGATCGGCTCATCAATGTACGGTCCGCTGCGCCAAACCTTCACACCGTTTTTCGCCCGTTGTGGTTGGCGAGGTTCGCTCGGAGCGATAGGCTCGATTTTCTGAGTCTTTTCTTTCAGGAGGTTGGAATCATGGTGGAAATCAAGAGGCACAAACCGGGGATGTTTTGCTCGGTCGAGCTCGCGACTAGGGACGGTGGCGCGGCGAAGAACTTCTACACTTCGCTCTTCCGCTGGGGAGTCGACGACCTGCCGATCGAGGGCGGGAACTACACGATGCTCCAGAAGAACGGAAAGCAGGCCGGCGCCCTTTACGAAATGGGCCCCGAGCAGAAGGGCACGCCGCCGTCTGGAACTCCTACGTTTGCGTGACGAGGGCGGACGAGTCCGCGGCGAAAGCAAAGGAGCTCGGCGGGAAGGTCCTGATGGAGCCGTTCGACGTCATGGACCAGGGCCGAATGGCGAACATTGAGGACCCGACCGGCGCCTCGTTCGCCATTTGGGAGCCGAAGAAGCACACCGGCGCGGAAGTCGTCAACGAGCCGGGGTCCTTCTGCTGGAACGAGCTCTACACGACCGACCCGAAACGCGCCGGGGACTTCTACTCGGCCCTCTTCGGCTGGAGCCGCGAGCCGATGCAGACCCCGACGGGGGAGTACACGATCTTCAAAAAGGAAGACGCGCAGGCCGCCGGGATGATGAAAATCCCGAAAGAGATGGGCCCGGTGCCGCCGCACTGGCTGGTCTATTTTGCCGTGGACGACTCCGACAAGACCGCCGAGAAGGCGAAGGGGATGGGAGGGAAGATCACCGTGCCGCCGATGGACATCCCCAACATCGGACGGTTCGCGATCCTGAACGATCCCCAGGGCGCGGATTTTGCGGTGATCAAGCTCGAGCCGATGTCGGTCGAGGCGTAAAACCGTACCACGCGGGCCGGGGACGTGAGGCGCCCCCGGCTCATCGGCGAAGAAACTCCCGCCCTAGGCGACTCTGACGGCCACCCATTCCCTGCGAAATCACTCTCGACGAGGAGGCGGCATGGTGGAAAAGTCGAAACACGATCCCGGGACGTTCTGCTGGGTCGAGCTCGCCACGAGCGATGGAGCGGCGGCGAAGAAGTTCTACACGTCCCTCTTCGGGTGGACGGTCGACGACGTGCCCGGCGGAGGGGGCATTTACACGATGCTCCAGAAGAACGGGAAGGACGCCGGCGCGCTCTACCAGCTCGGGCCGGAGCAGCAGGGGGTGCCGCCGCACTGGAACTCCTACGTCTGCGTCCAAAGCGCGGACGACACGGCCGCGGTGGCGAAAAAGCTCGGCGGCAACATCATCATGGAGCCTTTCGACGTCATGGAACATGGCCGCATGGCGGTCGTCCAGGATCCGACCGGCGCCGTTTTTTCACTCTGGCAGCCGAAGGGCCACATCGGCGCGCAGGTGGTCAACGAGCCCGGCTCTTTCTGCTGGAACGAGCTCTATACGACCGATCCGAAAAAGGACGCGGACTTCTACACGGGACTCTTCGGCTGGACGAAGGACCCGCGCCACATGGACTTCGGCGAGTACGTGATCTTCAACAAGAGCGACTCCCAGGCCTGCGGCATGATGCAGATTCCCAAAGAGTGGGGTCCCGTCCCGGCCCACTGGCTCGTCTACTTCGCGGTGGACGATTGCGATCGGGCGGTCGATCAGGCGAAGGGGATGGGGGCAAAAGTGACGGTCCCACCGATGGATATCGAGAAAATCGGCCGGTTTGCGATGCTGACCGATCCGCAGCACGCGGCGTTCGCGGTGATCAAGTTGACGGCCGCGTAGCCGATTTTCGGCGACCGCCGTGTTATCCTTACCTTGAGTAAGGAAACATGCCCACCGCTACGCTGACGTCGAAGGGCCAGGTCACGATTCCCAAGGCCGTCCGAGACCGCCTCGGGCTCGAAGCCGGAGACCAGCTCGAGTTCGTTTTCGAAGAGAAGCGCGTCGTTCTGCGCCCCGCCAATCGCGACCCGGAAGGCCTGAAAGGAATCCTCTATCTCCCGGGCCGTCGGCCCGTGTCGCTCCGCCGGATGGATGAGGCGATTCGTCGCACCCACAAGAAGCCTTGATCCGCGGTCTGGACACGAACGTACTCGTTCGCTATCTCACGCAGGATGATCCTGCGCAGGCGCCCAAAGCGAACGCGGTGATCGAGGGGGCTCTGGCGAAGGGCGGAAGCTGCTACCTGAGCGTGGTCGTGCTCTGTGAAACAGCGTGGGTACTCCGCGGGGCCTACGGTCTCGACAAGAAGGCAGTGCTGCTCACCCTCGACCGTATCCTCGAAACCGCAGGATTCCTGATCGAGGATCGAAATCTGGTGAGGGATGCGCTGGAAGAGTTTCGTCACGGGCGAGGCGACTTCGCCGACTACATGCTCGGGGCTCGAAACCAGGCGGCCGGGTGCTCGGACACGGTAACTTTCGACCGTTCTCTCCTGGGAAGCAGGCTCTTCTCGGTGCTCTGAGGCAGCTCACACCTTGATGAAGATCCTCTTGCGGTAGGCGAGCCCGCAGACCGCCACCCAGATCGCGAGATACGTGAGAGAGAACAGGAGCGACCCGAGTCGGGGGTCCGCGAAGCGGTCGAAGGCGGTGCGGTAGATCGTCGCGTACAGCGAGCGCAGCTTGCCGTCCGGCCCGCGCAGTTTCACGGCGAGCATCAGAACCGTCACGAGGGTCGAGGCGACGAACGCCGCGATCGCGTTCCGCCCGAGCCACTCGAACGGGCGCGCCCAGCCCTTCCAGCCCTTCACGTCCACGATCCACAGGCAAAGCGCGAGAAGGACGACGGCGAGACCGCTCATGAAGACCGAGTAAGACGACGTCCAGAGGTTCTTGTTGATCGGAAAGACCCGTCCCCAGAGAGCCCCGATCGCGAGGACGACGATCCCGCCCGCCGCGAGACCGGTGATCCGATGCTTCGCACGCGCCGCGATCAGCCACTCGCCCGCGAGCGCGCCGAGGAGCGCCGTCGCGACCGCGGGGATCGTCGAGAGAGGGCCTTCGGGGTCCCACCCGGGCTTCCACGTGTGCGCCCCGAGAACCGCCCGGTCGACGTAGGCCGCCAGGTTCCCCTCGACGTCGAGCCGGCCGGTGCCGTAGCCCGGCACCGGCACGAGCGTCATCAGCGCCCAGTATCCGAGAAGGAGGACGATCGCGGTCGCGAAGACGCCACGCCGGGGGAGCAGGAGATAGATCGCGGACGCGACCAGGTAGACGACGCCGATCCGCTGGAGCACGCCCGGGATTCTCAAGTGTTCGCGGTGAAACAGGATGAGTGAAAGAAGATTCATCGTCAGGCCGATGCCGAAGATGATCAGCCCGCGCCGGACCGAATGGAGAAGGAGCTCGCGCCGGGCGGCGCCCTGCGAACGTCTCCGCGCGAACGAAATCGGCATCGACACCCCGACGATGAAGAGAAAGAACGGAAAGATCGTGTCGGTCGGCGTCCAGCCGTGCCACTCCGCGTGGAGGAGCGGCGGGTAAACGTGGGTCCACGTGCCCGGCGTGTTGACGACGATCATTCCGGCGATCGTCAGCCCGCGGAAGACGTCCAGGGCGAGGAGGCGGGACGGCGAATCGCCGGTCTTCAGGTGTTCGGCCTCAACGGGCAAAGCGGCCGGCCAGAGCGCCGGGCGCCGTCCCTGCGTACAGGCTTCCGGACACCTTGAAAGTCTCGAGATCGACGCGGCAAACGAGGGGCGTGTTCTCCGAGATGACCCATGCGGATCGGCCGCTCGGTTCGATCAGCAGGTCGAACGGGCCCGGGAGCGAGGGGACGCCGCGCGCTGTGTGCGGCCCTTCTCTCCTCAAAGCCTCGCCTGCGATCGGGATCCGTTTGACCTCCCGGCGCTCGGCGACGTCGAAAACCGCGATATCGCCGGTCTGCGTGCAGGAGACGAGCGCGGACTTCCCGTCGGGCGTGATCCTCACCCGGGTCGGGTGTCCCCGCGCGGACATCCGGGGGAAGATGCCGGGATCGACTGCGTCGATGAGCCAGATCGAGTCCGTCTCCGGGCCGGTGACCCAGAGACGTTTGCCGTCCGGGGTGAGGTCCATACCGACCGGAGCCCGACCGGTGACGAGGTCGCGAAGGACTCTCACCGGCGAAAGGTCGACGGCGGTGACCAGGCCCGCCCGGGCGCTGGAGAGGAATGCGCGAGAGCCGTCCCGCGTCGCGACGACGAGTTGGTAGCCGTTGCGGCCCATCGGAATCCGTCGGACGACCCGGCGCCCTTTGGGGTCCACGACGAGGAGCTCTTTCGTCCCCTCCGCGGTGACGAGGAACCGGCCGTCGGGGAGAGCTTCGAGCCCGTAGGGCTGCGTCCGGTCGCCGAGGTCGATCGTCGCGACGGTTCTCCCGAGATCGATCTCGACGAGGCTCACCGTCCGGCCGGGCTCACCCTCAGACCCGAAGTTCGACACGGCGGCGATCTTTCCGTCCGCCAGCACCTCGACCTCGTGCGGACCCCTCAAGACACGCGCTTCCGAACGCGCTGCCGCGCCGCTCTTCGCGTCGAAGACTCGGAGGACCTCTCCGGACTCGTCGACCACGAGGAGAACGTCCGGAGAGGGCGTCGCCGTCCCCGGAAAGAGGAGCAGGAAGAACGCAACAAGGACGCTCACGGAGTCAACCCTTCAGAACGACGAGCTCCTGCGGCCGCACCGAGAGGCTCACGAGCCCCTTCTCCCGGACGCCGTAGTCGTCTTCGATCCGCACGCCGAACTTTCCCGGGAGGTAGATTCCGGGCTCGACGGTGACGACGTTGCCGGCGACCAGCGGCTTCGTGTTCCCCTTCACGAGATAAGGCTGTTCGTGGCCGTCC
Source organism: Thermoanaerobaculia bacterium (assembly GCA_036001245.1). Classification (GTDB taxonomy): domain Bacteria; phylum Acidobacteriota; class Thermoanaerobaculia; order UBA5066; family Gp7-AA6; genus Gp7-AA6. The sequence continues at coordinate 21,867 of DASYUL010000058.1, forward strand.
ATCCCGAGCCCGTGGCCGAGCCGGTGCGTGAAGTACGCGCCGTAGCCGACGTCCCCGATCACCTTGCGCGCGGCGCCATCGACCTCCTCGCCCGACTTCCCCGCCGCGAGCGCTTCGATGCCCGCCATCTGCGCGCGGTCCACGATCGCGTAGACCTTGCGGAACTCGTCGGATGGGGGCCCGAACGCGACCGTCCGGGTCACGTCGGATGTGTAGCCGCGCACCCGGCAACCGCAGTCGATCAGGACCGCGTCGCCCCTCGTGAGCTCTCGATCTCCGGGACCGCCGTGCGGGAGCGCCGCGGAGGGGCCGAACTGCACGAGGCCGTCGCCGCGGACGCCGCGCCGCAGGAACTCCTGCGAGAGGATCGTCGACACGTCCCGCTCCGACATGCCGCTCTGGAGCTTCTCGTGAGTCGCGGAGATCGCGGCGACCGTCCGGCGCCCGGCGTCCTTGATGAATGCGAGCTCGTCCTCCGACTTGACCGCGCGCAGCGCGTCGAACACGGCGGTGGCGTCCTCCGTCCGGGCATCGGCGGCCGCGGCGAGCAGTGAAGCCGTCGAAAAGGCGGTCGAGCCCTCGACGCCGACCGTCTTCTTCGCAAGAAGCTTCGCGGCGAGGGCGTTCGGGTCTTCGTCCTCCTTCCACGTCTTCACCTCGTCGACCGTCGCGTCCCGCGTCACGTTGGACTCTTCGAACGAAGGCGTGACGAGAACCGCGGGTCCGTCGGAGAACAGGATGAGCGCGGTCAGGCGCTCGCTCCGCCCCATCGCGAGACCCGATGCATATGCCAGGTTCGTCGAGGGCGTCACGAGGAGCGCGTCCCAGCCGCGCGCTTTCGCGCCGGCACGAAGCCTTGCCTGCCGCTCGCGGTAGACGTCGGGCTTCGGCGGCGGGGGAAGCGGTTGCGCCTCCGAGCGGGGCTTCGCCGCGGAGGCGCCTCGCACGGGCAGGCTCGACGCCGCGGCGGTGGCCCCCGCGGCGGCGATCCAGCGGCGTCGGGTGAGCTTCGTCATAAAGTCGGCGCCGATAGGATATCGCCGGGGGAAAACATCATGCGTATCACCGTGCTCGGCGCCGGCCTCATCGGTCGCATCATCGCTCGCGAGCTCGCGTCCGAAGAGGAAACGAAGGTTTCGGTCTTCGACGCCGACGAGGCGGCGCTCGAGCGTGTCGGGCGCGAGACGCACGCGAGCGTCTACGCGGCGGACCTTTCGCGACCCGAAGCCGTGTCCTCCGCCGTCGCCCAGGCCGACGCGGTCGTCGGCGCGCTCCCTGGAGCGCTCGGCTCCGCGATGCTCCGTGCGGTCATCGAAGCGGGAAAGCCGATCGCGGACATCTCATTCTCGCGCGATGATCCTCTGCAGCTGGAGACCCTGGCCCGGGAGAAGGGCGTGACGGCGGTCGTGGACTGCGGTGTCTCGCCCGGTCTGTCGAACTTCTTCATCGGGCGCGCCGCGCGCGACTTCAACGAGGTCGACGATGCGCGCATCTACGTCGGCGGGCTGCCGTTCGTCCGGCACTGGCCCTTCGAGTACGCGGCCGTATTCTCGCCGGCCGACGTCGTCGAGGAGTACACGCGGCCGGCCCGGATCTTCGAAGAGGGGCGGCTCGTCACGCGCCCGGCGCTCTCGGAGGTGGAGCGAATCGAGGTTCCGGGCGTGGGCACTCTCGAGGCCTTTCTCACGGATGGTCTGCGCACTCTTCTCCGAACTGTTCCCGCCCGTACGATGAAGGAGAAGACACTCCGATATCCGGGCCACGCCGAGAAGATGGAGATCTTGCGAGAGGTCGGGTTCTTCGACGAAACCCTGCTCGAGCTCCGCGGCGGCGTGCGTTTCGCGCCCCGCGACGTGACGGAACACCTCCTCTCGCGCGCCTGGCAGCTCGGCGACGAATTCGAGGAGTTCACCTATCTCAAGGTCATCGTCACCGGTCGAAAACTCGGCCGCACGCTTCGCACGCGCTTCGAGCTCTTCGACAGAACCCATCGCGCGAGCGGAACGACCTCGATGGCGCGGACGACGGCCTTCCCCTGCTTGGTCATCGCGCGCATGCTCGCACGGGGCGAATATCGCGATCCCGGCGTGCGGCCCCTCGAGATGCTCGCCGCCAATCGCGAGGCAGCCGCGCGGTTCGAGCTCGGCATGACCGCGCGAGGAATGCACTGGACCAAGGAGAGCCATGAAGTCGAACCTGTCTAAGTGAGGGTCAGGTCTCCACTTGCCACTTTCGAAGGTAAATCACTGATTCAGAGAGTCTTGACCCCCCCTCACAGATGTCACGTACCCTCGGAATCATTGTTTTCAAACACTTAGACAACAGAGTGGTAAATGGAGACCTGACCCTCAGACAGGAGGATCAATGCCGAAGACCCGACGCGCAATCCTAAAGGCCGCCGGAGTCATCTCCGCGCTCGCGGCGCTGCCGTTGCCGGCGCAGACCCGGACCCCGGCGCCCGGCGCGTCCCCGACGCCGACTCCCGGAAAGAAGGCGCCCGGCACGCTCGCGAAACTCGCGCGCGAGCGATACGGGAGGTTTCTGACCGAGGAAGAAATGGCGCTCATGGATGACGACATGGAAGCGCTCGAGCGGCGCAGCGCCCGGCTGCGCGGCTACAAGCTCGGGAACGGCGAGGAGCCGGCGGTCGACTTCGTCGTCGTCCGCCGGTGAGCGACGAAGCGATCTTTTTCACTCCATTGCGAGAGCTCGCGGCGAAGGTGCGCGCGCGGCAGGTCTCGCCCGTCGCGCTGGCGGAAGAGGCGTTGCGGAGGCTGGAGGCCCACGGCCGGAAGCTGAACGCCGTCGTAACGCTTGCCGGCGACGACGCGATCACCGCCGCGCGAGAAGCCGAGCGCGAGATCCGGCGCGGGAAGTATCGCGGCCCCCTCCACGGCATTCCTTACGGCGCGAAAGACCTCCTCGCGACGAAGAAGATGCCGACGACATGGGGCGCCGCCCCGTACCGCAACCAGCAGTTCCCGTACGACGGGACCGTCATCCGCAAGCTGGCGGACGCGGGCGCCGTCCTCGTCGCAAAGCTTTCGATGGTGGAGCTCGCGGGCGGAATGGGCTACAACAACGCCGACGCGTCGTTCACGGGCCCCGGGCTCAATCCCTGGAACACCCGGTTCTGGAGCGGCGGATCGTCGAGCGGACCCGGATCGGCGGTCGCCGCCGGGCTCGTCCCCTTTGCCATCGGATCGGAGACCGTCGGGTCGATCATCACGCCGGCCGCGTTCAGCGGCGTGACGGGACTCCGTCCGACGTACGGCCTCGTGAGCCGGCACGGCGCGATGGCGTTGTGCTGGACCCTCGACAAGCTCGGACCGCTCGCGCGCGGGGCCGACGCCTGCGCGCTCGTTCTCGACGCGATCGCCGGAAAGGATCCGGAGGACCCCACAACCAGCGCCGCCCCCGTTCGTTCGGCCCGGCCGGCGCGCTCCCGTCCACGGATCGCGGTCCTCCAGGGCGCGACCGATTTCGTGCAGCCGGAGGTGGCGAAGAACTTCGACGATTCGCTGACCGTCCTCGGCCGTTTTGCGGAGGTCACGCGCAACGTCGCGCTACCGGACCTGCCGTACGGGATGTGCGCCGGGACGATCGTGGACGCGGAGGGCGGAAGCGCGTTCCTCGAGCTGATCGAATCCGGCGGGACGCGCGAGCTCCAGGCGAAGTCCGACCGATACGGAGGTTACTCGAGCGTGATGACGCCGGCCGTGGACTACCTCCAGGCGATGCGCCTCCGCGGAAAGATGCGCGCGCCGTTCGCGGCGCTCCTGGACCGGTATGACGCTCTGGCGACGCCGTCGCGGGCGAGCGTCGCTTACCCGATCGGTCTCGACTTCGACAAGGCCTGGCCCGAGCTCGCGAAGGACCGGCCGGCGAACTTCGTTTCGGCGATCGGCGCGCTGATCTCCGCGGGAAACCTCGTCGGTTACCCCGCGATCTCCCTGCCGAATGGATTCGGCCAGGAGGGTCTCCCGACCGGACTGCACCTGCTCGGGGGCGCCTTCCGCGAGGCCGATCTCGCGGCGATCGGGCGGCAGTATCAGCGGCGAACCGACTTTCACTCGAGACGGCCGCCCGGCTATTGATCCCGAACTCTCTCTTCCGCGCGCGGGAGAGGGTCGGCGTGAGGGCCGCCCGTCCTAGCTCTTCCGCTCATCCTGCCGCCGCGGCTCACGGCGGCGGTCGGTTCTTTTTTCTCCGACCACCACGCGATGGTGCGCCCGGCGTGACCGTGTTCGGCGATCTCCGTTCCCCCGGCGGTCTGCGGGGGAGTGCCGGTGAGATTTCTTCTTTTTCTTCTTCCCTTTCATGCTCCGGGTCATTTCAAAACGCATCGTCTCGTTCAACCCTCAGGGCCGCCGATCCATTCTCGATTGTCTCCCCGGACGACCATGATCGATCCGGGGATCAAAAAAAAAGGGCCGCCGAAGCGGCCCAGTTCGCCAGTCCAAGCGAGCGCGAGCGCTCGCGGCCGTCAGGCGATGACCCGGCGACGCGTGGCCATGCGGTACACCCAGAGCACGAGGATCGCGCCGAGGGTTGCGCCGATGAAGCCCGCCGGCTCACCCGGACCATACAGATGAAGTGCCTGCCCGAGGAATCCGCCGATCAAGGCGCCGACGATTCCGAGAAGAATCGTGATGATGATTCCACCTGGATCGCGGCCGGGCATGACGAGCTTCGCGACGATCCCGACGACGAGTCCGAAGAGGATCCAACCGAGGATACCCATGTGTGCATCCCTCCTTTCCGCACTGCACGAAAAGCAAGGGCCGCGCCATCTCGTAAACCATGTACGCTCAATCTTTTGCAGCCGCCCCATCGACTGAGCAATGAACGCTTTTCCGGTCCGGATGTTGATCGAGAAAGCCGACGACGAGCATGCGAGCGATGCGACTGGACGACGTCGACGAGTCGACTCGGGCGCTCATCATGACGCGGCTGATCCCCGCCCAGCAGCGGCACATCGCGACACTGGACGGGATGATGCGCAAGATCGAACGGATGGGCGATGAGGGGACTCTGGGGTCAGTCGTGTATTCAGGTATCTTTGGAGCTCGAAAAATACCAACTTACACGCCTGACCCCTCCCCGGTCAGTACACCCCGCCCGTGAGGTGCACGATCGCGGTCCACAGGCCTCGGCTGAAGCGAAACGTCACGATCGGGAACACGACGGCGGCGGTGCACCACACGGCGAGGCTCGTTCCGAGCGACCAGAGCGGTCCGAACCCGGCTCCCGCCATGATCACGATCGCAGTCAACAGAGTGTTGATGTCGAGCGAGCCCACCCACTGCCCGTGCTCGCGCGCGAAGCCGACCCCGCAGCAGCCGCACTGGTCGTTCATCCGGAAATAGGTCGCGAACAGCTTTCCCTGGCCGCACACGGGGCATTTCAATCTGAGGCCCCGCCACACGACGGTCTTCCAGTAGCCCTCCGGCCACTCGCCACGGTGGTGCGCGGTGGTCGGTCTCCACGCCAGCACGGGAGAAGGCGGATTCGCGACCGACTCACTCATGGGTTTCAGAGAGAAAACCGCATTCTCTCACCTGCAATTCCGAAGCCTTTCCGCTCCAGGTCCCGCCGCGCGCCCGAGTCCCAGAGCAGCCGGTTCGTATGGTTGAGGTGGATGAAGAATACCCTCGCGGGGGGCGCGGGAGCGGTTCCCCCGAATCGCGCGACGGTCTCGGGGACGAGCGGGTGCGGGATGTCGCGGATCGACCGGCCGGGGATCTCGTGGGCGGAAAAGAACGTGCCGTCGACGAACGCGAGGAGCGACGACTCCCGAACCAGGTCCTCGATCCGCCGGTCCCACTTTTCCCACTTGTCGATGTCCGGAAGCCAGAGGAGCCGGCGCTTCGGCCCCGCGACGAGGTAAGCGACGGTGTCGGAGTCCTCGTCGCGGTGCGGCACCTTGATCGGGGTGGCACGGAGCGACGGTGTGAGCTCGAACTCGACTCCGGGCGCGACCTCGTGGATCTCGATGTTCTCGAGCGACACCAGGCGCTTCCACGGTCCGTTCTCTCGAAGGAAGCGCGCCATCGACGGCGTGCAATAGATGGGCATTCGTTTCGCCCCAAGAACTTCCCGGCCGAGCTGCGCGAGGCCGAGGTAGTGCCCGATGTGAGCGTGCGTGAGCAGAATCCCGTCGGGCAGACCGCCGAGTAAGTCGACCTGCTCGGGGAAGTCGGGCGTGGCGTCAACGATGAAGCGCCGACCCGCTGCCCGGTCGACCAAGCCCAGCGATGCGACGAGCCTCCTCTTCGACCGGTCGCGGCGCGCTTCCATGCAGAGCTCCTGCCGGCAGCCGAGGTGGGGGACGCCGCCGTCCTGCGCGACCCCGAGAACGACGGCCTCGATGCCTTGTCGCGGGCTCTGATCCCCGATGGGGGTCAGATCGGAGAGCAGCGCAAGGGCCAGGAAAACCGCCGAAAAACCACCCATCGCGCTATTCTTTCCGATCCGGCCCGGCATGGAATCTGCTCTCAAGGCCGAGTGGAGGAATACACCATGTCTCGAAGCCGCCTTTCGCGCCAGACGATGCGCGCCCTGGGCCCGGTGGTCATCCCGCTCGTGACCCGAATCGCGCTCCCGATCGCTCTGGAGAGCCTGCGCAAGCGCAAGTTCGCCGTCGACGATTTCGTGGGCGACTCGGAGGACACGCTGAAGGAGAACGTCAAGAAGACCCGCTCCAACATCGACGAGGTCAAAGAGGAAGCGGTGGCCCGCGGAAGGAAGCTCTACGACCAGGCACGGCAGGAGGGGGCGGAATTCCTCGACGTTCTGCTTCGCCGCGGTCTCGGCCTCGCCAACGAGTGGGCACAGAGCGTCGGCGAGCCCAAGGTCAGCCGCCGGCGGTTCCGCTTCCGCCACGCCGTCGCTCTCGCGGCGCTCGTCGGGACCGGGTTGGTGCTCGTCAGCCGGCGCTGACTCTCACCCGACCGCCAGCCGCTTGTACTTGATCCGGTGCGGCTGCTCGGCGTCCATGCCGAGCCTCCGCTTGCGGTCCGCCTCGTACTCCTGGTAGTTCCCTTCGAACCACACTGTCCGGCTGTCCCCCTCGAACGCCAGGATGTGGGTCGCGATCCGGTCGAGAAACCACCGGTCGTGGCTGATCACGACCGCGCATCCACCGAAGTCGACGAGCGCCTCCTCGAGCGCGCGCAGCGTGTCGACGTCGAGGTCGTTCGTCGGCTCGTCTAAGAGCAGGAGGTTGCCGCCGCGCTTCAACGTGCGCGCCAGATGCAGTCGGTTCATCTCCCCGCCCGAAAGATCCGCGACCCGCTTCTGCTGGTCCGGCCCCTTGAAGTTGTACATGGCGACGTAGGCGCGCGCGGGGATCTCGCGCCGGCCGAGGACGATCTTGTCCGCGCCGCCCGAGATCTCCTCAAAGACTGTCTTGCCGGGATTGGGCCGGTCGCGGTCCTGGTCGACGTAGGAGTGAACGACGGTGTCGCCCACCGTCAGCCGTCCGCCGTCCGGCGTCTCCACTCCGACGATCATCTTGAAAAGCGTCGTCTTGCCCGCCCCGTTGGGTCCGATCACGCCAACGATCCCGCCGCGAGGCAGGTCGAAGGAGAGCTCCTCCATCAGCAGCCGGTCCCCATACGCCTTGCGGACCCCGTCGGCGCGCACGACGACGTCGCCCAAGCGCGGCCCCGGCGGGATGTAGATCTCGCGCGTCTCGATGCGGTTTTCTGGTCCGCCCTCCGCAAGGAGGGACTCGTACCGCTCGATGCGCGCCCGGCCCTTGGCGTGTCGGGCGCGCGGCGCCATCTGCACCCACTCGAGCTCGCGCTGCAGGGAGCGGCGGCGCGCCGACTCCTGCTTCTCCTCGACGGCGAGGCGCGTCTCCTTCTGCGCGAGCCAGCTCGAGTAGTTGCCCTCCCACGGGATTCCGGCTCCGCGGTCGAGCTCCAGGATCCAGCCGGCGACATTGTCGAGGAAATACCGGTCATGCGTGACGGCGACGACCGTGCCGGGGAACTCGGCGAGGTGGCGCTCCAGCCACGCGACCGACTCGGCGTCGAGGTGGTTCGTCGGCTCGTCGAGCAGGAGGAGGTCGGGGCGCTCCAGGAGGACTTTGCAGAGCGCGACGCGCCGGCGCTCGCCCCCCGAGATCTTCGTGACGTCCGCGTCGGCGGGCGGAAGTCGCAGGGCGTCCATCGCGATCTCGAGCTGCCGGTCGAGCTCCCACGCGTTGGACGCCTCGATCGCGTCCTGGACGCGCTGGTACTCGGCCATGACGTGCTCGCTCTCCGCCTCGGAGAGATCCGACGCGAGTTTTTCGTTCAGCTCGTCGAACCGAGCGAGCAGAGCGCGCGTTGCGGCGACTCCCTCCTCGACATTGCCGAGCACGCTCTTGCCGGGGTCGAGCCGCGGGTCCTGCGAGAGCCAGCCGATGCGGGTCCCCTCGGCGGGAAACGCGTCGCCCGCGAAGTCGCGCTCCACGCCGGCCATGATGCGGAGAAGCGTCGACTTGCCGGCGCCGTTGGCGCCGAGGACGCCGATCTTCGCGCCCGGCAGGAAGGACAGCCAGATCCCGCGGAGGATCTCGCGCTGCGGCGGCACGACCTTCCGCAGGTTGATCATCGTGAAGATGTATTGATGCGCCATCGCTCTCCTGTGTCATCCCGAGCGCAACGAGGGATCTCTTGCCTTTCGAGAGAGAGATCCTTCGGCCTGCGGCCTCAGGATTCGGCCTTCAGCTCAGGATGACAGCGTAACCTGCGGTGCTTCGCCGATATTCAATCCCATCGTCCCGAGCAGGCGATTCTCATACCGCACGTTCGCGAACCCGACCTCCCGCATCATTTCTTCGACTCCGCGCTGGGCTGGATATCGCTCGAGCGAGTCCGGAATATAGCTGTACGTCTCGGGGTCTCCGTGGAATGCCCACCCGACGGCCGGCATCATCGTTCGCAGGTAGCCGCCGTAGAGCGCCCCCGCAATCGGGTTGTCGGGCTTGCCGAAGTCGAGCACGACGACGCGCCCGCCGGGCGCGAGCACCCGGCGCATTTCGGCGAGCGCCAGGCGCGGGTCGGCGATGTTCCGCAACCCGTACCCGACGGTGATCGCGTCGAAGACCGCGTCACGAAAGGGGAGCCGGAGTGCGTCCGCGGCGACGAGCTCCGGCCGGCCGTCGGCCGTGCGCGCGCGGCGCCTCGCGACCGCGAGCATCGGCAGCGTGAAGTCGGCCCCTACGATCTGTCCGGCTCCCATCTCCGCCCCGTAGAAACACATGTCCCCGGTCCCGCAGCACAGATCGAGAAGCCTCGGGGAGGGCTTCCCGCCGTCGAGCGCGAGCCGGACGGCTTGCCGCTTCCACTTGCGGTGCATTCCGAAGCTCATGACGTCGTTGACGAGGTCGTAACGCTGCGCGAGCCGGCTGAACATCTCGCGCACTTTCGGCCCGCGCTCTCCGTCGTAGGAGAGGTATTTGTTGGTCACCGGCCGGCCAAGATATCCGACAATTCGGATAGAGTTTTCGGATGGCCGAGCGAACGAAGAAACCGCGCGCACTGACCGAGGAGGAAGCCCGGCGGGTCGCCGAGGACGCGCGCGAGACCGAGTGGACCGCTCCGTCTTTCCTGAAGGAGATTTTCCTCGGCAACCTCCGGCTGGACCTCGTCCACCCGTTTCCGGAAGCCGACCTGGGCGGCCCCGAGTTCCGCGCGTTCATGGATCGGCTCGAGCGCTTCCTCGTCGAGGAGGTGGACTCGGACCGGATCGACCGCGAGGGCAAGGTGCCGCCGCACATCATCAAGCGGCTCGCGGAGCTCGGCGCCTTCGGCATCAAGATCCCGAAGGAGTACGGGGGGCTCGGATTCTCGCAGCGCGAGTACACCGAGGCGATGAAGCTCGTCACGAGCCAGGACGGCAACCTGACCGTGCTCCTCTCCGCGCACCAGTCGATCGGGCTGCCTCAGCCGCTGAAGCTCTTCGGGACGAAAGAGCAGAAGAAGAAATATTTCCCGCGCCTCGCCCGCGGCGCCGTTTCGGCGTTCGCGCTGACCGAGCCGCACGTCGGATCGGACCCGGGCAACCTCTCGACGACCGCGGAACGCACGCCCGAAGGCGACTACGTCCTGAACGGCGAGAAGCTCTGGTGCACGAACGGCACGATCGCGGAGCTCTACGTCGTGATGGCGCGGCACCCCGACACGAAGAAGATTTCCGCGTTCATCGTCGAGCGCGACCAACCCGGAGTCGAAGTCGTCCACCGCTGCGAGTTCATGGGCTTGAAGGGGATCGAGAACGGCGTGATCCGCTTCACGAACGTGCGCGTGCCGAAGGAGAACCTCCTGCTCGCCGAAGGGCGAGGCCTGAAGCTCGCGCTCGTGACGCTGAACACCGGGCGACTGACCCTCCCCGCGACCTGCGCGGCGGCGGCGAAGAGAGCGCTCGAGATCTGCCGCGTGTGGGCGAACGAGCGCGTCCAGTGGGGTCAGCCGATCGGGCGCCACGACGCGATCGCCCAGCTCCTCGCCGAGATGGCGGCGACGACGTTCGCGATGGAGGCGATCACCGATCTCGCATCGGCGATGGCGGACATGGGGAATCGCGACATCCGGCTGGAAGCCGCCGTCGCGAAGATGTGGAACTCGGAAGAGGGGTGGCGCATCGTCGATCGCACGATGCAGATCCGCGGCGGGCGCGGCTACGAGACCGCCGACTCCCTGCGCGCCCGCGGCGAGCCGCCGATCGCCGTCGAGCGAATGATGCGCGACTACCGCATCAACCTCATCTTCGAGGGATCTTCGGAGATCATGCGGCTCTTCATCGCGCGGGAGGCGCTCGACCGGCATCTCGCCGTCTCGGCGAAGCTCTTCGACAAGAAGCTCTCGCGGAAGGAGCGCCTGGCGGCGCTGCCGAAGTTCGTCGGCTTCTATTCGACCTGGTATCCGACGCGGTGGGCAGGGTGGGGGAGGTGGCCGCGCTTCAAGGACTTCGGGCCGCTCTCAGGCCACGTGCGCTACCTCGAGCGGACGACCCGCCACCTGTCGCGGACGATCTTCCACCTCATGGCAACGCACGGGCCGAAGCTCGAGAAGCGTCAGGCGCTGCTCTTCCGGACAGTGGACATCGGGGCGGACCTGTTCGCGATGTCGGCGGCAGTATCCCGCGCCGATGGCCTGCGGCGCGCGCGAGCTCCCGAGGCGAAGAGCGCGCTGGAGCTGGCGGACGTCTTTTGCCGGATGATGCGCCGCCGGATTGCCGCGGCGTTCGAGGCTGTCCGATCGAACGACGACGTGCGCAAGTACCGAACCGCCCGGCGTGTCCTGGACGGCGAGCACCGGTGGCTCGAGCGCGGCATGACGCCGATGGCGGGCCTCGAAGAAGTGGCGGCGCTCTCGGAAACCGAAGAGGCCGAACGGGCGCGTCCCGTCGCAGCCGTCTAGCCGGGGACGAGCTTCCCTACCCCGCCGGCTCCTCGTCCGAGCCTTCGTTGATTCCCTCGAACAGGATCGTCGTGAAGTAACGCTCGCCGGTGTCGGGAAGCATCGCGAGGATCACCGCTCCCTTCGGCGCTTTCTGTGCCACCTTCAGGGCCCCCGCGAACGTGCCACCCGACGAGATTCCGCACAGGATTCCCTCCTTCGAGGCCAGGTCGCGCGCACAGTCGCGCGCCTCGACGTCGGTCACCGTCAGCACCTCGTCGTAGACGTCCCGGTCGAGGACCTGGGGGATGAAGTCGGGTGTCCAGCCCTGGATCTTGTGGGGCTTCCACTCTTCCCCCAGCAGGAGCGCCGCCCCTTCCGGCTCGGTCACGACGATCTTGATGTCGGGCCGCGCCTTCTTCAGCATCTCGCCGGCGCCGGTCAGGGTTCCGCCCGTTCCATATCCGGTCACCCAGTAATCGAGGCGCTTCGCGGCGAAGTCGCGCAGGATCTCCGGGCCCGTCGTATTGCGGTGGTACTCGGGGTTGGCCGGGTTCTCGAACTGTCGCGCGACGAACCAGCCGTGCTTCTTCGCGAGCTCCTCGGTCTTCTTCACCATCCCGGTCGCCCGGTCGGCTGCCGGCGTCAGGATCACCTTTGCGCCGAGGATGCGCATGAGCTTGCGGCGCTCGATCGAGAACGACTCCGCCATGAGCGCGACGAAGGGATAGCCCTTGACCGCGCAGACCATCGCGAGCGCGATGCCCGTGTTGCCGGACGTCGCCTCGACGACGGTCTGTCCCGGTTTCAGCGTGCCGCGCCGCTCGGCGTCCTCGATGATCCCGATCGCCAGCCGGTCCTTCACCGACGACAGGGGGTTGAACATCTCGCATTTGACGTACATGGTCACGTTCGGCGGAGCGAGGTGGTTGATTCGGACGACCGGGGTATTCCCGATGGTGCCCAGGATGTTCTCGTGAATCATGAGACTCCTTTCCGCAGAGCCGACGTAGGATATTCGCAACTTGAAAGCTTGCAGGTTCATTCTCGCGACGGCGATGCTCGCCGCCGCTACGGCTGCGTCCGCCGCGCAGCCGCGCACGATGAGGCTCGACTATTACCACACGGGGACGGCGACGGAGGAACGATTCAGCCTCGACCGGGTGGTGCTCGAGCCGCTTCCCTGGGCCGGCGGCAAACCGATCGACGACACGAACCTCGGGAAGTATTTCTTCGAGGTGATCGACCGGAAAACGAACCTGCCGATCTACTCGCGCGGCTTCGCGTCGATCTACGGTGAGTGGGAGGGAACGGGCGAGGCGAAGACCATGTCCCGCACGTTCCACGAGTCGCTTCGCTTCCCGGCGCCGGACGGTCCCGTCCAGGTGGTACTCAAGAAACGGGACCCGCGCAACGCGTTCCGAGAGGTCTGGTCGGCGCTCCTCGATCCGAAAGACATGTTCGTGGACTCCTCGAAGCCGGCCTCGCCGGGGCCGCTCCTCGAGATCCAGAAGTCGGGCGACCCGGCGGACAAAGTCGACGTTCTGATCGTCGGCGACGGTTACACGGCGGCCGAACGGCCGAAGTTCGAGAAGGATGCGCGCCGGCTGACAGACATCCTGTTCTCGTTCGCGCCCTTCCGGGAGCACCAATCGGGCTTCAACGTCTGGGGGCTCTGCCCGCCTTCCGATGAGTCAGGGATCTCCCGTCCTTCGACCGGGATCCACCGCCGATCGCGGGTCGGCGCAACTTACGACGCGTTCGGCTCGGAGCGGTACGTGCTCACGTTCGAGAACCGCCTCTTCCGCGACGTCGCGTCGTTCGCTCCATACGACTTCGTGGAGATCCTCACGAACACCCGCACGTACGGGGGAGGCGGAATTTTCGGCCTCTATTCGACGGTCGCCGCGGACAGCTTGTGGGCGCCGTACGTCTTCGTTCACGAGTTCGGTCATCACTTCGCCGGGCTCGCCGACGAGTACTACACGTCCGACGTCGCGTACGAGCCCGCGACCGACCACGTCGAGCCGTGGGAGCCCAACGCGACCGCGCTCTCCGATCCGAAGAACCTGAAGTGGAAGGACCTCGTCACGCCCGGGACGCCGATCCCGACCCGGTGGAACAAGGAGGCGTTCGAAGCGGAGTCGCGCGAGATCCAGAAGCGACGCCGAAAGATCCGGGCGGAGAACCGCCCGGAGGAGGAGATGGATGCTCTCTTCCGCGAGCAGAAGGCCAAAGAGATGAAGATGCTCGCCGCCGAGCCCTATGCCGGGAAGGTGGGAGCGTTCGAGGGCGCGATCTACGAGGCGAAGGGCTACTACCGGCCCCAGATCGACTGCGTCATGTTCTCGCGCGACGACGTTCCGTTCTGCGCAGTGTGCCGGCGCGCGATCGAACGGGTGATCGCGCTCTACTCCTCCGCGGGAGCTGCGGCGACGCGATGAGCTTCTCCCGCGGGCTCGCGCTCTCCGGCTGGGCGGCGCGATACCTCGCGCGGATGCGGCGCGGAAAGCGGGGAGTGCGCGAGCACCTCGGTTCTCCTTCGTCCGAGAACCTTCCGATGCCGACGTTCGTGCAGTTGCGGGTAACCAACCTCTGCAACCTGCGGTGCACGATGTGCGGCCAATGGGGGGACACCGGCATCTATCGCTCCGACCGATTCCCAGCTTCCGCCACCGACGGCGAGCGGGAACGCTCGCGCATCAAGGAGCTCATCGGGTTGAAGCGGCAGCTCGCGCTCGATGACTACGTCGACCTGCTCGATCAGATTGCTCCATTTCAGCCGATCGTCAGTCTCTTCGGCGGAGAGCCGTTTCTCTATCCGGATCTCCTCCCGCTCGTCCGCGAGGTCAAGAAGCGCGGGCTGACCTGCACGGTCATCACGAACGGCGGCCGGCTCGAGAAGAACGCCCGGGAGCTCGTCGAAGCCGGCATCGACTCGATCGCGGTCTCGATCGATGGGCCTCCGGAGCTCCACAACCGGATTCGCGGCCAGGGTGACAGCTTCGAGCGCGCCGCGGCCGGAGTGCGCGCGATCGCGCGCTTTCGCGAGGAGCTCGGCCGCGCGGTTCCGATGCTGATCGCGATCGTCCCGATCACGGAGCTGAACCTGACGGAAATCGCGCCGGCAATCGAGGTGCTCCGCGAGCTTCCCATCGACACGATCAACGTGGGGCTCCGGTGGTTCGTGCCGAAGGAAGCGGGGGCGCAGTACGAGCACGTCATGAAAGAGACATTCGGCGTCCGCGCGGAGTCCTGGAAGGGCTTCGACTTCTCGTGGCCGGACGGCGCGGGGGGGCAGACCCCGGACCACACGAAGCACATGACCGACCTCGTGAAGCTCCTGAAGACGCTGCGCCGCCGCCGCTTTCTCGACTCGGCAGCGGGGAAGCCGTGGGTTTCGTTCGTGCCGAACGTGCGGCCGGACGAGGTGCCCGCCTACTTCACCGACTTCGACCGGGTGTTCGGGCACTCGCTCTGCCCGGTCGCCTGGTACTTCGCCCAGGTCGAGCCGGACGGCGAGGTCTGCTTCTGCGGCGACTTCCCGGACTACTTCATCGGGAACGTGCGCAAGGAGCGCTTCGCCGAGATCTGGCGCGGGGAGAAAGCGCAGAAGTTCCGCGCGAAGCTCGCGAAGGAGCCCCTGCCGATCTGCAATCGTTGCTGCGGGAGCTACGTGTACGGGAAATTCGAGAGGCCGGCAACGAGGAGGGAGACATGAAACAGGTGGTACAAATCGGAGTCGGACAGACGGCCAAGGTCCTGGCGATCCTCTACTTCATCATGACCGCGATCTTCTGCGTCATCTTCGCGCCGTTCGTGCTGCTGAGCGGTCCGGCCGAGCATCCGGTGATGCCATTCGGAGGCGCCTTGCTCGGAGTCGTGCTGATCGCGGCCCCGTTCCTGTACGCGATCGTGGCGTACATCGGAGCGGCGCTCGTTTCCGCGATCTACAACTTCGTCGCGAGGCGGTTTGGGGGCGTGGAGTTCGAACTGACCGAACGCGGGACGGGAAGCTAGCTGCCCCAGTACCTGTAGAAGTTGAACCACTGCGTCGGGTTCGCCCGGACCACGCCCTCGAGGTCCGTGGCGACGCGCGTCATCACGCGGGAGGCGTCCTCCTCCGGCGAGAGCGAGAGGTCCGCGCGCAGGGGCTCGCCCCAGACGTTGCGGTAGGTTCCGTCGGCATTTCGGAGGAAGAAACCGGGCAGCACGTCGCAGTCGCAGAACCGCGCGAGCAGCGCCGGCGAGCGCAGGAACGGCGTCGGCCTTCCGAAGAACGGGACGATCACGCGATCTTCGGGATAGGCGCGATCCACGAGCAGCGCGACCGCGCGACCGCGCTCCACCGCGGTGCGAACGCGGAACGCTGTGGCCATCGAGGTGCCGATGTCGATGGACTCGACGCCCAGCCTCTCGCGCAGCTCGAGCCTCATCTCCTGGACGGTGGGGTCGAGCTCCGGCTGTCCGACGACGGCGGGCACGAGACCGTGCCGGCGGAGCGTGACCGCGCCCATCTCCCAGTTGCCGACGTGTCCGGTGACGAGGAGAAACCCGCGACCGCGGTGCCGGCTGCCCGCGAGGACCCGCGCGTCGTCTTCGAACGTCGTGATCTGCGGAGTGAACGCTTCGCTGCGGAGCCTCCAGACGTCGATCGTGGCGCGGCCGTACTCGAAGAAGACCCGCCGCGCGAATCGTGAGGCGTCGCCGTCCGACGCGATTCCCGCACGCTCGAAGTTTTCCGCCATTCCCCGAATGGTCGAGCGGAGGACGGTCACGGCGATCGAGTTCCCGACGGTCGAAATCGTCTTCAGAATGCCCATCGGCAGCCACCGGGCGCCGTAGTGGAGTCCGCCGTACACGATCCGGTTGGACAGGCCGTGGCTGACCCACTTTCGCCGCGCCCGCGGCGCGCCGGGCGTCTTCCCGGCCGTCCCGGGGGCTTCGATCGCTGACACTTTCCGTGGAGTCTACAATTCTGCTCGCTTGAACGTCCTGCTTCTCCGTCCCGATCCGGGCAACGAACGCTTCGGCCTCGGGCCCTTCTTCCGCGTCGAGCCCCTCGGGCTCGAGTACGTCGGCGCGGCTCTCCAGAGGACGGGCCACGAGCCGACGATCGTCGATTTGCGATTCGGCAGCCGCGTCGCGTCCGCGGTCCGGCGCACGCGGCCGCAGATCGTGGGGATCGCGTGCATGCACGCCCTCGAGTACGACCGCGTCATCGAGACCGCCCGGGAAGTCCGCCGGGTTTCGCCGGATGCGTTCATCCTGGCGGGCGGCCACGCCGCCGCGGCGTACCCGACGCCCCTCGAGCGGCCCGAGATCGACGCGATCTGCGCCGACGACGGGGAGGAGGTCGTTCCGGCGCTCGCGGACGCTCTCGAGAAGAAGCATCCGGTCTCCGAGGTACCGGGGCTGCGGCTCTCGACACCCGACGGCTGGGTGTCGACCTCAGCTCTCTCCGAGCGGACCGGGCTCGACCGCGTCCCGATGCCGGCACGCGCGCTCGTGGAACGGGATCGCAACCGGTATCACTGCCTGCTCTTCAAGCCGGTGTGGCTGGTCGAGACTGCACGCGGCTGTCCGTTCCGCTGCACCTTCTGCTCGGTGTGGCAGCTCTACGACCGGTCGTTCCGCGAGCGTTCGGTGGGAGCCGTCGTCGACGACCTCGCGTCCGTCGGTGAGAACGTGTTCATAGCCGACGACCTGTTCTGGAACCACCCCGAACGCAGTCTCGAGCTCGCCGAAGCGCTGAAGAAGCGCGGGATCCGGAAGCGCTGGCTCCTCGTTCAGACCCGCACCGATCTCGTGTGCCGCCGGCCGGACCTGCTCGAGGCGTGGCGCCCGCTCGCTGCCGACTTCGACGTGTTCTTCGGCCTGGAAGCCGCCACCGACGAAGGGCTGGCCGGAGTCGCGAAGGACACCGGCGTCTGGGCGTCGATCGAGGCCGCCCGGATCTCGCGCTCGTTCGGATTCGGCGTCACCGGCAACTTCCTCGTGGATCCGGACTGGGACGAGACGCGCTTCCGCGAGCTCTGGGATTTCGTCGCGGAGCATGGACTGCAGCGCGCGGGCTACACGATTCTGACCCCTCTTCCCGGGACCGACCTCTACGAGCGGCTGCGGCCGATCCTCGCCGGCCAGCCGTGGTTCAAGTACGACATGCACCACGTGCTCTGGGAGCCGCGACTGGGGGCGCAGCGATTCTTCGAGCTGTACGCGGAGACGTGGCGCCGATCGATCCTGAACACGCGGGGGGAGAAGAAGCTCTCCGACTGGATGCGCCAGGTCCGGCCGTCGCAGGTCCCGTACATCACCCGCGTGCTCTTGCGAACTCAGCGGATGATGCGCTCGGAGGCGTACCTGAAGGAGCACGAGGCCGCGCAGCGCGTTCTGGACGAGGTCCCGGCGGAAGCGGCAGAAGCGACATAGTTTTAGCCCGCACGATTCGTGGACGACTCCGGCCGTCCCGCGGATCTTTTCCCGCCATGCGTCGTCAGGCCTCCTCTGCGACGACAAAATCTCTCGCAGGAACAAGGTCCGCAGGGCTCAAATATGCGCGTAGTGCCGTTACAGGGCTTCACATGCTCAACGACTTGCACGTGTTTCGGCCGGGTGCCCATGAATAGTCCGGGCTAGCGGGTGCTCCTCGACACCTGGCTTCCGCAGTTCGACGTCGCCAAGCGCCACGCGATCCCGATCCGGGTATCTGCCGAGCGCGTCTATGCCGAACTCCTGCGCTACGACTTCGGCGACTCGATCGTGACCGCGCTCCTCATGGGCCTCCGCGGATACGGCTTTGGACGCAAGCGTAAGGGGGAGTCGCAGGGGGTTTCTTTACAGGAGCGATTGGAGCGATTCGCGTTCACGCTGCTCGAGGAGAAGCCGGGCGAGGAGCTCGTCTTCGGACTCGTCGGGAAGTTCTGGCGGCCCGACGGCGGACTCCGGCGCCTCTCGCGAGAAGACTTCGCCGCGTTTTGCGAACCCGGATTCGCGAAAGCCGCCTGGAACCTGCGCATCGAGCCCGGCCGCGATTCGGGATGCGAGCTCTCGACGGAGACGCGCGTCCTCTGCTTCGGAGAGGGCACGCGGCGGAAGTTCCTCGTCTACTGGCGCGTGGTCGAGCCCTTCTCGGGCTTGATCCGGTTGAGCCTCCTGCGCGGCGTCCGCCGGGCGGCAATGCGCTGAGGACGACCGCTACTTCTTCCGCGCGTACTTGAAGACCCCCGTCTCCTCCTTGCCGCCCTTGCGGTGCGTCCACTCTTGCGTGAAGTGGTTCGGGTCCTGGAAGCGGACGACGAGCTTGCGCATGTGCTCGGCCTGCGGGCTCGCGAGGCCCGTCGCGTCGACGAAGTTGAATGCGAGGCTCCCGTCGGCGCTCGAGGCGTTCGCCCGCATCCGCGGCTGATTCCCCTCGGAGCAGTAGTGGGTCATCATGATTCGCGAGCCGTCGGGGTAATACATCGTGACCATGTCGTGGCTGTCGTCGGGAGCGTTCATCCGCTCCATGAGCGACGTTCCGCCCGAGACCAGTGAGTAGGACACCTTGACCGGCATATTCATTTCGCCGTGGGTCATCGTCCCTTCCCACTCTCCGACGAGCGATTTCATCTTTTCCCACGCCGGATTCGTGCCGGGAGCCGCCGGAGCGGCCGCGACGACGACCAACAGAGCCGCGAAGAAGATCGAAAGCGTCCGAATCGGTTTCATCAAGCGCTCCTTTCCGAAATGTAGCGAGCGAGCAGTCCGAGGCAACCCTTCCAGCCATGCTCGTGCTTGTCCCGCTGTTCGACCGATGGGAGCTTCTCGTGGATCAACACGAGCTCCGTCGCTGCGCCCCGTTCGTGGAATTCGACGGTGACGATCGTATCCTCGGTCCCCCGGTCCGGGTCGGTCTCCCACCTCCACGTGTAGACGAGCTTCTCCGGCGGGCGGATCTCCCGGTATTGTCCGACCACGACGTGGGTCTCGTCACCCTTGTGCATCTCGACCCGGTACCGGCCGCCGGGGCGCAGCTCGAGGATCGGGACCATCGTCACGAACTCATCGGACGGCGCGAACCAGCGCTCTAACGCTTTCGGGTCGGTCCAGGCTTGGAAGACCTCTTCCCGCGGCGCCGGGTAGATGCGGGAGAGCCGGAGCGACGTTTCGGAGGTCGGTTGCGGGGATGCCATGGGGGTTCCTCCTTCTTCAGTTGATCGGTCAGGTACTGGTGCAGTCGGTCGAGGCTCTTCTCCCAGAAGGCGCGCTGCTGCGCGATCCAGTCGGCGGCGGCGGAGAGAGGCCGCGGATCGAGCCGACAGTGGTGGATCCGCCCCTCCTTGCGCTTCTTGACCAGCCCGGCGTCCTCCAGGACTTTCAGGTGCTTCGACACCGCGGGCAGCGACATGTCGAACGGGTCCGCGAGGTCGGTGACGCGGGACTCCCCGAGCGCGAGTCGCGCGAGGATGGCGCGCCGCGTCGGGTCCGCGAGCGCGGAGAAGGAGCGATCGAGCGAGCCGAAATAGTTAACCATTGGGTTAATAATATCGGCGCGCCGCGACGCCTGTCAAGGCCCGGAAATCCGGCGGCCTGTTCGGTATGCTCGGCCCGTGGCCCGGCCGCGTCGCATCTTTCTCCTCTCGCCCGCCTACTGCGGCGGGGAGCGCGCCCGTCTCTTCCTGAACCCCCGCTCGGAGTTCGAGCTCGCGCGGAGGCTCCGCTCACCCGAGGGAGCGCCGATCGGCGACGTCTTCAGCTTCCTCTCCGGCCTCTACTTCCGCGGCAAGCTCGCCTATGCTCGCGAGTTCGCCGCGCCGCCGTCGGGCGTCCCGGGCGCCCTCGTAATCACTCCGAACGAGGGCCTGCGGGTGCTCGACGAGCCGGTCACGATTGCGCGCCTGAAGCGCTTCGCGCGAGGCGACATCGACGAAAGGAAGCGCAGCTACCGGCAACCGCTCTTGCGCGACGCGCGGCTGATCGCGCAGGCGGCGGGGGAGAGCTGCGAGGTCGTGCTCCTGGGCTCCGTCGCCAGCGGCAAGTACGTGGACGTCCTCGCGAAAGTCTTCGGCGACCGTCTGCTGTTCCCGATCTCATTCGTTGGCCGCGGCGACATGAGCCGCGGAGGACTTATGCTCCGCTGCGCCCGCGGGGGCGTCGAGCTCGACTATGTTCCTGTGGCCGGCGCGGTTCGACACGGTCCGCGTCCGCCGAAGCTCCCGCCACTCCCGCGCCGTCCTCTGGAACGGATACCGTGAGCCGCCGCGGTCCGGCGACGCGCGACTATCACCCGTCGAAACGCTCCACCGCGAAGGAGCCGTCGCGCGGCCGCGTCGCCGGCTCGTTAACGGTTCCACGCGACACCGACGACGTGGTCGTCCAGGCCGAAGGCCGTGAGGTGAAGCTCACGAACGTCAATAAGCTCTTCTGGCCGGAGCTCGGGATCACGAAGGGCGACCTCCTCCAGTACTACGCCGACGTCTCGCAGTGGCTGATCCCGCACCTTCGCGACCGCGCGATGGTCATGAAGCGCTACCCGCACGGCGCGGCGGGAGAGTTCTTCTTCATGAAGCGGGCACCGTCGCCTCGCCCGGAGTGGATCGAGCTCTGTTCGATCGAGCACGGGTCGGGCAACGTCATCGACTTCCCCATGGTCCAGGACCTGCCGGCGCTGCTCTGGGTCGTGAACCTCGGCTGCATCGATCTCAACCAGTGGTACGCCCGCTGCGACGACGTCGACCGCCCCGACTACCTGCACTTCGACCTCGACCCGGTCCCCGGCGCCGACTTCGGAAAAGTCGTCGAGACGGCATTCCTGGTGCGCGAGTCGCTCGATTCGCTCGGCATGCCGAATTACGCGAAGACGACCGGCTCGAAGGGCATCCATGTGTATGTCCCGATCGTCCGCGGC
>DASYUL010000059.1:0-26295 GCA_036001245.1 Thermoanaerobaculia bacterium
TCCGTCCACCAGCTCGTGCTTGTGGCCGTCTTCCGGCGCCGCCCGCAGATCGTCTTCCGTCGCGCGATCGATCGATGCCGCCATCTCGGAGAGCCTGATCGACATGTTAGCACCCTCATGCATCGCGAAGCCTACGAGAGAGGAGTGCCAAGGCAGTTCCGGTCCGCGGCATGCAGCCGGCAAGGCCTTCTTCGGACTGGATTCCGTCAGGCGACTTCGACGATCTCCGCTCCGATCCACTCGCGATCGCAGTCCTTCGTGGCCTGCTCCAGCTCCGCAGGGGTCATTCGCTAATGCCTGCCGGCAGCGCGCCGAGTGGCTGTCATCGTCGCCGCGTTCGATGCCTGCGCTTTTCCGCGTCGCTGACTCGCGACGCTCGTCGAGGAAGGCGCCCCTCTCTCAGGGCTGCTCGTGGCGAGCGTCGTAGTCGGTGATCGTCTTCCCCAGGAGATACTTGTCGAACCAGTTCACGATGTGCTGCAGCCGCTCGATCCGGTGCGACGGCTTTCCGGAGCGCGACAACTCGTGGTTCTCGCCGGGGAAGCTCACCATCACCGCCGTCTTCTTTTCCGCCTTGAGCGCGCGGAACATCGCCTCGCCTCCCTGGCCCGGCGGCGTGCGGTAGTCCTCGTCCCCCTCGATGAACATCATCGGAGTCTTGATCTTCTCGACGTAGCGCACTGGCGAGCGGGAAAGAAACTCTTCGGGGTCCTGGTACGGGTTCTTGCGGAACCACGTCGGGGTGAAGAGCGTGAAGTCGGCCGTGTTCCAGAACGCGTACCAGTCGGCGACCGAGCGCTGCGACACGGCCGCCGCGAATCGGTCGGTCTGCGTCACGGTCCAGTTCGTCAGCAGTCCGCCGCCGCTCCCGCCCGTGACGCCCATCTTCTTCTCGTCGACGTAACCGCGTTTCAGCAATTCGTCGACTCCGGCCATGATGTCCTTGTAGTCGTCGCCGGGATACTTGTATTGGATGACGTTCGCGAACTCCTGTCCGTAGGACGTCGAGCCCCGCGGGTTCGTGTAGAGAACGACGTAGCCCTTCGCGGCCATCCAGAGCATCTCGTGGTAGAGGATGTGGCCGTACGCCGTGTGTGGTCCGCCGTGGATCTCGACGATCATCGGGTACTTCGTCCCGGCCTTGAAACCCGGCGGTTTCTGGATCCAGGCGTTGATCTTCCTGCCGTCGAAGCTCTCGTACCAGATCTCCTCGGGCGCCGAGAGGTCGAGCTGCGAGAACAGGTCGTCGTTGACGCGCGTCAATTGCGTCAGCTTCTTCGTCTTCGCGTCGAGGACGTAGACGTCGCCGATGTGGGTCGCGTCCCCGATCGCGACGGCGAGCTTCGACGCGTCCGGGGTCGCCGTGTAACCCATGACGTCGTGGTCGCCGGTCGTGAGCGGCTCGATCTTCCGGGTCGCGACGTCGACCTTCACGAGGTTCGAGCGCCCCTTCTCGGTCGTCGCCAGGATCAGAGAGCGGCCGTCCGGCGTCCACACGATCGGCGTCGGCAGGCTGCCGCGCGGCGGGCGCTGGTCGCCCGCGAGGTCGCTCCCCATCTCGTAGTCATAGTCGGCGGTCAGGTTCGTCGCTTTGCCGTTCGCGAATACGAAGAGCTCGTCGTTCGTGTGCGACTGGAGCTGCGCGGGATTGATCAGCCCGCGGAACGCGAACCTCGCGCCGTCGGGCGAAGGCTCGGGATCGTTGATCGGTCCGGCGATGTCCACGACGGTCTGGATCGCGCCGCCGGCGGCGGCAGCGCTGTAGACATTCGCGTCCGGCGCGCTGTAGTACGGCTCGTCGACGCGATCCGACGTGAAGTAGATGCGCGATCCGTCGCGGCTCCAGGCGAGGTTCCCCTCGTTGTAGTTGCCTGTCGTGAGCTGCTTCGCCTCCGCGGGCTCGGTCCCCTCCGTGACCGGGACCGTCCAGACGTGCGAGCGCCGCGTCGGGTCGAGCCATCCCTGGTTGTTGAACCGGTAGATCGCGCGTGTGACGATCCGCGGCTTGTTCCTCTCGTCGCGCTCCTTCTTTTCCAGATCCTGCGGGCTCTTTGGCCCGCTCTTCTTCTCCGCGAGATCCTGGCCGTTGGTATTGCTCGTGAACGCAATCGTCTTCCCGTCCGGTGACCACTCGGGCGAGCCCGCCCCGCGCGGCACGTCGGTGAGCTTGCGCGCCTCGCCGCCGGACATCGAGAGAAGGTGGATCTGCGGTTTGTCCTTCTCCCCCGGCGCGCGCGAGAACGCGAGCGTGCGACCGTCCGGCGACCAGCGCGGCGACGAGTCGCGCGGGCCCGCCGTCAGGCGCCGGGGAGCTGCCCCACCGGACGTCGGGACGCTCCAGAGGCTCGTGTCGTAGCGATCCTCCTTCTCGTTGACCGCGACCAGAACGTAGGCGACTTCCCGCCCGTCCGGCGAGATCTGAGGATCCGCGACCCACTGGAATTTCAGGAGGTCGGTCTCGGTGATCGGTCGGCGGTCGGCCGCGAAGAGCAACACCGCTCCCGACGAAAGAAGAATCGTCGCGGCGAGAGCCCGCCAGGGTCTCGTCTTCATGGGTCCTCCGGTTTTTCGGAGCGGGATTATTTCCCAAAACCGCGGCGCGACCGGGACGCTTACTCGAAGTATCCGTTCACGTCGATGATGAAGTGCGTTGGGGCGGCGCTCACCACTGTCAGCCAACCACCAAACCCCAGCGGCACGATCGCGTTGTTCGCTCGGGTCTGGCCGGTTCGGAAATTGATCGTGGACACCATCGGCGCGGCGAAACCGGCGGGATAGAGCAGCACGTGCCCCGGGGCACCGGGTTGCGTGACTGTCACGTTGACGGAGACCGCCTTCGCGCTCGTCGGGATCCCGCACCGGCCGGCCATGACGAATGTCCGCTGCATACCGGGCGCAAGGGCGGGCCCGCCGTACGCGCCGTCGGGGTCGCGCGTGTCCACTGCGCGACACGGCGTCAGCGTGAAGAACGAAGTCGGACATTCGACGGCGACGTTATTCGAGCCCATCGAGCTGCATCCGCCGCCCTGCACGGTGACGTTGAGCATCACAGTGCCCGAGCCGCCGGCCACAAACGTGATCGTCCTCGTTCCCGCGCCGTCAGTGATCGTCCCGTTGGCGATCGTCCATGAGTACGTCGCTCCGATCCCGGCGTCCGGGACGGAAGCCGAGTTCCCGGCCGAGTTGGGACACACGGAGGACGGCGCGGTGATCACAGCCGACGGAGACGTGTTGACGACGGCGTTCGTCATGGCCACGGGTGACGCGCAACCGGCGACCGTGGCGGTCACGCCGTACGTTCCGGAAGCGGCGACCGTCGCTGACGGGATGGTCGGGTTCTGCTGGCTCGACGTGAATGCGTTCGGCCCCGTCCAGGAGTAAGACGCGCCCGCGACGGTCGAGGCCGAGAGCTGCAGCGTCTGTCCGACACAGATCGGACCGTTGTTACTCGCCACCGGGGCGGGCGTTGCATTGACGGACAAAGTCGCCGTGCTCGACGCGAGGGTCTGCGCGAACCCATCCGTCACGACGACATCGTAGCTTCCGGAGTTCCCCGTCGTCGTGGGATTGATTGTGAGCATCGCGGTCGTCGCTCCGGAGATCGAACCGCCATCGGAAAGATTTGCCGCGTTCCTCCTCCACCGGTAGGACAGAGGAGGCGCCCCGGACGCAGTAACGGAGAAGCTCGCGCTGCCACCCGCGCAAACGGTCTGGTTCGCGGGGGCGGAGACGGAGAGCGGGACGCGTTCGTACGCTCCCATGTCGACGAGCGGAGGCGTGCCGGCGCCGACGTTCGCGGCGCCGGGGTCGTCGAAGAAACGAGGCAGGCCGGCGAGGTCGGTGGTCACGCCCCCCGGAACCGCGGCGTTGTTTCCGGCGTCGATCCCCGTCGAGCCGGAGGCGAGCCGGAAGTCGGCCGGGGCGTCGGCGTAGGTCGGATAAGTGTCGTTGTTCCCCGTGCCCGCGAAGCCGCCCGGGACGCTGCTGTAAGTGACCGAGACGCCGGCGCTCGCGCCCAGGAACACGGTCCAGATAATCGAGTTCACGATCACGTTGCCGTTCGAATAGAAGATGACCCCGTAAAAACTGTTGTAGTCGACCGTACAGTTGATGAAGGTGTTGTTCGGACCGAGAAAGGAAGCTCCATTGGGATGGTTCTGGGCGATGACCGAGTTCGTCACAGTCACGTTGTCGGTTGCTTCGATGGCTGCCGCAGCACCTCCGATGTTGACGATGTTGTCTCGGAATACGCAGCTTCGAACCTGCAGGCTCCCGACCGACGCGGCGGAAAGTCCGGCTCCCGCCGACTCCGCAACGTTTCCCTTAAACGTGGAGTTCGTGAACGACGGGCTTCCCGCGGCGACCCGAACGCCGGCCCCGCGGTTGCCCGCGTAGTTGTTGAAGAAGTTGCACTGGTTGAACACCGGGCTCCCCTGGTTGATGTAGACCGCGCCTCCCCGGTCGGTGGGGTCGCCCCCGCCGTCGGCTCGTCCGGCGGTCAAAGTAAATCCATCCAGGATGCCGGTCGCCGTGACGGTGCTGTCGAAGGTCACGACGTGATAGCTGTTGTCGGTCGCGACGCCGACCATACCGATGTCCCCGGAGAGCGTCGTGACGTTCGCCGCCGGATTCCGCTGGCTGCGCATGGTCTCGGTTCCGGCGAAACCCCCGTAGATCCCGACGCCGTTCTTCAATGCGAAGCTGATCGTGCGGTCGGCCGTCGCGGTCGGCTTGTACGTCCCGGCTGCAACCCAGATCTCGTCGGTCGCGACGGCCGCCGCCAGAGCGGTCTGCAGGCTCGTGTACGCGTTGGCCCAGCTCGTGCCGTTGTTCGCGCCCGACGCGTTCGATTTGACGAAGATCGTGCCGGCGGCCGCTGAATGTCGCACAGCGAGCGACAACGCGCCGGCCAGAAGAACTGTCTTCGCGAAACGCACGAGATCTCCGGGGATGCCTGGAGAGGATTAGTCTATCGCTCGCAGATGTCGAGCCTCCAGGACACCTACGCGCCGAACAACCGCTGCTTCGGGTGCGGGCCGGCCAACGAGAAAGGGTTGCGGATCAAGAGCCGCGTCGAGGGGGACGAGGTCGTCGCGGAATGGCGCCCCGAGCCTCATCACCAGGCGTTCGACGGGATCCTGAACGGCGGAATCGTCGGCGCGCTGCTGGACTGTCACAGCAACTGGACGGCGGCGTATCACCTCATGAAGAAGACGGGAGCGACGGAGCCGCCCTGCACGGTCACCGCGGACTTCCACGTCAAGCTGACGCGGCCGACGCCGATGGACGCGCCGCTGACGCTACGCGCGCACGTCGTCGAGTCGACCGGCGACCGCGCGGTCGTCGAAGCGACTCTCGAGGCGAACGGCAAGGTCACGGCGACGTGCCGCGGCACGTTCGTCGCGGTCAAGGAGGGCCACCCCGCGTATCACCGCTGGTGAGCTTCGTGAGGAGGCTCTCCAGAACCGCGGAGATCGGGGTGCCGTCCGCGAGCCCGGAAAGCTGCGGGGAGCGCCGGCGAAGCGCCGCGAGACGCTCGGGCTCGGCAGAAAAGTCGTAAGCGATCACGACCGGGATCCTTTCGGGCCAGAGCGAGGCGAGCTCGTTCAAGAGGTAGAACCCCTGGTTCTCGGCGAGGTGTCGCTCCGCGCGCCGGCGGTCGCCCCCGAAGCGCCGGATGAGACCCTCCCAATCGCCCGCGAGCTTCTCCGGCGCGATCCGATCGAACACGACGTCGAGAAAAACCGCGTCCACCGTGCGGTCGGCAAGAGTGTTGCGCGCCTCTTCGAAATCCGCCGCGCGCACGAGCTCGATCGACGCCGCGGCGTCGGCCGCGACGAGGTTGCGGAACGCCTCGGTGTATTCCGTTCCGTCCTCGATCACGAGGATCGTTCGCGGCTCCCTCATTCCGGCCTTTCGGGTTCGACCGCGGGCACTTCGATGACGATTCCCTTGACGTACCCGGGCGCGGGCGCCGGTCCGACGTCCGCCAGCCCGTCATGGCGGCGCACCAGGTCGGCGATGACTCCCCAACCGCGGTCGGCCCCGCGGCCCCGGATCATCTCGGCGGTCAGCGGCGTCGAAACGTTGTCGGCGAGAACGACTTGCGCGATCGCCGCGCCGGTGATCGGATCCCGAAGCAGCTCGCTAAAGAGTCCGAGGCGCACCTCCGAAACGGGCGGCGCGCCGGCCGAATCGAGCGCGTTCGCGAAGAGGTTCCGCCAGATCGTCTCCCAGTCGGCGCGGTCGACCCGAACGGCCATTTGCGGGCCGCGCCACTCGAGCGTCGGAGGGGAACCCAGCCGCTTCTCCGCGCAGACGCGAGCGAGAACGTCCTGGAGATCCGAGAGGTTGACCGGCGTCGACGAGGCTTCGTCGATGACGCGGGAGATGTTTGCGCCGCTCACGGACCGGAAGAGTGCAGCTGCGCGCTCGAGGCGCCCGATGACTCCTCGCACGATCCTCTCGGGGACGGCTTCGGGATCCATCGAGAGCCACGTCAGCCCGCCCGAGAGCGGAGCCAGCGCCATCCCGGCGCGTGCGATCGGCGAAAAGAGTGGGTCCTTGTGTTCGAGGTTCAGTCGGTAGCCGTCCGCGCGGGCGAGCGCCTTGAGACGCATGAAGGTTTCGTAGGACTGCGGTATCAGGCCATCCCGCTTCGACTCCTCCGATTCATAGAGCCGCGACAGCAAAAGCTCTGCCGTCCACCGTCGCACTTCCGGGTCCGGCTCGGACAACCTCTTTGCCGCGTCCGCGAGCAGCAAGCCGCCGTGTTTGACGACCTCGTGGCGCAGCCGCCCGACGATCGGGCGCGCCTCTCGCGCCCTCGCGGGGTGTTCGCGAATCCACTCCTCGAAGGTCCGGCCGCCGAACCGGCGGTAACCGACGACCGAGCCGATGACGAGAAGCGCCGCGGCGGCGACGGCAACAACCCCGAGGCTCGTCCGGCGCCCCGACTCGAGCTTTTCGATCGAACGCGAGACCTCTTCGGCGTGCACGCCGCCCGGAGATTCGCCGAAATACCTCCGGTAGAGCGCCAGCGCCTCGCCGCGGCGGCCTTTCCGCGCCGCCGACTCCGCGAGGGCAAAGAGCGCCTCGGACGATCCGGCCTGCTCGGCGCGGCGCCAGGCTTCGTCGGCGTCCGCTTCCTTTCCGGGCTGCCGCACGAGGAGAAACGCGAGGTGCTCGTAAGCCGCCGCGCGCGTCGGGTCGGCCGCGATCGCCCGCTCGTACGCCTTCTGTGCGAGGGATAGCTCGCCCCGCTTCTCGTGAACGGCGCCGGCCAGCTCCGGCGCGGGGGCGAAGGTTGGATCGATCCGCTCTGCCTCGCGAAGGTGCCCGAGCGCCGCCGCGAGCGACGCTGGATCCGCCCGGCGAACGTAGGCCTGCGCCACCTTCCACTCGTCGACCGCGGGCGAGGAGAGCTCAGGGGCCGACGGCTCTTCCGGAGGCGTCGCGCCGGAGAGCAGAGCATCCACGCGGCGGGCGAGGCTCTCGCGCAGAGCCTCGGTCGCCCGCTTCTCTTCCGGGCTCGCGCGGCGGCGGTACGCATCGATCCGCGCGAGGGCCTTCGGCGCGTCTCCCCACTCCGCAGAGCGCAGCGCCGACGTCTTCTGGAGCGACGCGGCGTCCGGCCGCGCCGCGAGCGCGCGGTCGGTGAGCGAAAGAGCCTCCTCCTTCGCGGAACGATCCGGCTCGTCCCAGAGCAGATTCGCGAGCCCGACGAGCGCCTCGAAGCGCGCCGGGTCGGTCGAAAGCGCTTCGCGATACGCCTGGATCGCCTCGGGGACGCGGCCTTCCCGCGTCTCGAGCGCGGCGAGAACGAGCGCCGCCTCGGGATACCCGGGCGAAAGTCTCCGCGCGATCCCGATCCTCTCGCGCGCCTTTGAAAGATCTCCGGCCGCGAGCGCCCGGCGCGCCTCGGCGAGCACGAGCCGAGCTTCCGGCGGAGGGACGGCGGCGGGCGCCGGGATCGCTTGCGCCTCCGCCTCGACCTCGAGGCGGCGGATTCGCTCCTGCGCCCACGAAGAGAGACCTGCGTCGGCCGCGGCGGTCCGCAGAGCCTGGTATTGCGAGATTGCCTCGCGCCAGGCGCGTCGCGCTTCCGCCCGGTGCGCCAAGAGCAGCCGGTCGCCGGAGGAGAGCGCTGCCGGGCTCATCTCCGCGGCCTCGGAGAGGAGATCGCCGCACTCCTCCTCGTCTCCCGCCGCGCAGGCCAGATCGGCCGCGCGGAGCGAGAACGAAGGCTGAGGCGAGAGCACTCGGGCGCGGCGATAGAGACGGCGGGCGCGTTCGAGAGCCGCGGCGTCCGGTCTCGCCCCGGCCCGCGCGACCAGGGCGTCGGCTGCGGACGCGAGGGTCGCCGCGTCCTCGGGGCAATCGTCGGGCGCGCCGAGAACGGACAGCGCGACGAGAGCGACGAGACCTGTCGCGCCGATCACTTTTCTTCGCGCGCGGAGAGGCCGAGCCGATTGAATCGCAACCGCGCCGCGCGGGACTCGCGGGAGGAACCCGTCATGAGGCGCGACATCTTCTCGAAGTCCCCGCCGGCCTCGTGGAAGAGCGCGCGAAACGCGGCGCGCTCGAGCTCCTTGCGGAACCCGGCGACCGACGTCGCGCGCGGCCGCGGCAGAACGAGCCGCTCGGACCCCGCGTCGCCGGCCCGCGCGCCGGTCAAGAGGCCGAAGACCATCCGCGCCTCGATCGAGAACACCGCGCGGCCGCGGCGGTCGATCGACGGCGGCAGCCCGCCGTAGAGCGCCGAGGCGAGGACGTCGGTGAGCACCATCTCGAACTGCCGGACATTGCCGGGCCAGGCGTGCCGCGTCATCGCGGTCCACGCCTTCCCGGGCAGCCCGAAGACGACGGAGGCACGGCTCGCCGCGAGAGCGTCCTCCCCGCGCGCGAGCTCGACGAAACCGTCCGGCTCAGACCCTCCCGCCGCCCGGACCGCGGAGAGCGTTTCGCGGCGGTTCGCGGGGTCGCGGAAGAACTCCCGGGCGACGAGCTCCGCGAGGTCGGGAAGGTCTTCGCGCCTTTCGGAAAGGGGAGGCAGCTCGAGCGACAGCGCCGGGTTCAAGCGCATGAGGAGGTCCGACCGGAACGCGCCTTCCGCGGTCCGCGCCGCGAGGTCGATGTTCGACGCGGCGACCACGCGCGCGGAGTGCGGGACCTCCGAGGTCGACCCGAGGCGCCGGATCTTCCCTTCGTTCAGCGCGGTCAGGAGCGTCTTTTGCGCATCGGGCGTCAGGTTCTCGATCTCGTCCAGGAAGAGCGTGCCGTTGCGGGCGGCTTCGAACACGCCGGGCCGGTCGACGATGGCGCCCGTGAAGGCGCCGCGCACGGTTCCGAAAAGAGCCGCCTGCAGGAGGGTCTCGGGGACGGTCGCGCAATCGAACGAGACGAACGCACCCTTGCGCCCCGACGACGGATGGATCACCTCGCGAACGAGCAGGTTCTTTCCGGTCCCCGTCGGTCCGGTCACGAGAAGCGGGAGCGGGGTCGGCGCGAGAGACCGAACGCGGCGCCGGAGCTCCCGCATCGCCGCGCTCTTTCCCCAGAAAAACCTTCCCGTCGAAGAGGGCGCCTCTCGCTCCTCGAGCACGCGGCGCACGAGCTTCAGCAGCCCTTCGCCGCTCGTCTCCTCCTCCCCCACCGCGTAGGTGAAGGCGTCCGCCCGAAGCCGCAGCGCCTCCTCCTCGAACGGGATCTCGGTGTAGGCGGTCGTCAACACGACCGCCAGGTCCGGGAACCGGTGCCGAAGGCGCTCGAGAATGAAGAGGCCCTGCCGATCGCGCCGGTCCTGGCGGAGCTTGCGCGCGGCCGTCCCGTCGCCGAGCGGTCTCGAGTCCGGGAGGAGCTCCTCGTCGGACACGTCGAACCGGACGTCGAGCACGACGAGGTCGGGCAGGCGGCGCGGGTTCGCGAGCAGCGCTGCGGCCTCGCGAAACGAGCGCGCGTGCCGGCGGACGGCGCCGGTCGACGGATCCCGGGTTTCGAGAATGGCGAGATCGGGCGCCAGGCGCGCCAGCAGGTCGGCGGCGCGGGGCTGATCGTCGATGACGAGAATCCGGGGGGGGCGGCTCATGGTCCGGAGTCCTGCGACTCAAACGCGATCGACTCGAGCCAGAGCGCGCGCGTCTCCTCCTGCATGAGGAGAGACGCCTCGTCCAACGCGACCAGGTCGTTCCAGTCGAGCTCTCGGAGCCGCGGAAGCCGCCGGCGGATGATTTCGATCGCGTCGGACATCCGGACGAGGCGCGCGGACGAGTCCGGCGCCGTCGAGAAGAGCGACCCTTCCTGCGACAGCCAGGCGTCGTAGATTTCGACGGCGCTTCTCGCGCGGCCGTCGGATCCCACGCGGGTCTCCAGCAGGTCCCGGCCGAGACGGCGCCGCAGCGCTTCGGGATCCGTCTCCCGCACGGCCGGAGCGTTCCAGCGAATCGGCTTTCCGAGGTCGTGTTTCAGCCGGAACGCCGCCGACTGCCGCACCTCGGGATCGGGAGTCACCACCCGATTATCTCTCGCCGCCACAGATTCTCCGAAACTCATTAGAAATCTCCAAAATGGATTGGAAGAGCACCGACCCAAGTCGATTTCCGGGCATTTTCGCGGGCACGGTCGGTGAAGTCCCTTGATCTCCAGCGCGCCAATCGAGGCGCGCGGAACGAGTGGAGGACCGAATGGGAATCCAGGAACTGCCCCAAACGCCGAAGTCGGTCGAAGGGGCTCCGGGCGGATCGGAGGGCGGCTTCTTCCGCCGCCTCGCTGCCAGGTTCAAGCGCCGCCGCTTTCCGCCGTCGAAGTTCCCATTCCGCCGGACGCTCATCCCTCTCGCGATCGCGCTCGCCCTCCTTCTCCTCTACCGGTTCGGCGAGCGCAGTCTCCAGCCCGTCCCGCCGGGCTCCGTCGGCGTATCGGTCAACCGGTTCACGGGCGGCCTCGACGTACTCCCGCCCGGCACGCACTTCCGCCCCGGGGCGCTCTACCAGATCCACGCGGTGCGGATCTCCGACCGCCTTCTCTCCGGTCCGGAGGGAAACTTCAACGTCTCGACGAAGGACGGCGTCGTCGCGCAGGTCGGCGTCCAGGCGCGATGGGCGATCGATCGCGCCCGGCTGCTCTCGAAGTGGGCCGCCCTTCCCCCCGACCCGGAGCGCGAGCTCGTCGCGCCCGTGATCGCCGCCGCGTTCCGCGCGACGGCGCCGCGCTACGCAGTCGGACAGGTCGTCGCGGAGAAGCGGGAGGAGCTTGCCGTCGTCGCCGCGCGGCAGGCCCGCGAGCGCCTTTCGGAGAGTGGAATCCTGCTGAAGGAAGTCCTGATCGGCGAGGTCGTCCTCCCCGCCGAGTACGAACGCGGCCGTGTCGCGATGGTCGACGAAGTCCAGAACACCGAGCGCATGGACGTGACGTTGAAGCTCAAGGCCAAGGAGGTCGAGCGCATTCGTCTCGAGGCGGAGGCCGTCAAGGCACGGCAGATCAAGGAGGCGGAGGGGATCGCGGCGCAGCGCCTGATCGGCGCCCGCGCGGAAGCGGACGCCATGAAGTTCATCCTCGAACAGAAAGAGAAGGAGATCCGGCAGAAGCGCCTCGAGGCGGAGGCCGAGAAGGAGACCCGGGTGCAGCGCGCGCAGGCGGAAGCAACGGTCACGAAGATCCAGGCGGGGGCCGAGGCGGACCGGCGCAAGACGATCGCCGACGCGGAGGCGTACTCGATCCGCACGACGACGCTCGCGCAGTTCGAGAACCTGGAGCGCGAGGCGGAGCTCGTCTCCGCGAACCCGCTGCTGATCCCGAAGACCTTCGCGGACCGGCTCTCCGACAAGGTGCAGGTGATCCTGACCCCCACGGTCGGGGGCGAAGCGTTCACCGACGAGGTCGTGAGACGGGCCGTGCGGGGCGAAGGGCAGCCTGTGGAATCCCGGACGCGCACGGCCGCGAATCGTCAAACAGCGAACAAGAACCCACGGACGAACTGAGGAAAGCGAGGACGTCGATGAAGACCTGTGGATGGATTCCCGTCACCGGATTTCTGCTGATCAGTGTCTTGACTCTCGGGGTGCCGTCCGCCGCGGCAGGGCAAACGCCCGCCGAGGAATGTCCCGGCGCCGATCTCTTCGTGATGCCCCGCGAAGCCGTGCTGCGCGAGAAGCCGAAGGCAAACGCCCGCGCCGTTGGAGTTCTGCCGGCGGGAACCCGGCTGAAGCTCGTCGCCGTCGGCGAACGCTACCTGCAAGTCGAGGTTCCCACTCCGCCGCGGTCCGGAGACGCCGCAGCCGGATACGTCGCGCGCGAGGTCACGGCGGTGTTCCCCGAAGGCGCGGAAGGGACGCGGGACCTCGTCACGGTCGGCCGGACCCTCGCGCGCACGGAGACGTACCGCCGTCTCGCCGCGGCGTTTCTCGTTCGGGCGACCGAGCGTCTCAAAGAGGCCGGGACGCCCGACCCGGCGGTCGAGCTGCTGCTCGGGGAGACCGCGGAGGCGCTGGCGACCGTCGAAGGCGTCTCGGGCTACCCCGCCGGGCTCGCGATCACGACGCGGCCCGACCTTCCCGGCGGCGCGTTCCGCCACTTCTATCGGGGCGACGCGTTCGAGCGCGTCCTCGAGCTGACGAAGGGTCAGTCCTCCGGCGACTTGAGCGGCCTGCGCGACCGCGCGACCGCCGGTCTTCTGCGCGCGAGGTATCCGATGACGAGTCTCACGCTCGCGGGACTGTGGCAGGAGACGGCGGCCTGGCTGCAGGTCGTCGAATCCGCGTCCGATCCGTCGGCCCTCGTCTCCGCCGCCGAACGACTGGGAACCGCGTCGCTCGTCCTGGGCCGCTACCTCCTCGCCGCGGAGAAGCTCGATCAGATCGCCACGCTCGAGACCCGCATCGGTCCGGCGGGAGGACGCCTCGCGGCGCTCCTGCCGAACAAGACGCACGGGCGCAAGCTGATCTCCCGATCCGCGATCCTGCACGCGATGCGCGGAGACGGCACCCGTTCGTACCCACAGGAAGCGCGCGTTCGCGTGGGACCGGTCGAGCGGATCGTCCGGATCGAAGGGAAGCTCGGAGCGCTCACGCTGACGTCCCGGACGTCCGTCGGCTCGACCGAGGAGCTTCCGCGCCGGTCCGCCGCGATTCCCGTCCTGCCAGTGCCCGGATCGCTGCGCGTGTCGCCGGATGGCAAGTCCGCGGCCTGGATCGAGGTCGTCGGGCCGAGCACGTTGATGCCCGTGGTCGCGTCCCTGACGAAGGACGAGCCCGCGCGCGAGATCGCGTTTCTCTCGGACGGGCGCCCGCTGCGCGACCGCTCGCTCGCCCACGTCGTCGGCTCGATCTCCGGGTATTCGGCCGACGGAGCGCGCCTGGGCCTGTCGATCTCGGCGTGGAACGACACGCCCGGACCGGCTCCGCGCTTCACCGTGGTGTCGGTGGCGACCGGCGAGCTTCTCTTCGAGACGTCGAAGGACATGCGGGCTTTTCAGAGACTTCTGCAGTGATTCGAGACGAGCCGCGTGCCGGCGGATTCTTTTGGGTGTGGAGGCCGGAAGTCCGGACCGGACCGACCGTTCCGGACGTCCCGTCGTCGGCCGACGGGACCACGGCCGGACCGGAATCCGCCGGCAGGGGCTCCGGGGGGATTCGGTCTAGAGAACCTTCTGCAGCTGGTCCCGACTCAGGTCACAGTCGCGCAGAATCCGGGAGAGGAGGCCTCGGCCGATCGTTTCGCCAGCGTGCGCAGGAACGACGGTCGCCCGCCCGTCAGCGTGTCTCAGGAAGTGGTGACTACCGCGAATTCGTTTGACTTCGAAGCCGATTCTGCCGAGCGCCGCGATGAGCTGTTTGCCGGTGACGCTCGGCAGCGAGGTCACTTCGCGATCGTCAGTCTCTGGAGGCCGACGAACTCGAGCTCGTCGATCTCTTCGCCCTGCACGTCGAGGCAGAGCTCTGCGGCTTCCCGTATCCGTTCCATGAGCTCGTCGAGGGACCGGGCCTGCGTGTGGCATCCCTTCAGTTCAGGGACGGAGGCAACATAAAGACCATCGCGGTCACGTTCGACGAGGACGTTCAGCTCACGCTTCATTGAAAGGATTCTACGCTCCCGAACCGTTTTTGCCCGCCGTCACTCGAAGTAGCCGCTCACGTCCAGGATGAAGTGCACGGGCCCCGCGGCGGCGTTCTCGACGGTCACCGACCCGGTTCCATCCATCGAAAGGCCCGGGATCGCGTTGTTCGCGCGAGTCTGCCCGGCGGAGAAGTTGATGGTGCTCGCGAGGGGAGTACCGGTGCCCGCACGATGCGTGGTCAGGTGCCCCGGCGCGACGGCCTGGGTTACGGTGAGGTTCGCGGCCACGCTCATTGCCGAGGAAGGGATTCCGCAGGTCCCGGCAAGTGCAAAGGTCCGGTCTGAGTGCCCGGCGAGCGCGGGACCACCGAGAGGTCCGACGGCGTTTCGCGTGTCGACGACGCGACACGGTGCCACGGTGAAGAACTGCTGACCCACGGCTATGGACTGGCACGCCGAGAACTCCGACGTATTGCCGTTCGGATCGGTCGCAGTGGCCGTGACGACCTGACCGGCGCTCGACTCGACGGATAAGGTCACTGCGAAGCTCGCGTTCCCCGACATGTCGATCGTCACGTTCGCGGACCCCAGGAAGTTCGCTCCCTCACCGAACCCCGATGGGTCGCACGCGTCGCTCGAGAAGAACTCGACTCGGAAGGACGCCTTCGGACTTCTGTTCAGCGTGCCGGAGATCGTCGTCTGCCCGCTTTTGACGTTCGCCGAACTCAAAACGGGGAAGTTCTGGAGGAAATTGGGACCGCCGTCGCCGTCCCCTGCGTCGTTCGGTGATACGCCATCCGATCCGAGGTCGATTCCCAAGCTTCCGTTGTCGCGAATGGAATTTCCGAGGATGGAGTTGTTCATCGTCGAAAAACCGGAAAGTCGCACGCCGTGGATACGATTTCCGGCGATGACGTTCCCGAGGTCCGGCGTCGCGCCGCCGATCACGATTTGCTGCGAGCCGAAGGCCCAGACTCCGGGCGAGTTCGGCAAGAGTGTTTTTCCCGTGGCGCTGGTCCCGATGAGATTTCCTTCCACCGAGCTTTGCCCGGCGACGGAAAAGAGGACGCCCGCGCCAAGGTTGCCGGAGAGGACGTTTCGCGCGGCGGCTTCGCCTCCACCGACCCGTGCCTTCTCGCTCGAGTTGACGACGATCCCCGCACCTCCGTTGGGCAGCGCGGCATCTCCGGCGGCGTTTGTCCCGATGTAGTTCCCGAGAAACTCGGTGCCGGAGGAGGCAAAAACGCTGACCCCGTCGAAGACGTTGCCGGAGACGAGGTTGCGGTCCTCCGCGCTCCGACCTCCGATCACGATGCCCACCAGGGGCAACACGACCTTCGGGTCTTCCGGAAAAGCGGAAATACCGTAGCGATTCGGGAGGGCCGCCGATCCGGTCGGATCGGTCCCCACGAAGCAACCGACGACCGTGACCTCGGAGCTCCGGATCGAGATGCCGACGCGATCGAATCGATTGATCACCAGGCCCCGGATCGTCGCCGGCGATCGGACGTCGAGGCCGGCCACCTGTTCGCCGGCGAGGGCGCCGCTCAGCTCGATCCGCAGCGTCGCGTCGTTGCCGACGGCGAGCGTGTTCGGATGCGCGCCGGGCTGCGTGTAGCCGTCGATGGTCACGCCCGCGACGTCGGTCAGAGGCGGGAGCGGCGTGATCGGCGCGATCGTGTGAACGCCCGGTCCGGGGATGTTGAAGGCGATCGTGTCCGCGCCGGGGTTCGCGTTCGCGACGGTCACGCACTCCGCAGAGAACCCGCGCCGGAGTCGTTCGTACTCGTCACAGTCAACGTCGCCGCGGAGGCGAGCCCGGAACACAGCAGGAACAGGCCGGGCACGAAGGTGCCGCGAAGCCCTGGGTTTGTCATCGGCTCTTTGAGCCGATTATCCCCCTTGCCTCGCGAGGACATCCTCCAGCCACCCGCCGACGCGCTTCTCCATCTCCGAGAAGCTCGGCGCGACGAAGAGCGCCTTCTGATAATTCGTGGGGTCGTAGTCCGTCCGCGCGATCTCGGATAGGTCGAACGGCTTCAGCTGCGCCTGCGACTCGAAGCGTCCGAGCTCTCCGAACGACGACAGCAGTCCCGCGCCGTACGCCTTGACGTCGCCGCTTTCGCGCGCGACGCCGAACTCCAGCGTGTACCAGTACACGCGTTCGAGCTCTTTCAACGTCTTCTCGTCCGCGTGGAGCGCGGCCTCCCCGAAGAGCCTCGTCAGCCGCACGATCTCGGGCCGAAAGAAGCTCGTCGCGTGTCCGATGAGCTCATGGACGACGTCCGGCTCCGGCGTGTAGAGCGGCATCGAGTGGTGGCGGATGTACTGCGTCGAGAGGAAGACTCCGCGTCCCAGGGAGCAGAGAAACCCGCGCGCGGAGATCAGCCCCGCGACCGGCAGCATCTCGATGCCGGGACTTCTCTTCATTTCCTCGTTCACCTCGACGAGCTGCGGGATGAACCGCTGGTCGAGGTCGAGCTCCGACGCGCCCTCCCGCCACTCGGAGACCGCGTTCGTTCCGTGCAGCGGCGCGAGGTGCTCCCACACGGCGCGCCAGACGCCGTGCTCGGCGTCGGTGTAGTCCACGACCGGCGGCGGCTCGCCGGGCCGGTATTCGAGCGCCAGGCGCGCGATCTGGTTGCGGCGCTGACGGTAGACGGGATCGCGGAAGCCGGGATGGTCCGGATCGAGCTGGACCAGCTCCTCCTCGCCGCCGGCGTGGGGGACAACGGGCTCGGGGGTGGGATCGGTGGACATAGACCGGCGATTGTACGGGGGTCCTGTCATTCCGAGGAGCGAAGCGGCCGCACCTCGTTCACCGCGCGGATCGCCGACCAGCCGTCCTAAAAGGGGTCTGTCCCCTTTTTCACCACTCGCTCAGGAGCCCAAGTACACGCCCTATGCCCGCTGAGCGGAGCGAACGGACTCATCTTTTCGCCGTCCCCCGCAGCAGATCGATGTTGCCGTTGCTGTTGGTTACGGTCAGCTCGCATTTCCCGTCGCCGATCTTTCCGGAGAGCGACTCGCCGCCGACCGAACCCGACACGCCCACCGGAATCTCCGTGTTGATCCTGCCGAACGAAGTCCGCGCGGAGACGGTATAGCCGCCGCCCTCGGGCAGATAGACCCGGACCGGGGCGAAGGAGGTCTTGATCGTCAGCCGCGTGCACCCGGCTGGCAGACCGGTCACCTCGACCGTACCGTTCTGATTGACGACGTCGACGCTCTCCCGCACGCCGTTCACCGTGACGGGTCCGAAAGACGTCCTCGCGTCGACCGATCCCTGGATGTCGGACGCCCGGATCGCGCCGTTCGAGTTCTCCGCGGTCAGGCGGCCCCGCACCCTCGCGGCGTCGAGCGCCCCGAAGCTCGTTTTGACCGAGGCCGGCCCGCCGATATCGGACAGTAGGACCCCCGCATTCTCCGACGTGACCTTCGCGCCCCCGTGGATGTCGGTGAGCGACACCTTGCCGAAGCCCGTGCGCACGTCGACCGCGCCGCCGATGTCGTTCAGCGTGACGGCGGCGTTCGAGTTCACCGCAGTGACGTTCCCGCGCACGTCGTATGCCTCGATGGCGCCGAAGCTCGTCGTGAGCATCGCGCCGCCGCGGACGCCGCGCACGACGATCTTCCCGTTCGAGTTTTCGATGTCGACGCCGGCGACGTCGAGGACGTCCACGGCGCCGAACGTCGTCCGGATCGACACGGTCTCGCCGGCGCGCACGCCGGTCACCTTTGCGTTCGAACCCGTGCACGTGACGCGCTTTTTCACGTCGGAGAAGCGGATCGCTCCGAACGAGCCTTCGAGCTGGGCGTTTCCCTGGACGTTGAATGCGCTCAAGGAACCGTTGCTCGCCTTGGCCGCGAGGTCGCCGTCGACGTTCTTCACGGTCACCGATCCGAACGACGACGTCACGTCCGCCGGACCGTCGAGATCCGTGAGCTCGACGTTGCCGTTGCTGTTGTTGACCCGGCTGCGGGCGCCGACGCGCGTGGCGCTGACGGAGCCGAACCGGTTGGAGAGATCGAGCTGTCCCTTGACGTCGGCGACCGTCACGTTTCCATTGCTGTTGACGATCGTTGCATTGCCCTGGTTGCCGATGAGCTCGACCTTACCGAACGAGTTCTCGAGCCGCTGCGCGCCCTTCCCGTCGCGAAACTGGATGTCGCCGTTCGAGTTCTTCACGTCGGAGGTGGCTTTCAGCCCCTGCACGTCGACGTTGCCGAACTTGTTGCGAACCTCGAGGGGCGCCGTCTCGGGCATGACGATGTCGTAGTCCACGGAATACGACTCGAAGGATCCGGAGATCCGAAAGCGCTTTCCCGAGATCCGCCACTCGCGCTCCGGGTATTTCGTGGTCACGTTGACGCCGCCGGGCGTCTCCTCGACCTGGATCTGGATCTCCTCGGCAAAGCGGCGGGCGTCGTCGCGATCGGACGAGGAAACCCGGATGACCGCGGAGATCGCGACCTGCGGCTCCCGATGAGTGCGAATCTGCACGCGCCCGTTCGAGTGTTCGATCTTCAGCCTCTGCCCGGACCGCAGGGAGACCGTCTTCTCGAAGGTTCTCTTGAACTCGTCGCGGTCGGGCGAATCGGCGAGAAGAGGCGCCGCCAGCAGCGTGAGCAACGCAACGACAGCGGCGCCTCCCGATCGTGTCCCGCGTTCCGTGTCCCGTGTTCCGTCTTTTCTCATGAGGCGGCCCCTTTCATGACCTCTCGCAGGGTCTGCTGTTTTTCGGCGTAGACGCCGAGGAGCTGCCGGCGGAGGTGCGTGTTGTAACGGTTGAGCTCGATCTGGCCGTTCAGCTCGGCGATCGCGCTATCGAGCAGGAGAAGTTTTTCCCGGTAAGAGAGGAGGAGCGGCGTCTCTGCCGCGGCGAGACGGGGTTGCGCGACGCGCGCGAGGTTCTCGATCGAGCGAACGTACTCGCGCTCGCTCTTCTCGACGTCGGAGAGCACTGCATCGGTCATCAGCGGGGCCTTCGGAAACGAGCGGACGCCGAAGATCTGCCGGTCTCCCAGGCTCGGCCGGAACACCTGGAGCCCGACGAAGGACACAACGAACAGCGTCACGATCACGGCAACCGGGATCCAGGCGGGCCACGTCGGAGCCGTGCGGGGAGAGCGCTCGGCCGCCCGCGTGACGGCGGCAGCGAAAGACTCCCGGACGAGCGACTCGCGGATCTTCGGCCAGAGCTCGGGACTCTCCCAGGTCTTCTTCAGTGACGGGGCGGCGGCGGAGATCTCTTCGAAGGCGCGCAGCCGCTCGGCGCAGCGGAGGCAATCCTTCGCGTGGCGGCGCGCGGACTCGAGCGCGGCGTTGTCGCCGCTTCCGAGAGCCGCATCGAGGCGGCGGCAGTCCGCGGTCATAGCGAGGCCGTCCTCGCGCCGGCCGCCGGGCGCGCCCCGAGCCACCGCTGAAGCTTCTTCTTCGCGTCGAAGAGAAAGGTCTTCGAGGTCCCCTCGGGGATCCCGAGAATTCGCGCGATCTCGCCGTGCGTGAACCCCTCCACCGCGAAGAGCAGAAAGACGGCGCGGTGTTTCGGGCCGAGCCGTGCCACGGATTTTTCGAGCGCGAGGCGCAGCGGATGGTCGGACCCGGGCGAGGCGGGGAAAATTTCGCGTCCGTCGTGCGCTTCGAGAGACGTTCCGGCCGGACGGCTTTTCCGCCGGCGCAGCGCGTCGTAGCAGGTGTTGACGGTGACGCGATAGATCCACGTCGAAAACGACGCGCTGCCGCGGAAGGTCTTTGCGCCCCGATAGATCTTGAGAAACGCCTCCTGGACCGCGTCCTCCGCGTCCCCGACGTTGCCCAGCAGATTGAGCGCGACCGACTTCATCCGAGGCGCTTCCCTTTCATAGAGCTTCTCGAAAGCCGCGAGGTCGCCCGCCCGGCAGTCCTCGAGGAGCTCGTCCGCAATCCCTTCGGGAGGCGTCGGGGTGTCGGTTTGGCCCAGGCAGACCTCCTTTTCCGCGAAGTTAAGCAGATCGTCTGCACTCGGGCCGGACTGCTACACCGGCTCCTCCCTTTCAGCCGTTTGGACGCGGCCGAGGGGGAAACCGTTTGAGGAATCCGGACCGCAAACGGGGTATTTAAGGAGCGGGAGGCCCTCGATGTACCCAATCGTTCTGGCGCTGCTGTTTGCGCTCTTCCCCCTCTCCCCCCGCGGGGGAGCGCGAGGGGTCTCCCCTCGTCTACAGGATGTCCCGGCCGCGACCGAAGGTCGCCGTTCCCGCGAAGCGGGCGGCCGGAGGGAAGGGGTGAGGGCGGAACAACCGCCGACCGGCTCCTTAGAATCCGCCCGCTTCGGGCAGTACTGGTATCAGGGAAAGGCCGAGCTCACCCGGTACAAGCTCGATCAGGCGCGGTACGGCGAGATGCACCCCGGCGAAGCGGTCTTGATCTTCGTGACGGAGCCTTTCCTCCCCGATCGGCAGGTCAAGCTCGAGCGCGGCGACCCCTCGAAAGGCGTCTCGGTCCTGAAGCTGAACTTCGTCCGGAAGTTCTTCACCGGGATCTACCCCTACTCGCTGATGACGTCGACCTTCACGCCGGTCGACTTCGCGCGCTCGCGCACGTTGAAGGTCGCATCCGAGAGCCAGGAGTGGTGCGGGCAGACGTTCACGCAGTTGAACCTGCGCAACGGGCGATACGCGGGGCAGCTGCGGTCCTACTTCGAGGACGAGGGCGATCGCGCGTTCGACTTCGCGCCCGCGTGGCTCGAAGACGAGCTTTGGACGCGGATCCGGCTCGCGCCCGAGACGCTGCCGAGCGGCGACGTCACGGTCGTGCCCGGACTCCAGTACGCGCGGCTCTGGCACAAGGAGGTGCGGCCGGAAAAGGCGCGTGCGACGCTCGCCGCCGAAGGCGCCGAAAACGTCTACACGCTCGACTACGCCGCGATCCCGCGCAAGCTCGTCATCCGCTTCGAGAGAGCGTTTCCCTACAAGATCGTCTCGTGGGAAGAGACCCAGCCCGGCGCCTTCGACGGGAGTCCCCTGCTGACGACGAAGGCCGTCGCGACCGGAAGTCTCTATCTCGACTACTGGCGCCGCCACGGCAACGCCGACGCGCACTACCGCAAGGAGCTCGGTTTGACGACGTGGTGAGAGCGTGGGGTCAGGCGCGGCCTTTTGGTGTTATTCGTCCAATAAGGCCAAAAAGCCGCGCCTGACCCCCGGTCACCACCCAACCGGCTTCCCCTTGTTCTGCTCGTCCAACCACTTCTGTAGCGGGGCGAAGTAGTCGCGGATCGCGGTGGCGTCCATCTCGCGCTGGCCGCTCAACGCCTCGAGCGCGTCCGGCCAAGGCCGCGAGAGTCCCATCTGGAGCATCGTGTCGAGCCTCTTCCCCGCTTCTTTGCTCCCGTAGATCGAGCAACGGTTGAGCGGACCCGTGCAGCCCGCCGCCTTCGAGAGCGCTCGGTGGAACTGGAACTGGAGAACCGCCGCCAGGAAATAGCGCGTGTAGGGGACGTTCGCCGGAACGTGGTACTTCGCGCCCGGATCGAAATCCTTTTCGGTCCGCGCCACCGACGGCGCGACCCCCTGGTACCGCGTGCGCAGGTCCCACCACCCTGCGTTGTAGTTCGCCGGAGTGATCGAGCCTTCGAAGACCTTCCAGCGCCACTGGTCGACGACGAGGCCGAAGGGAAGAAAAGCCAGCTTCTCGAGCGCTCTGTTCAAGAGCAGCCCGATATCCTTCGAGGGATCCGGAGCTTTGTCCAGGAACCCGATCTTCACGAGGTATTCGGGCGTAATCGAGAGAGCGATCGTGTCGCCGACCGCCTCGTGGAAGCCGTCGTTCGCGCTGTCTCGGAAGAGACCGGGCTTCGTGTTGTAGGCGCGCTGGTAGAAGTTGTGCCCGAGCTCGTGGTGGATCGTCGAGAAGTCTTCCGCCGTCGGCTGGATGCACATCTTCAAGCGAAGGTCGTTTTCGTTGTCCACGTCCCATGCGCTCGCGTGACAGACGACGTCCCGGTCGCGGGGCTTCGTGAAAAGCGAGCGATCCCAGAACGTCTCCGGAAGCGGCGCGAACCCGAGGGACCCGAAGAAGCGCTCGCCGTAGCGGACCATTTCCTTCGCGTCGAGATTTTTCGCCTTGAGAATCTTCGTCAGGTCGTAGCCCGGATCGGCATCTTTCGGCGCCACCAGATCGTAAACGTTCGACCAGTCCTGCGCCCACATGTTGCCCAGCAGGTGCGCGGGAATCGGCCCGTTCGCGGGCACGATGTCGCCGTATTTCTCGCGCAGCTTCCAGCGGACGTAAGCGTGGAGGGAGAGGTAGAGCGGCTTCAGCTGCTCCCAGAGTCGGTCGACCTCCTTCGCGAACGCATCGGGCGGCATGTCGTACTTCGACCGCCACATCGCGCCGCTGTCCTCGAAGCCGAGCTCGCGCGCACCCTTGTTCGCGAGCTCGACGAACCGCTGGAACTGCGGCCTCATCGGGATCGCGATCGTGTGCCAGCCGCGCCAGACGTCGAGGAGCAGCGCCGGGTCCCGACTCTCCGCCATGATCTTCGTGATGTCCTCGAGGTCGAGACACTTGTCCTTCTGGGGACAGTACTTGCCCTTCCCGTACTCGCTCTCCATGGCCGCCCCGATGCGCGTGACCTCTTCGCTCTCCTTCGGATCCGACGGCGCGGCGAGCGTGAGCCCGAGCTTCAACAGCTTCAGCTTCCGCGCGGTTTCCTCGGGAAGCTGAAGCCGGTCATAGCGCGGCGCTTTCTTCGCGAAATCGACGCCT
The DNA here is from genome assembly GCA_036001245.1 of Thermoanaerobaculia bacterium. Taxonomy (GTDB): domain Bacteria; phylum Acidobacteriota; class Thermoanaerobaculia; order UBA5066; family Gp7-AA6; genus Gp7-AA6. Next base: position 22,805 of record DASYUL010000059.1, read on the forward strand.
GCGGAGATCAGGCGCTCGTTGGCCTTGGCGGCGAGGATCTCGGTGTCGTGCGTGATGTACGTGTTCTGGACCCAGGCGTTGCGGCTCGCATCGACGGCGAGCGCGAGGAGCCTCGCTTCGGCCTCGTCGACGAACGCCTTCGCTTCCGCGGCGGTCGGCGCCTTCCCGCGGGCGGGCGCCGCTGCCTTCTTAGGCACGGCGGCCGGGGAAAGCGCGGAAAAGAAGAGCGCACCCGCGACGGATGCGAGAAGAATGATTCGCGTTTTTCTCATTCGAGCCTCCGGACATCCGCGCGGAATCTATCGCACGCATCGTGCTACCTTGACGTTTGAACCTTGACCTTCGAACCTTGAACCAATGAAGCGCCTTGTTGTCACAGCGATCCTGATCGCCGTCGCGAACATCGCGAACGCCCAGCGCGTGATCATCCTCGTCCGTCACGCGGAAAAGGCCCTCGATGCCAACGAGCCCGGCGTTCCGCTTTCGGAAGCCGGGCGGACGCGGGCGGCGCGCCTGGCGCAGATGCTTGCGGGCGCCGGCGTCACCGCGATCTACGCGACCGAGACGGACCGCGCGCGGCAGACCGCCGAACCGCTCGCGAAGGCGCTCAAGCTCGAGGTCCGCACCTATTCGCCCAGAGACGCTGCCGGAAAGCTCGCGCCCCGGCTTCTTCTCGATCGGCTGAAAAAGGAGGACCCCTCGGGAGTCGTCCTCGTCGTCGGCCACCAGAACACCGTTCCGGACCTTCTCGCGGCGCTCGGCCACGCGGAGAAGGTCGAGATCGGGGACAAGCAGTTCGACGACCTGTTCGTCGTCGTGCAGAAAGCGACCGGGCCGCCCACGGTGGTCCGGCTGAAGTACTGATTGGGGTCAGGCAGGGGTTTCCAATAAGGCCGAAAGGGCCTGCCTGACCCCCGTTCTGACCCCTCACGCTACTGTGCTGCGTGCTCGCTGTGGTACGACTCGTCGTTGACGCGCAGGGTCGAGATCATCTTCTGGAAGGTGCTCGCGAGCGCCGAGTAATCGCGCGCCGGCGCGATGAAGAGCGCGTAGATGACGTGCCCGTCCGGCAGCTCCCGCGTGAACACGGTCACGCGTTCCTCCTGTCCCGTGACCGGTGACCGTCCGGCCAACACGACCGAGAGCGCCCGCGCGTTGTCGATCGTCTGACGGCGGGTCGAGTTGGGCACGACCCGCAGGTGCGGGTTCGCCTGGATGAGCTGGTTCACGAGGTCGTTCATCGCCTGCTCGAGGGTGCCCTGTCCCTGGACCGGCCGCCCGAACACGTCTCCCGGAGAGCCCGCGAAGGGCTCGTAGTGGTTGATCACGACGCCGTAAACGAGAACGTCCTGGCCGTTCGACGTGCGGACGGCGCCTCCCTCCGGGAGCAACGTCGCGCCGTAGCCGCTCGACTCCGCCACGCGCCAGTTCTCGGGGTACTGGATCTCGAAGAAGCCGGAACGGTGGCGGAACGTCCGCATCCGCGTGGAAGGCTGCGCGACCGTGCCCCTGGACGCCGGCGCCCCGGTCGAGCCCGACGATCCGGAGGAGGTGGATCCCGACGCCACGCCTCGAGAGATCTGGGCCATCGTCGGGGCCGGACCCAGACGGCGCAGCTCGGACTTGACGCTGTCGAAACCTCCGACGACCTCGAGCCTCCCGCCGCGTACGCCGAGCTTCTGCGCCTCCTGCCGGACGATCACTTCGCGGTTCGCGGGCGAAGGGTGATCGCTGAAGAACTGCGCGACCCTGCCCGGGTCGCGGCCCGCCTGCGCCTTGAGGAGCTGGAACATGGAAGCCATCGCGAGAGGGTCGTAACCGGCTCGCGCCATGACCTGAGTGCCGACAATGTCGGCCTGGGTCTCCGCCGTACGGCTGAATTTCAGAAAGAGCGCGTTCAGTCCGAGACCGCCGACTGCCTGAAGAATCTGACCCGTCCCGCCCGCGCCGCCGCCGCCGAGGACGCCGCCGAGGATGCCGATGCCGGCCTTCGCGAGATAGGCCTTGGAAACCTGGTTCGTTCCGTGCCGGAGCGCGACGTGCGCGATCTCGTGCGCGATGACGCTTGCGAGCTCCCCTTCGTTGCGAGCCGCGTCGATCATCCCGCGGGTCACGTAAACCGGACCGCCCGGAAGCGCGAAGGCGTTCATGTCGGAGGCGTTGACGACGTGGAACGTGTAGGGAAACTTCGGACCAGGCGCGCTCCCGGCGAGCCGCCGCCCGACCTGCTCGACGTACCCCTCGATCCGGGGGTCTCTCAACATGGGAAGCTGGCGCTCCGCCTCGGCGGCAGACTGCCTCCCGATCTCGATGTCCTGTTCGGGAGAGAACAGGTTGAATCCGGATTTGACCTGCGTCTGGGCCGGTGCGGCTCCGGCCGCCATCACGAAAGCGACCGCGGCGACGGCCGCGCCTCGGAACCTGGGAATTCCGTACATGACCCCTCCTCTCCGTGCAATGAGCGCACGGGTGTGCGGGAGGGGCAAACGCAAGTCGGATGCCAGACGGAACCGGGGCGGTCTACGAAAGCTCGACCAGCACGTCCTCGCCGGAAACCTCGACCGGATACGTCTCGGTATCCGTCGCCCACGGAGTGTCCTGGTAGACCTTCCCGGTCGAGATGTCGAAGTGCGCCGCGTGCCACGGACAGGTCAGGAGGTACGGGCTCCCGGCAGCGCCAAGCTCCCCCATGTGGAGAGGTGCGCCGCGGTGCGTGCACGTGTCGTTCATCGCGTAGATCTTTCCGTCGAGCTTCGCGAGCATGACCGTCCGGCCATCGTGTTCCCGCATGGTCATGCCCCCCTCGGGGATCTCATAGACCGCCGCAAGCCTGACTTTGGGCATCAGACTCTCTGGCTGAGAGCTGAGAGCTGAGAACTGAGAGCTCCGGCGTAAAGCCGGTGGAAGTGGTGCACGCCGCTCTCGCGACGAACCGAGAAGCGCCCGACGTCGTATGTCCTCGACTCGAGGCCCTTTTGCACCGCTTCGCAGATCGCAACGTCCTCGCGCTGGATCTCGTCGGAGAACTCGATGGTCTGCCGCACCGTGTCCTGGACTTCCTTCCGGGTGGGGTCGCGGAAGAACCACTCGAACACCGTGAGCGTCCGGCGGGGCGAGAGGGGCACGATCAGGTTCGTCGAGAAGTTGTCCGGATAGACGTTCAGCATCAGGTTCGGATACACCCAGTAGTACAGGGCTTCGTTCTCGGACTCGGTCGGATCGCGGCGCAGCTTCGCGTCCTCGCGGACCTTGATCGGCGACCGCTGGAGCGACCAGCAGCCGCTCGTCTGGGTCTCGTATCGCGCGTAGTCGATCTCCTTCATCAGCCCGGGATGGACGATTGGGATGTGGTAACCCTCGAGGTAGTTGTCGACGTAGACCTTCCAGTTGCAGCCGAGCTCCCAGTCCTTTCGCGCGGCGAGCCCCATCTGCGACAGGCCGCGCGATTCGAGGTCGGCTGCGAGATCTCCGAGCGTCTCGCGGAGAGGCGG
>DASYUL010000060.1:0-32187 GCA_036001245.1 Thermoanaerobaculia bacterium
CCCTTCGTCAGGGAGTCCGGGCCCTGCCCGAAACACGGGCCGCACCACGACTGGCGGATCGCCCCGCCCACTGAGCGGAACACGTCGGCGATCGACTCGCCGCCCAGGCGCGGGTCGGACATCTCGATCTGCCTTCCAACCCCCCCCGATCCGGGGAAGACCGCGAGCGACTTCGCGACCTTTTGGAAGCCCTGCTCCCGCGCCGCGCGGAAGACGAGCGCCGCGGACAGCAGGTCGTCGTAGCTGCCGTTCGTGCAGGAGCCGATGAGCGCCTTGTCGAACGGCAACCGCTCCCGCGCGATCTCGTCCGCCGGGTAGGCGTTTCCGGGCGAATAGGGCTTCGCGATCATCGGCTCGACCGAATCGAGCCGCAGCTCCTCGTCGATCTCGTAGACGGCGTCGGCGCCCGGCCCGACGCGCGGGTACGGCAGCGTCTCGGGGGGCATTCCCTTTTCGCGGTACCACACGTCGGTGAGCTCGTCCTGCGCGAAGATGCCGTTCAACGCCTCTCCCTCCGCCATCATGTTGGCGATCGTGTTGCGGTAGGCGATCGGGAGCTGCATCTGCGCGTCGACGAACTCGACGGACATGCCGCCCGATTGCTTCGCGCCCCACCGGCGCAGCAGCTCGAGCACGATGTCCTTTCCGGACACCCACGGACGCAGAGCTCCGCGAAACACGACGCGGCGCTGCTTCGCGAGCGTGAAGTAGATATAGCCGGTCGCCCATCCGAAACCGAGCGTGGTGGAGCCGACGCCGAACCCCACCGCTCCGTACGCGCCGTAGGCGCGGCTGTGCGAGTCCGCCCCCGGGATGAACTGCCCGGGGAGAACGAGCCCCTGCTCGGGGAAGTAGAAGTGGAAGATGCCGTCCCCCGGCGTGGCGTAGTACGGCTTCTCGATTCCGTGCAGCCGCGCGAACTCGCGCCCGATCGCGGTCTGGCGTTCGTCCGCGTCCTTGCCGGTGAAGACGAAGTGATCGTTGGCGATCGCCGCCTGCCGCGGAAAGATCGCGTCACCCCCGGTGATCTGGTTGAAGGTGTGGATCGCGAAGGGCGCCGTCCCGTCGGATGCCGGAAGCAGATCCGCGTAGACGCGCAGCGTGGCGCCGGGCGCGACGCGGGCGTCCTTGTCGACGCGGTGCGCCCACGCGATCTGTTCGGTGGTCGTCATCGTTCGCGCGGTTTCGGGGTCCGGCCACGAGAGGTCGGCTCGGGTTTCCACCGATCGCCGGAGCTCCCGCCGCCCGACCGCGAAGATGCCGCCGCTCCGTCGGATCTCCTCTTCTTTCGGAGTGAGCGGCACGGGGTCGTAGCTCCTGCCCTTCGTCTCGTTCGTGAGCCGCCGCGTGTCCGGATCGAACGAGAAGACGTCGCCGTCCTCTGCATCCGCGACCGCCTCGGGGCTCTGCACCACGTGCAGTCCGAGGTTGAACGCGTTGCGCCGGAAGATGTCGCCCATGTTCGCGCCGCAGACGACGACGAGCTCCAACCCGGCCTCCTCGGCGACGCCTTTCAGGCCGGCGGGGCTCATCTCGCGCGACGAGCCGATCGCAAAGCGGTCTCCGGCGACCAGGAACGTCTCGCCGCGGTGCACGCGCTCGCGGAAGTCCGGCATCAGGTAACGGAACGCCCCGGTTTTCCAGCGCTCGTCGAGCCGGTCGAGGCTCTCGGAGACGCAGTCGGCGGCGGGCGTGATCTGGTCGGTGTCGATCGCGTCGCGCTTCTTTCCGGGCGTCTTCGGGTCCCAGAAGACGAGCGCGCGTCCGCGGATCGCCCGCGGTGATTCCTCGCCGGCCGCGTCGGATGCGCGCGGTCCAGGCAGGCGGTCGGCGGTGACGCCGGGCTTGAAGCGCGCGGGCTCGATCCGATGCATCGCTCGGACGATAACTCTGTCGCGGTCCGGCGCATTCTCCTCTCCCTCCTGGCGGTTGTTCCGGCTGCGCCGGACCGAGGAGAGAGCTAGAAGCATCTCGGCTACACTCCGCTCCGAAAAACCCTTCCCATGGCCTCTCTTCGCGTCGTCATCGTCAAACCCAGCAAGTACTCCGCCGACGGTTTCGTCGAGCGCTTTCGTCGCGGTTTCATGCCGAATACCACGGTGCCGTATCTCGCGAGCATGACTCCCGGCGTCGTCGCCGGCCGGCGGTGCGACGTCGAGACGATCGACGAGTACGTCGAAACCGACCGGGGATACCTCGACCGCTTCGAGCCCGGCCCGGGGGAGCGGACCCTCGTGGCGCTCGTCGGCGTCCAGAGCCACCAACTGCACCGCGCGCTCGACCTCGCGGCGTACGCGCGGAGCCGCGGGGCGCAGGCGGTGATCGGCGGCCCCCATCCCATGACCTGCGATACGACGATGCTCCAGGGGCGCGGCGTCGCGTTCGCGCTCTCCGAGGCGGAAACGATCTGGCCGGCGATCCTCGACGACGCGCTCTCCGGCGAGCTCGCCCCGGTGTACGGCGCGGGAGAGAGGTGGGAGCGGCAGCTCGACCCTCCCGTGCTCATCCCTCCGACGAAGCGCAACCTCGCGCGCTACGCGGTGCCGATGCTCGGCATCTACCCGGCGCGCGGCTGCCCGTACTCCTGCAATTTCTGCTCGGTGATCAAGATCGCGGGACATCGCGTCCGCAGCCAGCCGGTCGAGACGACGCTCGCGAGCCTGCGGGCGGCAAAGAGCGGCGGCGTTAAGTTCGTGATGTTCACGTCCGACAACTTCAACAAGTACCCGGACGTGCAGGAGCTTCTCGAGGCGATGGTCGCGGAGCGGATCGAGCTGCCGTTCTTCGCGCAGTGCGACGCTCAGATCCATCGGCAGGAGGACCTGCTCGAGCTCATGGCGCGCGCCGGATGTCACCAGATCTTCGTCGGGGCCGAGTCGTTCGACACCGAGGCGTTGCGCGGCGCGCACAAGTTTCACAACGACCCGGCGCGGTACGCGAAGATCGTCGCGCTCTGCCGTGAGAACGGGATCACGATCCACTTCTCGAACATCCTCGGGTTTCCCGGGGACACCGAGAGCGGGATCCTCCGGCACCTCGCGACGCTCTCCGAGCTCGCGCCCGACGTCGCGTCCTTCTACGTCCTGACTCCGATCCCCGGCACCGAGCAGTACGACGACTTCCTGCGGGACGGCTGGATCACCGAGAGGAATCTCGACCGCTACGACGGCACGTGCGTGACGTGGAGGCATCCGAACCTGTCGGGAGAGGACCTGCGGCGCCTGCTCTTCCGCTGCTATCGCGAGTTCTACGGGGCGCGGGACGTTGCCGGCAAGCTCGTGCGGCTTCTTCGCGGTCGTCGCGACTACCGGCTGTCCGGCGCCCTCTTCGCGGTCTTGGGCCTCTCGGCGATCTCGCGCCTGGCGGCGAGTCGCCGGGTTCACCCGATGGCGGGCGGGATCGCCCGGGTGCGGCGCGACTGCGCGCGCGACTACGCCGGGCTGCGGCGGCGCGTCTTCGGATTTGACCTCGCGCCGCTGCCCGCCAGTCTCGCGCTCTCGGCGGCGGACGAGGACCTCAACCGCCGGGCGAAGCTCGTCTAGTCGTCGTCGAGGTCCTTCACGCGGGCGAGGGCCTGCCGATAGCGCGGATCGCCGCGGAGGTTGTCGAGGTCGTCGTCGCTGCGAAGTGTGCCCGAATCGTCGAACCCTGCGTCGAGCGCCTTCGACAGCCACGCGAACGCCTCATCCTTCCGGTCCATGAGGGAGTAGGCGCAGGCGAGGTTGTACATGGTGGTCGCGGGGCGGTAGCGCAGGTCGAGCGCGCGCTGAAAAGGCTCGACCGAGGCCTCGGGCCGATCCCCCTCGATCCGCGCGTATCCGAGGTTGGACCACGCGCGGCCGCTCTGGGGATGGCTCTGGACGTAGTCCGCGAAATGCTGCTCGCTCTCGCGCCACGCGTTTCGCCGTCCGGCACGCGTCCAGGACTTCATGCTCCCCCACTCGAAGCGGTGGAGCTCGAGGTCCTGCGCCATCTTCAGGAGCTCGCGGTAGCGCGGCTCGCCGCGGACGTTGTCGAGGTCGTCGTCCTTGCGGAAGAGCCCGACGTCGTCGAACCCGGCCTCGAGGGACTTCTGCAGGTAGTCGAGCGCCCGAGTCTTGTCGCCTTTCAGGGCGAGCGCGCACGCGGTGTTGTAGAGGGAGCCGCCTTCCCGGTATCCGCGCGCTGCCGACGCCTGGAACGCCTGCGCGGCGACGTCGTACCGGCCGACCTCGAGGAGCTCCTTTCCGATGTTGTAGAGGGCGCCGCCCTTCGTCGCGCGCGAGGCCTGAAGCTCGCGGAAGCGGTCGGCGAGGCGGTCCGCGCGGTGCCGGCTCGCCTCGATCTTCTCCGCGCGCAGGTTCTTACGAAGCTCGACGAAGCGCGGATCGGAGCGCACGGCGTCGAGGTCGTCGTCCTTGTCGATGTACGAGGACAGCTCGAAACCTTCTTGCAGCGATTTCCTCAGCCACTCGACGGCGCGATCGGCGTTCCCCTTTCGCGCGTACCCGCACGCGATGTTGTAGGTCGCCGCGTCGACGCGGGTTCCCTCTTCGATCGCGTGCCCGAAGGCCGCGATCGCCTCGTCGTACCGCCCTTCGTTGTGGAGCTCCATGCCGAGGGAGTACCAGTCGCCGCCGCTCTTCGGGTGCCTGCGCGACGCCTGGACGAACCGCGACTCCGCCGAGGGCGCCGGTTGCTCCGCCTGGACGGGTTCCGCCCACGCCGTCTCTTCGGCGCCGGGGGCGGCGTCGGCCGAAACGGAGTCGGCTTCGGGCGAGACGGACGACTGGACGACGGCGGGGGAGGCCTGCCTGGGGGCCTCTTTCTCGCGAGCGACGGGCCGCTTCGATTCGGTGGACTTCTTCTCGGGACACGACGAGGAGACCTCGTCGGCCGCGGAATCGAGAGCGGCTCCGGAAAAGGTCCGAGTGGAGGCCATCGCGTCGGCGCGCTGCGGCGCCCACGGCTCGAAGACGGCCAGGGCGACGACCGCCGTGACGATCGCGGCCGCGGCGACCCGCGCTTCGCGTCCGGAGACCACGCGCCGGGCGACCGCCGGATCGAGGATCGCGCGCATGCGGCCGTCCCAGTACGAGCGGCGCGCCATCGCGACCGCGGGCAGGGCCCGCTGATGAGAGAGCCGCAGCGAGCGGATGATCGAGAGAAGGTGCGCCGCGTACGCCGACGGGCGGGTGCCCGCCGCGAGCACGAGGTCGTCGCACGCGCGCTCGGCGTCCTTCTGCATGCGGACGCGGGTCGACCACGCGAGCGGGTGGAACCAGTAGAGAGCCGACGCGGCCTGCGCGATCATGAGGGCGACCCAGTCGCCCCGGCGGACGTGCGCGAGCTCGTGGAGGAGGACGACGCGGCACCGCTCGTCGTTCCACCGGCGCGCTGCGTCCGGGAGCAGGACGACGGGCCGAAGGACGCCGGCGGTGACCGGAACGACGACGTCGGCGCTGAAGAGCAGCCGGACGGAACGCGCGAGACCGAGCTTCGCGGCGAGCCCGGTCGACAGGACGGCCCAATTCGCGTCCACCTCGTCCGACGCGCGCCGGCGGATGCGCGCGACGCGCGCGCTGCCGACACCGAGACGGGCCGAGGCGAGCACGGTCCCGACCGACCAGAGAGCGAGAGTCCCGAACATCCACCACGTCGGAGAGGAGGACGTTTTCGGCGCGGTCCCGTCCGGCTCGAAGCCTTTTCCTCCGGAGACGTCAACATCGGCGCTTTCTTCGAACGATGGAGCGGGCCCTGTTTCCCCGACTTCCCGTTCGGCAACCGCCGGGAACGCGGAGGCCTCCGGCTCGTTCCGCGTTTGGCGCAATTCCAGAGACCCGAACGCGGCGTCGACCGACGGCATCGCGGGAACCGGACTCGGGATGAGCGGGATCTCCCATCGCGGCGCGAAGAGAGAAGCGGCCGGCAGTACGAGCACGCCGGCGAGGCCGAGCGTCGCGACCATCTGCCGGACGGCGGCCGACGCGCGCCGGAGCGCGAAGAGCACGGCCGCGGTCATGCCGAGGAGGATCGTCGCCTTGAAGACGAGGTCGAGAGCGAAACGAGCGGCGACCGCGAGGTTCTCTGTCATTTCACCGGCCCTCCTGCCTGGCCTGATCGATCAATCGGGAGAGACGCGCGAACTCATCGTCTGTTAGGTCGGCGCGCGACATGTCGAGCAGCGCGGCGACGGCCTTCTCGGTCGAGCCTTCGAAGAAGGTCTTCAGCATGTTCTGGAGCGCCGACCGGCTCGCGCGGGACCGACCGAGCGTCGGGGTGTAGACGTAGCTCTTGCCCTCGAGGACGTGCCGGAGGTGACCCTTGTTCTCGAGGACCCGGAGCATCGCTCGCACCGCGGAGTAGCTCGGGGGTTCCGGGATCTGGCCGAGCACGTCGGTCGCGGTCGCTCGGCCCAGCCGGTAAACGGCATCCATGATCTGCCGCTCCCGCCGGGAAAGGTTGGTGAGCGCTTTCGTCGTCAACGGGCCTCCGGTCCGGTTTTGATTCGTCGTCGTCCCGCTCCTGCTAAAAAACTAGCACATGCTAGAGAAACAGCATCACGGCGTCAAGGGATACGCGGAGGCTCGAAAAAGGTTATTTCCGCCGTCCGGCTGAGCCCGGCGGACCACCGGGACCTGGAACCCGGAAACTCGGAACTTGAGTCAGTATCCGACGGATGCCCTTGAGTCGCCGCAACTTCCGGATCGCGCTGCCCGCGAGTTCCTGGATTGACCGCGGCAGCGGCCGTAGCGTTCCGCGCACACCAAAAAAGAAAAGAGGGCTCGAACGAGCCCTCCCGCGGCGTCGACTCGTTCCAGGACGCTCTACATCTTGGCCGTGTGTGTGCGGCGGATCTCCGTCGCCCACATTTTTCCGTCCTTCTCCGTCACGTCGAAATGAATCGAGTCCCCGACCTTCAGATCGGAGAGCTTCGCGCCCTTGACCTTCGTCGTGTCGGTCCAGTTGATCGTCCAGGTCTGCCCGTGCTCGCCCTCGACGGTGATCGTCTTCTGATCCATGTCGATATTTGTGATCTTTCCTTCGTGCGGCTTGCGACCGTGGGCGTAGGCGGCGGCGGCCGCGCAGAGAAATACGAACAGGGAAACCGTCAGGGCCTTCTTCATGAATACCTCCTCGTGTTGCTTCCGATGCTTCGACTCCAGACGTCCGGAGTCGACCAGATGTCGAATGAACCGCGGATGAATTTGCGCACCGTCGAGCCCGTGCGTCCGGGCATAACGCTTGCTCGCGCTCCCCGGAAGAGAGGAATTTCGAGATGAACAAGAGAAGTTCGATTTCCAAAGCCTTGATGGCGCTCTTCCTCTGCTCCGCGCTCGTCGTCGCCTGCCGGCCGAACGAGACCGTCGAGCGTCAGACGAAGGACGCCGCGCTCAAAGCCCAGGTGAAAGCGAAGATTGCGTCCGACGTCGGCGCCGCGACCGTAACGGCCGTCGAGGTCAACGTGACGAACGGCGTCGCGACCCTCGCCGGCTCGGTCCGAAGCGAGGACGAGAAACAGAGGGCAGAGGCGGCCGCGCGAAGCGTCGAAGGCATTACCGGGGTCAACAACAACCTCCAGGTGAACCCGATCGAGGTCGCGCCCACTCCGACATCCGCGCCCGGGATCGCGACGACGCCTCCGGCCGCGACGACGCCCTAAAGACGCCCCGCTCCGACGATCGGATTCGCGCTACCGCTTCTTGCGGAGGAAGTTCAACTCCTGCTCGAAGCCGGGGAGGATCGCCTTGACGAACGCGTTCTCGATGATCTTCCCGAGGATCTGCCAGATACTCGAGTTGGGATTGCCGACCGGGCCGGAGATCTGCGCGACCGTCGCGACCTGGTCCTTCTTCTTGTTCCGGAGGAGATCCCCGAGCCCCTCGACCACGCCTTCGTAGAGCTTTTTGAAGAAGGGCTTCTTCGCGTCCTGCTTCGGGTCGTAGATATTCAGGTCCTTGAAGATCGGCTTGACGTAGCCGGTGATGTACCCGTTCTTGATCCGGATCTGCGAGTACACCGACATGACGCCCCCGACGACGTCCAACTTGGCGTAGGCGCGCCAGACGTCGTTCAAGGCCGTCATCTGGGTGCCCTCGATCTTGACGTCCAGATCGAGATCGGGACCGGCCTTCTCGGGCCGATAGCTCGCGCGGGCACTGACCGCACCGGAGCCCACGAACCGGCCGGTGAGCGTGGCCCGAGCGGGGCCCTGCTCGAAGTGGTTCGAGAGGTTCGTGACGTCGAGGTTGGCGCCGGAAACGAAGATCCGATACGGCGGATTCTTCACCTGATTGACGATCCCGAGGTTGCTGTTCTTCACGTGGAACTGGTCGAGGCGCACGAGGAGACCCGGCTTGTTGCTCGCCTTGTCGACCACGCGGGTCACCTTCATGGCGGATTCGGTCGCCCTCGGGGCGGAGTGGATGTAGTCGAACCGGACGCGGTCGATCACGACGTCCTCCACGTGCGCCACCTTGATCGTCGGCGCGTACTCGACGCGTCCATGGCTCGAGAGGAATCCGTCGCGGATCGACATGTTCGCGCGCTGCAGGATCGGCCGGAAGTAGTCGAGCGGGACCTGATCCAGCGTGAACAGCGTGTTGAAGCCGAAGTGCGGCTGGGCCAGGAAGTTCGCGTGTCCGTCGAACTCAGCCCGGCCGGTCCCGAATACGACTCCTTCCGCGTGAACCGGCGAGGGGTAGACGCGTTCCCTGGAACGAATGTTCCGGATGTTGTTGGCGCGGAAGAAGAGGTGCGTCACCTTCAACGGTCGATCGGGATCCTTGTCGAGGTAAGTAAAAGACCCGTCATTCACCTGGAACAGGTTGATCTTCAGCGGATAGATCGCGTAGGCCGCTTCCTGCCACCCCTTCTCGTGGACCGGGACCGGATCGCTCGCCTCCTTCCGCAGCTGCGGCAGGTTGAGGTAGATCTGCGGCTGGTCGAACTCGAAGTCCGAGACGAGCTTCAGCTTGAGGAGCTCGCTCCACTGGACGCTCGCCTTCAATCGCGGAATGAGAGCGACCGGGGGAGTGGGATACGCGTCCTGGCTGACCGTGACGTTGTGCAGGATCACCGAGAAACCGAAGATGTTGAAGTCGAGATCCTGAATGTGCGCGGTGTACCCGGTGAGCTTCTGGTTGATGTCCTTTTCCATCGCGCGCCGCATCGGCTCGTCGACGAAGAACGAGGCGATGATGACGAGAAGGACGAGCGCGAGGAGGATTCCGAGCAGCTGAAGGGTGTGCTTCGAGAAGTGGAACGCCGCGTGACCGACCTTGCCGCGAAACGTCTCGTGCTTTCGATGGTCGTGCCTGCGGGGGTGTTCTTTCGGTTGCTCGCGGTGTTCCGGGGACGGGGCGCTCATGCGGTCCTCCGCTCCAAAACGGCGCAATCCACGTGCCAGTTTCGAGAGGGATCGACGGGCGTAACCTGTTGGCATGACGAGCGAAGTCCTCTTCCGAGGCCAGCACCTTCTCTTCTGTCGGCGGCGGGGGTGGGAGTACGTGGAGCACCGCACCGCGAAGGAATCGGTCATGGTGGTCGCGGTGACGGGCGACGCCCGAATCGTCCTCGTGGAAGAGCTTCGGCCGGCCGTCGACTCGGCGGTCGTCTGTCTGCCGGCGGGACTCGTCGGCGACGAGGGCCCCGAAGACCGCGAGAGCGCCGCGCGGCGCGAGCTCTCCGAGGAGACCGGTTGGAAGGCGGCCGGGCTCGAGCTCCTCGGCCGCGGGCCCGGATCCGCCGGCATGTCGTCGGAGATCGTGAACTTTTATCTCGCGCGGGACGTTCGTCTCGCGGGCGAGCAGGGAGCGCGTGAGAAAGAGCAGATCCACGTGCACGTCGTGCCTCTTCGCGATCTCATGCGTTGGGCGAGCGAGCGGGAGGCGGAAGGAACGCTCATCGACCCGAAGGTCTGGGCGGGCGTCTACCTGGCGCAGGCGCGCGGATCTCTCCCGTGACTCGCCGCTACGACCTCGTCACTTTCGACTGCTACGGGACGCTGATCGACTGGGAAGACGGCATCGCGTCGGCATTCGTGCGGGAAGCCGCGGAGGACGGCGTCGTTCTCGACCGCGCGCGGATTCTCGCGGCGTACCACGAGCTCGAGCCGGAGATCGAGGCGACGGAGTACCGCGCCTACCGCGACGTTCTCGCAGCGACCGCGATGCGCGTCGCTCAGAGGCTCGGCTGGCCGCTGACGGGGGAGCGAACGCGCTTTCTGCCCGACTCGCTGCCGGGATGGAAGCCTTTTCCCGACACGAATCCGGCGCTCGAACGCCTCGCCGCGGCCGGCCACCGTCTCGGCATCCTCTCGAACGTGGACGACGACCTGCTCGGCGAGACGCGCCGGCACTTCCCGGTCGCCTTCGACATCGTCGTGACGGCGCAGCAGGTCGGGTCATACAAGCCGGCGCACGGTCATTTTCTCGAGGCGCTCCGGCGCATCGGCAGCGATCGATGGCTCCATGCGGCCCAGAGCTTCTTTCACGACGTCGTTCCGGCGCGCGAGCTCGGCATCGCGGTGGCGTGGATCAACCGGAAGGCGGAACGTCCCACCGGAGACGTCGCAGCGGACGTCGAGCTTCGAAACCTGACGGAGCTCGCGGAACTCCTAGGATGAGGCCGGCGTCTCGCGCAGGTCGCCTCCGCCGCTCTCGCGTTCGCCGACGGGCATCGGCTGCCGGCGCGAGAGCTTCATCCAGACGCCTCCCTCGGGGCGAAGCGTGATCGAAGGAAACGGGATGATCTGCGCCTCGGAGGTTCTCTCGAGACGGTAGCGGCGCGCGACCGTTGCGAGGATCAGCACGGCTTCCATCGTCGCGAATCGGTCGCCGATGCAGACGCGCGGCCCACCCCCGAACGGCATGTACGCAAAGCGGGGAAGCCGCGCGCCGAGCCCGTCGAGCCAGCGCTCGGGAAGGAACTTCTCCGGACTCGCGAACCAGCGGGCATTGCGATGCATGACCCAGGGGCTCAGGAACACCGTCGCGCCCGCGGGAATCCGCCAGCCTCCGATCTCGCAGTCGGCGAGCGCCTCGCGCCCGAGGACGTAAGCGGGCGGATACAGGCGGATCGCCTCCTTCACGACGGCGTCGGCGAAGGGGAGATTCGGGAGATCGTCGACGGTGGCTGGGCGGCGGTCGAGCTGGTCGAAGAGCTCCTTGACCAGCCGATCCCGCACCAGCGGATGCTGCGCGAGAAGGTGCAGCGTCCAGGAGAGGGCGATCGCGGTCGTCTCGTGTCCCGCGAGGAAGATCGTGACGAGCTCGTCGCGAAGCTCTCCGTCGGACATTGCGTTGCCGTCGTCGTCCCGCGCCGACATGAGCATCGAGAGAAGGTCGCCGTGGTCGCGGGGGTCCGCGCGCCGTTCCGCGAGGATCCGGAAGACGAGCCGCTCGAGGCGACGGACGCCCCACCGGTACCGCAGGTTTCCCGGCGTCGGAATCCAGTCGGGGATCTTGAACGGACGACGAAAGCGAGCGGCGATCTCGCGGAGCACGATTTCGAAAGCGCGGCCGAGCTCGTCCACGTCGCGCTCGACGTCGGCGTCGAAAAGCGTCTTCGAGACGATCTCCATCGTCACCCGCATCATGTCTTCGTGGACGTTTCGGACTTCGCCGTCGCGCCAGCCGTCGACGAGGCGGTCGGTGTAGCCGACCATGACGCCCCCGTACGCGGCGATGCGATCCGGATGGAAAGCGGGCGCCGCGAGGCGTCGTTGCCGCAGCCAGAATTCGCCTTCGCTCGTCAGAAGACCGGTTCCGAAGATCGCCGTGACGTGACGCCAGAAGAAACGGTGTTTGACGAAGTTCTCGCGCTGCTTGCGCAGGACTTCGTCGATCAGGTCGGGATGATTCAGGAGATAGGCGTCGTATTTCCCGAGGCGCAGGCGTGTGACGTCGCCGTACTCACCCGCGCAGAACGTCAGGAACCCGAGGACGTCGTGCGCGAACTCCGGCAGGTTACCGAGGAAGAACCGTCCGGGCGGGCCGGGAGGCTTGGGGTCAGGCGTGTACTTTGGCATTACCGTGCGTCTAATACCTAACTACACGCCTGACCTCAACTCACGTTCCGACGCGAAGGTCTCCCGAGCGAATCTCCCTCGTCACGAGGCGGAGGTCGGAAACGAGCATCCCGTAGAGGCGCTCCTGCCCCGCGGAGTCTTCCGCGCGGAGGACGGCCGAAGGGTGCAGCGTCGCCATCGCCTTGGGCGCCCATCCCGTGCCGGTCATGATCTGGCCCCGCTGTTTCATGATCCGGAAGTCGGCGCCGAGGAGCGCCTTCGCCGCGGTACCTCCGAGGCAGACGAGCATCTCCGGTCGGATGAGCGCGAGCTCGGCCTCGAGCCAGGGCCGGCACGCGCCGATCTCGACGGTCCCGGGCGTCTGATGGATGCGGCGCCTCGGCGTCCGGGTGAACTTGAAGTGCTTCACCACGTTCGTCACGTAGACGTCGCTGCGTGGCAGGTTCGCGTCGACGAGCGCGCGAGAGAGGACTTCGCCCGCCGGGCCGACGAACGGCGCGCCTTGGATGTCCTCCTGGTCGCCGGGCGCCTCGCCGACCAAGATCGCCCGAGCGGCTTGCGGCCCCCTGCCGAAGACGGTCTGGGTTGCGTCGCGATAGAGGTCGCACCCCTGGCAGGACGCGGCGGCGTCGCGGAGCTCGTCGAGCTCTCTCGCGTCTTTCGGAACGAATTGGCCGGCGCCCGGCGTGCGCGCCGCCAGGTCCGCGTCGCTGATGTGTTTCGCAAGCCGCTTCAGGCGCGCGACGTCGGGGTCGGAATCGGAAGCGAGGGCGTCCGGCGCGCTGCCGCGCGCGATCTTCCAGAGGACGGAGTAGAGGAGACGCCAGCGTTCGGGATCCGTGTGACGAGCCGCCGCGCCCGCGATGTCCACGAACGCGCGCGGAACGCGGAAATCGGCTCCGGCCTCCGACGCCCCGGGCGGCTCTGCGACGACGACCGTCTCGAAGAGACCACCCTGTTTCGCGGCCTCTCGCCAGAGGACCTGATCGGGAGCAATGCCCTCCGAGAGCAGTTTCCGGGCCGCCGCGCGCCAGCTTTCGAGCGTCGGCTGGATGACGACGTCTCGCACAAGCTGATGTTAGAACATGAAACCTGTGACATTCTCTTGATATCTCGCGGTCGATGACCGAGCAACGACATCATCCTCCGAGTCCGGCGCTCGAACTCGATTATCGGGTACGGCTTGCGGCCTTCGACTTTCTCAGGGAGCAACTGGCGGTCAAAGGTGAGGTTCTACCGAGGCAGGTCTTGGCGGCGGGGTTCGAGTTTCAAGGACAACGCGTACCGCTGATCGGACCGCAAGGAATCTTCAAGCCCGCGATCCTTCCCGAGGTTCCACTGACGATAACAACTGTTCCCGTCATCGAAGGCAGAGCGCGTCCCTATGAAGATGAGATCGGGTCCGATGGTTTGCTGAAATATCGCTATCGAGGGACCGATCCGCGGCATCGAGACAACGTCGGGTTGCGACTCGCAATGACTCGCCAGACGCCTCTGATCTATCTCTATGGAGTAATACCAGGAGAATACCTGCCGAGGTGGCCGGTCTTTGTTGTGCGCGACGAGCCGGACGATCTCAGCTTCTCGATCGCCGTCGAGCAAGAAGGTGTGAACTCCGAATCAGTGGCTGAATACGATCTGTCGGCTGGTGCTGCGCTCGCCGCAACGCGCAGATACGCCACGCGGCTCTTCACACAACGAATGCATTAAGTGGCCTTCCGGCAGCGCGTGCTTCGGGCCTATCGCGAGCGCTGCGCTGTTTGCCGCCTGACGCACAGAGAGCTGCTGGATGCTGCGCACATATTGCCCGACGAGCATCCCAAAGGGGAGCCCATCGTCTCCAATGGACTGGCGCTCTGCAAGCTCCATCATGCCGCCTTCGATTCGTACATTCTCGGGGTTCGGCCCGATTTGACAGTCGAGATCCGCCTGGATGTCCTTCATGAGGGCGATGGCCCGATGCTGCGCCATGGGCTCCAAGGCTTTCAAGGGAGCCGAATCATCGTTCCGAGCTCCATGATGCAGCGACCGAAATCAGACTTTCTCGCCGAAAGATATGACCTCTTCAAGAAAGCGGTTTAGGCTAGCTGGTGATTTGGTGCAGTGGTGATATCATGGCGCCATGCCGCGCCTGACGATCACATTGACCCCGGAGAGGCATCGCGCCCTCAAAGAGACCGCCGCGCGAACGAACCGGTCTATTCGCAGTCTCGTCGAAGAAAGCCTTGACGCCTACGGCGTCAAGACGCTGAGCGAAGCAGCATCACTGGTCCAGAGGGCCCGGGAGCGCTCGCGGCTCACGGAAGCCGAAGCCCTTCGACTCGCAAAGGCGGAGACCCGGTCTCAACGCAGACGGTGAGCCCGCCGCTCGCCGTGGTCGACACGAACGTCGTCGTGAGCGGTCTCCTGACTCTCCGATCGGAGTCGCCGACGGCGCTCATCCTGGATGGCATGTTACAAGCCCGTTTCCGGTTCCTGCTCTCAGCGGCAATCCTCGCGGAATACCGGTCGGTTCTCCTCCGACCGAGGATCCGATCGAGACATCGGCTGACGGAAAAAGAGATCGATCTGATCCTGACGGAGATTGCCGTCAACGCCGCGTTTCGAGAGTCAGTGCCCGGGCGGCCGAACCCGGTCGGTGACGATCACCTCCGGGCGCTTCTCGAAGTCGTACCGGATAGCGTGCTCGTCACCGGTGATCGCCCCCTCTTCGCGGACTTGTGCACTCGAAGCCGGGTGCTCTCACCGAGGGAATTCGTCGCTCTCCTCGTTTGAAGCAGCGACCGGGGCGCCTTCCGGCTCTACTTCAGCCCCTCCACCAGGAACAGCTCGTCGAGGGTCCGGCGATACGAGTACACGTACGACTTGCCGTCGGGAGTCATGAAGATCGGACCGATCAACAGCACGCCCGCGGGATCCGGCGGGGTGAGCTCCTTCCACAGCGACCGCTCGCCGGTCGTCACGTCCAGCCGGTAGACCTTCGCGGGGACCTCGTTCGTTCGGTAGACCCATATCGCGCGGCCGTCCGCGGTCCAGCGGATCGGGACCTCTCCGTTCTGAATTCCCGGCACGGGACGGGGCTCGCCCGGCTCGCTCGGATAGAGCATGAAGCGGCGATCCGGTCCCTGCGCCGTGATCGTCTTTCCGTCGGGAGATATGGGTCTCGCCACTTGCAGGCTCACGCCCTCGGGTGTGATCGGCCTCGGTTTGGAGCCGTTCACGTCCTGGACCCAGAGGCGCGTCCCGCGCCCGGGCTCACTTCCGACAGAGAGAATGCGACGGCCGTCCGGAAAGAACGCGCCGCCTTGATTGGTCAAGCCACTCCCGGGAAGCTTGTGCGGTTGTCCGGCCCCCGTCGGCAGGAGCGTCATCTCTCGCCCGTCCTGATCCGTCACGAGCGCCCATTTCCCGTCGGGCGAAAGATCGATCGAGTGGTACTGCCCGAGGAGGACCGCGGGCGAGCCGTCGGTCTCGCGCAGGTAAGCGAGGTAACTCGGCAGGTTCTGTTCGTCGAAAAGAACCCTTTTCCCGTCGTCCGAAAGCGCCGTCGGAAACGACCAGTCGAGCCACGTCAGGTTGCGTTCGGCCGTCTCGCCGGGAGCGAGCCCGACGATCTCCCGGCGCCACGTGTTGCGTGAGACCAGGGCACGACCGTCCCTGGAGACGTCGTGGAGGGTCGCGAACCCCATGAAGTTGGCGACCTCTCGCACTTTTCCGGAAAGCGTGACGGCGGAAAGGTTATTACCGGTGAACCAGACTTCTTTGCCGTCTCGCGACCACGCGAGTCCGGTGACCGCGGGAGGCCCGTCCAGGCGCTTTTTCCCGTCCGCGTCGAAAACGAGAACCCGGCCGAGGTTGTCGCCGCGCTGCGGGTGGTCGATGACCGCCACGAGCTTTCCGTCGGGGGACACCCGGGGGTTGCTGATCCATCCGACGGAGTCGTGCAGCCGCTTTCCGATTGGGAACTCGAGTCGGCGCGTCGGGCCGGTTTCGCGAACGACCGCGAGCTCTTTTCCATCGGGAGACCAATCCGCGTCCATGACGTCTTCGAGGATCTCGCGAGGGGCTCCGCCCTCGAGGGATACCCGCGCGAGGGTTCCCAGAGTCTCCCAGCCGATGATGGGCCGCCATCCGAGCGAGACGGCGAGGTCGCCTGCGGGTGAGACGGACAGGAGCGAGGCCGGGGGCAGGCCCAGCGCGCGGGATTCCGGGCTCTCGGCGCGGGTCGTGTAAAGCGCGATGGGCTTTCCGTCCCAGGCGGCTGCGTAGACCACCGAGCGGCCGTCCGGCGCGAAACGCGCCGACACGATCGTGCCGTGGCGAAACGTCAAGCGTTGCGGCGCGGCATTCGACGATGGCCGGGCGCCCGCGAGCAGCTTCACGCCGCCGACACCGAGGGCGAGCCCGACGATCAGAGCAGCCGCCGTGGCAGCCCACGCCGGAACTTTTCGGTGAGCCGGAGCAGCGGCCGCGATCGTTTCCGACGCCGACGTCTCCGAGAGGTGGTCGCGCAGGCTGCGCAGGTCGCGCGCGAGGTCCTTCGTCGACGCGAAGCGCTCCTCCGGCTCCTTGGCGAGGCAGCGCTCGACGATCCAACGCACCGGCGCCGGCACGCGAGGGTTCACCTGTCCCAGCGGCTGCGGATCCTCGCGGATGATCGCGGTCAAAGTCTCCGCTCCCGTGTTGCGCTGAAACGCGCGCTTGCCGGTCGCGAGCTCGTAGAGGATCGAGCCGAACGAGAACTGGTCAGAGCGGAAATCGACGTCGCGCCCGCTCGCCTGCTCCGGCGACATGTAGCCGACGGTCCCCATGACCGTCCCCGGGACCGTGCCGGGCGCGCCGGCGATCGTCTGCAGCGCGGAGAGCCCGTCGGAAGACGTCGGCTCCGTCAACTTCGCGAGACCGAAGTCGAGGATCTTGACGAAGCCGTCCTTCGAGACGATGAGGTTCTCGGGCTTCAGGTCCCGGTGAACGAGCCCGGCCTCATGCGCTTTCGCCAGACCTTCCGCCACCTGGACCGCGACCTCGAGCATTTTGCGCGAGGGGAGCGCGCCGTCGGCGAGCATTTCGCGCAACGTCCTTCCCTCGACGAGCTCCATCGCGAGGTACACGGTCGAGTCGACCGACCCGACGTCGTAGACCGCCACGATGTTCGGATGGTTCAACGCGGACGCGCTGCGAGCCTCCTGCTCGAACCGAATGCGGCGCGATTCGTCGCCGGAGACTTCCGGCAGGAGCACCTTGACGGCGACCTCGCGGCCGAGCCGCGTGTCGCGCGCCCGGTAGACCTCTCCCATTCCGCCCGCGCCGAGCGGAGAAACGATCTCGTAAGGTCCGAGTCGGGTGCCGGGCGAGAGAGGCATTTCGGAAGATTATCCTTCGGACGAATGCGCAATTCGTGAGGACGGCTCGTTCAACTTTTCACGGTACGAGCCGTAGCATCCCAGAGCGGATGGCGAGGTTCACTCTTTCGGTCAACGGGAAGCCTCGGGCGGTGTCAGTCGATCCCGACACGCCTCTCCTATGGGTGCTGCGCGACGATCTCGGCCTGACCGGCACGAAGTACGGGTGCGGCGAGGGTCTCTGCGGCGCGTGCACGGTCCATGTCGACGGCGCCGCGATGCGGTCCTGCGTCGTTCCGAGGGAAGGGTCGTCCAGAAGAACTTCACGGACTATCCGCTCGTGCGGATGCGCGAATCGGCTCCGCGGATCGAGGGTTACCTCGTCGAGAGCGAAAAACCCCCGACTGGCATGGGCGAGATCCCCGTGCCGCCGGCGATCTCCGCCATCGCGAACGCGGTGTCCGCGCTCACGGGAAAACGGGTCCGGAAGCTGCCGATCCGGATCGGCTGAAAAAACGGGGCGGCTTTCACCGCCCCGTCAAGAATCGACAATCAATTGTGCCGAGAGTGAGACTTGCCGAGTCAGCTCGCCCAGAGCACCTCGAGGAGCTCGTCGGGCGGCCGAATGCCGATCTCGGCGTCGCGACTCGCTTCCAGGCTGTCGAGGAGATTCGAGATCTCCCTCCGATCGGCGCCGAAGTCCTCGAGATAGACCGCGAGATCGCCTTCGGCGTAAAGATCGGCTGCGAGAAGGGGCGTCAGGCGGGCGCCGGACTCGTCCCATACGAAAGTGACGTGGTACTTGAACGGCTTCGGCGCCGAGCCCCGTACCTGCACCTTCCAGAGATGACTCATAGCGCCCCCTTTTCGATCGCCCGCCGACTTACGTGCGGGATCTGACCCCTTCGGGATCAGACCCCGGTCTGGACTTTAGTACCGCGAGCGACCGCCTCCGCCGCCGCCTCCGAATCCCTCGTTCTTGGGCCGCGCTTCGTTGACGGTGAGCTTCCGGCCTCCGAAATCCGTTCCGTTCAGCGCCATCGCGGCCTTCGCCGCCGTGTCGTCACTGAACTCGACGAAACCGAATCCCTTCGACTGCCCGGAGTCGCGGTCGGTGATGACCCGCGCCGAGTCCGGCGTGCCGAATCGGGCAAACAGGTCGTGCAGTTGATCTTCGGAGACGTTGTAGGCGAGATTTCCGACGTAGAGTTTCATGAGCCATCCTTATGTTACCGGACTGATCCGGTTCGCCGGGTAAACAGTGCCGGACACGCCACCGGCGCGGCGCTCCGGATTCTCGTAGTGCTTTCGTTCGGGATTCGTCAGAAGGCTGGCGAAGGGCGAGCGAGCCGAGAACAAGGGCAGTCTATCACGAGCCCGCAGCGAGGCGCCCGGGCTCCCCGGCACCTCGAAATGACGAATAAGGAAGCGGGTGCAGACCCCTTCGGGATCTGTCCCCGCGAAGTCAGGAGGCGGATGCAGACCCCTTCGGGATCTGTCCCCGCGAAGTCAGGAAGCGGGTGCAGACCCCTTCGGGATCTGTCCCCGCGAAGTCAGGAAGCGGGTGCAGACCCCTTCGGGATCTGTCCCCGCGAAGTCAGGAGGCGGGTGCAGACCCCTTCGGGATCTGTCCCCGCGAAGTCAGGAGGCGGGTGCAGACCCCTTCGGGATCTGTCCCCGCGACATTACTGGGGTCTGGTCCCCGGCTGGTCGCGGTTCGTGCCGAACAAGAGGCGCCCTTCCTCGAGCGAGGTGTCCCGCAAGGTGACCGCGAGCGCCTCGCCCAGGGTCTCCACGGGGTGCACCTCGAGCTTGGAGCGCACGTCCTCGGTGAGGTCGTCCAAATCCGGCTCGTTCGCCTTCGGAATCACGACGGTCGTGATTCCCGCGCGCACGGCGCCCAGGATCTTCTCCTTCAGGCCTCCGATCGGGAGCACGCGGCCGGAGAGCGTGATCTCGCCGGTCATCGCGACGTCGTTTCTCGCCGGACGCTTCGAAAGAGCCGACACGAGTGCCGTCGCGATCGCCACGCCCGCCGACGGACCCTCCTTCGGGATCGCGCCCGCGGGGACGTGCACGTGCACGTCGCGCACGAACTCGTCCTCTTCGATGCCGAGCCAGCCCGCGTGCGATCGCGCGAACGACCACGCCGCGCGCGCCGACTCCTTCATGACGTCGCCGAGCTGCCCCGTCAGGATCAGCTCGCCCTTGCCGCGCATGAGCGAGCCCTCGACGAACATGATGTCGCCGCCGGCCGGCGTGTAGTACATCCCCGTTGCGATGCCGACCTGGTCTTCGCGCGCCATCTTCTCGGGGTGAACCCGCGGCCGCCCGAGGAGACTGCGGATCTCGTCCTGGCGAACGGTGAGCGTCTCGACCTCGCCTGCAGCGACCCGGCGCGCGACCTTTCGCGCGAGCTTCCCGAGCTCGCGCTCGAGCTGCCGGACGCCGGACTCGCGCGTGTAGCTCGCCACGACCTCCAGGATCGCCGAGTCGTCGATCGTGAGCTGATCTGCCCGGAGGCCGTTCTCTTCGAGCTGCCGCGGCACGAGGTAGCTCTTCGCGATCTGGAGCTTTTCCTCCTCCGTGTAGCCGGCGAAGTTGACCGTCTCCATCCGGTCGAGCAGCGGACTCGGGATGTTCTGGATGAAGTTCGCTGTCGCGATGAACAGGACCTCCGACAGGTCGAACGGCACCGCCAGGTAGTGGTCGGTGAACGAGTCGTTCTGCGCGGGGTCGAGCACCTCGAGCAGCGCCGACGCCGGATCGCCCTGGAAGGAGACCCCGAGCTTATCGACCTCGTCGAGCAGGAAGACCGGGTTCTTCGTGCCGGCCTGCTTCATTCCCTGGATGATCCGGCCCGGCATCGCGCCGATGTAGGTGCGCCGGTGGCCGCGCACGTCGGCTTCGTCGCGCGCGCCGCCGAGCGAGATGCGGACGTACTTGCGTCCCATTGCCCGCGCGATCGACTTCGCGATCGACGTCTTGCCCACGCCCGGCGGTCCGGCAAAAAGAAGGATCCGGCCGCGCGCTCGCGCCGATTTCCGCAGCGCGTCCTTCGGAGCGCCAGGCGAGGGCGTCGGCTCCGCTTCCGCGGCCGCCTCGGTCTCCTTCGCCTTTTCGGTGGCCTGGGTGAGCTGCCGCACCGCGAGGAACTCGAGGATGCGGTCCTTGACGTCCTTGAGCCCGTAGTGGTCCTCGTCCAGGACCCGCGCCGCCTCCTGCACGTCGAGGTGCTCGTCGCTCCGCGCGTTCCATGGAAGCTCCGCGATCGTCTCGAGGTAGGTCCGGATGACCTGCGACTCCATCGACTCTCGGCCGATGCGCGTCAGCCGCGCCCACTCGCGGTCGACTTCCTTGCGCGCGTCCTCCGGCAGGTCGAGCGCGTCGAGCTTCGAGCGAAGCTCCTTCAGAGACTCGTCGTCGGCGCCTTCGCCCTCGCCGAGCTCCTTCTGAATCGCCTTCAGCTGCTCGCGCAGGTACATCTCGCGCTGCCGCCCGCCCAACTCCTCTTTGACCTTCTCCTGAATGTCCTCCTGCGCGGAGAGGACATCGATCTGCCGCTGCACGTGCACGAGCACGCGGCGCAGGCGGTCTTCGACGGCGAGCGTCTCAAGCAGCGCCTGCCGCTCCGCCGCAGGAATGTCGATGTAGCCCGCGGTCAGGTCCGCGAGCCGGCCGGGCTCGTCGACCTCCGCGAGCACCTGATTCACGGTCTCCTCGGGGAGGCCCAGCTTTCTTCCAAGCTCCGCCGCGCGCTCCCGCGCTTCGCGGTGCAGCGCCATGAAAGCCGGATCGCGCGCGTCGAGCGGCAGCATCTCGTGCGCCTCCTGGACGGTCGCCTCGAGGTAGCCCTTCTTGGGGGCATAGCGCAGCGCGATTCCGCGGGACTGCCCTTCGAGGAGCAGGCGGACCCCTCCCAGCCCCCGCTGGAGGGAGCCGATCGTCGCGATCGTGCCGATCGTGTAGAGGTTTTCGGCCGCGACGTCCTCGCCGTCCTGGCGCTGCGCGACGGCGAACACCCGCTTCTCCGAACCATTGACTGCCGCCTCGATCGCGCGGAGGGTTCCAGGCCGACCGGCGTTGATCGGAAGACCGACGCCGGGGAAGAGAACCGAGTTCCGCATGGGAACGACCGGCAGGATGTAAGACTCAGCCATCGAGATTTCCTTTCGTGCAGGCCCGCAGGGCCTGTCCCCGCGTTGGACTGCGGCGGGTGCAGACCCCTTCGGGATCTGTCCCCGCGACTTAGCACTGCGTCGGGTGCAGACCCCTTCGGGATCTGTCCCCGCGACTTAGCACGGTGGCGGGTGCAGACCCCTTCGGGATCTGTCCCCGCGACTTAGGACGGTGGCGGGTGCAGACCCCTTCGGGATCTGTCCCCGCGACTTAGCGGTGGCGGGTGCCGACCCCTTCGGGATCTGTCCCCGCGACATTACAAAGTACGGCTCCGGCACACGCTCGGGTTCGGCTTCGCTCGAGCAACCCGGACCATTCGGCTCTGCCGGGATCTCTCGCCATCCGAAACATTTCTCTATTCCCGCCGATTCCAGTTGGTTGCCCCTTCCCGAGGCGCTATCCCCTTCGTTTCCCTGAAGATGAGGCTTTGAGCGCGGCCGCGATCGCGGTGTGGACGGGAGCACGGCGGGGTGCTCGACCGGATCGACTCGCTGTGTTTCGTCGCGCCGGTGTTCTTCCACCTGACGCGGTACTTCTTTACGCCGCAGCGCTCAAGCTAACGGCCGGCCCCTGCGATAAACCTCGCGACGGTGAGCGATCCGAAGCACCAGATAGCCCTCCTCCGTTCGAGCGTAGATCACCCGGTAGTCGCCGACCCTCAAACGAAAAAGCCCGGCGAATTCGCCCGTGAGCGGCTTTCCTCCTGGTGCCCCGGACGACAGTGCCTTCTCGATCTGATTCAGAACGCGGACAGCGGCGGGAGGATCGAGGCGACGAAGGTCTCCCTCAACGGAAGCCTTGTACTCAACCCTTCTGACCAATCCGCCTTCTCAGCTCCTTCGCGGATATGACGGGATCGTCCTTGTTGCGAAGCCGATCGAGCGCAACCTGGTATTCCGCGGCTTCCGCGAGATAGGACTGGAGCGCTTTCTCGATGAAGTACGTCTTTGGGCGATCAGACGCCTGCGAAAGCTCTTCGAGAGCCTTGGCGGTCTCGTCGGCAAGGCGGACGGAAACTGACTTCGACATCACGGGCACTGTAATACATGAGTTGCATGACTTGCAAGTACGACGAAGTTAGGTACGGTTTACTCCCTGAGCCGGGCGAGCTCCGCGACGTGGCGCCCGCAAAACAGCGTCCCTTTTCGGTCCGTCTCCACAAGCGTGTTCGAGAACCACATCACGCAGTGCGGGTCGTCGCAGTGGGAGAGGCCGTACGCGTGGCCGAACTCGTGGATTGCCTCGGTCTCGGCCCGCTTCCGGAAGAGCTCCTCGGGTCCGCGGAGCCGCGCGAGCGAGAAAATGGCGACGCCGCGGCGCGCATCGCCCTCGCCGAAGACGAAGTTCAGCTGCGGGACGTAGAGGTCGACGTCCGCGATCCCGAGCAACCGCTCCCACCCCGGCTGCTTCACGCGCGCGAGGGAGTCGAGGATCGCGGTCGAGAGATATTGCTTCCGCGCAGTGTTCCAGGCGGAGGCGGGAAGAGGCACGGCCGGCGCGATCGCGATCTTGCAGCCGAAGGCCTCCGCAACGGCGGGCCGGATCATCGAGACGATTTCGATGGGGGTGTCGCCGACCGGCGCAAGCGCGATGACGCACTTTGGGCTCGACGGCTGCGGCCCCCGGAGAGTGGCCATGGCGACAACGAGTGCGACGAGTGTGCCCATCAGAACCCCAGATCTTTCAGGATGGGGACGTCCCGCCGGATCTCCGGCGTGAGATGTGCCGGCAGGATTCCGCGGGGACGCCTTCTGAGACGCGCAGGCGGGCGGATGAGCTCGTCCGGCGTGGCGATGACGTCCAGAGAAAAATCGTGATCCGTGACCGGGAGGTCGCGCTCGAGGACCTGGAGCGAGTGGACAGTCGTCGCCGTTCGGGTCTTCGCGTCGATGGCGCCGAGCTCGCTTCCGATTGCGTACTCGAGGTCCGAGTACCCACCGCCCTTGCCGAGCCGGTCGCCCCGGCGATTCACCGCCACCGATCCCGCGACAATCAGATCGATGTGGGGGAGCTCGCGCGGATGAACCGGCCGACCGAACGTCGAGGCGCCGGAGATTGTCGCCGCCTTCGCGAGATCTCTTCTTCGCAGCCCGGCGGGATCGAGCTCCCAGAAGCACTTCTTCTCGCGCAAGCGGGGAACGGCCATGAAGACGACCTTCCCCTCGCGCAGGGCGCGGAGCCGCACCGGTCTCTGCGGCGCGTCCGGATTGCACTTGATCGAACGAGCGTCCCGCCACTCAGGAGTTTCGGCGAGCCGGTCGGCCGCGGCCGCCGCGCCCTTGAAGTTCGGAATCCGGCCGCGGGCCCCCGGAAAGAGCGCCGCGCCCGCGGCCTCGAGCTTCGCCCAGACCTCCTCGCGGATCCCCTGCTTGTCTGCTTCAATGCGTCCCGGCTTCATGAAGCGAGATTCTGTCCTTCTTCTGACCGGCGAGCCGGGCTCGGGCAAGACGACGGTCGTGCTGAGTCTCGCGGAAGAGCTGCGTAAGAAAAGGCGCCGCATCGCCGGCTTCGTCACCACCGAGATCCGGAAGGGGCGCGAGAGGGTCGGTTTTCGCATCGAGACCTTTGCGGGCGAGAGCGCGATCTTCGCTCACGTCTCGATCCGCTCACGGCATCGCGTGAGTCGGTACGGCGTCGACGTCGCCGCTCTCGATGAGATCGTCGACGAGACTCTGGGTGCCGCGGCCGACGTCTACCTGATCGACGAGATCGGTAAGATGGAATGCTTCTCGGCCCGGTTCGTCGCGGCCACCGAGCGCCTCCTCGACGCGGGTCGGCTGGTCGTCGCAACCGTCGCGTTGCGGGGCGGCGGCTTCATCGAGGAAGTCAAACGACGCCGGGACGTCGAGCTGCGCAACATCACGCGCTCGAACCGCGATGGCATGCCTGCGCAGATCCTCGAGTGGATCGCCCTCCGAGAAGGTCAGCGCGGCTCGAGGTAGGCGGCGATCCGGTCACGGATCTCCACGGGGACCGGCACGGGCCGGAAGTCTCCCTGCTGCACGCAGACCAGGACGTACCGGCCGCTCGCGACGAGAGCGTCCGGCTCCTCCTTGCGGGCAACCTCGAAATCCAGATGGATCGAGGTGCGCCCGATGCGGCTGAAGTAGGCGGCAACAACGAGGAGCTCGTCGAGCTTCACCGGCCGGAAGAAGTCGCACTCGACGCGCACGCGCGGCAGCCAGATCCCGAGCGATTCGAACAGGAACCGGTAGGTCAGCCCTGCGGAGCGAAGGAGCTCCGCCTCCGCGAGCGCGAAGAAGCGCAGGTACGCCTGGTAGTTGATGATGCCCGCGGCGTCGATGTCCTCCCAGCGGACGTACTCCTGGATCGAGTAGCGGGCCACGCTAGTCCTCGCGCGAGATCCGCTGACGGAACCAGATCGCGAGCGCCTCGGCGTCGAGCTCGCCACGCGCGATCTCCAGCGTGATCAGCTCGATGCGCTCATCCGTCGCGGCGAGTCGATAGCCATTCAACTCGAGAAAGAGCTCGGCCGCAGACGTGCCGACGCGCTTGTTGCCGTCGACGAACGCGTGGTTCATCACGAGCGAATGCATCAGAGCCGACGCCTTCTCCGCGACCTCCGGATAGAGGTCTTCCCCTCCAAAGGTCATCGCCGGACGGGCAACCGCCGACTCGAGACCTCCCCGGTCGCGAAGACCTGCGGAGCCCCCGAACGTGCGAATCTGCTTTGCGTGGAGATCGAGGATCTGCTCGAGCGACAGATAGAGAATCACCGGGCGAGGGCTCGATAGACCTTCTTCCGCCTTTCCAGGAGCTCCTCGACCATCGCTTCGAACCTCTTCGTGACCTTCCCGTTCTCGAAATACTTGATCCCCGGGCGAATGGTCACGGCGCCACTCTGGGGGTGGACCGAAACGTCGACCTCTTGACCCTTCTTGAGCTCGAACTCCTTGACGACTTCGGATGGGAGGGTCACGGCCAGGGAGCTGCCGATCCGGACGATCTTTCTCACCATAATGACTAAATACTAATAAACGAGAGAGAGGCTGTCCAGCGCCGCCGACTTCGAGGGCCCTTCGAGAAACCTCCTACGCCGCCACGGCCGCGGGGCGGCAGTCACCGCACGGCTGATATCCCGCCGCGAGAGCCTCCTGCTGCGATCCGAAATGCACCCGGTTCTCCTTCATGAGCGAGTCGATTCCTCCGCACGTCGGGAAGCAGAAGTAGCGCCCCTTCTCGTTTCCGAAGTAGCGCACGCCGGACGCCGCGAGCCGTTCCAGCATCTCCGGCTGGGCGCCTTCGGACTCGAGCAGCACACGCTTGTTTCGCGAGCCGCCCATCGAGTAGTTGCCGATGTGGCCGTCGCTCCGCACGACGCGATGGCAGGGAATCAGGAGCGGAACCGGGTTCTTCGCGAGCGCCGATCCGGTTGCGCGCACGGCGTCGGGATGACCGATCTCGCGCGCGATCCAGCTGTACGGCCGCACCTCTCCCGGCGGAATCTCGAGCGCCTTGCCGAGCACCGCCTGCTCGAACTCGGAGAGTCCGCGCAGGTCGAAGCGCAGTCCGGCGTCGCGCCCGCGGAGCCGTCCTTCGGCGACCGCGCGCACGTTGCGCGGTGGCCGACCCGCGTCCGCCGCGATCGAGCGCCCGAATCTCTTCTCGAAGAGCCTGGCGAACTCCGAGCCGGAGCGCGCCCGCGTCACCATCGAGATGCCGGCCCGACTGTGTGCGACGAAGACGGGCCCGATCGATGTCTCGAGCCGCCAGTAGGTGTCGGCCAGGCCGACGCGCCGCAGCACGGCCGGCAGCAGCGACTTGGGAGCGCGCTCGCGCGGGAGGCTCTTCAGGCCGCGCACGATCGTGAGCGTCTGGTTCATGGAAACCTTGTCGGTTCTGTTCATGCCCTCACCTCTGCGCGTCCGTGGACGCGCCGGGAATCCGTGATCGCCCGCCGCAGCAGATTCACCGCGCGGTGGACGTTCGATTTCGCCGTTCCGAGCGGCTGCTTCAGGATGTCTGCGACTTCTTCGAGGCTCAACCCTTCGACGTACCGGAGGATGATCGCCGAGCGATAGCGCTCCGGGAGCGTGGCGACGAGCGACGCGATGTTCGCCCGCTGCTGCGACTGTTCGAGGCGCGAGTCCGGGCGGGAGCTCGGGTCGTCCGGCGAATCCCAGGCGCGCCTCGCCGCCTCGCCCGCGGCGCCGCCGTTCTCGATCGACACCTGCGACACACGCTTCCGTCTCATGCGGTTTCGCGCGACGTTCAGCGTGATCCGGTAGAGCCACGCCTGGAGCGCCAGCGCGCGGATCCGCTCCGCCGGGTACGTCTTGAGAGCCCGGTACGCACGGACGAATGAGTCCTGCGCGACCTCTTCCGCGTCCTCCCGGCTGCCGCAGAGACGGTGCGCGAACGAGTAGAGCCTGTCCTGAAAGATCCGGACCAGGCGCTCGAAGGTGCCGTCGAGGTCGTCGGCGAGTCCGTTGACCAGATCCATCTGCGGCATCGCACCGTCTCCTCGGATGCCCGGCCGCGGCCGTCCTTCGACCAGCCGCAGTCGCGTTCCGTCAATACCGGTCGGGGAGCCCTCCGGGACACAAGTCGTGTTCATCGCGCCCTCTCACCCTGTAAAACAGCGGATGCGGGCGGAAGGTTGCAGTCGGTGAAGCCTCTTCAGGCGGGGACGTATCTGGCGCGCTTTTCGATTGCCGCCGCAATCCACACGGCGTGGTGGCGGCTGTTCTCGATGAAGATCCGGCCGATCTCGGTCCCACCGAGGATCGCACCCGCCATGTAGAGGTTCGGGACGTTCGACTCGAGGGTGTCGGGATCGTGGGCCGGGACCCTCTGCGGCCCCTCCAGCCGGATGCCGCAGCGCTCGAGAAACGTGAAATCCGGCTCGTATCCGATCAGCGGGAAAACCGCCTCCGCGCGGACCGACTCGGAACCCTCGGGCGTCTCGACGGAGACGAGGTCGGGCGAGATCTCGACGATCCGGGCATTGAAGATCCCGCGGATCGCGCCGGCGCGAATCCGGTTTTCGAGATCCGGCTTGATCCAGTACTTGACCCGGTCGGACAGCGCCGGCCCGCGGACCACGAGCGTCACGCGCGCGCCGTGCCGGTAGAGGTCGAGGGCCGCCTCGGCGGCGGAGTTCTTCCCGCCGATCACCACGACGTCCCGCGCGTGGAACGGGTATCCCGAGACGAAGCGCCGGTGAACGTGCGGAAGATCCTCGCCGGGCACACCGAGACGGCACGGGTTGTCGAAGAACCCCGTGGCGATGATCGCCGCCGGAGCGGCAAAACGCCGTTCCCCGCCCGCGTCGGTCACGGAGACGTCGAGGCCTCCACCGGGCCTGGGCGCAATCGAGACGATCTCCGTCTCGGGGACGACTCGAACGGCGAACCTCTCGGCGACCGCGCGGTAGTAGGCGAGAGTCTCCAGGCGGGTCGGGTGCGCATCGGGGGTGCCGAAAGGGACGCCGGCGATGTCGAGGAGATCGCGCGTTGAGTACCAGCGCATCTCTTCGGGAAAGCGGTAGATCGAGTGGAGTATGTGTCCCCGGTCGTAGCACGCCGCGGGAAACCCGCGGTTCCCGAGCTCGATCGCGCAGGCAATGCCGGTCGGTCCGGCCCCGACGATGGGGATCTCGTCCACGAACCGATTCTAAGGTTGGAAACGAACGGGGTCGGGCCTCCGGGAAGTGGCAGGTGGAGACCCGACCCCGAGAATAAGGTGGCGGGTGCAGGTCAGAGACCTGTCCCCGCACAACTCTAGGCAGACTCTCTGGCCGAAGACCTGTCTCTCTCGTCCTTTTCCCTGTCGTCGTCGGTCCCGAAGAGTCTCGCGAAGAAGCCCTTCTTCACCTTCAGGTTGTTGTTGACCTCACGGACGCCCGGCGCGGCCTCCGCGATGTCTTCCGCGAGCCTCTTCTGCGCGCGGTCCTCGACTTCGCCTTCGAGTGTGACGACGCAGCTCGCAACGACGATCTCGATGTCACTTGCGTCGAGCTCGCCGTTCTGAGAGAACTCCTCGCTCACGTCCTCGCGGATCCTCTCGTCGGACCGCTGATAGCTCTTCGGCCCGCGTCCCGTGAACCGCCCGCGTGGAACTCGGGCGAGATGGCTCGAGGTGCCGTAGTAATCGCCCGGCTCGTCAAAGACCTCGGAGGTCGTGAACTCCGTTCTCCAGCGCTCGGGGGTGCGGTAGCTGCGCGATTCGAACCCCTGCTCGCCAGGACTCCACCCGTAGAGGTCACCGGAGCCCTGGCCGTATCCGCCCTCGGGTTGCCAGCCGAAGTCGCTCCCGTATCTCTCCAGACGATAACGCCGCGTCGTCTCCGGATGGAATTCCCTCCCGCCACCGGTCAAGTCCGGCCGTCCTTCCCCTTCGAAGGAGCGGGTTTGACCGGAGCGGAGTCGCTCCGGATAACCTTCGTTGTACTCGCGCCCGTAGCCCCACGAGCTTTCCCCCGGCCACCGCGACTCCCCGCCGCGACCGAAAGTCTGCCGCTCGTAGTCGCTCCGTCCGAATTCCTCATCGCGATCGAATCGGCCTCGCTCGCGATATTCGTCGTAAGCCATAAACCGTTGCCTCCTTTCTGAGATTCGAACCTGAAGAGAGGCTGCAACATGTATGCCGCCAGCCGCGCCACGTTGCGCACGCACGCAACGAAGCGGACTCGACTGCACCGACGGGATCGGGGATTACAGTCCCTGAATCCTCACTCCGCCACCACTCGTGTGCAGGCGCAGCAATTCGCCGCCCGTTCCCATCGTGCCCTGCAGTTTGCCGCGCGATATCGCGCCGTGAACGGTGATCGGAACGTCGGCGTGGACGGAGTTTCCGGAGGCGTCGATGCGGAGCCCGACGGATGGGTCGATCGACACTTCGATTCCGCCTCCCGACGTCTCGAGCGAACCGCCCCGAGCATTGCCGCGCGCGAAGGTCGCCTCGATTCCGCCGCCGGATGTGTCCGCCTCGATGCGCCCGCCGGCATCGTGGATGTGAATGCCGCCGCCGGAGCTGTGCGCCCGGATGTCTCCGCTCACGCGATCGAGGCGCACCGAGCCGCCGCTCGTCTCGGCGTCGATCGTCCCGTCGAGCCCGCTCCCCTCGATCCCGCCGCCGGAAGTCTCGACGCGCACCTTCCCGCGAATTTGCTCGAGCTCGATCCCGCCTCCCGACGTGTGCCCCTCCAGGTCGCCGACGAGATCGCGAACTTCGATGCCCCCGCCCGACGTCTCGAGCCGCGCGTCCGACCGCAGGCCGGCGATTTTGATGCGGCCGCCGGACGTGTCGACGTCGAGCGCGGTCTGTGCAGGAACCTTCACCTCCCAGTGGACCGAGTCGCCGCGGTTCATCCATCCGAAGATCCGGCCGCGCTTACGGTGTGCGGTGACCGAAACGGAGCCGCGATCCTCCCGGAAGTTGAAACGGAGAAGCTCGTCCAGGTCGTGCCGCCGCGACGTGATGACGAGCCGCGCGCCCGGGCTGTTCGTCCCGACGACGGTGACGCTCCCCATGTCCGTATCGAGGGAAAAACGCCCGCCGGGTTCCAGCCGGAGCGTCTTCTCCATTCGGGATTCGGCGGCGATAGAGAGCGCGGGAACCAACAGGCCGGCGACGACGACCGGAACTCGGCGCAGGGCGCGTCCTCTCATGGGTCCTCCTCCGGGCGGCAAGGCTTGCGCCGTCCTTCTGCCTGCTTCTAACGCAAGGGGAGCCGGAAGGTTCCGGCGCGAATCAGGCTTTCCGCCTCCGGGGCTGGCGTTTTGCACCGGCTTCCGGCGGCGTGACGTGCTTCTCCAGCCGTTTCGCGTAGGCGTGGGTGAACTCGGCGAGATCGTCGGCTTCGAAAAGAAAGTCAGCGTCCAGGCGGAACTGCATCCGGTGCTCCTCGAAAGCCCGATGCTACGATTTTCGGACTCTGCTGATCGCAACTCTTCGCGGGCTCCTCCTGCG
Organism: Thermoanaerobaculia bacterium; assembly: GCA_036001245.1. Classification (GTDB taxonomy): domain Bacteria; phylum Acidobacteriota; class Thermoanaerobaculia; order UBA5066; family Gp7-AA6; genus Gp7-AA6. Next base: position 30,466 of record DASYUL010000060.1, read on the forward strand.
GGGTCTCGCTGTCGTCTCAGTCGCGGCGCTCCTTCGATGCGCTCCGACCGCCGCTCCTCGTCCGGCCTCGCCGCCGCCTCCGCCCGGCGGCCGCGCCGTCCTCATCTCCTTCGACGGGGTCGCGGGAGTGCGGCTCGAGGCGATGCTCGAAGATCCCGGGAAGCTTCCGATCGGGGCGTTCCGCCGCCTCGCCGCGCGGGGGTTCCACGCCGTCCGCTCCGTTCCGCCGACCCCCTCGTTGACCGCGGTCTCGCACATCACGCACGTGACGGGCGCGCTTCCTCAGGCGACCGGCATCGTTTCCAACCTGATGCTGGATCCGAGAAAACCTTTCGGCGCGACCATCTCGGGGTTTTTCGCGCCCATCCGGGCGGAAACGCTCTGGCAGGCGGCCCGCCGGCAGGGAAAGCGCGTCGGCGTGATGCTCTATCCCGGGGCCGACGGCAGCGGCCCGGAGCGCACCGCCGACTGGATGATGACGTGGCCCGGGGACCCGCTCGTTGCCGGCCGGCTTCACGCGATCGCCGAGGCCGCGTGGCAGCCCGTCTCGGGCAGGGACGCTCCGCCCAGTTTCTCGCCGGCGCGCCGGACCGTCCTCGCGTTCGACAACACCGCGCACTCGGTCGCGGTCGTCGCACTCGACGGGACGAACGACGGCCGCGTGGACTACGACCGGGTGTTCGTCGTGCCCGACGCGGGAGAGCGTCGCGAGGTGCGGCCCGGCGAGTGGTTTCCCGTCGAGGTATCGAGTCCCGAAGGGCGGACCGGCGCCTGGTGCAAACTGCTCGCGCTCGCGCCTGACCTCGCGACGGCGGAGATCTACGTCGGGCCTCTCTCGCGGTCGACCGGCGTCCCGCGCGAATGGGTTCGGCGGCTCGACGAAGAGATCGGGTTCTGGCCGGGGATGCCCGACACCGACGTCTTCGGCGAAAACAGCGCTCGTCCCGAGGTTTTTCTCGAGCAGGTCGATCGGCTGGTCGACTTCCTCACTCGAGCCGACCTTCTCGCGCTCTCGCGCCGCGACTGGGACCTCCTCCTTATTTATCAGCCGGAGGTCGACGAGACCTCGCACGAGTTCCTTCTCGTCGATCCCGCACAATCGCGTTTTACTCCGGAGCGCTCCGCGCGATTCTCGAGTTTCGTCGAAAAGAGCTACGCGCTCGCCGAGCGGTCACTCGACGAGATCGAAAAGGCGCTCGCTCCTACGGATTCGCTCTTCGTGACGTCCGACCACGGAATGACCGCGATCTTCGCGGACATCGCGATCAACCGGATCCTCCAGGACGCCGGGGTCGTCACGGTGGACCAGAGGAAGAAAGTCGCGTCGTCGTCGCCCGTCATGGCGGTCGCCTCGAGCGGGATCGCGCACGTCTACCGGAATCCGTCGGCGGACCGCACCGCCCTCGATCGCGCCCAAGGGGCGATCACGGAGTTCCGCGTCCGAGAGGTGAGTCCGTTCGATCGGATCGTCCGGCGCGAGGACGCCGGCGACCTCGGTCTGAACGCGCCGGAATCCGGCGACCTCATCGTCCTCGCGAAGCCCGGCTACCAGTTCATCAGCGGCGCCGACGGAGACGCCGTCCGCGAGAGCCACAGCTACGGCGGCCACGGGTACCGAAACGTCTACCCGCAGATCGACGCGACGTTTTTCGCGGTCGGCCCGGCCATTCCGCACGAGCGGGTCGAGTCGATCGGGTCCTGGCAGATCGCCGCGCGGGTCGC
>DASYUL010000061.1:0-102879 GCA_036001245.1 Thermoanaerobaculia bacterium
GGCGACTATCTCCTCGTGATCGATCTCGTCCGCGACGGGGTCTCCTGGTTCCAATACAAGGGCGCTCCGCAGTTGACCCACCCAGTCAAGATTCTCTGATGGTCTCGACCTCCGCGCGGACGGAGGAGGACTCTCACCGTCGGCGCCTTCGGGCCTTCCTCTCCCCGTCGCAGGCATCGCGACCCGACCCGTACCCACTCGCTCGCCTCGGACCCGCGGCCTTCGCTCTCTTCGCGAGCGCGATCAGTCTCTACCTGGCACACGTGATCGTCGCGATCGCGAGCCAGCGGTACCTTTTCGGAGACAATCCGTGGTTCCTCATCAAGCTCCTCTCTGAGGGACACTCCGCGAACTGGAGCACGAACTGGCCGAAGGATTTCTACGTCAGCCGGATCGGGGCGTTCGCCGTCCTCGAGCTCCCGACGCTCCTTGCATCCGTCGTCGCCCCCGATCGCTTCCCGCTCCTGTCGGCCGTTTTCGGTGCGACCGCGTTCCTGCACAAGCCGCTCGCGCTCGCCGCTTGTTACGCGGCGGTCAAGGACAAGCGCTGGCTGGTCTTCCCGGCCGCGTCGCTCTTCGCCGCGTCGATCAACGCCGAGATCTACATCGCGAGCGAGACGCATCTCCTGCTCTCGCTCTTCTGGCCGCTTCTCTTCCTTCTTCTCTTCTCGGAAAGGTTGCACGGCTGGCGGCTCGTTCTGGTTTCCCTGTTGGCCATTCCCACGATCCTCTCCTACGAGACGATGCTCGTGTTCGGCATGTTCCTCGCGGTCGCCGCGTTTCGAGCCGGCCTCGGTGCTCCGCGCTCGCGCGGGCAGCGGTGGATTCGGGCATCACTGGCGGCATGGTTCGTTCTCGGAGCGCTTTTCGGGGCGATCGCGATTCTCCATCCCCGCGACGCGATTCAGCGGGACGCCTTCCTGAGCGGGCTCCTGTCTTTCGCCGCCCACCCGGCCATGCACGTCGGTGCAACCCTTTCGGCCTTCGTCGGTCTCGTGTGTGCGGGAATCCTCGTCGCAGGCGAGCGGCATCCCCGCCTCGTCCGGCTTCTCGTCGCCCTCGGCGTCGCTTCCTCCGCTGCCGTCCTTCTGCCGATCCTGATCGCTCCCGAGCGGACCGATTTCGCTCCGCAGGTAGGGGCGCGCGTCCTTCACGTGCCGCTGCCGGCGCTCCTTGCGATCGTGGTCCTCCTCGCTTTTCGCGGAGCGATCCGAATTGGAGCGCGCACGTTCAACGCCCTGTTCGTGGTCATTTCGGCTCTGGGAATCGCTCAATCGACCTGGCAGCTCCTCGCCACCTCTCAGTGGTCGAACATGCTCACCCTCTTGAAACAGGAGCTTCGGACTCACTCCGGACCGCTCCCGTACGAACAGTCGGCGATGTCGCGGGCGGCAGTCGGCGGCCAGCCGGTTGCGGCGCTCCACGCGCGATGGCCGCTTCTTCCTCTGAGCGTCGTCCTCGCCGAGGGCCGTGTCGTTCGTTCGATGATCGTCTTCCGGGACGGGACCTTTCAGCCGTTCGACCCCGACCGGCAGTCCGATTTCCCACGGCTCGAGCGATACGGTTTCGACGCCCGGCCCTACTTCGAGGCGCTTCGGTCGAGCCGGGCGTATCGACCGGGAGCGGTCATCGATTTCACGGACAGGGGAAATTCAGGTCGCTACCGAACCGGCTCGTGGTGGACGCCCGAGCCGTGGGCGACGTGGACCGGCGGGCCGGAATCCGGGCTTCGCCTCGAGCTCGCGGGCTGGGACGGCGGGGACCTCGAGCTCGACGCGACCATGGGGTCCTTCGTGAACGACCGGAATCCGGCCGTGAGCGTTCAGGTCCTCGCCAATGACTGTCCCGTCGCCACCTGGGACTTCATGGCATCGCGGCGCGACGATCAGATCCGGCCGAGGAGAGCGATCCTTCCCGCCTCCTGCCTCGCCCGGCGCGAGGAAGTCGCGATCGACTTCCGAATCCGCGGCGCGATGTCGCCCGACGCGGCCGGCCGAGGAGGAGATCCGCGGAAGCTGGCGGTCGCTTTCGTCAATGCACGACTGGGCGCGGCTCATCCGCCCTAGGGAGACGATCGGAGCTGCGCGAGAACGCGCCGGCGTAACGACGCGGCCTCATCGGGTAAGGCGACATAGTCCCAGACCTGCTGAGCGGTCGCGCTCTCGGCGAAGGCTTCGCGCGTCGGAAGTGACCGTCCCAGGATGTCGTACAGCCGATAGTCGCGCCCGGACCAGAAGTCGGCCATCTCCCCGACCGTCACGTCGTAGTTCCCGATCGAGTTGGCGCCGAACTCGAACGTCACAACCGGCCGGAAGCGGGCCAGAGTCCGCGATGCGCCGCGCAGGATGTGCAGCTCCCCGCCTTCCGCATCGATCTTGACGTAGCCGAGAGAGTCGAGGTCGCGCGTGAACTCGTCGAGACGCCGAACCTCGATCGGAATTCGCTCGACCGCTGTCGGAACGTCGTAGACCCGCTCCTGCAGACCGCTGTATGCCATGGCGTCGCGAGCGACGACGAACTCGGTCGCGCCCGAGGCGTCGCCCAGAGCGCATCCGTAAACGGTGACGAGGGGCCGCAGGTCGGCGAGCTCCTCTTCGAATCGAAGCGCGAGGGCCTCCCGGCAGAACGTCAGGGGCTCGAAGGCGAGAACGCGACCGGTCGGCGCGACACGCCGGCCCATCGGGATCAGGTGACGACCGAGATGCGCGCCGACGTCGATCGCAACGTCTCCGGGTTCGAGCAACGATTCATAAACCGACTGAACCCGCGCCTCGTAGTCCTGCGTCAGCTGCTTTGCCGGGTCGCCGGCTTTTTCCACTATCCGGCGCTCCCGCGTCCGCGGGCTTCGATCAGCCGGCGGAGTGATGACCACCATCCCGCGGGGCGCTGCGTGGCCTCGAGCGCTCGCGCGAGCTCCGCGATTCGGGCCTCGAGATCGGCGATGGCGGCCGCCGTCTTCCGGTGGCCGTCGGCGAGCGCTGCCGACTCCCGTTCGAGCTCCGCGGACCGACCCTCTTCCCGTCCGAGACTGCGTTCGAGCTCGGCGACCCGCCCCTGCGCGGCCGCGAGGGCATCGGCGCGCTCCTTGAGATCGGAGACCTCGCTCGCAACGTCCTCGAGCGCCTCTTTCTCCGACTTGAGCTGCCCGAGCTCCTTGTCCCGCGCCTCGAGAGACGCCTGAAGCTGCCGCGTCTGGTACTCGGCGTAACGCGTGACCTCGTTGGCGAGCATCAGCTCGAGTCGAACCTGGTCGGCATCGAAGGGCCGGAGCTCGGCCGGGTCGGCGAGGAAACTGTGGGCGGGATCCGAGATCGAATCGTACTGAATGTGCCAGTCGCGGGAGCGCTCGCGATCGAGGAATCGCCCCTTCCGCTCTTCGAAGACTTTCCGTCTTCCCTGTTCCTGCCCCCGGATCGGGTAGTGCCTCATCAGGAACGGGATCGGAAAGACGTTGCGGTTCGGAAACCCGACTTCGTGTCCGCCGGAGGGGGTGAGCGAAACCGGGCGGCCGCCCTTCCAGCACTTCAACTGGCTGCGGTCGAACTCGGCGGCCTCTTTCCAGTAGGAGAAGTGTTCCCGGGGATCGGCCCCGTGGACGAAACCGTCATCGATCGGCGGGAAGTTGAAGACCCGAAACCCGATGCAGTTGTAACCCAGACGGTCGACCCAGCGGATCGCCTCTCGCAGAGACATCCCGGGCCAGGGGGCTTCGCGAATCTCGTCGGCGTCGTGGTGAAGGTACCAGTCGCCGTCGAGCTCCCGCGCGAGCTCCTCCTTGCGCTGGAGGATCGCCGTCCAGTCGAAAGGGTGGGGTTGACCGCCCGGCGGCAGCGTGGCGGGAAACTTCTCGATTCCGAGCAGTCCCTTTCCGAGCCATGGCGACGCCTCCTCGGCGGTCGCGTCGGTCGAGTGGTTGTCGATCAGGTAGACGTCGACACCGTTTTCGACGAGGTGACCGATGACCGGCGAAATGATGTCCGCTTCGTTGTAGACGGAGAGTATGGCGACGACGCGGAACGAATCCTTGGGTGTAGGGCTTCGCAATTTGCGAGGAGTTTAGCTCGGAAACGGAGACGATCTCCCAGGTTTCGGGCGGTGGCGGCGCTCGACTATTCTTTGCTCTCCGAATCTTCATCGACGCGCCGATGGCAAGCAAGGAGACAGGTCTGCCGGAGACTTCTCGGTCGCGGATTGGCCGGATCGTGTCGCGTCTCGACCCGCGGGAAGGAGGGCAACGCGATCTCTCCGTGCTCTACGTCTACCGGTTCTGTGGACTGGGAGGGGTGGAGACCTCGATTACCACGAAGGTTCGCGCTCTCTCGCGATTCCGGGTCGACGCCCGCGCGCTCTTTCTCGAGCACTACGGCGTCGGCGCGGAGGAGATCGCCCGATCCCCGGGCGTCCTGTTCGGCCTCGCGATTCCCGAGGTCGAACGACTCTTGAGGGAGGTCGAGATCGTCGTCGTCACGGATTTTCCGGAGTTCCTCGACGTCATCGCGTCGTCGGGCTCGTCGGCCCGGGTCGTATTCGAGAGCCACGCCTCGTACCCGCCGGCTCTGGAGAGGTTCTACAGCCGGTTGGAGAGCCGCTCGATCTCCGCGATCGTCGTTCCGTCGGAGTTCAACCGGCGGCTGATGCTCCGGTTCGGAATCTCTCGCGACGACGTTCACGTGATTCCAAATGCCGTCGACGCGAGGACGTTTCGTCCCGCCAATCCCCCGCGGGACGTACTCGCCCGGGTGGGCTCGCCGCGTGCGCCGCTGATCGTGTGGGTCGGGCGGCTCGAGGATCAGAAGAGCCCCCTGGAGTTCGTTCGAATCGGAATCGGTCTCCTGCGAGAGAGACGGGATTTCCGGTTCGCTTTCGTCGGAGATACGCCCGAGTACGAGGATTCCGTCGTGGAAATCCGACGGGAGATCCCCCCGCAATTCCACGACGCGTTTCTCTTTCTCCGAGGCTTCGCCCCGAGCGAGATGCCCGGCGTCTACAACGCCGCCCGCGTCAGCGGGGGGTGCCTCGTCTCGACCTCCCTGAACGAATCCCAGCCGATGGTGTTTCTCGAGGCGATGGCGTGCGAGTGCCCCGTCGTTTCGACCCGGGTCGGAGGCGTCCCCGAGATCCTCGAGGACGGCAGGACAGGGCGCCTGTACGATCTCGGAGATGACGAGACCGCGCGACTCGCGATCGTGGAGCTCGCCGATCCCGGCCGCCGCCGGGCGCGCCAATCGATGACGCGCCGCGCCCGCGCCGACGTGCGCGAGCGGCACGGCCTCTCCGCCGTCGGCGCCCGCTATCGCGAGCTCTTCGACGGTATCCGATGAGGAGATCCGGGACCGTCAGCACCATCGTTCCGGTGTTCAATCGCTCCACGCTGCTGATCGAAGCGGTGGAGAGCGTCCTCCAGCAGACGTATCCCGACGTCGAGGTGATCGTCGTCGACGACGGGTCGACGGACGAGACCTGGAGAATCTGCCAGAAGCTCGCCCTCCGTGACGATCGGGTCAGGATTCGCCGTCTCGAGCACGTGGGACGGCCGGGGCTCGTCCGCGAGGCGGGACGGGTGCTCGCCCGCGGCGAGTACATTCAGTACCTCGACAGCGACGATCTGCTCGCGCCCGAGCGGTTCTCCGAGATGGTCGAAGCCCTCGAGATCGGCGAGAAGGCGGACCTCGCGTATTGCTTCACCCGGCGCTATGCAGTCGGGCAACCGCCGAAGCCCGTGCCGGCCGGTCGAACGGGCGAGACGCTCACGCGGGTGTTTCCGGACATCCTCGCGGAACGGCCGTGGTTTACGGCGAGCGTTCTCTACCGCCGGGACATCTGCGACCGGGCGGGCTCGTGGTCGGACCTTCCCTTCATGGAGGACGTGGAGCTCGACGCGCGGATGGGCCGGCTCGGCGCCAGGGTCGCACATCGTCCGAAATTTCTTTCGGATTTTCGTGACCACTCGCTCCCCCGGCTGTCGAGGCAGGACCTGCTCGAGCGCCCGGAGGTCCTGGCGGAAGCCGTGCGCGCGTACTCCATGATCTTTTCCCACGCACGGGCCGCGGGCGTGCCGTCGAACTCCCCCGCCATGAGCCTCTTCATGGAGGACGTCCGGCTCCTCGGAAGCCGGGCGGAGAAGTTTCTCCTGCAGGAAGAGTCGTCGGTCTGCGCGGGCATGATGAAGGAAGTTTACGGCGCGAACGCGGAGTCCGGACTCCGCCTGTCTGCGAAGATCGAACCCCTCGTGACCGATCTCGTCGCCGCGCCCGGGATGGCGACGACGTGCCCGGTTCGGATCGTGAACCGGTCCACGATCTCCTACCGCGACGGCTCGTGGCCGGTCTACCTTTCGTACCACCTGATGTCACAGAGCGGAGAGCTCCTCCGGCACGACAACCGCCGGACGAAATTCGACGAGCTCCTCCGGCCCGGCGAGGAGAGGGTCGTCGAGCTGGAAATCGAGCCCCTCGACCTTCCGGGTTGCTACGTCCTTCGGATCGATCTCGTCCTCGAGCGAATCACCTGGTTCGAAGCGCAAGGGACGGAACCGGGCGTCGTTCGGCTCCGCGTCGAAGCGCCGAGCCGCTAGGCGAGTCGTTCCGCCCTTGCAGACCACACTCACGCCCGGGAGACACGGCTGGTGGCGAAGCCAGATCCTGCTCGCCGTCGCAATCGCGCTGGGAATCGGCCTGCGGCTCCTCTTCGTCTTTCGATTTCCCGCCGTCACGCCCGACGGACGCCTGTACCGATCCATCGCGGAAACATGGGCGCGGTTCGGCGTCTACGGCACCGATCCCGGGAGCCCGTCCGCTCTCCGGATGCCGGGATACCCGGCGTTTCTCGCGGGTATTCACCTCCTGTTCGGATCGATCCGGCCGACCACGGTCTTCCTGGTTCAAACCGTCGTCGATCTGGCGACCTGCGTCGTCGTCGGAATGCTGGCGGCGACTCTGTTCGACAAGCGGGTCGGCCGAACCGCCTTCGTCCTCGCCCTCCTGTGTCCGTTCACCGCGAACTACGTTTCCCTCCTCCTGACCGAGTCGCTCGCGATTTTCACCACGGCGCTCGCGTTGCTCCTCGCCTTCCGTGCCCGGGCACGGCTCGGAGAAAAGTTCCCGCTCGGCGAACTCGTCGGCGCCGGGGCCGCGACTGGACTGGGAATCCTGATTCGGCCGGACGGCGCAGTCCTGCTTCCGGTCCTCGCCTTCGCACTCTCGACCCCCGGTCGCGGCGTTGGCTGGAAACGGACCTTCGGGGCGGTGGCGATCGTCAGTGCGGTGGCGCTCGGCTTTCTGGCGCCCTGGGCGGCCCGCAACGCCCTGACGCTCGATCGGTTTCAGGTTTTGCAGCCGGGCGTGATCGTGGGAAAGGGCGAGCGGGTCGCGGTCGGATTCAACCGCTGGCTGAGCACCTGGATCCTGGACTACGTCTCGGACCAGGAGGTCTGGTGGAAGACGTTCTCCCACGAACCGATCGATCCGGCGGCGCTGCCTCCCCGCGCCTTCGGATCACCGGGAGACCCGAAGCGGACCCTCGCCCTGATCGCGGAGTTCAACCGGACGGCGACCGTCAGCGAGTCCCTCGACCGGAAGTTCGATGACCTGGCCGCCGAAAGGATCCGGGCGCGCCCGTGGAGCTACTACGCGATAATTCCCCTGGGAAGAATGGCGGACATGTGGCTCCGGCCGAGGACGCAAATGCTTCCTCTCGAGAGCCGTTGGTGGGAATTTCGAAACGAGAGGCAATCATGGATCTCGATCGGCTACGCCGGAATCAACCTCGTCTATCTGGCGCTCGCTCTCTCTGGAGCGCTGCGGCATCTTCGGAGGCCGGAGGTGTGGATCCTCGTCGGGTTTGCGGTTTTGAGGACGGCCGCGATCGCGACCGTGGGGAATCCGTGCAGCCCGGAAGAGAGATACACGCTGGAGTGCTATCCAGCCGTGTTGGTTCTCGCGGCGGCTGGGCTGGTGCGGTTTCGAGCTTCCTGACCGCGGTCCGGGGAGTCGAATCTGTCTGAACCGTCGGGCTCGCGCGGGGAGCCGCGGGAAAGACGTCCGGAGATTTCGATCGTCGTTCCCGTTTTCGACGAAGAGGAGAATCTCCGGCCACTCGACGCCGAGATCCGCGACGTCCTGCAATCCCTGGGACTCCCCGCCGAGATCATCTACGTCGACGACTGTTCGCGCGATCGTTCGCTGTCGGTCTTGAAAGACATCTCCGCGACTCGAGGCGCGTCGGTCCGAACCCGGATCGTCAAGCTGCGCCGCAACTTCGGCCAGACCGCCGCGATGGCGGCCGGCTTCGATCTCGCCGAAGGGAGGGTCATCCTTCCGCTGGACGGTGACGGACAGAACAATCCGGCTGACATCCCGCGGCTCTTCGAGGCTCTGGACCACGGTTTCGACGTCGTCAGCGGCTGGCGCAAGAAGCGACGGGATGGAACGTTCAACCGCAAGCTCCCGAGCCGCGTCGCCAACCGTTTGATCAGCGCCCTCTCGGGAGTTCGCCTTCACGACCACGGCTGCACGCTGAAGGCCTATCGCGCCGCCATCCTCAAGGAAATCCCCCTCTACGGCGAGATGCACCGCTTCATACCGGTCTACCTGGCCCGGCGCGGAGCACGGGTGGCCGAGATCGAAGTCGATCATCGCCCTCGTCGGGCCGGAGTCAGCAAATACGGTGGGCAGAGAATTCTGCGCGTCCTGCTCGACCTCGTCCTGATCCGGTTCGTCTCGCGCTTTTACACGCGCCCGATGCAGTTCTTCGGTCAGATGGCCTTTCTCTTCCTGCTCGCGACCTTCGGCGTCGGACTGTTCATGATCGTCTTCAAGCTCGGTTGGCTGCGTCTCCTCGGGATCGACTACCAGGCGAGCTTCGTCGAGACGCCGCTTCCCGCCGTCGCCGCGGCTTTCATCCTCGGCGCGATCAACTCTCTCTTCTTCGGCGTCCTCGGCGAGATCCTGATCGGCGCGGGCTACGAATCGCGGGGGGCAAAGCCCTACACCGTCGAACAGGTTTTCGAGGGCTGACGCCGTGTGCGGTCTGATGGGGGTTGGCGGTCCGCAGGGCGCGCCGCTCGTCCGGCGGCTGCTGCCCTGCCTGCGCCACCGAGGCCCGGACGGCCAAGGAATCTGGGAGAGTCCCGAGCTCACGCTCGGCCATCGGCGGCTGGCGATCATCGGACTCGACGAGGGCGGCCTTCAACCGATGTGGAGTCGATCGCGCGACTCCCTCGTCATGTTGAACGGCGAGATCTACAACTACCTCGAGATCGCCGACCGCCTCGAGGCCGAGGGCCGTCTTCCCGACCGCCGATACGACACGTCCGTGCTGATCGAAGCGCTCGAAGCGTGGGGCGTCGATGCCCTCCGCCATCTCAACGGGATGTTCGCGCTGGCCTGGTACCGTCCCGCGGAGGGGAAGCTCCTCCTCGCCCGCGACCGCTTCGGCAAGAAGCCCCTGTTCTGGGGACGGATGCCGATCGGCGACGGCCACCTGGCGCTCGTCTTCTCCTCGGAGCTCTCGACGTTCGCGCGCCTCCCGGGCGGGCCGCCGCCCCCCGATCCGCTGGGGGTCGTCCGCTATCTCGTCTACGACGGGATGCCCGACGAGAAAACGGTTTACCGGGGAGTCCGAAAGGTCGCCGCCGCCTCCTGGCTCGAGATGGATCCGGAAGGCAACACTTCCCGCTGCGGGACCTTCTGGCGGTTTCAGCCCGACATCGCCGAGGTCGATGCGGAGCAGGCGGGAGAGCGCTCGCTGGAGGAGCTCGAGCGGTCGCTCCGACTGAGGCTCCGCAGCGACGTCCCGGTCGGGCTGTTTCTCTCGGGGGGGATGGACAGCTCGACCCTCGGCGCGCTCTGGCGGCGCGCCTGCCCGAATGGACGGATCCGGACGTTCACCGTGGGCTTCGAAGAGCCCTCCTACGACGAGCGCGCCTCGGCGCGGCTCCTGGCCGACGCGATCGGCGCAGAGCACCACGAGACCGTCGCGAGCGGCGCCGACCTCGAACGGGAGCTGGAGGAGGTCTGGAACCACCTTTCGGAGCCGTTCGGGGACCCGAGCATCGTGCCGACCTCCCTCCTCTGCCGGTTCGCGCGCGAGCACGTGAAGGTCGCGCTCGGCGGCGACGGCGGGGACGAGATCCAGGCGGGCTACGATCCCTTTCGAGCGTGGCGTCCCGCGAGGGTGATGGAGTCGGTCCTGCCCCGCCGCCTCTGGCCGCCGGCTCTCGCGCGGCTCGAGAAGCTGCTCCCGCTCGACGACTCGAACATGTCGGTCCGCTTCAAGGTTCACCACTTCGCGCAGGGTTTCCTCCATCGCCCGGAAGAGCGAATCCAGGGCTGGATGGCGAGCTTCCCGCTGCCGCTCGCGCTCGCGGCGCTTCGGCCGGAGCTGGCCGACGAAATCGACCCCGAATCCGTCCTTCAGCCGACGCGACGGGCGTTCGACGAGGTGCGCGACCGCGGAGCCGTCCACGCTCAGATCAACGTGTGGCTCAAGACTTACCTCGAGAGCTCCATCCTCACGAAGCTCGATCGCGCGAGCATGATGCACTCGCTCGAGGCGCGGGCTCCCTATCTCGATCCCAAGGTCGTCGAGACGATGACGAACCTTCCGGCTTCACTCATTTTCCGCAACGGAAGAGGAAAATACCTGCTGCGCCGGGCGGGTGCGCCCCTGCTCCCCGCGCCATTGCGTCGGAAGCCGAAGAAGGGCTTCGGCGTCCCGCAGGCCGCATGGCTGCGAACCATCCTCCGCGAGCGCATGGAGGAGGCGCTCCGAGTCAACCGCGCCGGCGGCTGGCTGCGGCCGCAGGTCATCGAAACGATGTGGCGAGAGCATCTGGATGGGCGGAACGATCACCGCCGCGCCCTCTGGAACTTCCTCTTTTCGTTCCCGTTCCAGGCCCGGTGAAATTCCGGTTCGCAGCGCCCCGTCTTCAGAGCGCCTGCGGCAGCGCGACGGGATCGCCGATCGACCAGCGGTGGTAGAGCTCCGTCACGGAAGCCGAGTCGCCGTCGCGGACGAGACGCCCTTCGTGGACCCAGATCGCGCGGCGGCAGTTGTCCCGAATCGTCGCCAGAGCATGAGAGACGAGAAGGACCGTCTTTCCGGCCTTCCGGAAATCGTCCATCCGCGCGCGACACTTCAGCTGGAACCGTTCGTCTCCGACCGCGAGCGCCTCGTCGACGAGCAGGATGTCGGGCTCGACGTCCGTCGCCACCGAGAATGCCAGTCGCGCGGACATGCCGGTCGAGTACGTTCTCACCGGCGCGTCGATGAACTCCTCGAGCTCCGCCCACTCGACGATCCGCGGGGTTCTTCGGCGCATCTCGGCGCGCGAGAAGCCGAGGAGCGCTCCCTGCAGCATGATGTTCTCGCGCCCGGTCAGCTCGCCGTGGAACCCGAGGCCGAGCTCGAGAAGCGGAGCGATCCGCCCGGCAACGACGACGCGGCCGGCGGAGGGCGGCATCACCCGCGCGACGAGACGCAGGAGCGTGCTCTTCCCCGCGCCGTTCCGTCCGATGACGCCGACGGTTTCACCGGGAGGAACTTCGAGGGTGACGTCGCGCAGCGCCTCGAACTCGTCGAAATAGAGGCGGCGCTTCAGCCTCCGGATCGCGTACTCCTTGAGCGAGCCGATCCGCTCCCGTGGGATGCGGTAGCGCACCGAAACCTTCTCGAGCAGGATCGAGGCGCTCATCCGCTCTGAAACGCGAAACGCTCGGCGCGATTCGCGAAGTAGATCCACCCGCTCAAGAAGACGACGAGCGAGATCGAAAGCGACGCAAGGACGAGCGCCGGGGACGGCAGCACGCCGTCGTAGATCGGCTTCCGGAAGGTCTGGATCAGGTAATAGAGCGGGTTCAGCCAGAGCACGAAGCGGAACTTCGGCGGCACGATCGCGGGGTGATAGACGATCGGAGTGAGGAAGAACCACGTCTGCACGATCACCTGGTACATCTCGCGGACGTCGGAAAAACGGGACGCGAACGTGAACAGCCAGAATCCGACTCCCGCCGTGAAGAGGGTGACGATGGCGACGGCGACCGGCAGAAAGAGCCACGTCGTATACAGCGGAAACCCCGTCACGAGCAGGATGAGGACGACCGGCACGACCGACAGCGCCAGGTTGACGAGCCCGCCGGCGGTCGCCGCGGCGACGAAGACCGAGCGCGGAATGTAGATCCGCTTGGCGATCTCGTTCGAATCCTGCGTCTGCGAGGCGGCGGACGAGGTGCTCTGGGAGAAGAATGCCCAGAAGACTGCGCCGGTCAGGAAGTACACCGGATAGTTGCTGATCTCCTGTTTCAGGATCGTCGAAAAGACGAGGGTCAGGGCAACCATGTTCAGGAGCGGCGCGAGCATGGTCCAGACGATGCCGAGGACCGAGCGCTTGTAGCGCACCTTGATGTCGCGCACGACGAGCTCGTGCACGAGACCGCGGTACCGCCAGAGCGCGCGGGCCTCTTCGAGGGCCTTCGAGCCGCGGGCCGCGGAGTCGTAGATCGGGACCGGGCCGGAAGCGGAGACGCTCGCGGACGCGCTCAAGCCGCGGAGCCTCGAATTTGCCCGGTCATCGAACGATTTTACTCGACGCCGCGGCATGACCGAGCCGCGCCAGCGCGGCGCGCGCGCGCTCGGACCAGTCGTTTTCCCGCGCGCGGTCCTGCGCCCGCCGCCGGAACTCCTCCGAGCGACGGGAGCCGCGCGCCCGGTCGAGGAGGTCCGAGAAACCCGCGGCCGTCGGAGAGACCTCCACCTCCGGCACCACCTCGCACTCCGGGATCGGCGTCGCGAGGACCGGGAGTCCAGCGGCCAGGTACTCGTAGAGCTTGATGGGTGATGCGTTCGCGCCCTCCGGTCCGACGCGGAACGGGATCAAGCCGGCGTCGAAGGCGGCGAGGATCGACGGAATCGTCCGATAGGGCCGCGGCCCGAGCATCTGGAGGTTCGCCGGACGCGCGGTCTCGAAACGATCGAACGAATCGTCGAGAGCTTCGCCGACGACGAAGAAGTCCCAGTCGGGGCGAAGAGCCGCCAGCGCCGCGAGGAGGTCCGAGTCGACCCAGCGCGCCAGCGCACCGACGTAGCCGGCCGCCGGACGGCCGCGCGACCGACTGCGAAGAATCTCCTCCGGGACGGCGTTCGGGTCGGGCGGGGCCGCGAAACGCGCGAACTCCACTCCGTTGGGGAGATAGGCGGCGTCGGTCCGGCGCCGCCGGACGTCGTCCCAGAGCGGCCGGGAGACCGCAAATACCGCGTCCGCCTCTTCCAGCGCACGTTCGTGGTTGCGCTTCAACGTGCGCTCCGGGTACGGGAAGACGTCGGGATGATCGATGACGTCGTACACCAGCCGGGCATTCTCGAGCCGCGCCTTCTCCGGCACGTTGTAGGCGAACGACCAGAGGACGCGGTTGGGAAGATCCGCCGGAGCCTCGCCCCGGCAGATCCAGAGGTTCTCGGCTTCGGCCCGAAGCCCGTGGCCGACCTCCGCTGATCCGCCGGCCGGCTCTTCCTCGAAGATCACGGGAAACCCGAGGTTCGAGAAGGCGCGCGCGAGGTGGTGGGGGCGCTGAACGAGGGTGACGTCCCAGCCGATCGACGGCGGAAAAACGAACACCGCCCCGCTCACCTCGCCCTTTCGCGCGATCTCGTCGAACGTCGGGATCGACACGGTCACGCGCGGCTGCGCGCTCCACTTCTCCTCGAAGCGCCGCCGGTTCTCGCGGTAGATCCGGAGGTACTCCTCGTCCGGCAGCGCGCGGAAGCTTCCCCGCCCGGCGTGGTGGACGAACGAGTCGCGGGCGACCGCGAGGGCGAGGCCGACGGCGTTCAGGCGGACCGCGTAGTCGTCGTCCTCGAACATCCCGATCTCGAACCGCTCGTCGAGAGGACCGACGCGCTCGAACGTCTCGCGGCGCAGGACCGCGCAGAACATCGCGAGCATCGGGATCTCGTCCGCCCGGCCAGCATTTGCCCGCGTGTACGCGCGCGCCCAACCTTCCAGGTGCCGGAGCTCCCGGTAGCCGACCTCGACGCGCGCCTCGTTCGCAATCTCGTTCGTCGACGGACCGACCATTCCCAGGTGTGGATCGCCCTCCAGGTGACGGACGAGCGCGGAGAGCCAGCCGCGGGTGACCACGGTGTCGTTGTTCATGATGCAGAGAAACTCCCCGCGCGCCACCGCCGCCGCGGCGTTCAACCCCGCCGCGAAGCCGCGGTTGTCCGGCAGCATCACCGCGCGGAGCGTTCCCCGGCGCTCCTCGTCGCCGAGCCACTCGCGCGACCCGTCGGTCGACGCGTTGTCGGCGACGACGACCTCGAAGCGCGGCCAGTCGGTGCGCCGGTCGAGCGACTCGAGGCAGAGCCGCGTCCAGCCGAGACCGTCGTGCGTCACCAGGAGAACCGAAACGAGCGGCCACAGACGTTCGAGGAGCCGGGAGAGCTCCTCTGCGCGAACGTCCCACGTGTTCTCCCGCGCGAAGGTTCGCCGGCGCGAGATTTCCGCCGGTCCGGCGGCCGCCGCGCTCGCGATCTGGCGGACGAGATCCCCGGGAGTGGCGGCGATCCGCACGAGGTCGCGGCCCGCGAGCGACGCGAGCGCGCGCATCGGGGTCGCAACGACGCCCCGCCCGGCCGCGAGCGCCTCGTACAGCTTGACCGGATCGGTCGCGTGCGTCAGCGGTGAGAGACGGAACGGGATGATCTCGACGTCGAAGCCCGCGCGGATCGAGGGCATTTCGGCGTACGGGCGTTCACCGGTGAACACGACGTTCTCGGGAAAACGCGACGCGGCCGGACGCCGCCCCTCGACCGCGCCGACGACCTCGAAGCGCCAGTTCGGACGCAGGCGCGCGGCCGCGGTCAGCAGGTCGAAGTCGAACCAGTCGTCGACCGCGCCCGCATACCCGACCGTCAGCCGCCCCGGGTCGGGCGCGGGATCGGGAAGCGCACCAAAGAGGTCGGCGTCCGCGGCGTTGGGAAGGAGAAGCGCATCGGGGCGCGTGCGCCGGAGGCGTTCGGCGAGCGGCTCCGACGTCGCGATCACGAGGTCGGCCGCGGCGAGGATCTCGTCCTCGGCCGCCGAGAGCGCCGCGGGCCGGTTCGACGGAAAAGCCGAGTGCTCGTCGAGGCAGTCGTAGACGATCTTCCAGCCGAACCGCTTCGCGAGCTGCGCCGCGAGCGGCGCCCAGAACGGGCTCTGGACGAGGAGCGCGGCCTCACGCAGGTCGAAGCGGTCCCGGGCCTTCGCGAGCGATTCCGCCGCGCGATCGAGCGCCGTTGCGCTCATCTGGCGGTCCGCCGGGTCCTCCCGCCGAACGCCCGCGATCGGGAGCAGCGTGACGCCCCGCGCGATGCCGGTCGGTTCCGCCGGCTCCCCTTCGCCTTCGAGCGAGCCGTAGAAAACTCTGCGACCGCGCCGCGCGAGAGCCGCGGCGAGGTGCTGCGGTCTCTGGCGGCGGTAGGACCAGGCGATCACGGGCAGGACCACGACGTCGGGTCGCCCCGGCCGCGCCTCGGCCGGATCGAACTCGAATCGCGGGAAGTCGACGGGAGGCTTCCGGATCCCGAGGAGCTTCTCGGGCGCGAACCGACGGCGGACCGCGCGACGCCACGAGAGGGGGACGATCCGCCGTCCGAGGGCGTAGATCCGACCGCGGAGCCCCTTTTCCCAGTCGGGTCTCACGGCCGCGCGGCGAGCCGGGCGAGCAAGCGATCGAGGCGTTCGGCGACGCGGTGCCCGCCGGTCTTGACCCCGTACTCGGACTGGATCCGCCGCCGCCCCGCCTCGGCCCGCTTTGCCGCTTCCCCGCGGTCGGCGACGACCCGCGAAAGCATCTGCGCCGCGTGTTCCTCGTCCGGCTCCGCCCAGCGCGATCCGGCCGGGTACGGACCGAGCGCGGAATCGAGGACCGCCGGACGCCAGCGCACCGGATACCCGGTCGTCTCGTCGAGAAAATCGCGGGGACCCGAGTAATCGGTCGCGACCACCGACTTCCCGAGCGCCATCGCCTCCGCGATCGGCAGCCCGAACCCCTCGGCGCGGTGGAGCGAGACGTACGCGTCACATCCGGCGAGCAGCCGCTCGATCTCGTCGCGTCCGAGCGGCGACGTGTCGATTTCCACGCGCGCTCCGGCAGCGGCGCTTTCGAGCGTTCGAACGAGTCCCGGAGCCTTGTCGGCGTTGCCGATCTTCACCGTCAGAGAAACCGACCGATCCGCGGGGAACGACCGCGCAAATGCCCGGACCGCGCCGAGCGGATTCTTCCGCTCGGGAACGCTCTCGGCGTCGGAGATCGTGAGAAAACGGAAGTGTCCAGGTTCTCTGAGCTGAGAGCCGGGAGCCGGGGGCCGGGAGCTTTCCATGATCACGGGCGGCGCCACCACGACGACCGGAATCTCCGACTGCTTCGCGATGGCCGCGCGGCAGAAGCCGGAAGCGACCCAGATCTCGTCGAAGTAGGAGAAGCGGTCCCGCCATCCCGCCGGAAGCTCCTCGGTCTCCCAGTACCAGTACCCGACGTTCGCCCGGCCACGGTGCACCGCGGGCCCGCAGAGCTCGACGATCGAAGCCGCGCCGTCGGCGTTCACGTGGAAGAGGTTCGAGGCGTAAGGCGCCGCCGGCCTCCGCCCCGAGTCGAGGGTGCTGACGTCGATCTTCGCGACGGGAATCCCGGCGGATTCCGCCGCCCGCACGAGGGAGCGGGCGGACTGTCCGATTCCGCTCGGGGAATCGAACCAGCCCACGACGTTGATTCCGCGCGGAAGCGTGGCGTCGAGGCGCGAGACGCGGCGCCGGCCCGTCCCCGCTTCGATCCCGAAGTCCCGGAGGAGAGCGTACCGGTGGTAGGTGCGCCGGATCGGCTCGGGGAGCAGATCGCGGACGAGCCGCCGGACGCCCGCGCTAGCCCGGCGCAACAACGGCCGTCCCGGACGAGACCGCCTCGAAGGGCTCGTAAGGTAACTCGGCGAGGATCGCCGCGATGCGTTCCGAGGCGCGCCCGTCCCCATAGGGATTCGCGACCCGCGCGGCGCGAGCGAGGTCCGACGTTCCGCGCAGCACGCGCCCGGCCTCCTCGACGATCCGGTCCTCGTCCGTGCCGACGAGCCGCGCGAGGCCGGCCTCGATCCCCTCCGGCCTCTCGGTCTTTCGGCGAAGAACGAGCACCGGTTTGCCGAACGTCGGAGCTTCCTCCTGGATGCCGCCCGAGTCGGTCAGGATCAAACGGCTGCGACGCATCAACGAGACGAGCGAGCGGTAGTCGAGCGGCTCCACGAGCTCGACGTTCGGAAGATCCCGATACCCGGACAGCGCCGCTCGGACGTTGGGGTTGGGGTGGACGACGTGTATGAACCGAAACTTCGGGAACTCCCGGGCGAGACGTCCGACCGCCGAGACGACGGCTGCCAGAGGAGCTCCGAAGCTCTCGCGACGGTGCGCGGTGACGAGCACGAGATCCTCCGGCGTCAACTCTCCCTGACCCTCCGCGATCTGGAGCAGCGCGTCGACGACGGTGTTGCCGGTCCGGTGGATCCGGTCTTCGGGCACGCCCTCCGCGCGGAGGGCCTGCGCCGCCCGCTCCGTTGGCACGAAGTGGGCGTGCGCGACGAGATCGACCACCCGGCGGTTCATCTCCTCCGGAAACGGCTGATGGAGGTCGCGCGTTCGCAGCCCCGCCTCCACGTGGCCCACGCGCACGCGCCGGTGGAACGCCGCGACCGCCGCGCACATCGCCGTCGTCGTGTCCCCCTGCACGAGAAGCCAGTCGGGCGGATAGTCAGCGAGGACGCGGTCGAGGGCGGCAAAGGCACGCGACGCGACCTCGTTGGGCGCCTGGTCCGCGCGCATCAGGTCGAGGTCGACGTCGGGAGCGATCTCGAAGAGCGCGAGGACCTGATCGAGCATGTCGCGGTGTTGTGCGGTCGCGCAGACGATCGTTTCGAATCGCCCCGGTTCCTTGCGCAGACGGCGGATGACGGGCGCCAGCTTGACGGCTTCCGGCCGGGTCCCGACCGCGATCAGGATCCGGCGTGGCGGCATCTGTCCGAGAGCACCGCGATTTCCGGAAAACCCGCCACCGACATGTCGGGCTATTGTACGTGCCGACGATGCAGCCCATTCGAGAGACCACGGGCGCCGGGGAAGACCTCTCTCACCTCTATGACGAAATGGAGGCCGGCTATTACGATCGCGCCTTCCACAGGGGCCGCGGAGTCCAGTGGTTCTGGCAACTTCACCGACTTCGACTCGTCCACGAGAGCCTTCCACCCGGCGCGACGCGGGTGATCGACGTGGGATGCGGCCCCGGCACGTTTCTGGGCAATTTCCTCGGGCCAGAGACTTCCGGCCTCGGAGTCGACCTGGCCAGGCCGCAGATCGAGTACGCGCAGCGGCGTTATGGACGCGCGGGGCTCGAGTTCCGGCAGGGCGATGTCACGCGTTTCGAGCACGAGAAACCGTTCGACGTCGCGGTTTCGATCGAGGTCATCGAGCACCTGCCCCGCGAACGGACGGGCGACTTCCTGGCGACGCTGGCGCGGCTCGTGAGGCCCGGCGGCACCGTCATTCTCGTCACACCGAACTACGCGAGCGCCTGGCCGCTGACCGAGTGGCTCATCAGCAAGATGGGTCCCGTCGACTACCTTGCGCAGCACATCAACCCTTTCACGAAGCGACGGCTGGTGCAGGAGGTGACTGACGCAGGTCTTGCCGTCGAGAAGTGCCGGACCTTTTTCATCGGCGCCCCCTTTGTCGCAGCGGTCTCGGCGCCGGTGGCCGAACGCCTGGTCGCGTGGGAGTCCGCGTTGCTACCGGGCCTGGGGTCCGAGCTACTTCTCGTCGCTCGAAAGCCGCCGAGCGAGCCCTGAGCCTTCGACGGGCAGGTCCTTCTTGCGCGAGACCTTCAGCCGGAGAATGTTGACGGCGCCGAGGAAGATCTCCTTTCGGCTGAGCTTCGACGAGCCGCCGGTGCGGTCGTAGAAAACGATTGGAACCTCGGCGATTCCGAAGCCGTTCCGGTGAAGGCGATAGAGCAATTCGACCAGGAAGGAGTACCCGGTCGACTTCACGTCATCGAGGCGAATGGTGCGCAGCGCTTCGGCTCGATAGAGGCGGAACCCCGACGTGCCGTCCCGGACGGGGACCTTGAGGAGCCGCGCCGCGAACTTGTTCGCGAGCCAGCTCAGGAGGATCCGGCGAATCTGCCAGTTGATCGTCCCGCCGTCCCGCACGTAACGCGACCCGACGACGACCGGATATTCGCGCGCACGATCCAGCATTGCGGGCAGATAGGAAGCATCGTGGCTCAGGTCCGCATCCATCGTTCCGATGATGCCGTAGCCGTGTCGGAGCCCGTACTCGATGCCGGCCACGTACGCGCGCCCCAGGCCGCGGTCCCCGCGTCGCCGAAGCAGGTACAGGTTCGGCTGGTTCTCCATCAGACGCTCGCAGAGCTCCGCCGTTCCATCGGGGGAAGCGTCGTCGACGACGAGCATCGCGCAGGCCGGAACGACGCGAAAGAAACGCGAGACCAGCTCGGGGAGGTTCGCCGCCTCCTGATAGGTCGGGACGACGACGAGAACCCGGCTCGTCGGAGGTCCTTCCCGCTCGTTCGCTCTCGACTGGTTCAAGTGCGCCCTTCGAGAATGATATCGGGCGCACGACGCACGGGACGAGTGCTATGGTGACCGCGCCCGTGACGACTTTGCGGGGAAAGAACGTTCTCATCACCGGCGGGCTCGGCTTCATCGGTTCGAACCTCGCCATCCGTCTCGTCCGCGACGGCACCCGCGTTGCGGTCTGCGACGCGATGATCGAAGGCTACGGCGGGAACCTGGAAAACGTCCGCGAAGTCCGTTCCGATCTGGAGATCCACCTTTCGGACGTCCGGGACGAGACGGAAATGGCGCGGCTCGTCACCGGGCGCGACGTCGTCTTTCACCTGGCGGCGCAGGTCTCGCACGTTCTCTCGCTGTCGAATCCCTACCCCGACATTGACATCAACATCAAGGGCACCGCGGCGGTTCTCGAGGCGTGCCGCAAGCAGAACCCCGACGCGCTCGTCGTCCGCTCGGGCACCCGCGGGCAGTACGGGCCCGCCGTCAGTCTCCCCGTCTCGGAGGAGGCCGCAGCCGATCCACGGGGGATCTACGAGATCTCGCAGCTCTCCGCCGAGATGATCTGCCGCACCTACACGCGGATCCACGGCGTGCGGACGGTCCCGCTTCGCCTGACTAACGTCTACGGGCCGCGCGCTCAAATGAAGCACTCCCAGTTCGGGGTCGTGAACTGGTTCGTGCGCCTCGCGCTCGAGGGTCAGCCGATTCCCGTCTTCGGCACCGGGCGGATCCTGCGCGACTTTCTCTACGTGGACGACTGCGTCGAAGCGCTCGTCGCCGCAGCGGCCGAGCCCGCGATGGTCGGCGAGATCGTCAACGTCGGCAACGATCGCTCCTCGACCTTTCTCGAAGTCGCGGAGATCCTGCGCGACCTCGTGCCGGGAGCCGAAATCGTTTTCACCGATTTCACTCCCGAGCGAAAGGCTCAGGAGCCGGGAGACTTCGTGTCCGACATCTCGAAGATCCGCCGGCTGACCGGCTGGGCGCCGGGGGTCGAGCTTCGCGACGGCCTCGCGCGGACGGTGGACTTCTACCGGGGGCGGCGGACCGACTACTTCTAATCAGGAGGCGGGTGCAGACCCCTCCGGGATCTGTCCCCGCGAAATAAGGAGGCGGGTGCAGACCCCTCGGGGATCTGTCCCCGCGACAATTTTCTCGGTTAAGCTGATCCGTAACAACCTCATGGCTTCGATTCACCCGACCGCGCTCGTGGCATCCCCCCGCATCGGCGAAGGAACCCGCATCTGGGCCTACGTCAACGTGCTCGAAGGCGCCACGATCGGGCGCGACTGCAACATCTGCGACCGGTGTTTCATCGAGAACGACGTCATGATCGGCGATCGCGTGACGGTCAAGTGCGGCGTCTCGCTCTACGATGGGGTGGTCCTCGAGGACGACGTTTTCGTCGGTCCGGACGTCTCCTTTTCGAACGATCCCCGGCCCCGCAGCCGCCACCCGCGGAACTCTTACCCGAAGACGCGCGTCCTCGCCGGAGCGAGCCTCGGCGCCGGGTCGATCCTCCTTCCGGGAGTCACCGTCGGGCGCTTCGCGATGGTCGGCGCGGGATCGCTCGTGACGAGAGACGTACCCGATTTCGCGCTGGTCTACGGGAGTCCCGCGCGGGTTCACGGGCACGTCTGCCGCTGCGGGGAGAGCCTGCGCGTCGTGGACCGGAGGGCGGAGTGCGCCTGCGGCCGCAACTTCGAGGTGCTGTCGGAGGGGGGGGTGGCGGAGACGCCGGCGCCTTGACCGATACGGCGGCGCCGGCGGCCGTCCGCGTCCCGTTCGGTTCGCTCGAAGCCGATTACCGGGCGCGCCGCGGGCCGATCGATGCGGCGATCGCGAGGGTTCTGTCGCGCGGCCGCTTCATCCTCGGCGTCGAGGTGGAGTCGTTCGAGCGGGAGCTCGCGGCGTATCTCGGTGTTCCCGACGTCGTGGCCTGCGCCAGCGGAACGGACGCGATCGCGATTGCTCTCGCGGCCGCCGGCGCCGGACCGGACGAAGAAGTCCTTCTCCCCGCGAACGCCTGCGTCCCGGTGATCGCCGGCGTCCGGCTCGCGGGAGCGCGGCCGCGACTGGTCGACGTCGATCGCGCGACGCTCACGCTCTCGCGCGCCGAGGCCGAGCGCGAGCTCTCCTCTCGGGTCCGCTACCTCCTCGCGGTTCATCTGTACGGCGGTCTCGCGGACGTCGAGGGACTCCGCGCCCTCGCCCGGGAGCGCGGACTCGTGGTCATCGAGGACTGTGCGCAAAGCCTCGGGGCGTCGGCCGGCGAAACGCGTGCCGGCGCGCTCGGAACCGCGGCGGCGTTCTCCTTCTACCCGACCAAGAACCTCGGCGCGTACGGCGACGCCGGCGCGATCGCGACGGCCGACGAAGCGATCGCGGCGCGCGCGCGGCGGGTGCGCCAGTACGGATGGAGCCGCCGCGACTATTCCGAGGTCGAAGGGCGCAACTCGCGGATGGACGAGCTGCAGGCCGCGATCCTGCGCGTGAAGCTGCCGTCTCTCGAGGCCGACAACGAGCGCCGCCGCCAGATCACGCGCCGCTACGACGACGCGTTCCAGGACCTTCCTTTGACGCTCCTCCGCACGCGACCCGGGACGACGCCCGCGCCGCACCTGTACGCCGTGCGGACGGCGCGGCGCGACGAGCTTCGCGGGCATCTGACGGCCCGCGGCATCGAGACCGCAATCCACTATCCGGTGCCGCTCCACCTCCAGCCCGCATACGCTTTTCTCGGATCTGCCCGGGGAGACTTTCCGGTCTCCGAAGAAGCGAGCGAGACCGTCCTCTCGCTTCCGCTCTACCCGACGCTCTCCGACGACCAGGTCGGCGCCGTCGTCTCCACGGTGGCGGAATTCTTCGGAGACCGCCGGTGAGCGGCGAGCGAATCTCCGTCGTCGTGCCGGTTTACTTCAACGCGGAGAGTCTTCCGCGGCTCGCCGAGCAACTGCGCGAGGTGGCTCAGCGGGCCGACTTCGAGCTCGCGCCGATCTTCGTCGAAGACGGCTCGGGCGACGACTCCTGGGCGCGGATCCAGGCGATCACCGTGTCCTGGCCGACGGCGCGGGGCATCCGTCTCACGCGCAATTTCGGATCGCAGATGGCGATCCTCGCCGGTCTTCACGAGGCCTCGGGCGACGCCGCTGCGGTCCTCTCTGCCGATCTCCAGGAGCCGCCGGAGCTCCTGCTGCGACTCGTCGAAGCGTGGCGCGGAGGGGCCACCGCGGTGCTCGCCGTCCGGGCGTCGCGGCCGGAGACCTGGCCCACGCGCGCCGCCGCGAGCCTCTACTACCGGACGCTGCGCCGGCTCGCGTTTCGGTCCATGCCCGGCGGCGGGTTCGACTGTTTCATGATCGGGCGCCCGGCGATCGACTTCCTGACCGGCAGCCGCGAGGTGCATACCTCCCTGCCGGGGTTGATCCTGTGGGCGGGGTTCCCGACAGCGCTCGTCGCCTACGAGCGCGCCCCGCGCCGGGAGGGGCGCTCCCGGTGGACCTTTGCCAAGAAGGTCAAGCTCTTCCTCGATTCGGTGATCTCGTTTTCGTACGCGCCGCTGCGGTGGATGTCGGTCGTGGGCGCCTTGCTCGCGTTGCTCGCGTTCGGCTATGCCGCGCTCATCCTCCTGCTCAAACTCTTCCGCGATCAGCCGATCCGAGGCTGGACGTCACTGATGGTCGCGCTTGCCTTCTTCTCCGGCGTCCAGCTCCTCTCGATCGGGATTCTTGGCGAGTACCTGTGGCGGACCCTCGACGCCGCGCGGGCGCGCAGAGGGTTCCTCGTGAGAGAGAAAACCCCTCACCCTGATTGATCGGGTCAGGCGTGCGCGCGTTATTGCGCCTCAACTGACCAAACTCCACGCCTGACCCCAGCCTAAAGAGCGGCGATCAGCTCTTCCGACACCCGGTCGACCTCCGCGTCGGTGAGCTGAGGAAACATCGGGAGCGCGAGGACCTCCTTCGCGGCCTTCTCGGCTTCCGGGAAATCGCCATCCCGATATCCGAGCCCCGCGAAACACTCCTGGAGGTGGAGCGGGATCGGGTAGAAGACCGCGGTCGAAATTCCGCGCTCCGCGAGGCGCGCACGCACCCGGTCCCGCTCGCGCACGCGGACGACGTACTGATGGAACACGTGCCGCCGCCCCGGCGCGACGTCCGGGAGGACGATTCTTCCGGAGGACTCCGCCCCCGACAGGAGATCGCCGTACTTCTCCGCGATCGCGACCCGGCGCCGAGTCCACGCCTCCAGCCGAGGAAGCTTCGCGAGAAGGACCGCTGACTGCACGGAGTCCATGCGGAAGTTCCCCCCCACGCGCGCGTGGTGGTACCTCTCTGACTCCCCGTGCAGGCGCAGCGTTCGCACGAGGCCGGCGAGCTCGTCGTCGTCCGTCGTGACCGCCCCCGCGTCGCCGGCCGCGCCGAGGTTCTTCGTCGGATAGAACGAGAACGCCGCGATGTTCCCGAGAACGCCCGCT
Organism: Thermoanaerobaculia bacterium; assembly: GCA_036001245.1. Classification (GTDB taxonomy): domain Bacteria; phylum Acidobacteriota; class Thermoanaerobaculia; order UBA5066; family Gp7-AA6; genus Gp7-AA6. Next base: position 24,089 of record DASYUL010000061.1, read on the forward strand.
TTCCGGCCGCGGTACATCGCGCCGACCGCCTGGCAGGCGTCCTCGACGATCGGAACCCCTCTCGCGACCTCGCGGATCGTATCCATGTCCGCGCACTGGCCGTAGAGGTGGACCGGCATCACCGCCTTCGTGCGCGGATTGATCACCTGGGCGAGGCGATCCGGATCGAGGTCGAACGTCTCCGGATCGATGTCGGCGAAGACGGGCCGGGCGTTCAGGCGCGCGACCACGCCCGCGGAGGCGAAAAAGCTGAGCGGCGAGGTCACGACCTCGTCTCCGGGGCCGACCCCGAGCGCCATCAGTGCGACGAGAAGCGCGTCCGTGCCCGAGGAGACGCCGAGAGCGTGCCGGGCGCCGCAGAAGTCCGCGAACACCTTCTCGAACGCCTCGTTCGTGGGTCCCATGACGAAACGGCCGGACGCGAAGACCCCTTCGACCGAGGACGCGATCTCCCGTTTCAACTCGTCGTCGTAGCGCGTGAGGTCGAGGAGCGGGACGCTGGCCGGGCGTTTCACCGCCCGAATCTTACCGGGCAGAAAAAGGGGCCGGCCGTGCACCACGCGACGGCCGACCCTCGGAGGGCTTTCGTCAGCGCGGGCCCTCCCCGCGCGAAGCGCCGACGCCGTTCTCGCGCAGCGCCGTGTAGTTCGCGAGCTGCTCGGGCGTGAGGAGCGCCTGGAATGCCGTCTCGAGCTGATCGTGGGCCGCTCGGATCTCGAGTTCAGACGCGTATACGATGCGGTGAGATGACGTTTTGGCCGCCGGCCGGCGCGATCATGACGCCGCTTCCCTCCCGGAATCGCGCCTCAACTCTCCGGTTCTGGGTCAACGATGCTTCGGCGCCGTCTTTTCGGCACCGCCTGCACTCCGTCGAGCCCGAGCTCACTCGACGCGGTTTTCTCTGCCAAACCGACGCCTTTCCGCGGAGGCGATACGGCCTCCGCGTGCTCGAGCGGTTGAACGACCTGCGCACGACGGAACTGCTCGTCGTGGCGAAATTGAAGCTCATGCCGGGAGAGCGGGCTCTCGTTCGTCGCGCGGCGCGCCGGCTCGTGTACGACGTCGACGACGCCGTGTATCTCGGTAAGCCCGCTGCTCCGGGCCTCCCGCCCGATCGGTCGGGGTGGCGGATGGCAAAGTTCGCCGCGACCTGTCGCATCGCCGACGTCGTGGTCGCGGGCAACGAGTTCCTGGCGGAGGCCGCGCGCCCGTACGCGCGAAGGGTCGAAGTGGTCCCGACGCCGATCGACGTCGGCCGTTACCCGACATCCCGCTCCGCGCGGGAGGACCTGCGCCTGGTGTGGATCGGCAGCCCGGGCAACCTGCCGTACCTGGACCTGGTCCGTCCCGCCCTCGCGGCGCTCGTGCGACAGTTCGCCGGCCTGAAGTTCCGCGTCATCTGCTCGCATTTCCCGGATTGGAGCGACGTCCCGATCGAGAAGGTGACCTGGTCGGAGGCAACCGAGGGAACCGACATCGGCGCCGGCGACATCGGGCTCATGCCGCTGACCGATGACGACTGGGCCCGCGGCAAGTGCGCCTTCAAGCTGCTCCAGTACATGGCCGCGGGACTGCCCTGCGTCACGAGCCCCGTTGGCGCAAACGCGACGGTCGCCGTGGACGGGGTTACGGCGCTGTTCGTTCGCGACGCATCGGAATGGCACCAGGCGCTCTCGACATTGCTCGCTTCACCCGAACAGCGCCGCGCGATGGGTGACGCGGCCCGGCAGCGCGTGGAGAAGCTCTACGACCTTGGCACGATCGCCGGCCGCGTGGCCGACCTGTATATGGAGCTGATCAGCTCGTAAGCCACGCGATCGCGCAAGATCGTGAAGCGACTCACGCCCGTCCCCCCGACCGTCTCCCGTCTGCCGTCTAACGTCTCCGGAGCAGGTGCGCCGTGAAACCGTCGGTGCGTTCATCGGGAAGGAGACGAAACCGAGCGCCGGCGACGAACGGGCGAAGCGGCTCGGGGGGCTCGATCTCGGCGAGAGAGAGCTCGGGCCGCTCCGCCAGCACCTCTTCGACGACCCGCTCGTTCTCTTCCGCTTCTAGGCTGCAGGTCGCGTAGAGGAGATATCCGCCCGGCGCGAGGAGGTCCGCGGCGCGGGAGAGGGCTCGCGCCTGCGTGCGCGCGAGCTTCTCGATCGCCGCGGGGCTCACCCGGTAGCGGATCTCGGGGTTCTTGCGGAGAGTTCCGGTGCCGCTGCACGGGGCGTCGAAGATCACGCGGTCGAAGCGCCCGTCGGGAAGCGGCGGCGAAAGGAAGTCGCCGGTCACCGGGAGGGCTTCCGGCATGCCGAGCCGCCGCGCGTTGTCGGCGAAGCGGGCGAGCCGGACGGTCGACCGGTCGAGCGCGATCGCGCGCCGCGCCCGACCGAGGGCGAGGGCGGCGAACGTCTTGCCCCCGGGCGCGGCAGCGAGGTCGACGAGGAGATCTCCGGGCGGCAGGAGGAGCGACAGCGCCTGCGCGCCCACGTCCTGCACAGTGAAATGTCCCTCTGCGAGGAGCGGCGACCGGAGCGGGTTCCCGGCGGTCACCGTGAGCCCCAGGCGCGAGACTCGGGAGGCCTCCGTCTCCACGCCTTCCGCCGCGAGCGCCTCGCGGAGCGCCTCGCGGTCGGTGCGCCGCGGATTGACGAGGAGGTCGATCGCGGACGATGCGTTGTCGGACTCCAGGATCCGGCACGCCTCGGCTCGACCGAACCGCTCGACCCAGCGCTTCACGAGGAACTCGGGATGAGAGCTCGCGCGCGCGAGATCCGCCGGCGAGGTGCCCGCGGCCGTGGGCGGAGCGGGGCGTTCCGCGAGCCGGCGCAGGACCGCGTTCACGAGCTTGGCGGCGCGCTCCCCTCCGCTCTCCCGCGCCTGGCGCACGGCCTCGTCCACGGCGGCGTAGGCGGGGACCCGGTCCAGCCGGCGGATCTGGTAGAGCGCGACCTCGAGGATCTCGCGGAGATCCCTCTCGAGGCGCGCGAGCGGCGCGCGCGAAACCGATGCGAGCTCGGCGTCGAGCGGCGCGCGGTGGCGCAGAACTCCATAGACGATCTCACGGAGGAGGTCGCGGTCGGCCGGTGAGAGGTCCGCCTCGCGCGTCGCGAGGAGCGGCGGAACTTCCGCGCCGCGGCGGAGGGCCTGCCGCAGGATCTCGACCGCGCGAACGCGGGCGGGCGACGCGGAGCGCGAGGACATCAGGACGCCGGTTCGAATCGCACCGGACGGAACGGAATTCCCCGAAGGAACTCGGCCCCCGTGACGGGCCGGCGACCGGCGCGCTGGACCATTTTCAGCAACACCGCCGTCCCGTCCCCCGCCACGACCATCGGTTCGCCGAGCTCCTCCCAGATCATGCCGGGTTGCCGCGCGGAAATGATCCTCCCGGCCGGCTCGAGCTCCAGGAGCTTGACGCGCTCTCCGCCGAGGATCGCGTAGAGTCCCGGCCATGGGGTGAAGGCGCGCAGGCGCCGGTCGATGGCGGTCGCCGGTTCGCTCCAGTTCACCCGAGCGTCCTCGCGACGGATCGGCCGCGTGAGCGTCGGTTCCCCGACCTGTGGGCGAGCCGTCAACGAGCCTTGCTCGAGGCCGCGGAGCGTGTCGACGAGCAACTCCGCGCCCTCGCGCGCCAGCCGCTCTGAGAGCGAGGCGGCATTCTCCCGTGGGCCGACTGCGGCGCGCCGCTCGAGGTAGAGAGGCCCGGCGTCGAGCTCCGGAACGATGCGCATCGTAACGACGCCGGTCTCGCTGTCGCCGGCCAGGATCGTGGCGGGAATCGGCGATGCACCGCGGTGCCGCGGCAGCAGAGAGGCGTGCACGTTCACGCAGCCCTGCGGAGGGAGATCGAGGATCTCGGTGGGTAGGAGCTTCCCGTACGCCACGACGGCGATCGCTTCCGGCCGCGAGGCGACGAGCCGGTCGAAGAACGGGGCGTTGCCGCGGAGCTTTTCGGGCCTCTCGATCGAAAGACCGCGCTCCGCCGCGAGCTCGGCGACGGCAGAGGGTCGCGGGCGTGCGCTCCGCCCGACAGGCCGGTCCGGCTGCGTGACCACGAGAGGCACGTCGAATCCGGCATCGATCAATGCCGCCAGCGAAGGGACGGAAAACCGAGGCGTTCCGAAAAACACGACGCGCATACAGTCAAGCCTAATCCGCGACGAGAATCGCGGCGCGAGGAGTCTCCCGAGGTCATCGAGGGAGGAGGATCGCGGCGCGAGGAGTCTCCCGAGGTAATCGAGGGAGGAGCCTCGCGCCGCGGGAGCGCGAGTGAGCGAGGGATCAGGGGCTCGGTCGAGGCTGGCCTGCCGAGCCGAGCGCCGGTGGCGAAGCCAGATCCCGAGCGAGCGAGCGCGACGTTATCGCGGCTGCTGGTCCACTTCTTCGAAGTAGTCGTCGGTGACGAGGACCTCGCGCGGCTTGGAGCCGCGCGGCGGACCGAGGAGCCCGTCGCGGGTCATCATGTCGATCAGCTTCCCGGCGCGGGAGAAGCCGACGCCCATCCGGCGTTGGAGAAACGAGATCGAGGCCATCTTCTCCTTGATCACCAGCCGCGCAGCCTCATCGTAAAGGGGATCGGTCTCGTCGCCGGAATCGTTGCGGCGAGCGACCTCGGATCGGTCCTTGGTGATCTCCTCGTCGTATTCCGGCTTCGCCTGCTTCTTGAGGAATCGCACGAGACCGGCGGTCTCTTGAACGGACACGTACGCGCCGTGAACGCGCTGCAGTCGGGAAGTCCCGGGAGCCAGGAAGAGCATGTCGCCGCGGCCGAGAAGTCGCTCGGCGCCGTTGCCATCCAGGATCACGCGGGAGTCGATCTTGGATGACACCTTGAACGCAATCCGCGAGGGCAGGTTGGCCTTGATCACGCCGGTCAGGATGTCCACGGAGGGTCGCTGGGTGGCGACGACGAGGTGGATTCCGACCGCGCGCGCCTTCTGGGCCAGACGCACGATCGACTCTTCGACTTCTTTGGGGGACGTCATCATCAGGTCCGCGAGCTCGTCGATCACGATCACGATGAGCGGCATCCGTTCGAGATTCAGATCCGGATCCTCCGGGTGCTGGGCTCGAAACTCCGCGACAGCCTTTGGATCCGCGATCGCAGCGTTGTACTGCTCGGCGTTGCGGACGTACTGCTCACCGCTCCGCATCTGACCAAACTCTGAAAGTCTCTGGAATCGCTCCTCCATCTGGTCCACGGCCCATTTCAGAGCGTTTGCGGCCTTCTTGGGTTCGATGATGATTGGATGATTCAGGTGCGGCAAACCGGCATAGATCTCGAGCTCGACCATCTTGGGGTCGATCAGGATCAGTTTGACCTCGTCCGGCGGAGCCTTGAACAGGATAGACGTGACCAGCGCGTTGATCGCGACGCTCTTCCCCGATCCGGTCGTGCCCGCGATCAAGAGGTGCGGCATCCGGCGGAGATCGTCGATGACGGGCTCGCCGTGAATGTCTTTCCCGAGCGCGAGCGTCAGGAGCGACGGCGAGGACTGGAACTTCTCCGACTCGAGTACATCGCGCAGGGCGATGATCTCGCCGCCGCCCGGGTTCGGGACCTCGATCCCGACGCTCGAGCGGCCAGGCAGCCGTTCGATTCGGATCGATTCCGCCGAAAGCGAGAGCGCGAGGTCCTCGGAGAGTCCCATGACCTGGTTGACCTTGATGCCTGCGGCCGGCCGGAACTCGTACGTGGTGACGACCGGCCCGGGGTGGTACTCGACGACCTCTCCCTCGACGCCGAACTCCGCGCACTTCTCGGTGATGCGGCGTCCCGTTTCGGCGAGTACGCGCCGATCCACCGCGCCCGCGCCCTCGCGCTTCTCGAGCAGCGAGACGGGCGGGGGCGTGTATCCGTCGACGGAGATGGGGAGCTTCTGCTGCGGAGCGGGCCCCGGCCGTTTCTTGACGGGAACCGCGGGCGCCGACGAGCGCGCGGGTCCGAGCGATTTCTTCGTGATCGAGAACTTCCCGGGCCCCGGCACCTCGCGCAGAAACGGCCCCGTGTCGTCGGCGGCGAAAGGAACGTCCTCGAGCGAGATCCCTTCCTCCCGTTTCGCTTTCTCGAGGTGCTTGGTCACGACAGTGCGGCGTAGCCGCTCCTTCGTGCGGCGGTCCCGCCCGCGCGCCAACCCCAGGCGCAGGCGCGAGAGGAGCGCAACGAGCTTCACGCGCAGGCCGAAGAAAACGTCGGCGAGGGACACCTGCGTCGCGAGCGGGATCGCGATCAGGATCAGGGTCACGACGAGAAGGACTGCTCCGGTCGTGCCGAGCCGGGAGCGCGCCGCATCCGAGACCGCGCGGCCGACGATCCCGCCCGCCTCGCCGTCTTCGCCCGAAATCGGGCGGCGGCCGAAAGCGAGGGACAGGAGCGCGGGAACCGCCAGAAACAGTAGGGTGAAGCCCACCGCCTTCGAGCCGCGGTTTTCCAACGGACGTGACGCGAACCGCCGGACTCCCCAGAAGGCCAGGATGACCGGCACCGTCCAGGCGGCGAAGCCGAGCGTCTGGTAGAGCGCGGCGGAGAGCGACGCTCCGAATCCCCCGATCCAGTTGATCGGCGACTCCGCCTCTCCCGTCGTCAACGAGAACAGGTTGGGGTCCCGGGGATCGTAGGAGTACAGCGAGAGCGCAGCGAGCACCCCGGCGAGCAATAAAAGGACGCCCAGGGCCTCGCTCGCGGCCCGGCTCCGAAAGAAACCGCCTCCTTGCAAGTCGCTCCATTATGCGGGCGAAAAGCGCAGGCGACAAACTCCCTGCCGGGAAAGGGTCTCCGTGAGGCGTGGTGGCTTAAGCTCCAGCGGGTGAAGAAGCGGGTCCTTTTTCTCTGCACCGGCAACGCCGCGCGGAGCCAGATGGCCGAGGCGCTCGCGCGCGCCGACCATGGCGACGTCCTCGACCCGGTTTCGGCGGGCTCGAGGCCGGCGGGCTTCGTCCATCCGCTCGCCATCCGGGCGATCGAAGAGCTTCAGATGTCGATGGACGGCGCGGACTCGAAAGGCGCGGACGAATTCCGGAATCAGTCGTTCGACGTCGTCGTCACCGTCTGCGACTCCGCGGCGCAGGACTGCCCGACGTGGCCCGGCGCGAAGAGGATCGAGCACTGGCCGATCGTGGACCCGTCATACGGTCCGGACGACCCGGCGACCCGCTACGACCGGTTCGTCGCGACCCGCGACGAGCTGCGCCGCCGGATCGACGAGCTGGTCGAATCTCTCGCGGAGGAGGAGCCCCAGCCGGAAAAGAGCTGAGAGCTGAGCGCTGAGCGCGACTTTCCCACCTCGTCGTACGCCGCGTCAGCGTTCTCCTTGAATCGCCGCCGGTAGCGCGCGCACGCCGAGGCCGGCAACGGTTCGCCATCGGTTCTCCTGCGCGCAAATCGCGGCGACTGGATCCGGATCAGAGGCTGGCGTAAAAAAGGCGCAACTGCTAGTCTCTCCGGGCGTGCTGCGCCGCGTTTCCAACCCGCCGAACCCCTGGGCCGCGAGCGAAATCGAGTGGCTGGGCGAGCCGCCCGCCGCCGACCTCGAGGTCTACGAAGAGGAGGTCAAACGCGCGCTCGGGGAGAACGACAGCCCCGACGTCGGCTTCCGCTGGAGCCTCAACCCGTACCGTGGATGCTTTCATGCGTGCGCCTACTGTGCGGTTGGTGAAACCCCGATCTTGATGGCCGATGCGAGCGTCAAACCCTTGGAATCCGTGAAACCCGGAGACCAAATCTATGGCGTGGAGGCGCACGACGGCCTTCTGCGCTACGTGAAGACGAGCGTCTCAGCGCACTGGCGCACCGTAAAACCTGCCTACCGCGTTCAGCTGGCTGACGGCACTGAACTCGTTTCGAGTGGAGACCATCGCTTCCTGACACAACGCGGCTGGAAGCATGTGACGGACTCGGAACGGGGTGAACCTCAGCGTCCGCACCTGACAACACAAAACCGATTGCGCGGCGTAGGGCGATTCGCCGCTCCTCCGCTTGAAGACGACGCCTACAAACAAGGATACCTGTGCGGAATGATCCGCGGCGATGGATTGCTCGGCACCTATCGCTACTCTGCCTCTCAGCCGGAAAGGAAGATCTATCAGTTTCGGCTCGCGCTCGTTGACGCCGACGGACTCGAGCGAACGAGACGGTATCTCGACGAAATCAGCATTCCGACCCACGAATTCGTCTTCCAGAAAGCGATCGGCAATCGCCGCCGGCTACTCGCGATTCGGAGCAGCTCACGAACGCACTATCAACGCATCGGCCAGCTCATCGCATGGCGAGCCGCGGCCTCCGCGAGTTGGTGCAAAGGGTTTCTAGCGGGAGTCTTTGACGCCGAAGGCAGCTACAGCCGGGGCATCCTTCGAATTTCCAACACCGACCCCGAGATCATCAAGTGGATCATCGTGTCCCTTCAGGTCTTCGGCCTTGACTACGTCGTCGAGTCTCCGGGAGACGAGACAAAGGCTCGGATGGTTCGAATTCGGGGCGGACTTCGGGAAAGCCTGCGGTTCTTCCATACGGTGACCCCCGCCATCGGTCGAAAGCGCCAGATCGCAGGACAAATGGTGAAGAGCGACGCGCGCTTACGAGTCGTCTCGGTCGAGTCCCTCGGTGTGTGTCTTCCGATGTACGACATCACCACCGGGACTGGAAACTTCATCGCGAACGGCGTCGTCTCGCATAACTGTTACGCGCGATCGAGCCACCAGTACTGGGGCTTCGGCGCGGGCACGGACTTCGATCGGAAGATCGTCGTCAAGACGAACGTCGCCGAAAAGCTGCGCGAAGAATTTCTCCGACCCTCCTGGAAGGGCGACCAAATCGCTTTTTCCGGTAACACGGACTGCTACCAGCCGCTCGAAGCCGTTTACGGGCTGACGCGCAAATGCCTCGAGGTCTGCCGTGAGTTCCGCAACCCAGTCGGCTTGATAACCAAGGGGGCCCTGATCCGCCGCGACATCGACCTGCTCGCCGCGATGTCGCGCGAGACGCGGGTCTCGGCGACTCTCAGCATTCCGTTCGCCGAAGACGCAATTGGTCGCGCAATCGAGCCGGGGGCCAGTCTCCCCTCCCAGCGTTTCGAGACGCTTCGGATGCTCTCCGACGCGGGAATCCGGACCGGCATCGGCATCGCGCCCGTCATCCCGGGTCTGAACGACAGCCACATCGCGGAGCTCCTCGAGCGCGCAAAGGCCGCCGGCGCGCGGCGGGCGTTCATCATCCTCGTGCGCCTTTCCGGCCAGACCCTCCCCGTCTTCGAGGAGCGCCTCGCGGAGGCGTTTCCCGACCGCGCCCGCAAGATCTGGCACGCGATCGAGGAGATGCGCGGCGGAAAGCGCAACGAGACGAAGTTTCACGACCGGATGGTCGGGCGGGGCCCGCGCTGGGAGGCGATCGAGACCCTCTTCGAGGCACAGTGCCGCCGCCTCGGCCTGAACACGCGCCACGGGGATCCCGAAGCCGAAGACGAGGAGAACTCCGAAGGGCCCCGATCGTCGTTCCGGCGCCCGTCCGCCCAGGCTGCGCTCTTCGAGGACTAGAGTCTCCTCCATCGGCGGCAGGCGCCGAGGGAGGCGACCATGCGGGTGGGAGTTCTCACGGGAGGAGGAGACGCGCCCGGGTTGAACGCCGTGATCCGAGCCGTCGTCCGCAAGGGCGAGAAAACGTACGGCGACGAGTTCACGGGTTTTGCAGACGGATACCGAGGACTGATCGAGGGAAAAGCTCTCGCTCTGACCTCGGAGGGCACGCGGGGGCTCCTGCCGCGCGGCGGAACGATCCTCGGTACGTCGCGCACGAATCCGTTCAAGATCGAAGGCGGGCCGGAGAGAGTCGAGGCGACGATCGCTCTCCTCAAAGTCGAGGCGCTGATCGCGATCGGGGGCGAGGACACTCTCGGCGTTGCGCTGAAGCTGTCCGATCGCGGTGTCCGCGTCGTCGGCGTGCCGAAGACGATCGACAACGACGTGTCGGGCACCGAGGTCACGTTCGGCTTCGACACCGCCGTCCAGATCGCCGTCGACGCGATCGACCGGCTGCACACGACCGCGGAGTCGCACAACCGTGTGCTGATCTGCGAGGTGATGGGCCGGCATGCCGGATGGATTGCGACCCAGGCCGGGATCGCCGGCGGCGCGGCCTACATTCTCGTGCCGGAGCGCGAGTTCGACATCGCCCGCGTATGCGACAGCCTCGTCGAGAGACACGAGAAGGGCCGCTATGCGTCGATCATCGTCGTCGCGGAGGGGGCGCAGCCGAAGGAAGGCTCGATGGTCGTGCAGTCGGGCGAAGTGGACGAGTTCGGCCACGTTCGCCTCGGCGGCATCGGGGAAGTCCTCGCCCGCGAGATCCGCCAGCGGACCGGCTTCGACACGCGGGTCACGGTTCTCGGGCACGTGCAGCGCGGGGGAACCCCGACGGCGTTCGACCGCGTTCTCGCGACGCGCTTCGGAATCGCCGCGATCGACGCCGTCCACGACGGCGCCTTCGCGCAGATGGTCGCGCTCTCGGCTTCGAAGATCGTCCGCGTCCCGCTGGCGCAGGCCGTCGGCAGCCTGAAGACGGTCGATCCCGAGCTCCTCGAGGTCGCGGAGGTCTTCTACGGTTGAGTACCCCTTCCGCATCCCGAGATTCTGTGGCGTGAAAGAGCCGGCCTTCATTTGAACCGATCGGCGTAGCCGCGCCAGCTCTTGTATGCGGGCAGCTCGACCTCATCTACGGTTGATTACCCCTTCTGCATCCCGAAATTCTGTGGCGTGAAAGAGCCGGCCTTCATTTGAACCGGTCGGCGTAGCCGCGCCAGCTCTTGTATGCGGGCAGCTCGACCTCAGCCACGAACGTCTCCTTCGACTTGCCGGCAGACTCTGCCTTCTGCGCAGTGTCGGGCGAGTCCTCGATGTATGCCGGAAGACCTTGGGCCGTAGACGCCTCCGGAGACCGGCTGGTGCGGGGAACGGACCCCGGCTGCGGCTGCTGGCTCGTGCTCTTGGGCGAGGGCGGTGGCGGCGGCGAAACAGCGGGCGGCCGAGGGTCTGACTCTCCGCATCAGGGAAACTCCTTACGACATCAGGGAAAACACTTACGACCAGGGTCGCAGTGACTGGGCGAGATGCCGGTCGCCGAGATCGAAACGTGAGAGGTGATATGTAGGCGGGCACCGCGCCTTCACCCTTCGCTCAGCTTCTTGTATTCAGCGCAGCTTGTAATCCCGGCCTTCGTAGCAGCCCGAGATTCCGTTTGGCGCGTGCCTTGCACCACGACTACCGTCCGCAGTTGCTGCGGCGGTGGGGTCAACCGGAACTCTTGGTGGTCAGGAAACCTTCCTAACAACCATACAGATCGAAGCGGAAGGAGGAAAGGGAGATGAGGATCCTACGAACACGCACAGGCTTGTGGCTCACGCTCGCGCTCCTGGCGATCGGCGTCTCGATTGCGATCGCCGGAGTGACTGTCGGCAGCTTCGAGATCGAGGGCAACCTCGCGGACGACACGGGGCCGGGCGAACCGATCGACTGGGCGACGCCGCCGCCGAACCTCGTGACGTTCACCGACAACGTCGGCAAGCCCGACGACATCTTCGGCCTCGGCTCGAAGGAGCTGGAGCCGGGGACCTGGCAGTGCCCGACCAGCTCGACCCCTCCCAAGGACGACATCAAGGACGGCGCGATCGCGACCAGGCTCCACGACGGCAAGCAGTATCTGTACATCAACTTCACGCGCGCCTCGGCGAACGGGGACGCCCATATGGACTTCGAGTTCAACCAGTCCAGCGCGTCCAACCCGTCCTGCCCGGCGGTGCCTCAGCGCACGAATGGAGACATCATCATCGCCTTCGACACCGAGCAGGGCGGCAAGCAGATCTTCGTGCGGGCGTTCCGGTGGACCGGCACCGCGACGGTGGGAACGCTCACCGAGCTCCCCCTCGGCAGCCAGGGCGTGACGTGGGACGGCGCGGTCAACATCCCGAACACGATCCCCGGCCACGTGGCCGGCGACTTCGGAGAGGCCGCGCTCAACCTGACGGACACGATCGGCAATATCGCGTGCGGGCAGTTCGCGACGGCCTACATGAAGACGCGCGCCTCGACGTCGATCTCGTCCGAGCTCAAGGACCGCACCGCCAAGCAGACGCTCTTGGGCTTCTGCCCGCAGCTCGCCTTGCAGAAGGAGGCGGACAAGACCGAAGTGGGGCCCGGCGACACCATCACCTACACGCTGACGTACTCGAACACCGGCGACGGCCCCGCGACCAACGTCACGATCAACGAGCCGATCCCGGCCGGTACCGAGTTCGTCTCCTGCACGGGAGGCTGCACCGTGAGCAGCGGCAGCGCGTCCTGGTCGATCGGGACGGTTCCGCCGGGAGGCGGCGGCTCGGTGACCCTGACCGTCAGGGTCCTACCGGATGCCGGCTGCGAGATCTGCAACGTCGCCACGATCTCGAGCGCGGAGCAGGATCCGATCTCCTCGAATGAGTTCTGCATAAGCGTGATCCCGGAGGCGCGGCCAGAGCTCGCGAACGCGCACGACAGCGCTTTCGGCGCCGGGATCGTCGTCCCCGCGCTGTTGCTCGACCAGAAGCTCGCGTTCGTAGAGAGCAGCCAGTCGGGCATCGGCTCGGACAGCGACAATGATCAGCTGGCCAGTGTCGAGGTTCCGCTCGACAGTGGCGCGATCCTGACGGCCGACGTGATGCGGACGTCCAGCACGAGCACGGTGACGGCGTCGCCCGCCGAGGCCGTCCACACGAGCGTCTCCGAGACTGTCAATCTGAACGTCCTCGGCGGCCTCGTCACCGCGAGCGCCGTTCGAGCCGTGGCGACGACGAGGGCCGACGGCGGCTCGTCGTCCTTCAGCTCGCTCGGGTCGGCGTTCAAGGACCTCTTCGTCGACGCCGACGGCTCCGGGCCGGGGGCACCGGTGGCCTACAACAACGTCAACCCGAACACGACGGTCGATCTCTCCGCGGGGTTCGGCGCGGGCAGCTACGTCACGCTGTTCGAGCAGATCGGGACTACGTCGAGCCCGACCGGTTTGTCCGGCGGCACCTATGCGGCGGATCTGACGGTGAACATGATCCACGTCCACCTAACCGATGCGCTGCCTGGCCCGCTCACGCCAGGTGAGCAGACGGCGGACGTCATCGTCGCTAACGCCGTCGCGCACTCCGACTTCCCGCAGACGACCGTCTGCGCTTTTGCGAAGAAGCGTTCGGTCAGCGGACATGCATTCATCGCGAGCGAGCTGACGGACCCGTCCGTCCTGCCTGTCCTGTTCGGGTACGTCGACATCCCGGCGACCGGCGGCCACGACCACGCGGATCTCGACGCGGTCAGCACCTCTGTCCTGACGGCGGGAGTGTCGACGAGCGACAGCCAGGGGACCGTCACCGGCAACCAAACCTCCGCCTCGAGCTACGCCGAGACGAGCTCGGCGTGCGCGCTGCCGGATGGTGCGGGCGGGTGCGCGGTCAGCGCGACTATCCTCCGCTCTCAGTCGAACAGCGCTGCGGACGCGAGCGGGGCAGCCTCGAACGACCTGGGCACGACGTTCCTCGCCGTATCGGTGCTCGGAGTCCCGGTGGCCTCGGCGCCGCCTCCGAACACGGTGCTGGAGCTGCCCGGGATCGGCTACGTGATCCTGAACGAACAGTTCTGTGACAACGGTGCCGCACCGCCGAGCTGCGCAGACGGCACCGGCCATGCGGGGTTGACGGTGCGTGCCATCCACGTCGTCGTCACCGTGCCGGGTAACCCGACCGGCCTGACTCCCGGGGCCGAGGTGATCGTCGCGGAGGCGCATTCGGACGCCTTCTTCAGCGATTAGCAAGCTCCGGAACCGCAAGAGGAGAGCCCGGCACGCGCCGGGCTCTCCGACTTTTGTCAGCCGGGGTCATAGAACCTAGAGGACCCGAAACCTACGATCCCGCGGTCCGCTCCGCCTCGGCGGCGCGCCTGGGGCGGCCGCGCGCGGGCAGCCAGCCGCGGACCTTCTGCGCCGCCCGGTCCGCGGTGACGTAGAACGCCGGCACGACCAGGAGCGACAGCGCCGTCGAGACGACGAGTCCGCCGATGACCGCGATCGCCATCGGGGTGCGGATCTCCGAGCCGGCCCCGAGCCCGAGCGCGGGAGGCAACGCGGCCATCAGCGTCGCGACCGACGTCATCAGGATCGGGCGCAGGCGGATCGGTCCCGCCCGCAACATGGCGTCGCGCGCACCGAGCCCCTCCGCGCGAGCCTGGTTGGCGTAGTCGACGAGGATGATCGAGTTTTTCTTCACGATCCCCATCAGGAGGAGGAGACCGATCATGCTGAAGATGTTCAGGCTCTTCCCGGCGATCGAGAGCGCGAACGCCGCGCCCGCGATCGAGAGCGGCAGGATCGTCAGGACGGTGACCGGGTGCAGGAACGAGTTGAACTGCGAGGCGAGCACCATGTACGCGACGAGGATCCCGAGAACGAGCGCGAAGAGCAGGCTGGACATCGATTCGCGAAATGCCACGCTCGCGCCGCCGAGCACCGCGCGGTAGCCCACCGGCATGTTCTTCGAGAGCTCCTCGACCTTTGCGAGGGCCTCGTCCTGCGACCGGCCGGGCGCGATGTTTCCGTACACGGTGATCGCGCGCTCCCGGTCGCGCCGCGTGATTGCCTGGAGCGCGGGCTTCTGTTCCGTCGTCACGAGGAGCGACAGCGGCACGAGCTCGCCCGAGCGCGCGCGAACCCGTAACCGTGACAGGTCCTCGGGACTCATGCGCTGGGACGCGAGCAGGCGTAGCCGCACGTCCAGCCGGCGGCCTCCCGCGCTGTACTTGCCGACGCGGATGCCGCCGACGAGCGAGTTGAGCGTCGTCGCGACGTCCTCGATCGGCACCCCGAGATCCGCCGCTCGTGCGCGGTCGGGCAGGATCCGCAGCTCCGGCATCCCGAGGCGGTAGTCGGTGTCGAGGTCCACGACGAGCCCGGTCCCCGCGAGCCTGGTCCGGATCGAGTCGCTCGCTTGGACGAGCTTGTCCCAGTCGGACCCGCGCACGGAGAACTCGACCGGGAAGCCGCGCTGCGCCGTGAACCCCGACTGCGAGAGGTCCTGGATGACGGCCTTCAATCCCGGGATCCCGTTCAACTGCTTGCGCAGGACCGCCGCGAACTCGGACTGGGAGAGATCGCGGTCGCGCGGCGGGACGAGGGTGATGAACATGAATCCCCCGCTCACCCCGGACGCTGAACCGCCGCCGCCGCCACCGATGACCGTGTAGTTCCGGATAATCTCGGGGCGCTCCGCCAGAACCGTTTCCGCCTGCCGGAAGATCTTGTCGGTCTCCAGGAGGTCGGAGCCGACGGCCGTCTGGAGCCGGATGATGAAACGGCTCTGGTCCTGCGAGGGAACGAACTCCTTCGGCAGCCCCTTCAGCACGAGGAAGGAGACGACGAAGAGCGCCGCGCCGGCCGAGAGGACGAGGATCGGCCGCTTGAGTCCCCCCGAGAGCGCGCGGCCGTAGAGTCGCTCGAGCCGCCCGAACAGCCGGTCGACGGCGAGACCGAGGCGACTTCGCCCCTCGCGCGACGTCTGCAGGAACTGCGCGCACCGCGCCGGCGCGAGCGTCATCGCCTCGACGTACGAGAGCAGGACCGCGATGCAGAGCGTGATCCCGAACTGGAGGAAGAAGCGCCCGATGACCCCCTTCATGAAGACGACCGGGCTGAAGATGGCGACGACGGCCAGCGTCGCCGCGAGCGCGGCGAACGTGATCTCCTTGGTCCCCTCCCGCGCGGCCTGCACGCGTCCCTTGCCCATCTCGCCGTGCCGGTAGATGTTCTCGAGCACCATGATTGCGTCATCGACGACGATGCCGACCGCGAGCGCGAGGGCGAGAAGGGTGAACGTGTTGAAGGTGAAGCCGAGGAAGTAGATCGCGGCGACCGTGCCGAGCAACGACATCGGGATCGCGAGGACGACGTTCATCGTGCTCGAGAGGGACCCGAGGAAGAGCCAGCACACGAAGGCCGTGAGGAGGACGGAGAGAACGAGCTCGATCTGGATCTCGTGGACCGAGTCCTCGATGAACTTCGTCGAGTCGAAGTTGATCGCGAGCATCATGCCTTCCGGCAGGGTCTTCCGGATGTCGTCCAGGGTGGAGCGGATGCCCCGAGCGACGGACACCGCGTTCGCGCCGCGCTGCTTGCGGACGCCGATGCCCTGCGCCGGCTGGCCGTTCACGCGGGAGAGCCGCCGGACGTCTTCGAAACCGTCTTCGACGAGCGCGACGTCCTCGAGGTAGACGGGGGTCCCGGCCACCTCGCGCACGACGATCCGCCGGAGGGTCGCCAGGTCGATCGCCTCCCCGAGGACACGGACGTTGATCTCGCGCCCCTCCCCTTCGAGACGGCCGGCGGGCAGCTCCACGTGCTCGCGGCGCAAGGCCTCGTTCACCTCCGACACGGTCAGCCCCTTTTCGTCGAGGCGCGACGCGTCCACCCAGATGCGAACGTTCCTCTCGAGGTAGCCGCCCATCGTGATCTCGCCGACTCCCGGCACCGTCTGAAGCTTCTCCTTCACGCGGTAGCGGGCGTAGTCGGCGAGCACGCGTTGCGGGAACGGGCCCGCAAGGCCGATCCACATGATCGGCTGGTCCTCCGGGTTCGTTTTCGAGATGACCGGCGGATCCATGTCGCGCGGCAGCCGCTGCTGCGACTGCGAGACCTTCGTCTGGACGTCCTGCAGCGCGAGGTCGACGTCGCGGGCGAGGTCGAGCTCGACGGTGATCGACCCTCCCCCCTGCCGCGACGACGACGTGATCGATTTGACCCCCTCGACCTGGACGAGGGCTTCCTCGAGGACTTCGATCGCGTCGTTTTCGACGACCTCGGGCGCCGCGCCCTCCCACGTGATCCCCACCGAGATCGTGGGAAAGTCGACGTCGGGGAACTGGCTGATTCCGATTCTCGAGGCGGCGACACCGCCGAAGACGACGGTCGCCGCCATCAGCATCCAGGCGAAAACCGGCTTCTCGATGCAGGCGTCGGTCAGTTTCACGGCGTGGCCCCCGAAGGCGCGGCGGAGGGAGCTCCCTCGCCGCTCCGTGTTACCCGTACCTTCGCCCCCTCGCGGAGCGCCTCGCCTCCGCGGATGACGAGTTGCTCGCCCGGCTTGACGCCGGAGCGCACTTCGACGCGACCGTCGGCTGTCGAGAGACCGAGCGTCAGCTCGCGCTCCCGCGCGACGCCCCCCTCGACGACATAGGCGAGAAATCCCCGCTCGCTCGGACGAACCGCGGTCTGCGGGATGACCGGCGACGCCGCCGGGGAACCGACCGGCACGGTGACCTGCGCGAAAGAGCCGGGCCGCAGCTCACCGCGGCTCGGATCGTTCACGTGCGCGGTGACCGCAACCATCCGCGACGTCGAGTCGGCCGACGCGGCGACGTGCGTGAGGGCCGCCGAGTACTGCCTCTTCGACTCCCGCACGTTGAAGCGGGCCTTCATCCCGGGGGAGAGCCGCGCAGCGTCCTGCTCCGGGACCTGGAAGCGCAGGAGGAGCGGCTCGCGGCGCACGAGCGTCGCCAGCGTCGCGCCGGGCTGCACGTACTGACCCGTCTGCACGTTGCGGGTCTGGATGACGCCCGCCGCCGGAGCGCGCACGAAGGCCTCCCGCAGGTTCAACTGCGCGAGGTCGACGCCGGACCGGGCCTGCGCGACCTCCGCCTTCGCGGTCGAGACGCGCGTACGCCACGTGTCCAAATCTTCTTCCTTGACGAGCGCCGGGTTTTTCGCGTTCACCGCGACGCGCCGGTCGAGGCCCGTCTTCGCTTCGGCCTCGGCGGCCTGGGCCTTTTCGAGCGTTGCCTGCGCCGAGCGCACCGCGAGCCGATAACGCTCTGGCTCGATCTCGACGAGCAACGTGCCGGGAGCGACGACGTTCCCCTCTGCGAAGTGGATCCGGTCGATCGCGCCGGGAACGCGCGACGTGATCTCCACGCGCTCGAACGCTTCGACCGAGCCGACGGCGGAGATGGAGTACTCCACGGAGCGAGCCTCGACGGGCGCGACCTCGACCGGGAACTCGATCTCTCCGCGGCCGCGTCCGCCCCCGGGCGCGCCGCCCCCTTTCGCCGCCGACTCCCCCTTGTCGGCGCAGGCGCCCGCGAGGGTCGTCGACGCCAGAATGGCAAGCGCGGCGAGCACCGTCGCGGGACGCGCGATCGCGAACCGTCTCTTCACGTTCTTCATGGCGAGAGCCTCTCCGGCGCTCCTCCCTCCGAAGGCTCGGGGAGGGCCGGTGACGCCGCGGGCCACCGGCCGAGCGCGCGGGACAGCGAGAGCCGCGCGATGCCGAGCGCGAAGCGCTGGCGCGCGAGATCTGCCGCCGCCTCGAACGCCGAGACGGCGGCGTCCGCCTGCTCGAGCGCCGTCGCGAGCCCTTCCGAGTAGCGCACCCGGACCTCTCGCGCGTTCTGCTCGGCGACGCGGGACCGGACCTCCGCCTGCTCGAGCGCGGCGCGGGAGGTCGCGAGGTCGGTCCGCGCGGTACGGATCTCGAGCCCGATCCGGCGCCGCAGCGCGTCCGCGTTCAACAGCGCCTCCCGGTACTCGGCGCGCCGCGCGGCCGCCTCCGCGTACCGCGTGCCGCCGTCGAAGATCTCCCAGTTCAGGAGCGCCGCCACGTTCCAGTCCCTCTCGCGCCCGGATAGCCCCGCCTCGTTCGTGCCGCGATACGTCCCGCGCAGCGTCACCGTCGGAATCGCCCGCAGTTGCGGCTCGAGCGCGAGGAGCCGAAGGGACTCGGCGCGCAGGGTGAGCTCGCGCAGGTCCGCCCTCGCGCCCTGGGCCGCCTGCTCGAGCTCGTCGGCGCTCGCCGACTCCAAGGGCTCGGCCGGCGGCTCGACGAGCGGCCGTTCGACCGGCGCGGCGATCAGGTACCCGAGAGAGAGCCGGGAGCTCACGACGGCATTCTGCGCCTCCGTGAGCGCGAGCTGCGCGGTCGCGAGCTCCAGCTCCGCTCGCGTGAGGTCGTTCGACGACGCGAGACCGGCTTCGAGCTTCGTCCGTGCGTCGTCGACCGTCGCCTGCGCGACCTCGATTCGGCGGCTTGCCGCGTCCCGCAGCTGCTCGGCCGAGAGCACCGCGAAGAAGCTCGAGCTGACGTCGTAGGCGAGAACCCGCTGGATCTCCGCCGACGCGTTCTCCTGGGCCTCGAGGTTGCGCGTGGCGCTGCGCGCGACGGGAAACGCGCGTACGTCGAGGACGTCCGTTTCGACCGTCACGACGCCCGACAGCGCGTCGAGCGCCTGGACGACGATCTGTTCGTCGTCGACGGTGCGGGTGACCTCGCGGGACCGGCGCGTGTAAGTGCCCGCGAAGGAGAGATCGGGCAGGAGAGCCGCGTACGCCTGCCGGCGAAGCGCGCGCGCGCGGTCGATCCGCGCCGCCGCGATCCCGGAGAGCTCGTTGTTGCGGCCGGCGAGCGCGAGCGCCTCGGAGAGCGTGAGCGGCGGAGCGGTCGGCGGCGCGGCCGGAGCCTTGCGGGCGTCGGCGGAGGGAGAAGGATGCGCCGAAGCCGGAGAGCCCCCGAGAAAGCCCAGAAGGGCGATCACGGTCGCGATTCTGCACAGCATGTGGCAGGGACGCACGGCGCCCCACGTCAGCGCTCTCGAGCCCAAGATTCCTCCGTCGACTGCAGAACGGAATCTTAGACCCGCGCATGCCCGGGGACCGGATCGCACTAGTGGGCCGGATTTGCACGCGGTTCGCCGCGAACCGCGGAGATAAGCTGCCGAAATGACCCCGCGGCGCTGGATCGAGTACCTGGCGGCGATCCTGGCGGGGAACGCGATCTACTTTCTCCTGCTCTTCCCCGACCTGCCCCCCGCGCTCCAGCACCGCCCGTTCGTGTTCGACCTCGGGCTGGCGCTCGATTTCTTCCTCTGCGTGACCGTCTATGGCGTCATCCGGATGGGCAGCCGGCACGCGCAGCGCTGGAACCGGAGGAGCTCGATGCGCTAGGCGCCACCGTCATTCCGAGGGCCGAAGGCCCGAGGAATCTCCCCGGACGGGAGAGATCCCTCGCTTCGCATCGGGATGATTGGCAGGCTACGGCTTCTCGACGATGTCCGGCTTCAGACTCGACACCAAGCCCAGGAGCTCGTTCTTCTCCGCCGCCGGCACTTTGAACTTGTCGAGGCTCGCCACCAGAGCCTTGACCGCGAGATCCCAGTCGCTGCCCGTGATCCCGAGCCCCTTGTGGGCCGTCTTCGTGTCGCGCCCAACGTAGACACATGGGCCTCCGGCCGCCTGGCACAGCTGCTCGACCGCGAGCTGCCGCAGCCGGCCCTTCGAGCTGTCGCTCAAGCCCACGAGAAAACGGCTCAACTGCTTGTCCTGGGCCATCTGGGCCAGGAAATCGTCCATCACTGCCGCGATCGCGTCATAGCCCCCGAGCCTCTTGTACAGAGAAGGGGCGGCGGCCGCTGCCGCGTTCGCGGGAGGCTTCGACTGAGCGAGACCCGCGGCGGCCAGACACAGGAGCAGGGCGAGCGCCGTGCAGACACGCTGGAACATGGTCCCTCCTTCGTTATCGACGTTTACGAACCGAAAGGCGAGGCGGATTCTATCGACTCATCGCCGGAACCAGATAAATCAGCGCGAGCCCGAAGAGGAAACAGTAGATCGCGAACCAGTGGAGTCGCTTCGCGACGACCACCCGGACGAGCCACCCGATCGCGAAGTAGCCGACGACCCCCGCGACGACCGCGCCGCCCAGGTACTTCGCGAAGTCCGGCCCGGCGAAGAAGGAGGCGCCTCTCTCCTGCCAGGCGCTTCCGAGCTCGAGCACCGACGCCCCGAGGACCGCCGGAATCAACAGGAGAAAGGAGAACGTCACGGCCCACCGGCGGGAGAGCCCGACGAGCAGCGCGAACGCGATCGTCGTCGCCGATCGGGAGAGGCCGGGCAGAACCGCGAGGCCCTGGACGATCCCGATCAGGATTGCGTCTCCGACCGTCGTCGACTCTCGATCGCGGCCGCGCTCGCGGGCGAAGAGTGACAGGACCAGAAAGAGTCCGGTCCCGATCTCCATCGCGCCGACGAAACGCGGGTCTCGCTTCGTCTCCTCGACCACGCGCTTCAAAAACAGGCCGACGACTCCCGTCGGGATCGTCGCCGCCAGGACGAGAACGGCGAGCCTCCAGGAGTCGCGATGCCGAGTTGATTTCTGCTCGAAGAGTCCCTTCGCCTCCTCGGCGAGAATCCTTCGAAAGAAGACCACGACCGCGACGAGAGTCCCGACGTGGACCATGACGTCGAACAGCACTCCGACCTGCGCGAAATTCGGCAGGAGTATCTCGGCCGCCGACAAATGACCGTCGGACGAGACGGGAAGGAACTCCGTCAATCCCTGGACGACCCCGAGAAGAATCGCTTCGAGCCAGCTCACACGATGACGGGGACGATCACCGGACGGATCCCGAACTCCCGCCGGCAGGCGCGCTTCGCTGCGAGCGCGATCTCCGCGCGGAGCCATTCGACGTCGGACCGCTCCTCGTCGGTGACGCGCCCGAGCACTTCCCGGGCGGCGCGCGAGACCTCCGCGGCGACCCCGCTCTCCTCGCGCGCCACGCCGCGGGAAACCACGGCGATCTCGCGTTCGTGAACGAAGACGACGACGAACCCCTCTTCGGCGAGCCGGCGCCGGTCGCGCACGACTTCGAGGTCGACCGTTTCGGGGCGCGAGTCGAGGAAGATCTTGCCGGTCGCGACCACGCCGCGCTCGACGCGCAGCCCGGAGGCCGAGAGCGTCAGGCGATCGCCGTTGTCGAGCAGCGGGACAGAGTCGTCGGAGAGTCCCAGCTCGCGTGCGATCTCCGCCACCGCGGCCAGCATGCGGCGCTCGCCGTGGACGGGCAAAACCGCGCGCGGCTTGACGAGCGCGAGCCAGTCGGCGATGTCCTGGCGATGGGCATGACCGGAGACGTGGATCGGCGGCTCCGTCTCGCGCAGCACGCGCGCGCCGCGGCGGACGAGGTGATCGGTGACACGGTTGACCGAGCGCTCGTGGCCCGGGATCGTCCGGGCGGAGAAGAGGACCAAGTCGCCGGAGTCGAGCTTCAAATCCGAGTGCTCATCGAGCGCCAGGCGGTAGAGCGCTGAGAAAGGCTCACCCTGGCTGCCCCCCATGAGGCACAGGACCCGTTTCGCCGGCGTTTCCGCCAGATCCGGGGGAAAGATCCGGGAAATGGTCGGAATTTGGAGGCGCCGGAAGCGCTCCGCGATCTCGGCGATCGTCCGCATGCTCCGTCCGAGGATCGCGACGCGGCGTCCCTGGGCCATCGCAGCATCCACCGCCTGCGAGATCCGCGCGACGTGGCTCGAGAAGGTCGTCACCACGATGCGGCCCGGAGCGTCGGCGAAAGCCGCGGAGAGCCCGGCTCCCGCGATACGCTCGGAGAGAGCGCGGCCCGGCCGCTCCGCGTTGGTCGAATCCACGAGTGCGAGGTCCACCCCGGCCGTGGTCGCCGCCGCGATGCCCTCGACGTCGGTCGTCTCGCCGTCGGGTGGATCGGGATCGAGCTTGAAGTCGCCGGAGTGAAAGAGCCTCCATCCTCCCGCCTCGATGAGGATCGCGGCGGAGTCCGGCACCGAGTGCGACACCCGGAAGAAGGTGAAATCGAATGCGCCGGCTCGCACCCTCTCCCCGCGGCGCGCCTCGACGAGCCGTTCGGGCGACGCTCCGGCCTCCTCGAGTCGCCGGCCCGCGAGGGCGAGCGTGAATGGAAGCCCGTAGACCGGCGCGTCGCAGCACTCCGCCAGCAGAGGGAGGGACCCGACGTGGTCCTCGTGCCCGTGGGTCAGGAGGATCGCATCGATCCGGACGCTCTTCAACGGCGAGAGGTCGGGCGCAATGCGGTCGATTCCCGGAAAGGTCTCGTCGGGAAACGAAACGCCCGCATCGACGACGACGTTCGAGCCGTCGCAGGAAATCCAGAGAACGTTGCGCCCGAACTCTCCCAGGCCGCCGAGCGCCACGAGCGAGACTTCCGGGCGACCGTTCATCGGGGCGCGGCGGCGACGGGGCGAGCGTCGAGGCGGCCGGCGAGCGCGACGTAGTCGGCCAGCGAGAGCTCCTCCGCGCGCGCTTTCGGTCCCCGGCCGAGCTCCTCGAGCGCGCTCTCGACCTCTCGGCGGCCGGCGATCGAGGAGAGCGCGTTGACGAGGGTCTTGCGCCGGTATCGGAAGGCGAGCGACGCGAGCGTGAGCGCCCGGTCGCGCGTTTCCGGGTCGAGCATTGGCGTCCGCGGGACAAGCTCGAGCACGCTCGACGTGACGCGGGGCGGCGGCCGGAATGCGCCGGGCGGCAGGTCGAACAGCACCCGCGCACGTGCGAACGCCGCCGCGCGAACGGAGAGATACCCGTATTCCGACGATCCGGGCGCGGCGCAGATCCGGCGCGCGACCTCCTTCTGGACGGTCGCGACGGCGCGCGAGAACGTTCCCTCCTCCTCCATCGCGCGCATGACGATCGGCGTGGCGACGTTGTACGGCAGGTTGGAGACCAGAATCGCGGGCGGGGAAAGGCCGGCATCGGAGAGCCAGCCGGCAAAGCTCTTTTCGAGGACGTCTCCGCGGAGCAGCCGCACGTTGCCGGTTCCGGCGAGCTCCCGCTCGAGGGCGTCCGCCCGGAGGGGGTCGATCTCGACCGCGAGCACGCGACCCGCGCGCTCGGCGAGCGGGCGCGTGAGCGCTCCCTCCCCCGGCCCGACTTCGAAGGCCGTGTCGCCGGGACCGACGCGGGAAGCGTCGGCGATCCGGCGGGCGGTCTCGGGGCGGACGAGGAAGTGCTGGCCCCAGCGCTTCCGCGCCGGGATCACCGCAAACCTTTCCGCCGGAGGAGAAAGAGCATCAGGAGCGGGATGCCTACGATCAGAGCCAGGCTCGTCCCCAACAGCAGGTGGTTGCGCGGCTCCGGTTCGAACCAGTGGAAGTTCATGCCGAAGATGCCGGTAATGGCCGTCACCGGCAGGAAGATCAGAGAGATGACCGTCAGTTTCTTGACGACCTCGGAAAGCCGATTGTTCTGCACCGAGAGATAGGCATCGAGCGTGCCCGTCGCGAGCTCGCGATACGTGTCGATGGAGTCGGCAATTCGAATGAGGTGGTCGTAAATGTCCTGAAAGTAGAAGATCCGGGCGGAGTCCAGAATCGGAGGGTCCCGCCTCAAGAGAACGTTGACGGCGTCCCGCTCCGGGGCCGCAATCCGCCGCAGCAAAGCGAGGTCTTTCTTGAGTGCCAGAAGACGCTCGAGATGCGTCTGGTCGTAGTGCTCGAAGATGTCGTCCTCGATCTCCTGGGACCGTTCCCCGAGGTCGTCCAGAAACAGGAAATAGTCGTCGACCATGGCGTCGAGAATGTCGTAGAGGAGACCGGAGACGTCTTTCTTGCCCTCCTCGCGCCCGAAGCGCTCGAACGTCTGATCGAGCAGATCGACCGGCGAATCGTGGGTGGCGATCAGGAAGTTCGGCCCGATGAAGAAGTCGATCTCCTGGAGCACCCAGTCGCCGTTGTGAGCCTGGCTCGGCCCGACCCGGTAGAAGACGAGGAAATAGCGGTCACCGTAGATGTCGATCTTGGGCCGCTGGTGGCGGGTCCGCACGTCCTCGATCGCGAGCGGGTGGAAGTGAAATTCCTGCTGGAGCGTGGCGAGCTCCTCCTCGTTGGGAGCGTGCAGGTCGGAATAGAGGAAGCCGCTCGCGGCGGAAAGATGGGCCGCGCAGCCCTGAAGTGAAATCTCCTCGCGGCGGCCGTCCGGGCGGAAAAGGATAGTGCGAGGAGGCCGGCGCTCCGTCGGTTTGACGCGTTCGGCCCATCCGACCTCTCCGGGATCCACCTCTCGGAGGAGCGCCACGAATCGAGCGTATCAAATGGTAGAATTCTTACGTTCCGACGAACCCCATGTTGAACGTACACACACTTGACAATCGGCGGCTCGAGAACTTCCTCGAGAGGCACAAGGCGTACTACGCCTACACGGGGGAGATCGAGATCGATCGCTTCCTCCGCGAGATTCTTCAGAAGGCGAATGAGTTCGTGCCGTCGGAAGCGGGCTCCATCCTGCTCGACGACCCGATGACGAAGAACTCCGACGATCGCATGGAGAACGACCTCGTCTTCATCGCGACCTATGGGGCGCGCGCGGACGCCCGCCTGAACCGCCGCATGAATGCACGGCTCGGCATCGTCGGCCACGTCTACGCGACCGGCGCCGGCTACATGACCGACGACGTGCTATCCGACCCTTACTTCTATCCGACTCTGGACCTGCCCGACGACTTCGAGACCCGATCGGTCGTCTGCGTGCCCATCCGCATCGAAGCCGCGGTGTGCGGCGTGCTGGAGCTCGTGAACAAGATCGGGCCGGGCGGTTTCCGCGAGAAAGACCGGCGGCTGCTCGAGATCTTCGCCGACTACGCCTCGATCTCGATCCAGAACCTCCTCGACGCGCGCCGCGCCTTCGAGGTCGCCAAGCGCGACGGCCTGACGGGCCTCTTCAACGAGCGCTACCTGCATCTGCGGCTGACGCAGGAGCTCTCGCGCATTTCTCGCGACGGCGGCGATCTGTCCGTCGTGTTCCTCGACCTCGACAACCTGAAGTCGGTGAACGATCGGCACGGACATCTCGCCGGCAGCCAGGTCCTGCGCGAGGTCGGGTACCTCCTGCGCCGCACCGTGACCGACGACCGCGCGACGCTGACCCGCTACGGCGGCGACGAGTTCGTTCTGATTCTGCCGGGACACGACATGAAGGACGGCATGGAGGTCGCGCAGGCGATCCGAAACGCGATCCGCTCGTCGACGTTCCTCTCGCGCCCGTACGGATTCAACGACCCTGCCCTGAACCTGCAGGGAGTTCTGACCGCGTCGCTCGGCGTGTCCGCGATCCGGTCGAACGCCACGCCCGGCGCCTCGGTCGAGCAACAGAAGAACGAGCTCCTGCGCGCGGCCGACGCCGCGCTCTATCGCGCCAAGCAGAGCGGCAAGGACCGCTGCGTCGGGGCCCGCGGCGAAGACAGCCGCTTCGCCGCCGCGCAGTCCGTGGCGGGAGGGGGATAGGGACAGATTCATTTAACGGTAAGAGAACGAGGACAAATCTATTTAACGGACGGGGAAGTTAAATAAATCTGTCCCCCCTCGTGCTATCTTTCCGCCTTCCATGACTACGACTACCCGGACCGAACTGTCGCCGAAAGACGTTCTCGATGTCCTTTCCCGTCACATTCTCGTCGACGGCTACCACGTCGTCATGGACCTGGAGAGGAGCCGCGGCTCCTATCTCTACGACTCCCGCAGCAAGCGGATGCTCCTCGATTTCTTCACCAACTTCGCCACGTATCCGGTGGGCTACAACCATCCGAAGACGGCGGACCCCGAGTACCGGGAAAGAATTCTTCTCGCCGGGCTCAACAAGCCGACCAACAGCGACACGTACACGACCCTCTACGCGGAGTTCGTCGAGACCTTTTCGACGCTCGCGGTACCGGCGACCCATACGGGGCATCTCTTCTTCGTCGAGGGCGGCTCACTCGCCGTCGAGAACGCTCTGAAGGCCGCCTTCGACTGGAAGGTTCGGAAAAACCTCGCGCGCGGAGACTCCCTCGAGCGCGGCCGGCAGATCCTCCACTTCCGCCACGCGTTCCACGGGCGCTCCGGCTACGCGATCTCGATGACGAATACCGCGGACCCGCGGAAGACCCAGTACTTTCCGAAGTTCGAGTGGCCGCGGCTCACCTGCCCGAAGCTGTCCTTCCCCGTGACAGCGGACGTCCTCTCCGAGGTCGCCGCGGCGGAAGACCGCGTCGAGCAGGAGATCCGCGAGGCGTGCGCGCGGTTCCCCGACGACATCGCGGCGCTGATCATCGAGCCCATCCAGGGTGAAGGCGGCGACAACCATTTCCGGCCGGAGCTGTTCTCCCGGCTGCGCCGTCTCGCCGACGAGCTCGAGTTCCTGCTCATCTTCGACGAGGTCCAGACCGGCGTCGGCCTGACGGGGACGATGTGGGCCTGGCAGCAGTTCGGCGTCGAGCCGGACCTCTTCTGCTACGGAAAGAAAACGCAGGTCTGCGGCTTTGCCTCGAACGGCCGAATCGACGACGTGGACAACGTCTTCAAGGTTTCCTCGCGGATCAACTCCACGTGGGGCGGGAACCTGGTGGACATGGTCCGTTGCGCGAAGTACCTCGAGATCATCGCCGAGGAGAACCTGACCGAGAAGGCGCGCATCGTTGGTGATCATCTGACGGCTCGCCTGCGGGAACTGGCGCAGGAGGTTCCGGTGATCTCGAACGTGCGCGGCCGGGGACTCTTCGTCGCCTTCGACCTGCCGGACAAGGAGAGCCGTGACCGGACACAAGCGGCCTGCCTCGAGAACGGTCTGATCACGCTCGCCTCCGGCGCCTCCGCCATCCGATTCCGCCCCGCGCTGAACCTCTCGCGCGAAGAGGCGGACGAAGGCGTGCGGAAGCTGCGTCGCGCGGTCCAGTCGGTCCAGAGCTAGAGCTCCGTCGCCGCCGGGCGTCCCCTCCGGGTGACGCATTTTATTCACCGAGCGGGCTGGCACGGGGCCGATCCTGCACTGAGGCCCCGGGGGTCAGGTCTCCACTTGCCCCTTTGCTTCGCAAAGTGGCAAGGCCGTCCGAGCTCGACGGCCGCCGTGGTGATCAGTGAAGACCTGACCCCACTCTCATTTCTTGCCCTTCCTGTACGTCGCCGTGTAAGTCGCCGGCGCGGTGGGGGTCGCCACCGAGTGCGTGGCCGCGCCCCCATCGGACCAGCTGACGAAGCTGTACGGGGGCTGCCGCGTTGGAGCGGCGAGACTGAGCTGCCACCCCGCCCACGACGTGATCGTCGTCGGCCCGGTGACACTGGTCCCGTTGACCGTCAGGTTCAGTCCGGCCGGGTTCGTCGCCAGCGTGACCGCCACCGTCCGCGGCTGGATGTTGCGGTTCGCCGTTCCCGAGAGCCCCCCGGAGTCCCTCGCGGTCAGGGAGATCTCGAGGTAGCTGTTCGTCGTCGCGGCGAGGTTTTCCGGCGCCGGCGCGGTGAACGTGAGGTTGTTTCCGGTTCCCGAGAACCACGGGTGCGTATGGGTCATGTGGTGCAGCAGAACGGTCCACTGGAGCGTCGCTGGACTGATCGTTCCGTCCTGCGCATCGGTGGCGCTTCCGGTCAGCGTGATCGTCTGTCCGACGGAAAACGTCGAGCCCGCGGACGGCGACGAAATGACGGGCGAGGGTGGTGTGTTGCCCGAAAAGATCGCGACCGTGACCGGCGCCGAGGTTGCGTTCTTGGAATCGCGGACCGTGAGCGACGCCGTGTAGTTCCCGGCCGAGTACGGGTGAGACGTCGTCGGGATCATGGTCGTCGCGGTCTGACCGTCGCCGAAGTTCCACAGCCAGGTCAGTTGATCGCCATCGGGGTCGCTCGACCCGCTGCCGTTGAAATTGACGGTGAGCGGAGCGGGTCCGCTCGTCGGCGACGCCGTCATCGAAGCCGTCGGAACGCCGTTGGTCGCGGTGAAGTAGATGCGCCGCACCTGTCCTCCGCCCGCGTACGTCGTGTAATAGAGCGCCTGACCGCCTGCGCGCGGTCCGAAGAGAAGGTGCACGGCGCTCGAGCCGCCGAGACCGGTCGCGAAGTCCGTCGACACGTAGCCGGGCCCGCTCGATTGCAGCCGGAAAATCTTTCCGCAGACGTAGTCGGCGAAGAGGTAGTCCCCGTCGTAGTCCGCCGGCCAGACGCCCTGGGGGACGAACGCCGCGCCCGTGATCGAGGCGCAGCCGGTCGTACGGCCGTAGTCGTAGATCGGGTTGGTCATGCCGACGGGAGGCGGACCGCAGTTGCTCGTCGAGCCGGTCGCGCAGTGGCCTTCGCGGACGTTCCAGCCGTAGTCCGCACCGGCCTGCCCGAGATCGATCTCTTCCCACGTGTCCTGGCCGACGTCGTTGATGAAGAATCGAGTGCCAGCGGCATTCGGGTCGAACCCGATCCGGAAAGGGTTGCGCAGGCCCCACGCAAAGGTCTCCCGGCACTTGTTGCCCGCGGTCGTGCCGCCGGTGAAGCGGCAGTCGGCCGTGCCGGCGCCGGTGAACGGGTTGTCCGACGGGATGGCCCCGTCGCGCGTGATCCGGAGGATCTTTCCGACGAGGCTGTGCTGGTCCCGGGAGGCGTCGTTCGATCCCGCGCATCCGCCGCCGGCGTAGTCGCATCCGCCGTCGCCGACGCTCACGTAGAGATAGCCGTCCTTGCCGAACTGAACGTCCCCGGCATTGTGGTTGCCGGCCGTGGACGGGATGTTGTCGATCAGGACGGTACCGCCCGATGCCACGTTCGACGACGAGAGCGTGTAGCGCGAGACCCGGTTGACGCAGGTCCCGGTCCGGTTGAACGTGTAGTACACGTAGATGAAGTTGTTGTTCGGCGTGGCGAAGCTCGGATCGACGGCGACGCCGAGAAGTCCGCGTTCGGAATTGGAGCAAGTGGTCGCAGTGAGGTCCAGCGCGGCCGTCGCCTGGAGCACGCCGCCCTGATACACCCGCAGCTGACCCGGCTGCGTCGTGATCAGGAGACGGCCGTCCGGAGTGAAAGCGAGCGCCGTCGGCGAACCGACGCTCGCGACGAGCTCGTCGGTGAACCCGGGAGGCAGGGTGATGGCGTACAGGGCCGGCGCGAGGATCGAAACGATCGCACAGAGCAGGGCGGCTTGCCGCATCGAGATGGGGCGGGGAGAAGACACACGCATCGGGATACCTCCGGTAATTTATGAACGGTCTGACCGGCAGCAAATTCGGTGCCCGGCAGGACGGGTGTGCCCGACGCGCGCTCGTGTTATTCTATTGATCAACTCTTCTGGAATGAAAGCGATGCGTCAATCAGGTCGGGTGGCCGGTCTGCTCCTGCTCGGGGCGGCGCTCGCGTGCGCGCGCAAGCCGGCGTCCATCCAGGTCTCTCCCCACAAGGTCGTCCTGTACGGGATCGATCGAAGCCAGCGGCTCACCGCTCGAGTGCTCGACCGGAAGGGGGAGCCGCTCGACGAGATGAAGCCCGCCTGGTCCTCTTCGACGCAGGACGTCGCCACGGTGGACGAGGCGGGCCGCGTCGTGTCGAAGGGAGAGGGCAAGGCGATGATCGCGGTCAAGGTCGGCGAGCTCTCCGTCCAGGTTCCCGTGGAAGTCGTCGATGCCGCGACGATCGACGTCGTGCCGGCGCGGGCGACCCTCGCGGGGCCTCCCGGGACGACATACCCCGTGAGCGCCGTGGTGAAGAGCTCGAAAAATCAGCCGATCGCCCTTCGGCCGACGTGGACGTCGTCCAACCCGAAGATCGTGACGGTCTCTCCCGAAGGCGTCATCACGTCGGTCGCGAACGGAGCGGCGATGGTGACCGCGCACGTCGGTGAGCTCCAGGGCGTCTCCGAGGTTTCGGTGCTCGTCCATGACATCGCGCGGCTGGACGTCCGTCCCGCAACGGCTCTGGTGCGGGTCGGCGACTCGCAGAAGTTTCAGGTCATCGCCTACGGCCCGGATGGCGGCCGGCTCGAAAACGCGATTGCCCGCTTTCACTCCTCGAATCCGGCGGTCGCCACGATCGACGGCGACGGCGTCGCTGTGGGAGTCGCGGCGGGGACCGCCACGATTCGCGTAGACCTCGCCGGTCAGGCCGCGGAGGCGACGCTCATCGTCAACTGAGGACGGGAGCGCGGTCGCCGGTAGCGGGTCGCGCATCCGATCTCTTCCTTCCGGTTCCCAGCTCCCGGCTTCCGGCTTACGATTGGCTTGTGTCCATTCGCCAGCCGGCAGTCGCCGGTTCGTTCTACGAGGACAGGCCCGAGAAGCTCGAGCGCGACGTCCGCCGCCTCGTTCCGCCGGACCTCCGACCCGAGCCCGCAATCGGCGCGATCGTTCCCCACGCCGGCTACGTGTACTCCGGCCCCGTTGCGGGCGCGGTTTACGGCCGGCTGCGCCTGCCGCCGGTGGCCGTGATCCTCTGCCCGAACCACACGGGCCGGGGCGCGGGCGGGGCGCTCGACCCGTCGGAGAGCTGGCGCACTCCCATCGGAGACGTTCCGTTCGCGCGGCGTCTCGCCGACCGGATTCTCGAGGGCGCTCCGAGTCTCGAACCGGACGCGGAAGCCCACCGGCGCGAACACTCCCTGGAGGTGCAGCTCCCCTTTCTCCGCCTCCTCCGGCCGGACGTCGAGATCGTCCCGATCTGTCTCGGCGAGGTTTCCCTGCCGCTCTGCCGCGAGGTGGGCGAGGCGATCGCAGATGTCGTCCGGCAGGAAGAGGAGCGTCCGATTCTGCTCGCCTCGTCCGACATGAACCATTACGAGTCCCGGCAGGTTGGACGCGCGAAGGACGATCTCGCGCTGGCGCAGATCGAGGCGCTCGACGCCGAAGGGCTCTTTCAGACGGTGCTCACGAAGTCGATCTCGATGTGCGGGTTTCTTCCCGCCACGGCGCTCCTGTTCGCCGCGCGGGCGCTCGGAGCGCGCCGCGCCGAGGTCGTTTCTCGAAGAGACAGCGGTGACGAGACCGGCGACGACTCGTCGGTCGTCGGCTACGCAGGAGTGGTGATCACGTGACGTTTTCTCGAATCGCAGTCGGTCTCGACGGGTCTCCGCACGCGGAGACCGCTCTCTCCCATTCGCTCCGGATCGCGCGCGCCACGGGAGCGCTCGTGCGCGGCATCCACGTCGTCGATCGGTCGATGCTCGACGGGGTGATCGTCGCGGACCTGTCCGGCTCGGTGGGGTTCCAGCCGTTTCTGAACCTCTCGGGCGAGCTTCACGACGCGCTCGTCTCGGCCGGCGGCGCGATCCTCGCCGCGTTCGAGGATCGCGCAAAGGAGGCGGGCGTGGCCTTCGAGCCGGTCCTCCGAGAGGGCAACGTCTCACAGATCCTCGAGGAAGAGGCGCAGATGTCGGACCTCGCGGCGGTCGGATCGCGCGGCGCCAACGCGGCTCACCGGCGGGACCTGGTCGGGCGGCACGCCGACGCGATGGCGAGGAGAATGCCGGCGCCGCTTCTCGTCGCGCCGGAGGAGTACCGCGACTTCGAGCAGCCGCTGCTCGCCTGGGACGGCTCACCGAAGTCGCGGAAGGCGCTCGTCCTGGCGGCGGAGCTCGCCGCTCTCTTCGAGCTGCCGGTCCGCGTCGTGGTCGCGTCCAACGACGCGGAGGAGGGGCACGCCCTTCTCGCCGAGGCGGAGGAGGAACTGCGCTACCGGCACGTCAAGGTGTCGAGCGTGCTCCGGGCGGACCACCCCGACGACGCGATCTTCGCGGAGATCGCCGCGGGCGCGGACCTCGTCGCCATGGGCGCGCACGGCCACGGCCGGGTCGTCGAGCTCGTGCTGGGCTCGACGACGGACCGGGTGCTGCGCGCCGCGACCGTTCCGGTGCTGCTCGCTTCGTAGATGCCGCGGGGACAGGTCCTGCGGACCTGCACCCGCCACCTTATCTCGCGTGGGGACAGGTCCTGCGGACCCGCACCCGCCACCTTTATCTCGCGGGGAGAGACCCCTGCGGGATCTGTCCGGCGGGCGTGGACTGCGGCGGGTGCAGACCCCTGCGGGATCTGTCCCCGCGGACGTGGACTGCGGCGGGTGCAGACCCCTGCGGGATCTGTCCCCGCGACTTTCTCTAAATCTCCGCGTCCGAGAACAGCCCCGACGCGACCCGGACGATCTCGGCGGCGACCGCGGGAGTGCCGGCCACGACGTTGCCGCGCTCCCAGTGCGCCGCGGTTCCGTCGAAATCGGACGTCCGACCGCCCGCCTCCTCGATCAAAAGGGAGCCGGCCGCGATGTCCCAGATCGAGAGCTTGAACTCGAAGAAACCGTCGAAGACACCGGCGGCGACGTTCGCCAGGTCGAGGGCCGCCGATCCCGCGCGGCGGATCCCGCGCGCGCGCAGAAAGAGCTCGCGAAACAGTGCGAGGTAGAGATCGATCCGATCCTTCGAACGGAACGGAAACCCGGTCGCGAGAAACGCGCCGTCCAGGCTTTCCGCGCCCGTGACGCTCAGGCGTTCGCCGTTGCGGAAGGCGCCGCTGCCGCGCTCGGCGGAGTAGAGCTCGGCGCGCAGCGGATCCCAGATCGCGCCGGCGACGATCTCGCCCCCCTCGCGAGCGGCGACCGAGACGCACCAGAACGGGAATCCCGCGATGAAGTTCGTCGTGCCGTCGAGCGGGTCCACGATCCAGGTGCGCGACTCGCCGCCGGCGCCCCGGCGTCCCCCCTCTTCTCCGAGGAAGCCGTCGTTCGGATACCGATCGTGAATCCGCGAGACGATCACCTCCTCGCTCTCCTTGTCCGCGCGGGTGACGAAGTCGTTCGCTCTCTTCTCGGACACCGACCCCCGGGGCAGGCTCCTCCAGTACCGCTCGATCACGTCCCCGCCGGCACGGGCGGCCTCGACGGCCGCTTCGACGAGCGAGCTCCCGCTCACGGGGAAGCGCTCTCGACGCCGGCGAGCCCGCGGAAGCCGGCCGCGATCGCGTTGCCGGCCGGACGGCCCAGAAAGTTGAAGCTCACGTCCGAGCCGTCCGCCTCGCGCCCGTCGGAGAAGGCCTTCCACCAGTAGACTCCGCGCCACCACTTCTCTCGCGCGAGCCCGGCAAATACGGCCCGAACGGCCCGCGCGGCGTCCTCCGGGGCGAATGGCCGGCCGGAGTCCTCGTCGTGCGGCGCGATCCACGCCGCCCGCGCGGGTGGATAGCCGGCCTCCGCGAAGACAACCGGCTTTCCCGTGGCGGCGGAGAGCCGTGCCACGGGTTGCGTGGCGCGCCGCACGCCCGCGACGAGCGCCGCGTCGGTCGCGTGCGGATCCGCCGAGAGCGGATCGTAGAAGTCGGCGCCGATCGCGTCGAGCGCGTCCCAGAAGCGGACGCGCGGCGCCGCCGAAGCCCAGTTGGTCGTGTAGACGAGCGGAGCGCCCGTCGCGAGGCGCACGGCCGCAATCGTTTCGCGCCACTCCCTCTCCCGCGCCTCGGTGCCGGTGAGCTCGGTGCCGACGCAGAGGAGCGCCGCGCCCGAGGCTTCGGCGACGATGGCATGGTGCACGGCGAAGCGCCGGTACGCCTGGAACCATCGGCCCCAGTCGTCCGGCGTCGTCATCGCGACGGTCCCGACGAACGCCCCTCCTCCGATCCAGATCTGCGGCTTCAACATCGCGGTGATGCCGAGCGACCGCGCGTCGGAGACCGCGCGGAGGGTCCCTTCGTCGGTCTCACCGTGCGGACTGCGGTGGACGAACCCGATCTCCGGCGTGCGCTCGGTACGAGAGAAGCCATACGGAATCACCGCGATCGAGTTCACGGACATTCCCGAGAGGCGCTTCAACGTCTCGAGCGAGCGCGGGGACGCGTAAGAGCCCTCGACCGAGTTCGACATCGCGTAGGACACACCCCGCAGGAAACCGGGGGGGAGCGGTCGGCGTCGCGGAGCCGAAACCGGGACGCGCTGCGCCGACCTCCGCCACCGCTCGAGGGTAGCCGCGAGCTCGTGATCCGGCGCTGCGAACGCGCGCCGCAGCGCCGCGTCCCCGCCCTCACGAAATCCGGAATCGAGCCAGGAAGCGGCCGATCCGACCGCGAAGATCGGAGACACGTCCTCTCGCGCCGAAGGGTCGTCGCCCTCCTCGCCCGCGAGAATCTCCCGGACAGTTGGGTGAACTCCCGCGCGCTCGAGGAACGCGGCGAAGGAAGCGACGTCTCTTCCCCACCAGCGGCCGTGTGCGCGCGCGCCGGCGGCGAGGAGAAGTATCGGCCGTCCCCGGAGGGCGGACTCCGCCCCACCGATCGCGGCCGCCGCGAGAACCGGGGAGACGAGGTCGGGCTCCGCGGGCGCAGAGGCGTCGATATCCACGCGCGCCCGGTCGCCTTCCCACGCGAGATCGGCCGGGCGGGACGAGCCCATGGAGAGGCCCTTCGTCGAAGGGTCGGGATAGAGAAGGACGGTGACGGCGGAGCGGCCAGTCTCCGCGGAGAGAAACCGGTCGAGAACCGGGGCCCACTTCTCGAACGTGCGGCGCTCCCCTACGCGAAAGCGCCACACGGCGTTTCCTCTTCGCCCGGACGCGAGCGAAGAAAAGAACCGTTCGCGGTCGGCGATTCGGTCCCGCTCGCTCGCACGGTCGATCTCGAGCACGCCGGCGCGGGTCCTCCGGAAGCACCCTTCCTTCGTGAGCTCGCCGGAGAGTGCGTAGAACCGCCCGGGCCCGCCGTCGGAGCTCCGGAAGATCCACCGCGACCCGCGGACCGCGGCGTCGCGCGAGTTGCCGAGAACGAGCGTCTCGGAGGGACGTTGCGGGTGGGAGAGGACGACCGCGTCTCCGATCGCCCGGTACGGCCGGCCGTCGAAAACGAATCCGGTCGACTCGAGCGCCACCGGGAACGAGGCGAGACGGTTCCGGAAGGCGTTCGAGACCGGAGGCGCAGCGAGCCGCACCGTTTCCCAGCCGGCCGGGTCGGGTTCGCTCTCGCGCACCACGCGGACTTGGGTTCCCTCGCGCCGCGCGAAGGCGGCCCACCGCACGAAGCCCGTCGCCGGCCAGCCGTCGGGCAGCACGATGGCGACCCGGCGCGTCGCGGATGGGCCGGGGAGAACGACACCGAAAAGCGCCAGCAGGCAGAGCGAGAGCACGCCGGGCTCAGAGCCCGTTCCAGACGACGCGTCCCGCGACGACCGTCGCCGCTGGAGCGCCCAGGAGCTCCCATCCCGCGAACGGCGTGGACCGCCCGAGGGAGACGAACCGCGCCGGATCCACGGTCCATCGCTTCTTCTGATCGAAGAGCGTCACGTCGGCGGGAAAGCCAGGCTCGAGAGTCCCCCCGGGAAGACCGAAGGCGCGCGCGGGCCCGGTCGAGAAGAGCTCGACGAACCGGCGGAGCGAGAGATGTCCGGGCACGACGAGCCGGTCGTGGACGACCGCCGCCGCGGTCTCGAGGCCGACGACGCCGAACGGCGCCGAGTCGAAGTCGACAGCCTTCTCGTCCTCGTGATGCGGCGCGTGGTCGGTCGCGATCGCGTCGATCGTGCCGTCCGAGAGTGCCGCGACGAGCGCCGTCACGTCCGCGCGCTCGCGAAGGGGCGGGTTCATCTTGAAGCGCGTCGAATACCCGGAGCGCGCGACCTCCTCGTCGAAGAGGGTCAGGTGGTGCGGAGCCGCCTCGCAGGTGACCGCAAGCCCCTGGATTTTCGCCTCGCGAACCGATTCGACCGACAGCGCCGTCGAGATGTGCGCGAAGTGGATCCGTCCGCCGGCGAGCCGCGCGACGAGGAGGTCCCGGGCGATCGCGGCGGCCTCCGCGACGCCCGGCTGACCGGAAAGACCGAGTCGGGTCGACACCGCCCCTTCGTGCATGGGCGCGCGCCGGGAGAGCGTCGCGTCTTCCGCGTGCTGCACGACGGGCATCCCGTAGAGCGACGCGTGCTGGATCGCGCGCCGCAGGAGATCGCCGTCCGCCAGCCACGTGCCGTCGTCGGAGACGGCGACCGCGCCGGCCCGCCGCATCTCGCCGAACTCCGCGAGCTCTTCGCCCTTGCGCCCGCGCGTGATCGCGCCGATCGGATAGACGCGCGCCGCCCCCGCCTCGGCGCCCTTCGCGGCGACGAACGCCGTCACGCTCCGGTCGTCGTTCGCCGGCTCGGTGTTCGGCATCGCGCACACCGCCGTGAAGCCCCCGGCCGCCGCGGCGGCGGCTCCGGACGCGATCGTCTCGGCGTACTCGCGTCCCGGCTCGCGCAGGTGGACGTGCAGGTCGATGAAGCCCGGGAGGACCAGAAGGCCCTTCGCGTCCAGAACCTCGGCGCCGTCGGCGGCGAGCCGCTCTCCCACGGCCGTCACCTCCCCGTCGGAGAGGACGAGATCGAGCAGATCGTCGCGACCCGCGGCCGGGTCGACGACGCGCCCTCCCCGGATGAGAAGACGGGTCACATGCCGTCCCGCTCGCCTTCCCACGGCCGGCCGACGAGGAGCAGGTAGAGAACCGCCATCCGAACGGGAACGCCGTTCGCGACCTGGTCGAGGATGACCGACCGCGGCGAGTCGGCCACGTCCGACGCGATCTCCACCCCGCGGTTCATCGGTCCCGGATGCATCACGATTGCGTCCGCGCTCGCGCGGTTCATGCGCTCGGAGGTCAGCCCGTACCGCGTGAAGTACTCGCGGCTGGACGGGAAGAGCGATCGTTGCTGGCGCTCGAGCTGCATGCGCAACACCATCACGACGTGGGCCCCTTCGATTGCCCGATCGAAATCCGTCGTCGCCGCCGCGCCGAGCTCCTCGACGCGCGGGGGAAGAAGAGTCGGCGGACCGCAGACGATCACGTCCGCGCCCATTTTCGTGAGCAGGAAGACGTTCGAGCGCGCGACGCGGGAGTGAGCGATGTCTCCGGCGATCACGACGCGAAGTCCCCGCAACTTTCCGAAGCGCTGCCGGATGGTGAGCGCGTCGAGCAACGCCTGGGTCGGGTGCTCGTGAGCGCCGTCGCCGGCGTTGATCACACCCGCGTGCAGGTGGCGGGCGAGCAGGTGCGGAACGCCCGGCGAGGAATGCCGCACGACGATCAGATCCGGCGACATCGCCTGGAGGTTCCTCGCGGTGTCGAGGAGCGTCTCACCCTTTTCGACGGAGGTCCCTTGGCCTCCGCTGAAGTTCAGGGAGTCCGCTGACAGCCACTTCTCGGCCGTCTCGAAGGAGAACCGCGTCCGGGTCGAGGCCTCGAAGAAGAGGTTCACGACCATCCGCCCGCGGAGAGCCGGCACCTTCTTGATCGCCCGGTCCGCGATGGACCGCATGGACTCCGCAGTGTCGAGGAGGAGCCCGATCTCATCGGGCTCGAGCGGCTCGATCCCCAATAGATCCTTCGACCGCAGCGCACTGATCATCGAAAGGGTTGGGGTCCAGGTTCCCGGCCCTGGCACCCGACACCGGACACCTGAACCCTGCTTAAGATCCCGGCCTCTCCAGTATCCAGACCTCGTCTGCGCCGTCGGTTTCCTGGAACATCACCTTGATGACCTCGCGCTGCGCGGTTGGAACGCTCTTTCCGACGTAGTTGGCCTCGATCGGAAACTCGCGGTGTCCCCGGTCGACCAGAACCGACAGCCGGATCGCGCGCGGCCGACCGAGGTCGATCACGCCGTCGAGTGCCGCGCGGATCGTGCGGCCCGTATAGAGAACGTCGTCGCACAGGATGACCGTGCGCCCGTTCAGGTCGAACTCGATCTCGGTCTTCTTCAGGAGCGGCTGCGGAGCGACCGTCGAGAGGTCGTCGCGGTAGAGCGTGATGTCGAGCGTGCCGACGGGAAACGGCGCTCCGACGAGATCCGTGAGCCGTTCCGCCAGACGCGTCGCCAGGGGCACGCCGCGCGTTCGGATGCCGACGAATGCGAGGCCCGGAAGATCCTTCTGGCGCTCCGCGATCTCGTGCGCCATGCGGTCGATCATGCGGCCGATGCGCTCCGCATCGAGGATCTTCGCCTTTTTGAGGAGGAGGGCTTCGGTCAAGTCCGCGCGAGTCTAGTGGCTTGCCGGCGGGGAAGCAACTGCGAGCCGGAATGAAAGACTCTCGTTTGAAATCTCTGTCCGCCGTTCGCGAAGCGAACGCCGCGGACCCCGACCGCCGCGTTACAATCGCTGGAAAGCGACGAGGAACTCCCATGGTTTTCTTCAACGCGTCGACGCGCGAGCTGACGGCGAAGGTCGTCTACTACGGGCCGGGGCTCGGCGGAAAGACGACGAACCTGAAGGTCCTGCACGAACGGCTGGAGCCGCGGACCGCGGGAGAGCTGGTCGCGCTCTCGACCGAGAGCGATCGGACGATCTACTTCGATCTGCTCCCGGTCGAGCTCGGCGACATCAAGGGCTACCGGATCCGTTTTCAGCTGACGACCGTGCCGGGACAGACGGCGTTCAACGAGACACGTCGGGTGGTCGTGAAGGGCGCCGACGGCATCGTGTTCGTCGCCGACTCGCAGTGGACGCTCTTGCCGAAGAACCTCGAGAGCTGGCAATCGCTCAAGGAGAACCTCGCCGCGAACGGACTTTCGTTCGAGACGATGCCGGTCGTCATTCAGTACAACAAGCGCGACCTTCCCGACATCCTGTCGGTCGAGGCGATGCAGGAAGCGCTCGGGTTTTCGGCGTATCCACACGTCGAGGCGGTGGCGAGCGAAGGACGGGGGGTGACCGAGACGTTCAAATTGATCTCGAAACTGACGTTCCTCGATCTCTTGCGGAGGCTGCAGGGCCGGCCGACGCCGGAAAGCGTCGGCGAGATGAGCTCGGAAAGCTCGGATCGTTCCGGCGGGGATGCCGTGCCGGACGAGCGGCGCCCGCCCCTGACGCTCGTGCGGCCGCCGGCCGACGATGAAAGCGCGTCTGAGGAGGCCTCCCCGCCGACCGAGATCGCCGAAGAGTCGCCCTTTCCCGAGGCAGCCGCGCCTTTCGAGACCGCCCCGCCGGACGCCCTGTCACCGGAGGTCGAAGAGAGGATCCGATCGCTCGAGGCAAAGGTGTCCGAGTCGGAGTCGGCGCGCGCCCGGGATTCGGAGACGATCGAGTCCCTCGCCGCCCGGCTCGCTTCGATCGAGGGCGCAATTCCGGCTTTCGCGGATCGGGTCGCGATCCGCGACGAGATCGCGGCGCTCGGAGAGCGCGTGGACGGGAGAATCCACGCCCTTGAGGAACGCCTCGAGGCGGAAAAGTCCGCCTTCGGGAAGAACCTCGAGGACATACAGCGGATGCTTGCGGAGCGGGCGAGCCCGGCGGCCCTTGAGTCCGAAGACCTGAAGCTCCAGCTGGCGCCGCTCCTCGAGGAGCAGGTGCGGCGCGAGACGGACGAGAACTGGACTGCCGAGATCGAGCGGCTTCGCCAAGCCCTCGCCGAGTCCCTCGACGACCTCTCCGAGAGAGTTCGAAAGGCAGTGCGGGGCTGAGCTAGGTTTTCTGGGGATCTGCGACCAGGGTCGCCAGGAACCGTTCGTCGTCGCGCCAGTCGGCGCGCACCTTCACGTTGAGGTCGAGAAACCACTTCCCGCCCGAGCGCTGTTCGAGCTCCTCGCGCGCGGCCTTCCCGATCTCGCGGATCATCGATCCGGCTCGTCCGATGACGATCCCCTTCTGGCCTTCCTTCTCGACGACGATCGAGGCGTACACGACCGTCACATCGCGCTCCTCGTCGTGCGTCATCCGCTCGACGACGACCGCCGAGGCGAACGGCAATTCCTGGCGCGTCCGCTCGAGAAGCTTTT
Source organism: Thermoanaerobaculia bacterium (assembly GCA_036001245.1). GTDB lineage: Bacteria > Acidobacteriota > Thermoanaerobaculia > UBA5066 > Gp7-AA6 > Gp7-AA6. The sequence goes on from DASYUL010000061.1 coordinate 64,365, forward strand.
CGCGGATGACCTCGGCGGCCCACTCCGCCTCGGAGGTCGAGGAGAGGAAGTCCTCGGGGTAGGCTGCCTCCCCTTCCGGGAGGCTCGCCGCGAGAAGGTCTGCCAGTCGTTCGACGCCGTCGCCGGTCTTCGCGGAGATCGGCACGATCTCGAGAAACGGGTACTGCGACGCGAAGTCCGCGATCATCGGCAGCAGGCGCTCCTTTGCGAGGAGATCGATCTTGTTGAGTGTAAGGATGGTCGGTCTGCCTGCCCGGGCGAGGACGTCGAGCACCCGTCCCTCGCGTCCGCCTTCCGCGGCGTCCACGACGAGCAGGACGAGGTCGGCGGTCGAGAGGGCGTCGGTCGCGTCGCGCAGCATCGCGGCATTCATCCGATGGTCGGGGCGGTGAATCCCGGGCGTGTCGACGAGAGCGATCTCCGCCCCCGGACGGCGGGCGATCCCGAGGATGCGCCGGCGCGTCGTCTGCGGTTTGTCCGAGACGATCGCGACCTTCTCGCCGACGAGCCGGTTGACGAGCGTCGATTTGCCGACATTCGGACGTCCGACGACAGCGACCTCGCCGGACCGGAAGGAGCCGGGAGCCTCGCTCAAGACTCGCGCTGGACGGGAACGGCGACGGGCTCGATGCGGACGCGATGTACGCGTCTCCGGTCCGCCTCCTCGACGGTGAAGATCAGGTCCCCTTCGCGGTGGACCTCGCCCGGGCGCGGGATGTGGCCGAGGCGCGCGGCGAGGAAGCCCCCGAGCGTCGTGAACTCCTCCTCTTCCGGCCCGCGGCCGAAGAGCTCCCGCACGAGCGCGATGTTCGCCTTTCCGGAGACCGAGTACGCCTGGTCGCCCGCCGGAGTGACCTCTTCGCGCTCGTCCTCGTGCTCGTCGGAGATCTCGCCGACGATCTCCTCGAGCAGGTCTTCCACGGTGACGAGCCCGGAGACACCGCCGTATTCGTCCACCACGATGGCCATGTACAGGTGGCGCCTCTGGAACTCGCGCAGGAGCTCCGAGACCTTCTTCGTCTCGGGGACGAAATACGCTTCGCGCACGAGGTCGGCGATGCGGCCGGAGCTCCCCTTCCGGATGGACTCGAGGAGATCCTTGACGTGCACGATCCCGACGACCGTGTCGATCGAACCGCGGACGACCGGGATCCGCGAATACTTGGTTTCGACGAAGAGGTCCGCGAGCACTGTGAGAGACGAGGCGACGTCGATGTACACGATGTCGGTGCGCGGCGTCATGACCTCGCGCACCCGGGTGTCTCCGAAGTCGACGATCGACATGAGGAGCTTCTCTTCTTCCTTTTCGAGAATTCCCTCCTCCCGGCCCACGTCGATGTAAGCCTGCACTTCCTCTTCGGTTGCGGGTGGGGCTCCCGCCGGCGCCGGCGCGCGCTCCGCGAGGATCTTTCGGATCGGAATCGCCAGCGGCAGGAGCAGCCAGGAGGCCGCCGTCACGACGGGGAGGAGGCGCGCGACGATCCGCTCCGGGTCGGCCGTCGCGACGAACTTCAGGAGCGAGACCTCCGACAGAAGCCAGCCGAGCAGGAAAACACCGCCGCCCCAGGCCCACGCGGGCTCGATTCCGATGGTCTGGAATCCCGAGACTACCGTGAGGAGTCCCGCGAGAAGCAGAGCCTGGACGAGGACCTTCGTCGTCGTGCGGATGATCTCGACCTCGCCCGGGCCCGAGAGAATGCGCGCCCTTTCCGGGTGCTCTTCGAGGAGTCCACGGGTCTTGATCGGCGAGAGCTGGTCGAGCGCGAGCGCGAAGCTCTCGAAGAGCAGGAAAGCGAGGTAGCAGAAACCCGACGCGAGAAACGGAATCATGCTTCGGCAATCCCGAAGCGCTTTCTCAGTCGCGCTTCGAGAGCCTCCATCTCGCCCTCGTCGGTTTCATGGTCGTAGCCGAGCAGATGCAGATAGCCGTGCAGGAGCAGCCGGTCGATCTCCTTCGCCGGCGCCTCGCCTCGCCGCCGGGCCTGCCGGGTCGCGTAGGGCACCGAGATCACGATGTCACCGAGAAACCCGCCGTCGCCGCCGCCCGCAGGAAACGCGAGGACGTCCGTCGGTCGATCCTTCCGACGCCATCGCCGGTTGAGGCCCGCCATGCGCCGGTCGCCGCAGAAGAACACCGAGACCTCGCGATGGCGGTCGCGCATTGCGCGGGCGGCGCGACCGATGAGGCGCCGAACCCGGTTCGTCGGCGGCGCGCCCGACGCGCTCGACCGCACCGCGACTTCCACTTCGGCACCGATCGCCTTAAGCAGATCGCGGGCCCGTCGTCCGCCCGCCGGTCCCCGATGCCGCGGAGGAAGGCGCCGCCGTCACGTCCGTCCGGCGCTTCGTCCTCTCGGGCTCGAAGTCGAAGCCGGGATAGTCGATGCGGTGGTGGAAGATCGTCGTGACCGTGTGCTCGAGCGCGTCGACGATCCCGGCCAGGTCGCGCATCGTCAGATCGCACTCTTCGAACTGCCCGTCTCGCAGGCAGTCGTCGACGATGGTCTGAATCATCGCCCGGATCTTCTGCGGCGTCGGCTCGACGAGCGTGCGCGAAGCCGCCTCGACCGCGTCCGCGATCATGAGGATCCCGGTGATGCGGGTGCCGGGCTTCGGACCCGGGTGCCGGTACTCGGTCTCGTGGACGGGACTTCCGCCCGGTGCCGACTTCGTCAACGCCTTCTGGTAAAAGTATCGGATCAACTTCGTGCCGTGATGCTCCCGGATCGCCGACACGATCGGCTCCGGAAGCCGGGCCTTCCTCGCGAGCTCCAGGCCCTCTTTGACGTGCGCGGCGATGATGAGCGCGCTCATCGACGGCTCGAGGCGGTCGTGCCGGTTCAAGCCCTTCGACTGGTTCTCGATGAAGTACGCCGGCATCTTCGTCTTGCCGATGTCGTGGTAATAGCCGGACACCCGCGCGAGCAGAGCGTCCGAGCCGATCGCCTCCGCCGCCGCCTCCGCCAGGTGGCCGACCATCAGTGAGTGCTGATAGGTCCCGGGCGCCTCGAGCGCGAGGTTGCGCAAGAGCGGCAGGTTCTGGTTGGAGAGCTCGAGCAGCCGGATATCGGTCGTGACGTGGAAGAAGTGCTCGAAGATCGGCAGGAGCAGCCCGACGGTCGCGGAGACGAGGAGGCCGCCGACGACCCCCCCGAGGGCGTCGAGAGCGAAGCTCCAACGGATGGGCTCCGCGTTCAGGAGCTGGATCGCCGCGATCGAGACGAGGTTCGCCGCGGCGACGATGCCGCCCATCGCCAGGAGCACGCTGCGCGATCGCACCTTGCCGGTGCCGAAGATAGCGGCGAGAGATCCGACGAGCGCGAACACCGCGAACGGAAAGCTCTGGCCCATGAGCACGCCCGCGCCGACCGCGTTGACGGAGGCGAAGAAGAGCGCGGGTCCCATGCCGGCGACGAGACTCGCGACGATTGGTCCCGCTGCGAACGGGAGCGCGTAGTAGGTCGCCGCCGCGGTCGCCGCTCCTTCGAAGCTCGAAGAAAAGCCCTGGGCGAGCACGAAGAAGCCTCGGGTCAGGAGGGCGAAGAGGATCCCGACCGAGACGATGGACGCGTAGATCGTCTCCGGCGGCCGCTCGCGCTTGCGGCGGGTGAGCCGCCGCGCGTCCATCCAGAAGCCGAGCGCGGCGAGCGTCTGGAGAATCATGATTCCGGCGACCTTCACCCACGACGAGGGGTCCGAGACCGACGCGCGGACGGCCGCGACCCACGCCGAGGTCCGCGGCGTGATCTCGTCGCCCTTGCGAACGATCACCTTGCCCCGGGGGATTTTCGTGAAGACGCTCTCGACCGCCCGCGAAGCTTCGTCCTTGCGGTGCGAGGTCTCGGCGGCGTTGAACGTCAAGTTGGGGCGGAGCGAAGCGGCGAGAAACGCTGCGACCTCTCCCCGCTCGTTCGGCTTCAGGGGACCGTCGGCGAGCCGCATCGCGACCTCCGACTTCGCCTCGGACCCGTACTCGATCGCCCGCGGCAGGTCCCGGCGGCGCTGCTCCCTGCCCGTCGAGGTGTCCCGGAGAAGGATCCCTCGCCGCTGTTCGAGGAAGAGCTCGCGGTTGTCGACGATTCCGCTGCGGTAGAGGTCGAGGCCGATCGAGACGAGCGCGTCCTCCAGATCCCGCGAGAAGCCCAACCCCGCGAGCGCGACCAGGGCCTCGTCGCCGATCGGGAGGTTGAACGCGTCTCGGACCTCCTGGGTGACTCCATCACCCGGCTTCCCCCGCTCGAAGGCGGCGCGAGCCTTGGAAAACGAGTTGCGCAACTCCTGCTCGAAGCGGGCGGGGGCGGCGCTGTCCGAGTCATACACGGGAAGGACCTCCGTCGCGGCCTCCGACTTGCGGCGGATGGTCCCTTCGGGATCCGGCATGATCAGATCGCGAGGCGCGACGACGTCGCGTGTCGCAATCGCGCCGGGACGGACGGGCGCCGTGCGGAAGGTCAGGGTCGGAGCGAACGAGAGCGTGGTCGTCACGACGTAGAGGAGTCCCCAGAGGAACGGACGGACCCCGCGTCGGCGCACCGACTCGAGAGCGCCCGTGTCGCGGGCGGCCGCCCGTCGTCGCCGGAACGTAACGGGCTTGGTCACGGGGTCAGGTCTCCACTTGCCACTTCGCTCTGGAAGTGGCAAGGCCAATCCGGCTCAACGGTAGGCCACAGCGACTCGTGAAGGCCTGACCCCGCATTTTTTTAGCGGCGCGCGGTCGCCGACTCGCGCTCGCGGTCCAGAGCGTCGTAGGCGGAGATGATGGACTGGACGAGCGGATGTCGCACGACGTCCCGCTCGTCGAAGAGGACGAATCGGATTCCCTCGATCGACGAGAGGATGTGCTGAGCCTCGCGAAGGCCCGACGTCTTGCCCTGCGGGAGATCGACCTGCGTGATGTCGCCGGTGACGACGGCCTTCGAGCCGAAGCCGATGCGGGTCAGAAACATCTTCATCTGTTCGGACGTGGTGTTCTGCGCCTCGTCCAGGATGATGAAGGCGTCGTTCAACGTCCGTCCGCGCATGAACGCGATCGGCGCGATCTCGATGATTCCGCGCTCCAGGAGCTTCGCCGTCTTCTCGTAGCCGAGGATGTCGTACAGCGCGTCGTAGAGCGGCCGCAGGTACGGGTTGACCTTTTCGACCATGTCGCCGGGAAGGAACCCGAGCCGCTCGCCGGCCTCGACGGCCGGCCGCGCCAGGACGATTCTCTTGGCCTTCTTGTCGAGCAGCGCCGCGGCGGCCATGGCGACCGCGAGGTACGTCTTTCCCGTTCCCGCCGGGCCGATCGCGAAGACCAGATCGTGCCGGTCGATCGTCTGGACGTAGATCCGCTGCTTCGTGTTCCGCGCGGAGACGACCGAGCGAAGCGACGGCCCGAAGGGGCTTTCGGTGAAGAACTCGACGAGCGACGCGCCCGGGTCCTCCTTGAGAACGCGGATCGCGGTCGTCACATCGCTCCCCTTCAGGGGATGACCCATCGCCGCGAGCTCGGAGAAGGCCGAGAGGAGCTTGCGGGCGGTGTCCTCGCCCGGCCCTTCGCCGACGACCGAGACCTCGTTGCCACGAGCGGCGAGGCGGACCCGGAACGCCTCCTCGATCGCCCTCAAGTTCTCGTCCGCGATTCCGAACAGGGCGGTGAACCCCTCTTCGGGAAGCGTGACGGCCTGGTTCGGGTCGGGAATCTTGCTCACTCCTCCGGTTCGGAAATTACGCTACCACGTCAGGAGGGCAGCAAAAGGCGGCCCCCCGTCAGCCCGGAGGCCCGCCTGGGAGTCAAGTCTAGCCTGTAGAGGGCGTTGGATGAACCGGGTCGGCGAAGCCAACGCCCTCACGCGTGCTCCCCTCTCCCGGGGGAGAGGGCGAGATTTAGCGCCCGTCCGAGATCGCCTTGGCGACCTCCTCCAGGGCGTTCTCGACGGCGTCCTCGATGGTCGAACCGCGCTCCTTGTGCCGGATCTCCCCGACGACTTTCCCGCTCGAGTCCTTCAGCAGGACCTCCAACCCGACTCCCGGGTTGGCCATCCAGCCTCCCCAGATCCGGGCGCCGGTGCCGGGCTCCCACGCGTTGAACACGTTGCCCTCGACGACGAGCTCGGCGCCCTTGTCGGCGAGCTTGTAACCGCCCCGCTCCAGCCACTGCTCCATGTATTCCTTGCCCTCTTCCGCGGCGTGCCGCGCCTCGCGGCCCTTTCCGTTCTCCGTGAACTCCTTGACCTGGACGGTGCGGTACTTCTTCAGGCCTCCCTCGGGGAAATAGACCCAATCCGCGTCCTTCCCCTTCGTCAGCTTGTCGTAGTCGGGCAGGTACTTCGCGGGCTCGTTTGCCTCCTTGGCGTCATCCGAGTCCTGGAAATTCTTCCCTTTTCCGATCGCCGGAGCGACGCCGATTGCCAGAGCGACAACGGCGATGACCAAAACAGAATACGGGCGACGAATCAGAATCCCCATGACTTGATTTCTCCTTTGCGGGGGATTCTACGCGGTCGACTGTTCAAACTCCAGCGTCTCGCAAACGGCGTCGCCGGCGGCGGAGGTCGAGAGCGAGCCCCCGACGTCCGGCGTCGCCCGGCCCTTCCGGACGCACCGGGCGACCGCCCGTTCGAGGGCGTCGGCTTCCGTCCGGTAGCCGAGGTGCTCGAGCATGAGCCCGGCGGTCAGGATCGCGCCGAACGGGTTGGCCCGGCCGGTCCCGGCATACTTGGGCGCCGAGCCGTGGACCGGCTCGAACATGGAGATGCGGTCCGGGTGGAGGTTGCCGGACGCCGCCATTCCGAGCCCCCCCTGGAGGGCCGCTCCGAGGTCGGTTGCGATGTCGCCGAACATATTGTTGGTGACGATCACGTCGAACTGTCGCGGGTCCTTCACCATCTGCATACAGAGCGCGTCGATGTAGAGGTGGGAGGATTCAACGTCCGGATATTCGCGGGAGACTTCGGAAAAGACGCGCTGCCAGAGGTCACCGACGAAGCGCATGGCGTTCGACTTGTCCGACATCACGACCCGCTTGCGGCCCCGCGATCGAGCGTATCCGAACGCGTACCGGATGATCCGTTCGACTCCCTTTCGGGTCGACAGGTCCTCCTGCACCGCGATCTCCTCGGAGGTCCCCTTCCTGAAGTTGCCGCCGACGCCGACGTAGGCCCCCTCGGTGTTCTCGCGGAAGACCACGAAGTCCACGTCGGCGGCCGAGAAGCCCTTCAGCGGACAGAGCCGGTCGTCGAGACAGCGGACCGGCCGGTAGTTGACGTAGAGGTCGAGCGTGAACCGGGCGCCGAGCAGGATCTCGGCTGCGTGGCGCATGTCCGGAACGCGCGGGTCGCCGAAGGCGCCCATGAAGATCGCGTCGTAATTCGTCGCCAGGTCGTCGAACGCACCGGGCGGGACGGTCTCTCCGGTCGCCAGGTAATGCTCCGCGCTCCAGGGAAAGAAAACCGGCTCGAACGGAATCGATCTCGCCCGGGCGATCGTCTCGAGCGCTTTGACGGCCTCGCGCGTGACGTCGACTCCGATTCCGTCGCCGGGGACGACCGCGATCCTCATGCCGGCGGGGGACCATAGCATCCGGGGACGGAAAACGGAAAACCTCTCGGTCGGGCGCTGACGGGCAGCGTGACCACAACGGCTTCTCCCGGGCGAGGAACGAAAGGGGAAACGAACGGGGGCCCCTCGTTTTCCGTTTTCCGTTTCCCGTTTACCGGCCTAGAATCGAGGGATGAACTTTTCCGAAATCGTCCGCGAGATCCTTCTTGAGCGGGCGGTCCGTCCCGAGCGGCCGACTCCGTACGCCCTCGCGGAATGCCTCGCTCCGGAGGCCGACCGCTACCTCGACCGGATCCGCTTCGACGCGACACACTACGTGCGGCACCCCGTCCTCCTCTGGGAGGACTGGGAGGTCATGGTCATCGGATGGGAAGCCGGACAGACCACGCCGATTCACGACCACCGCGGCGTGCTCGGCGGCATGGCGATCCTCTCCGGGAACATCGTCGAGGAGAGGTTCACGGTCCCGACGGACCTGCCGCAGCTCGCGGACTCGCGCGTCCGCCCCGAAGGAGATCTCTCGGAGACCGGCCCGACGGTCCTCCACCGCCTGATCCCACGTTCGCGAGCGGTATCGCTCCACATCTACCGGCCGCCGCTGCGTACGATGGGCATCTGGGACGCGCGCGGCGGCTTTGAGGGGATCCGCCCCTCGGAGTTCGACGTCGGGGAAGAGGTCATCGCGCGCGCCGTCGCGGCGGACCGAAACTCCCCCGCTCCAGTCGCTTAGCCGGCGCACTCGGTCAAACCCCGACGCCGCGCGTCCCGGCACGGAACTTGTTAGGTCTGTGGCGGGTGCGGGGCCGCAGGGCCTGTCCCCGCGGCGTTGCTCGGAAGGGCCCGCGGTGGCCCGACCGGAGGGGGATCTCATGAAACGGTCTCACTGGCTCTTGGCGAGCATCGTGATCGCGGCGCTCGCCTTCGCCGGCGGCTGCTCGACCAATCCCGTTACGGGGAAGTCCGAGCTCGTCCTGATCTCGGAGCAGGACGAGGTCGCCGCCGGGAACCAGTACTACCCGATCACGACGCAGCTCTCGGAAGGAGAGACGCCGCACCGCGAGATCCAGAGTCTCGTGAAGCGCGTCGGGACGAGCATGGCGCGCATCTCCGAGCGGCCGAACCTCCCGTGGGACTTCAACGTGGTCGACTCGAATCAGCCGAACGCCTACGCGCTCCCGGGCGGGAAGATCTCGATCACGCGGGGGCTCGTTTCGAAGATGCAGACGGAGGACCAGCTCGCGTCCGTTCTCGGTCACGAGATCGGGCACGTGACAGCGAAGCACGCTGTCGTCGCGGCGAGCCGCCAGCAGCTGCTCGGCGCACTCCTGGGGGTCGGCGGCGCCGTGCTTCAGAGTACCGGGACGCCGGGCGCCGGAGCGATCCAGCTCGCGAGCCAGATCGGGGCCACGCTGCTCGTCCAGAAGTACTCGCGCGACCAGGAGCGGCAGGCAGACGAGCTCGGATTGAAGTACATGACCGCCCCCGGGTACAACCCGCGGGCGTTCGTCGACACGATGGAGATCCTTCAGGCGGCGGCGAGGCAGGAACCGTCGAAGTTCGAGACGCTCTTCGCGAGCCACCCGGTCACGTCGGAACGGATCCAGACAGCGCAACAACGCCTGGCGAGCGGTTACGTCGAAGCGCAGAACCGACCGATGCACACGGAGGAATTTCGCCGCGCGGTCGCGCCGCTCAAGGACGAGGCGCCGGCGTTCGCGCTGGCCGACGAGGCGCGGGAGCTATCGGCGAACCGCCGGACGCGGGAAGCCGAGGAGAGATTCGCCCGCGCGGCCTCGATGGCGCCCGGCTCGCCGATACTGCACGCGCTCTGGGGCGACGCGCTCTACGACCTCGGAGAGTACGGGCGCTCGGACCAGGTCTCCGATCGCGCGAACTCGCTCAACCCGCAACTGTTCTACGGCCGGCTCGTCAACGGCGCCGCCAACTGGCGCCTGCGCAACCTGCGCGAGGCACTCGAGCAGCTCACGATCGCGGAGCGGCTCGTTCCGGACACGGTGCTCGTCGCCTACTTCGCCGGGAGGACCCTCGAGGATCTGGGCGACCGTCAGGCCGCGGCGCGGCAGTTCGCCAAGGTCGCGCAGGCGACGCAGGGACAGGGAGAGTACGGCCAGTACGCGGTCACGCGGCTGCGCGAATGGGGGCTCCTGAGCTAGCCGCGCCGTAGACCCACGCCCACTCCCGGCCCCACGCGTCGAGCACGCGCTCGACGAGCTTCTCCCCCGGCCGGGCCGGGACGCCCGGAGGCACCAAGCGAAATTGCCGGGCGGAAGAGGGACGCCGGGGCAGCGCGTCGCGAGCGAGATCCGGATCGAGCCGATAGCGCCGGACTCCCTCGACCGTGATGACAGAGTGCGCGAGGTCGGGCGCGAACCGGACCACTCCATATCGCTCCCAGCGGAGCATCGCGCGGGCGAGAAGCGTGTCCTGCCCGTGGAAGCCGTCGAAGGTTCCGGGCAGGGTCGGCCACCGCAGGAGCGCGTCGCGGGCTGCGAGCGCTCCCGAGACGGCGACGAGACCGATCGCCGCGAGCGCCGCGACCCGACGCCAGGCCGGCGCGACCCAACCAAAAATGCAGAGAAGCCCTCCCGCGGCGGCGACTGCGGTCACGGTCGTGAGATACCCGAACCGATAACTGTCGGGGAGACCGGCGCGACCTCCTGCGACCGAAGCCGCGAACCCCGCCCCGCCCTCTGCGAGCAGAAAGGCCGAGAACACATCGCGCGGCCGGAGAAGCGATCGCCCGAATGCGACAGCGACCGGGATCCCGAGAATCCAGCCCAGACGCGTCTTCCCCGGCAGATCGTGGTGACCGAACGGATCGACGCCGAACCACGGGGCGGTGAGGGAATCCGCGACGGCAGCGAACGCCGGAAGGGGTGAGTGCATGTAACCGACCTCCCGTAACACGCTGTGGTCGGCGGCGCGCGCGAAATACGGCGACGTTCGACCCGCCTTCAGGAGGAACAGGGGCGCGGAGGCGAGCGCGAACGCGACGCCGAAGGCGAGAAGAAGCCTCAGGCGCGGAAGGGGAGCCGATTTTCGTTCCGCCGGCCACGCGGCGAGCGCCACGAGCGCCGCGGCGGCGACCCAGGCGGCGAGATAGACGTGCGTGGCGAGTCCCGCTATGAGGCCGGCAGCAAAGGCCGCCGGCAGACTCCTGGTCCGGCGCGCCCGCAGGACGAGCAGAGCTGCGACGTCCACGAAAGGAGCGAGCACGATCGCATTCCACGCCCACCGTGACAGCACGAGATGCCATCGCAATCCGGCGAGCACGAGCGCCGCCAGCGCGCCGCCGCCGCGGGGCAGAAGCGCACGGCCGAGGAGCATCGCGGTGACGAGCGAAAGGATTCCGGCCGCCGCGGACAGGAATCGCACTCCGAAGACCGTCGGACCGAGGACCCGAAGGGCGAGACGATAGAGCTCGAGGTAGAACACACCCACGCTGCCGTAGGGTCGGGGAACTCCATAAGGAGCAGCGCGGATGGAGTCCGCGAAATCCGTCAAATCTCCGTGGAGGGCGAGGGCGGGCGCGATCAGCGAGACGTCGTCGATCCACAGGGACGGAGGAATCCGGTCGAGCGCTGTGATTCGCAGGACCGCGCCGGCGGTGACCGCGGAGACCGCGATGAGGACGAGCGTCGCCGCGCGGAACGGCAGCGGCGCGAGCTCCCGGGCCGAGAAGCGGCTGCGCGTCCAAAGAAGGAAGAGAGCGGCGCTCAAAGCTCCGATTGCCGCTGTCGCGGACAGAAGCCCAATCCAGAGAAGGAGTCGCATGAGCGCCCAACCGGGATCGGGATCGAGGAGGAGCGCCGGCCGGATCGCCTCGACGAGACGCTCGCCAACGACGAAGGCGACCGCGCCGCCGAAGAAGACCGCCGCCGTCGTCCCGGGTCGCCCGGGACGGGTCACTTCTGGAAAAACAGGAAGAGGTTCACGGCCGACGGGCCGAGCGAGAAGAAGTCACCCGATCGCAGCGGACGCGCGCAGTCCTCCTCGGTGACGCCCGCGAGGTCGTCCGGCTTCGGCACCGGGTCGCCGTTCAAATACGTGCCGCAGGTCGAGCGCATGTCGACCAGCAGGTAGTGAGGGCCGTCCGTCGCGATCCGCCGCACGAGCTTGGCGTGCAGGCGGGAGACCTCCGTGCTCAGGAACGCGTCGGGCGACGAAACGCGGAACCCCGAGACCGGCATCCCGACCCCGATGAACTCCGGCACCTCCCGGCCGATCAAGAGCTCCTCGAAGTCGAGCCGCACGAGCCCCGCGTTGTAGGGACCGAGACCGAGCAGGTAATGGCCGTCGGGGAGCCGAAAGAGCGTCTTCTCCAGGCGCGCCGACATCCCGGTCATTCCGTTGTCGACGAAGGACATCACGTCGCGCTGGCGGGACTCGAGCGCCTCGCGGCAGATGGCGGAATAGAGGTCGTCGGCTTTCATCGCCTTTGTCCTTGCGGAACAACGTGCGATCGAAATGCCAGATTTCCTCGCGCCCGGAAACCCGTCACTGCCAATGATTTTCGCACAGGGACCCGCGTTTCCGTGTGACGTCAATTGACCGGTTCGGGATCGGGGACAGCTTTTAAATCTGTCCCCCCTTCTAACCCCTCTCCCCTCAGCGCCTCGAGCTCCACCGTCCAACGCTCGTAGACGTCCTCCGGGAGCTCCGTGACGAACCGCGACGGCTCGAGGATCACGTCGACGCCGTAGCGGTCCCGCGCGAGCATCGGGTACGTCAACGCGACCTCGTTCTTCGCCCGCGTGACCGCGACGTAGAAGAGCCGCCGCTCCTCCTCGAGTCCTTCCTCGGTGACGGACGCCCGATAGCTCGGAAAGCGCCCTTCCGAGAGCCACATCACGATGACGCGACTCCACTCGAGCCCCTTTGCCTGGTGAACCGAGGAAAGGACGACTCGGTCGTCCGACGGCTCCCCCGCCGCCACGTCCTCGCCCGAGAGCTCGTTGAAGAGCGTGACCTCCTCGAGGAAACCCGGCATCGACTCGTAGGTCTGCGCGAACTGCGCGAGCTGCTCGAGGTCGTCGAGTCGCGCGTCGCCGTTCCCGAACTTCGCGCGCGCGTAGTCGCGATAAACGGACTCCACGACGCAGCGGATTGCCTCGGCAGGCGAGGACCGGAGCGACGGAGCGTCGAGGCGCGCGACGAGCGAGGAGAACGGTGCGAGCGCCGGCCCCGTCCCCCTCGGCAGGCCGGAGGGGTCGAGCGCGCGCAGCGCCACGAGCGGGTCGGGCGATTGTGCGATCGCACCCCAGACCGCGGACGCGGATCGCTCCCCGATCCTCGGAAAGATCTTGAGCGCGCGCTTCCACGAAAGCTCGTCTTTCGGGTTGACGACGATCTTCAAGAACGCGAGCACGTCTTTGACGTGCCGCTGCTCGAAGAAGCGCGTCCCCGAGCGGATCTCGTAGGGAATGCCGCGCCGGGTGAGCTCGATCTGGAGCTCGAGCGCCTGGTAGTGGGCGCGGTAGAGCACCGCGAGATCCGAGAGCGGATCGCCCTCGTCGTGCCATTCGAGCAGTCGCTGGGCGATGAACCGCGCCTGCTCCGAGACGTCGGCGAGCGGGACGATTGCGGGGGTCGGCCCTTCGGGGCGCGAGGCGCGCAGGTCCTTCTCGAACTGCTTCGTGTTGTGCGCAATCGAGGCGTTGGCGAGGGCGAGGATGTCCGGGGTCGAGCGGTAGTTCCGCGTGAGCCGGAAGACTTTCGCGTCGGGGTAGCGCTCGGGAAACCCGAGGATGTTCTCGAAGGACGCCCCGCGGAACGAGTAGATCGCCTGCGCGTCGTCGCCGACGACCGCGACGTTGCGACGAATCTTCGCCATCCCATCGACGATGTCGCCCTGAAGGTGGTTCGTGTCCTGGTACTCGTCGACGAGGACGTGGTCGTACGTCGCTCCGAGCTGCGCCGCGACCTCCGGCGCCTCGGCGAGCAGGCGCTTCCAGGAGAGGAGGAGGTCGTCGTAGTCGGACGCGTTGCCGGCGCGCTTCCTCTGCTGGTAGCGCTGGAAGACGCGGATGATCTCGTCCTCAAGCGGCAGGAAATGGGGTGCCCGCTCCGTAAGCACTTCCATGAAGGTCCGGCCAGTGTTGATCGTGAACGAGTACAGGTCGAGCAGGACGTCCCCTTTCGGGAACCGCTTTTCGGTCGTGCGAATGCCCTCATCGGACGTCGCCGCCTCCAGCATCTCGCGCGCGTCCTCCTCGTCCAGGATCGTGAAGTTCGGCGACAGCCCGAGCCGGCTCCCGAATCGGCGCAGAAGGCGATTCCCGACCGAGTGGAACGTCCCGCCCATCAGGCGCCGGGTGTCGACGGAAAGAAGCGCCTCGACCCGCCGCAGCATCTCGCGGGCGGCCTTGTTGGTGAAGGTCAGCAGCATGATCCGCGACGGGTCGGTGCCCGACTCGATCAGGCGCGCGACGCGGTAGACGAGCGTCCGCGTCTTGCCCGACCCCGCGCCCGCGATCACGAGAATCGGTCCGCCGCCGGCGAGAACGACCTCCTTTTGCTCCTCGTTCAGCTCACGGTCGTAGTCGATCCGGTAGGTCTTCGTGCCCGCCGGCGTCCTGAGAACGTATTTCTTGATGGGGTCAGGTCTCCACTTGCCACTTTGGAGTCTAACTGTCCGGCTCACCGCTCCTTTGTGACAGGATTTTCGACGATGACTCTGAGACTCCTGACGGCCGGCGAGTCCCACGGTCCCCGCCTGACCGCGATCCTGGAAGGGATCCCGGCGGGACTCCGGATCGATCCCGCGTTCGTCGACCGCGAGCTCGCCCGCCGCCAGCACGGTTACGGGCGCGGCGGCCGCATGAAGATCGAGAAGGATCACGCGCTCTTCGAGGGCGGAGTCCGCGGCGGCGTCACGCTCGGGTCGCCGATCGCGATCGGCATCGAGAACCGCGACTTCGCGAACTGGTCGAACGTCATGAATCCGCTGGAGAACGACCCCGAGGCCGCGGCCGAGCGGCGCCTGACGCGCCCGCGGCCCGGACACGCGGACCTCGCCGGCGGAATGAAATACGGGGCCTCGGATCTGCGCGACGTGCTCGAACGGGCGTCCGCGCGGGAGTCCGCGGCGCGCGTCGCCGCGGGCGCGGTCTGCAAGCTTCTCCTTCGCGAGTGTGAAATCGAGGTGCGAAGCGGGGTCCTGTCCATGGGCGCGGTGGTGGACGGCAAGTCGCCCCGCTCCTTCGCGTCGCTCGAGCGCGTGCGCGAGGACTCACCGCTGCGCGCGATCGACGCGGAGCTCGAAAAGAAGATGGTCGCGGCAGTCGACGCCGCGAAGAGGGAGGGGGACACGCTGGGCGGCTCGGTCCTCGTCGGGGCGCGCGGCGTGCCCGCGGGGATCGGCTCGTACGCCTCGTGGGACCGCAAGCTCGACTCCCGGATCGGCGCGGCGCTGCTCTCGATCCCCGCCGTCAAGGCCGTCGAGCTCGGCTCGTCGATCGAGGCGTCGCGCGGACCCGGCTCGCACGCCCACGACGAGATCGAGAGCGGCGAGCGCGGCGGCCTTCGCCGCCGGACCAACCGCGCGGGTGGATTGGAAGCGGGCGTGACGAACGGCGAGGACGTGATCGCGGTCGTCTACATGAAGCCGCTGTCGACGCTCGCGCGGGGTCTCGACTCGGTGGACCTCGAGACGGGCAAAGCCGCGCGCGCCGCCTATGAGAGGAGCGACGTGACCGCCGTCGCGGCGTGCGGAGTCATCGCCGAGGCGATGCTCGCCTACGTGCTCGCCGACGCGCTGCTCGAATCGACCGGCGGCGACCGGCTGGAGGACGTGAAATCCCGGCTCGCCGCTCACCGGGCGAGGGTCGCGCGCTATCCCCGGCCGGACGCTCGGTGAAACGCCCCGCGTAAGTTCGTGTGGCGTCCGATCGAGCGCCTTTTCCGTTACTTCGCGGCGGCGTACGTCGACCTGCGGATCCTCGCCGCCGGAAAGGCGGACCCCGACCTCCCGCCGCTTCGGCTGCGGTTCGTGGGAGACGGCGATTTTCGGAGCGTCGGCGAGCAGCTGGCCGCCCTCGTCCTCGAGCACGGCGGCCTGCGCGCGACGTCGCGGCTGCTCGACATCGGCTGTGGTGTCGGGCGCGTCGCGCTGCCGCTCGCGCGGCACCTCCCGGCCGGCGTCGCGTACGAGGGCTTCGACGTCGTCCGCGGAGCCGTTCGTTGGTGCCGCCGCCGGATCACCCGCAATCGCCCGAACTTCCGGTTTCGCCACGTGTCGGTGCGGAGCACCGAGTACTCGACGTTCGGGGTCCCGGCGGCGGACTTCCGGTTCCCGTTTTCCGACGAGAACTTCGACTGCGCCTTCGCATTCTCGGTGTTCACGCACCTGACCCTTCCCGAGATGCGTCGCTATCTACGCGAGTCCCGCCGGGTCCTCGCACCGGGCGGCCGCCTGATCGCGACCTTCTTTCTTCTGAACGAGGAGTCGACGGCGCTGCTCCCCTCCCAGCCGTCCCTGTATCGGTTTCCGATCGACGCCGGGTCAATCAGGCTCGCCACGAGCGCGAACCCCGGGCTGGCCGTGGCCGTCGATGAAGACGCCTTGAGATCGGAGATCGACGCCGCGGGGTTCGGGCGGCACTCGGTCCTCCGCGGTCAGTGGTCCGGACACCCGAACGCGACGACGTTTCAGGACCTCGTCGTCTGCGAGAACTAGTCTCGAGGCCCGCGCGATCCGCTTGCGGGCTTCCCGGCGAGGCAGTCCGTGGTCGAAGCAAAGGCGTGCGCTCTCGCCGATCAGCACCTCACGGCTCTCGGTCCTCCGGCAGCACGGCGACGAGTCCCAGATCCCGGCGGTCCGGAAGGCCGAACCGCTTCGGCACGAACGATCGGGAAAGATCGAACTCGAACGCGCGGGCCCGACCGCCCGACCAGAGCGCC
Organism: Thermoanaerobaculia bacterium; assembly: GCA_036001245.1. GTDB lineage: Bacteria > Acidobacteriota > Thermoanaerobaculia > UBA5066 > Gp7-AA6 > Gp7-AA6. Next base: position 80,826 of record DASYUL010000061.1, read on the forward strand.
AGGTCGACGCGCTCACCTGGCGGGAGCGTCCGACGGAAGAGGGAACGGCCTCCGCTGGAGACCGTGATCTCGACGGGCCTTCCCTCGGGCGAAGAGTTTGCGAGCGAGAGCTCCTCCGGCGCGCCCGCACGAACCCAGACGGCGAACCTGCGCCGGGTCCATCGGAACGGGCCGCCCGGGCCCGCCTCCTTCTGGTGAAATCCGATCAGCTTCGAGTATCGGAACGTCTCCTCTGGATCGGCCGTCCGGGAGACGGCGAACAGCGCCGCCGCGGCGTACACCGCGAGCAATGCGACCGTCACGCGGGCGACCGTTCTCCCGCGCCGCTCTCCGGTTACCGCCACCTGCGCGGCGAGCAGGAAGAACAAAAGAGACACCTCGGGCGCGAGCCAGTGCGATCCGACGAGGAACGCGAGGACGAGAGCGAGGAGCGCGGCCGCGGACCCCGAGGCATCGGGATCTCCCCGTCGCGTCAGAGCCTGCCCGACGAGCGCCGCCAGGAAAAGGAGCGTCACGGCGAGCCCGACGGCGCCGGTCTCGGCGAGGGCCTGGAGATAAGCACTGCCCGGGTTGTCGCGCATGGGAAGGCGGCGCCCCCGCGACTCCACGAGGTCCGGCAGCCTCGACGAGAAGCTCCCGAGACCTCCCCCTTCGATCGGCGATTCGGCGAAGAGCCGCACGGCCGCGCGCCAGAGGACCGGGCGCGACGAGGTGCGATCGTCGAGAGAAAGCGCGGATTCGAAGAGCTGACCGACGCGCCCGCCGACCGCTCCGGGCGAGCCGCGGAGGAGGAGCACGCCCATGGCGAGGGCGAATCCGGCCAGAACGAGCGCCAGGCGGAAACGCCCGCGGATCGACGCGAGCGCGATGACCGCGGCGCTCCCGAGAACGGCCACGAGAAAGCCGCTTCGCGACCCGGAGAGCGCGAGCCCGATCGGGAGCGGCAGGAGCGCGCCGATTGCCCAGCGCGATCGATCCGGTCGTGAGATCGCGAGGGCGAGAAGAACCACGATACCGGCGCCGCAGAGGAGGCCCAGCGCGTTGGGGTCCGTCGCGCCGCCAGAGTGCCGGCCCGTCAGCCTCCAGAAGCGCCGCGTCTCTTCGGGAAAGAGGCCGATCACCTGGAGGATCGCCGCGGACGCCGAGAGCGCGATTCCGACGAGCGCGGCTTTGAGTGAGGCGGCCCGCGCCGGCTCCCCGGCTCGCCGCAGGAGAAAGAAGAACCCGGCTCCGGCCGCGAGGATCGCGAACGTCATCACGCTCTCGCGGATCGCCGCCGCGTCGGAGAGACCTTCGCCGTTGACCACGCGGCCCGAGAGGCCGTGGACCAGAGCCCACAGCGTCCGCGCTCGTACGAGCGCGAGGATCGCCGCGAGGGTCCACAACCCGACGAGCGCCCGAGTCGGCCGGTCGAGCCGCGACGGATCGGAGACGCTCTCGAAGTCGTACAGGAACCGGAACGTCCAGCCCGCGGCGAGTCCGCCGAAGAGCAGCACGGGCCACGCGACCGGATTGGCCGAGCCGAAGATGCTTGCCAGCAGTCCCGCGACCGGAAAGGCATAGCCGAAGTCGCGGACCGCGCGGGAAGGGCGAAACACCGCGTCGAGCGCGAGCGCCAGAGAGAGCAGGAGCACGGGAAGCCGGTCGCGGGCGCCGGGTGGAAAGCCGACCGTGAGCACGACGGCGCTTCCCGCCGCCGCCGCGAGGAAGAGCAGGAATCGGGTGGGCGTGCCCGGCCGCCGCGCCGGCGGTGCCGCGACGTCGATGACCGGTTCCGCCGCTGCGCTCAAGTCCGGTGGTATTCCTGCAGCGAGGCCACGCCGGTCGCCTCGTCGCGCCGGGCGCGGATTCCCTCGACGGCTGCGGCCGCGGCGGAGAGCGTCGTCAGGCACGGGATCCGGAGCCGCAGCGCCGCGGCGCGGATCGCCGCTTCGTCGTAGTGCGACTCGCTCCCGAGCGGCGTGTTGATGACGAGCTGGATCTCTCCGGCCTCCATTCGCTCGACCGCGTTCGGGCTGCCTTCGTTGACCTTGAACACGAGCTCCGACCGGATTCCCGACTGCGCGAGGGCCTCACGGGTTCCCTCCGTCGCGCAGAGGCGGAACCCCAGGTCGGCGAGCTCGCGGGCGATCGGCAGCAACGTCACCTTGTCGTACGGATTGACCGTCAGAAACGCCATGCCGCCCTGCGGGAGATGAGTTCCGATCGCCTCGCACGCCTTGGCGAACGCATCGCCGAATCGCGGGGAGATCCCCATGACCTCGCCGGTCGACTTCATCTCGGGGCCGAGCAGCGTGTCCTCGCCGGGGAACTTGTGGAAGGGGAAGACGGGCGCCTTGATGAAGTAGTCGACCGGCGGTCGCTCCGCCGGCAGATTGAGCGAGTCGAGCGGGCGGCCCGCCGCGAGGAGAGCCGCCGCGCGCGCCATCGGGACGCCAATTGCCTTGGAGACGAAGGGCACCGTGCGCGACGCCCGCGGATTGACCTCGAGGACGTAGAGGACTCCGCCCTGCGTTGCGAACTGGATGTTCATGAGCCCTTTGACCTGGAGCGCTTCGCCGAGGCGGCGCGTCGCCTCGGCCATCTCGAGGAGCTTCTCGGGCGTGACCTTCCACGCCGGCAGCACCGAGAACGAGTCGCCCGAGTGGATGCCCGCCTTCTCGATGTGCTCCTGGATGCCGCCGATCCACGTCGTCTTCCCGTCGGAGAGCGCGTCCACATCGAACTCGAACGCGTCGTCCAAGAACCGGTCGATCAGCACCGGATGCTCGGGGGCCGCCTCGATCGCGTGTGCCATGTACGAGAGCAGGTGGTCGTCGTCGAACACGATGGCCATCGCGCGGCCGCCGAGCACGTAGGACGGCCGCACGACGAGCGGATAGCCGATCCGTCGCGCGACCGCAAGTGCCTCGTCGCGCATGCGCGCCTCGCCGTGCGGCGGCGCGGAGAGCCCGAGCTCGCCCAGGAGCTTTCCGAACCGGCCGCGGTCCTCGGCGAGGTCGATCGACTCGGGCGACGTCCCCCAGATCGGATATCCCGCGGCCTCGAGCGGGCGCGCGAGCTTCAAGGGCGTCTGACCGCCGAACTGGACGAGCACGCCGTCGGGCCTCTCGTTGTCGAGCACCGCCGAGACGTCCTCGAAAGTCAGCGGCTCGAAGTAGAGGCGATCGGACGTGTCGTAGTCCGTCGACACCGTTTCCGGGTTGCAGTTGATCATCACGGTCTCGTAACCCGCGTCGGCGAGCGCGTAGCAGGCGTGCACGCAGCAGTAGTCGAACTCGATCCCCTGTCCGATCCGGTTCGGGCCGCCGCCCAGGATCACGACCTTCGGTTTGTCCGTCCGCAGCGACTCGTTCTCGTCCTCGTACGTCGAGTAGTAGTACGGCGTGTATGCCTCGAACTCCGCGGCGCACGTGTCGATCGTCTTGTAGACCGGCGCGACGCCGAGCTCTTTGCGGCGCCGGCGGACCGCCGCCTCCGTGACGATCCCTGCGGCCTTGCCGACCGCCCCCGCGGTCTCGCCGACCGCCCCCGCGGTCCGACCGATCGCCATCGCGCGAGCGATCGCCGAGTCGGAGAGTCCGAGGCGCTTGCCCCTGCGGAGGTCTTCCCGCGAGATCGAGTCGGTCGACTTGCCCGCCAGACAGGTCTCTTCGCGGACCATCTTGCGGACGACGTCCAGAAACCACGGATCGATGCGGGTCCGTTCGGCGACTTCGTCCACGCTCATCCCGGCGAGAAACGCGCGGCGCAGGTGGAAGATCCGCTCCCACGTCGGCACCTCGAGCTTGGCGAGCAGCTCCTCGCGCGGCAGCGGCCCGCGGCCGTCGTCGAGGCCGTCGCGCCCGATCTCGAGCGAGCGGATCGCCTTGCCGAGCGCCTCCGCGAACGTCCGGCCGATCGCCATCGCTTCGCCGACCGACTTCATCTGGATCGTGAGCGTCGGGTCGGCCTTGGGGAACTTCTCGAATGCCCACCTCGGGATTTTCACGACCACATAGTCGAGCGACGGCTCGAAGCACGCGGGCGTTTTGCGGGTGATGTCGTTGGGAATCTCGTCCAGCGTGTAGCCGACCGCGAGGAGCGCCGCGATCTTCGCGATCGGGAAGCCGGTCGCCTTCGACGCGAGGGCGGAAGACCGTGAGACGCGCGGGTTCATCTCGATGACGACGCGCCGGCCCGTCTTTGGCTCGACCGCGAACTGGATGTTCGAGCCGCCGGTATCCACGCCGATCTTCCGGATGATCGCCTTCGCCTCGTTGCGCATCTGCTGGTACTGACGGTCGGAGAGCGTCATCTGCGGCGCGACCGTGATCGAGTCGCCGGTGTGGACGCCCATCGCGTCGAAGTTTTCGATCGAGCAGACGACGATCACGTTGTCCGCGTGGTCGCGCATGACCTCGAGCTCGAACTCCTTCCATCCCTCGATCGACTCCTCGATCAGGACCTCGTGCGCGGGCGACTCCGCGAGACCGTGGCGGACGATCGATCGGAATTCCTCGCGCGTCCGCGCGGAGCCGCCACCCGATCCGCCGAGCGTGAACGAGGGGCGAACGACGAGCGGCAGGCCGAGCTCGCGTGCGATGCGGTCGGCATCCTCGATGCTCCCGGCGCGCTCCGACCGCGGGACTTCGGCGCCGATTTCGAGCATCGCCTGCTTGAAGAGATCGCGGTCTTCCGCCAGCCGGACGGCCTGCCGGCTCGCCCCGATCAGCTGGATCGACCACTTGTCCAGAACCCCCGAGTCGGCGACAGCCAGCGCGAGGTTCAGCCCCGTCTGGCCCCCGACGGTCGGCAGGATCGCGTCCGGACGCTCCTTCTCGAGAATGCGCTCGAGAAACTCGGGCGTCAGAGGCTCGATGTAGGTCGCGTCGGCGAGCTCCGGATCGGTCATGATCGTCGCCGGGTTCGAGTTGACCAGAACCACGCGATAGCCCTCGCGCTTCAACGCGCGGACCGCCTGGGTTCCGGAGTAGTCGAACTCACAGGCCTGCCCGATGACGATCGGGCCCGATCCGATGACGAGGATTTTGTGGATGTCCGTGCGTTTGGGCATGGAAGGACGCTGCAGTATAAGAAAACGGTCGCGGCGCTACGCGTTGCCGACCAGAGGGAAGTTCCGGAAGGGTTCGAAAGCTGCGACGCGGCGCGAGGAGTCTCCGCGAAGTAACCGAGCGGCGGAGCCTCGCGCCGCGGGAGCGCGAGGGCGGCGAGGGATCAGGCGCTCGGTCGAGGCCGGCCCGCCGAGCCGAGCGCCGGTGGCGTCATCAGCCAGATCCCGAGCGAGCGAGCGCGACGATTCACCGCCACCCGTTCACTCGCGAGAGCCGGCCGCTCTTGGAGGTGCACCCCTCGCGCAGCACCGTGCCCGACTTGCCGAGTGCGATCAGCCGGTCGCCCGCGAACCGCACGCCGAAGAGGTCGTTCTCGGTCCCGGAGTCGCGCAGCGTCCACGTGGTCCCGTCCGAGCTCTCCGCTCGCACTCCGTCTTCGCCGACCGCGACGAATCGCGATCCGGTCCAGGCGACCGAAAGAAGCCCCTTCTCGGTGCCGGCGTTCGACTCCGTCCACGCGGCGCCGTCCGGGCTCGCATAAACGCGACCGTCCAATCCGACGGCGACGAGCCGCAAGCCATCCCAGGTGACGTCGCGCAGCCCTCCGCCGGTGATACCGAGCGTGCGCGTCCACGTGACGCCGTCTCTGCTCGTGAACGCGAGTCGGGCGTAGTGGCCTCCGACCGCGACCCACTGGGAGTCGGTCCAGATCACTCGGTGGAGCGCGTTGTGGTAGATGCTGCGCGGCGCGCTCCACGAGATACCGTCGGCACTCGTGAGAACGAGGCCGTCGCTTCCGACCGCGACGAAGCTCGAGCCGTTCCATTCGACGTCGTAGATCACGGCCGTCCCGGAGCCCCGCCGCGTCCACGTCGCGCCGTCCTCGCTCGAGAGGATCATCCCGTCCTCGCCGACGGCCACGAAACGCCCCGCGCCGAACGCAACCCCGAGGAGCCACTTGCGCGCCTCCGAGATCTGCGGGGACCAGACGACGCCGTCGTCGCTGGCGAGGATCGTGCCGAGTCCCACGGCCACGTAGCGCGAGCCGTTCCAGGCAACGTCCGCGAGCGAGTTACGGGTTCCTCCGGAGCGCGAGGTCCAGCTGATGCCGTCCCCGCTCGTGAGCACGGTTCCTTTCGCCCCGACGGCCAGGAACCCGCTGCCGTTTCCGACGACGTCGAAGAGGTCGGAGCGGCTCGGAGAGGTGCGCTTCTCCCAGTGAACGCCGTCCGGGCTGCCGTAGATCGAGCCGAACTCGCCGACCGCGAGGAATCCCGACCCGGTCCACGTCACCGACTTCATGAAGGTGTGAAGCGGGAGAGAGTAGCTCGCAAACCCGATCGCGTCGGGCGTGGAGAGGATGAGCCCAAAATCGGGGAACGACGACCCCACGATCAGGAAGCGCGATCCATCCCAGGTCACGCCCGCGAGAGCGTCGATGGTCTCGAACGTCACCCGGTTCCAGGCGATCCCGTCGCCGCTCGTCACGATCGAGCCATAGTCGCCGACCGCGAGAAAGCGCCCGCCGCCCCACGCCACGTCGCGCAGCGGCAGCGTCGCCCCCGACGCGCGCTCCGTCCAGTCGCGTCCGTTCGCGCTCGTCGCAAGAGCGCCGTCGTCGCCGACCGCAACGAGGAGGTCGCCGTTCCAGGCGATCTTGCGCAGGGTTGCCGCGGCGCCCGCCCGGCGGAACGTCCAGAGGCGTCCGTCGGCGCTCGTCAGGACCGCGCCGCTCTGCCCGACCGCCACGAACTGCGCGCCGGTCCAGAGGACGTCGAAGAGATCAACCTTGGGATTGGCGATCTGCGCCGCCCACGCGGCGCCGTCGGCACTCGTGAGAATCGTCCCGGCGCGCCCGACGGCGACGTAGACGCCGCTGCCGTACGCGACGCCGGTCAGCTGATTGCCGAGCGGCGCAGGATTCGACCACTGCCATTCGCCGCACGTCTGCGCGGAAGCGATTGAGACCGTCGCCAGAGAAAGGAGGACCAGAAGAGTGAGTGCCTTCACCCGGAACTCCGACATGGCTTCACCTCGAATTGGTTGGGGAACACGCGATCCGCGAAACCGATTATAGACCCGCCGAAGTTTTGCCGATCGCATCGCGAAGAGTCTCGCAAAGTAACCGACCGCAGACCTCAGTCGCGGCGCGAGGAGTCTCCCGAGGTAATCGAGGGAGGAGCCTCGCGCCGCGGGAGCGCGAGCGCAGCGAGGGATCAGGCGCTCGGTCGAGCCGGGTACGGCGAGCCGAGCGCCGATGGCGTCAGCCAGGTCCCTCGCAAGCGGGCGCGACGGTCTATTCGTACCGCAGGGCTTCGGCGATGTCGATCCGGCCCGCGCGCCGGGCAGGGATCCACGACGCGAGAAGGATCACGGCGGCGGAGAAGCCCACGATTGCCGCGAGGTCGATTGGCCGCACCCGGAAGGGAATGAAGGAGACGAAGTAGATCTCCGCGACTCCGGGCGGAAATCGCAGCAGCCGGAACGTGGTCATGACCCAGCAGACGAGCGCGCCGAACGCGATTCCCGCAACGACTCCCGCCCCCCCGAGCAGGGCCCCGAGCGTCAGGAAGACGCGCCGGAAAAAGTTCGGCTCGGCGCCGAGCGCCGTCAGAACGCCGATGTCGCGCTTCTTCTCCTGCACCGTCATCACGAGCGTCGCGACGATGTTGAAGGTCGAGACACCCACGATGAGGCCGATCACGAAGAACAGCGTCGTCTGCTGAATGGCGAGCGCCGAAAAGAGGCCGCTGTTCATCGACCGCCAGTCGGTGACCGAGAACTCCTTGCCGGCGGCCGCAGCGATCGCGCGCGCCGCCGCTTCCGTGTTGCGGATCGTGTCGAGCTTGATCTCGATCACGTTCGCCTGCCCCTCCATTCGCGCGAGCTTCCGAAGGACTTCTCGATCGAGGAAGACGAGCTCGGAGTCCGACTCGTAGAAGTTGGTGCGGAAGATGCGCGAGACGCGAAACGGGGCGCTGCGCGGCACGAGCGCGGATGCGCCGCGCGTGTTGTCCGGAACCGAAAGGAGAATCGTGTCGCCCTCGCGGACGTCGAGGAGCCGGGCAAGCTCCACCCCCACGGCGACCCCGGCGGGCGATCCGTCGGTTCCGCGGGTGAGCAAGGCCTCCGCTGCCGGCAGATAGACGTCGAGCTTCGAAACCCGCCGCTCGCTCGCCGGATCGATCCCCTTGAGAACGACGTCGGTCCCGTCGGGGGTGGCCCTCGAAGACGCGAGCCCCGACTGGTAGATGACCGGCGCCGTCGCTCGAACGCGAGGGAGATTCGCGACCCTTCGCGCCGCCGCCTCCGGGTCCGCCTCGGCCGCGGACGAGAGCGGAAAGAGGACGACCTCGGCGTTGGCGCCGATCAGGTTCTCCCGGATCTCGCCGCGATACCCCGAGAGGAGTCCCATCGCGACCACGAGCGCCGCGACGCCCAGACCGATCCCGGCGATCGACAGGACTGACACGGATGAAATCAGACGCGACGAACGAGCCCGGAGATATGCGAGCGCCACCTCGAGAGGAAGGGACTTCACCCGGCCTCCCGGCGGCGTCGCCTCTCCATCTCCGCGATGAACCGGTCGAAGAGCACGTTCGCGTCGTGCGGCCCCGGAGACGCCTCGGGGTGGAACTGCGCCGCGAGGATCGGCAGCGTCCGGTGCCGGAAGCCCTCGAGAGTCCCGTCGTTCAGGTTGACGTGCGTCGGCTCCACGTCCGCGGAGAGGCTCTCCCCTTCGACCGCGAACCCATGATTCTGCGACGTGATCGCCACCACGCCGCTCGAGACGTCCTGGACGGGGTGATTGGCGCCCCGGTGCCCGAACTTGAGCTTGAACGTCGTGCCGCCGAGCGCGAGACCGAGGAGCTGGTGACCGAGACAGATCCCGAAGATTGGACGGGCCGGGACGAGCCGCTCGATCGTGCGGATCGGACCGGGAAGGGCCGACGGGTCACCGGGGCCGTTCGAGAGGAAGATTCCGTCCGGATCGGCCTCGAGGACGCGCTCGGGCGCGGCGGTCGCAGGGTAGACGCGAACTCGGCAGCCCGCGGCGTTCAACAGGCGCACGATGTTCCACTTCATCCCGTAGTCGATCGCGGCGACCCGGAATCGCTCGCGCCCCACTCCCGGCCCGTGCTCGGTGATTGCCGAGGGCGAGACCGCGAGCGCCAGGTCGCTCCCGATCATCGGCGGTGAGTCGAGAACGCGCGCGCGGAGCTCTTCGGCGTCGTCGGTCTCCGTCGAGATTCCGGCGCGCATCGCGCCCTCCGACCGGATCCGGCGGACGAGTGCCCGCGTGTCGAGACCGTGCAGACCCAAGACTGCCGAGCGGTCCAGGTAGCTCGCGAGGCTCTCCTCTCCGCCGGCGCCGCTCCATCGTTCCGGAAAGTCCCGCGCGAGGAACCCGGCAACGTGCACGCGCGCCGACTCCGCCTCCGACGCGCGCACGCCATAGTTGCCGACGTGCGCCGCGGTCATGACGACGATCTGGCCGGCGTACGAAGGATCCGTCAAGATCTCCTGGTAACCGCTCATCGCGGTGTTGAACACGATCTCGCCGAACGAGGTGCCGGGGCGGCCGATCGCCTCGCCTCTCCACGCGCTCCCGTCTTCGAGGACGAGGAGTCCCTTCAAGCCGTTCTTCCGACGACCGGGGCGAGCAGCCGCACCTCGGCCATGAGCTGCGCGAACATCTCGGGCAGGAGCGCCTGCGGTCCGTCCGAGAGCGCCACCTCGGGGTGGTCGTGAACCTCGATCAGGAGACCGTCGCTTCCGGCGGCGACCGCGGCGCGGGACATCGGCAGCACCTTCAACCGCTTGCCGGTGCCGTGCGACGGATCGACGAGGATCGGCAGGTGTGAGATCCGCTTGACGTACGGGATCACCGAGAGGTCGAGCGTGTTGCGCGTGTGGTTCGCGAACGTGCGGACGCCCCGCTCGCAGAGGACGACTTCGTAATTCCCCCCCGAGAGGAGGTATTCGGCGGAGAGGAGGAACTCCTCGATCGTGGCCGACATGCCGCGCTTCAACAACACCGGCTTTCGCATGCGGCCGACTTTCTTCAGCAGCGCGAAGTTCTGCATGTTCCGCGCACCGATCTGGAGACAGTCCGCGTATTCGGCGATGAGCTCCGCCGTTTCGGTGTCGAGCACCTCGGTGACGATTGGGAGGCCCGTCTCCTCCCGGACCTTCTTGAGGATCTTCAGGCCCGGCTCGCCGAGCCCCTGGAAGGAGTAGGGCGACGTTCGCGGCTTGAACGCCCCGCCGCGATAGAGGGTCGCGCCCGCTGCACGGACTTGCCGCGCGATGTCGATCGCCTGCCTTTCCGACTCGACGGCGCACGGACCCGCGACGACCGCGAGGCGCGGGCCACCGACGGCGACGCCGCCGATCGAGACGACCGTGTCTTCCGGCTTCGCCTCCCGGGAGACGAGCTTGTACGGCGCCGTGACCGGGATCACATCGGCGACGCCGGGAAGGTTTTCGAATGACGCAGATTCGATCGAGCCGCGGTTGCCGGTGACACCAATTGCCGTCCGCTGCGCGCCGGGGATGGCGTGAGCCTGGAGACCCAGGCCTTCGACCGCCTCGACGACCCGGCGGACGTCGTCCGCGGTCGCGGTGGAGCCCATCACGATCAGCATCGGGTGTAATCATTGGTAAGTGAATCGGCCCTGTCAATCGAAGCGTTTGTGGCGGACGGCTTCCGCCGCCGCGACCAGATCGAGCAGGGAACCGGTGAGCGCACGCTCCGCCCTGGCCGAGGTGATCCGCCAAGCGACGGAGACGGACGTCCGAGCCGAACGCTGGGCACGGTTCTCGCAATCTTTCGGGTTCCACATGGCAACAAGAGATCGCGATCCCCGGAAGGGGGCGCTCCTCGGATTCGACGGCTCCGGTCCACGACTCGCCGGCCGGCGTCTTTCTTCCTCGGTCTCCCGCGCTCTCGCGTTTCTGGCACTTCTGTTCGTCGCGCCGGCGCTCTTCGCGGCCTACGTCGTCAAGCTGAAGGACGGTTCGCTCGTCTTCGCGCGAGCGCCGTACACGGTCAAGGCGACGCGAGCGATCATCACGCTCGAGAATGGAATCATCACGCAGATCCCGCTCGATGAAGTCGACGAGCCGGGCACCGAGAAGTACAACAGCGAAAACTTCGGCAACGCGATCGCGATCCCGACGCCGCGCGAGAAGACTTTTCAGCTCCCCGTTCGCCGACCGCGGTCCGGTGCGGTGTCGTCGGACTCGAGGCAGTCCGTCGGTCCCGTCCTGCGGGGTGGACCTGCGGTCCGAGGTTTTCGACGGCTTCCAGCACTCGACGGACGTGGTTCGGGGTCGCCGTCGAACCCATGACGATCAGTATCGGCGTGCTATCATTCGTCGGTGAATAGCGACTCTCGGTCGAAGCGCCCCCGCCGCTCGACTTCTCTGGTCCCCCTCGCCCTCGCGTTTCTCGCCCTCCTCCTCGCCGCCCCCGCGCTTTTCGCCTACGTCGTCAAGCTGAAGGACGGTTCGCTGGTCTTCGCGCGCACACCGTACACCGTCAAGGGAACGCGGGCGATCATCACTCTCGAGAATGGAACGGTCACGCAGATTCCACTCGAAAAAGTCGACGTTCCGGGCACCGACAAGTACAACCGCGAAAACTTCGGTAACGTGATCGCGATCGACACTCCGCAAGAGAAGGTCTTCCAGCTCCCCACTCCCGCCCCGCAGTCGAAAGGCGCCCTTCAGGAGATGATTCGGAAGAAGCGGGGCCAGCTCGGAATGCCGACCCCCGGACCGCCTTCCGCCGGCTCCGCGTCCGGTGCGGCGTCGTCGGACTCGACCCAATCCATCGATCCGATCCTGCAGTCGACCGTCGCGCACGTTTTCGAGGGGGCGGGAATTACGCAATATCGCCTGACGAGCTCCCGCGGGAAGACGCGCCTCCTCGCGACCGCGAGCTCGGAACAGGCGGTCTTCAACACGCTGTCGGCGGCGGCCCGTGCGATCACGGAAGCGGCGACGCGCGGCCGCTCGGCCCTCGTGGAAATCGTCCTCTCGACGTCGTCGGGAGAGCCCGCTGGCACCTTCCAGATGACCCCGATGCAGGCGAAGCTCCTCGTCGACAAGGGCGTGACGATTCAGGATTACTTCGTAAAGAACGTAGTCTTTTGAGGGGGCGCGACATCCTAAGGGGCGCCTCGACGGCGCCCATAGAGAGTCAACGGTCGCAGCTCACCATCCCATGGCTAGAAAGTAGCGACCGGCCGCTCGCTACTCCAAAAAATCCCGAACGTTCCTCCCCACCACGCCGATAAACCGCTCCGTATAAGACTCGACTTCACCCACCGTCTCGTCGGCGAACATCCGCTCGACTCGATGCAGCGGGAAAAAGACCGTCGAAGGATGAGAGGAAGGGGGCTTTCCTTTCGCCACCTCGTGCATCCACACTTCGAAGAGGTCGAGCGCGAGTCCCCGCACCGTCACGCCCGCGGGCGTGGTGTCGAGAAGGATGCCCCAGAACTTCTCGCGCGGCACGACGAGATGGACGAGAACGAGCTGTCCCGGCTTCACGGCTCGGACGCCTGCTCCGAGAGCTCGATCAGCACGCCGTGGCCGGCCGACGGGTGCAGGAACGCGACGCGTTTTCCGTCGGCTCCCGGGACCGGGCTCTCGTTGACCAGCCGGAATCCGCGCGACTTCAGATCTTTCACGGCATCCTCGAGGTCGTCGACGGCGAAGCAGACGTGATGGATACCCGGCCCGCGTTTTGCGAGAAACTTCGCGATCGCCGAGTCCGGGCCGGTCGGCTCCAGGAGCTCGAGCCTCGTATCGCCGAGTGGAAGGAACGCGGTGACGACTCCCTGGCTCGTGACCGCCTCGCGCGTGGATTCGGAGAGACCGAGCGCACGGTAAATCCCGAGCGCGTCGTCGATCGACGAGACGGCGATCCCGATGTGGTCGAGCCGGCGGGCAAAGACGCTCACGCGCGCTCGATCGCCGGCTCGCGGACGAGACGCTCGAAGAGCCGCCCCGCCGCCGAATAGGGATCTTCGCTCCGCTGACACACGCGCTCGACCGCGTCCTCGAAGCCGTCGGGCTCGGGCGCGCGCGATTCGATCGTCCGGTGGAAGCGCTCCTCCAGGAGCGCGAGCAGCCTCGACCGGGCCCGCCGCGCGGCGCGCTGTCCGCCCTCTGGGGAGCCATTCAGCGAAAGGCCGTGCGACTCCATGGCGTCGACGACCGCCTCGACCCCTTCCCCCCGCGGCGCGACCGTACGCACGATCGGCGGCCGCCAGGCACGCGGCGGCGCGAGATCGAGCATCATCGCGAGCTCGGCCGACGTCCGGTCGGCGCCCTCGCGATCCGCCTTGTTGACCACGAAGACATCGGCAATCTCGAGGATCCCCGCCTTGATCGCCTGGATGTCGTCGCCCTGCCCCGGCACGAGGATCACGGCCACCGTCTCGGCGGTCTTGACGATGTCCACCTCGTCCTGGCCCACTCCCACCGTCTCGACGAGCACGACGTCGAAACCGGCGGCGTCCAGGATGTCGACGGCGTCGCTCGTCGCTCGCGCGAGTCCGCCCATCGCGCCGCGCGTCGCCATCGATCGAATGAAGACGCCCGGGTCGGTGTAGATCTCTCCCATCCGGATGCGATCGCCCAGGATCGCGCCGCCGGTGAAGGGCGAGGACGGGTCCACGGCGACGATCCCCACCGTCTGGCCGCGGCGGCGGAAGACCTGCGCGACCCGGAGGGCGAGCGTCGATTTGCCGGCCCCCGGCGGGCCGGTGAGCCCGAGCACGCGGGCGCGGCCGGTCTTCGGATAGATCCCGCGAAGCAGGTCGGGGACGTTGCCCGACTCGGCCGCGGAGATGGCCTGCGCGATACGACGCGGCTCCCTCGCGAAGACCCCTTCGACGAGCGCGGAGGTCCCCGGAGTCGGGGACGGGCTCATGACCCTTCCGTCAGCAGGCTGCGCGCGATGACGAGCTTCTGGATCTCGCTCGTGCCCTCGCCGATCGTGCAGAGCTTCACGTCGCGGTAGTACTTCTCGACCGGGAAGTCTTTGGTGTAGCCGTACCCGCCGTGGATCTGGACGGCGCGGTCCGCGATGCGAACCGCCGCCTCGCTCGCGTAGAGCTTCGCTTGCGCCGAGTGCCGCGTAGTCTCCTCGCCCCGGTCCCGTTCCTGCGCGGCGCGCTCGGTCAGGAGCCGGGAGGCGTCGATCTCCGTCGCCATTTCGGCGAGGTAGAACTGGATGGCCTCGAAATCGGCGATCGGACGGCCGAACTGGCGGCGCTCTTTGGCGTATTTGAGCGATGCCTCCCAGGCGCCACGCGCCATCCCGATCGCGAGCGCCGCGATTGAAATTCGGCCGCCGTCTAGGATCTTCATCGAGTCGACGAAACCGGTGCCCTCCGACCCGAGCAGGTTCTCGCTCGGGATCCGGCAGTCCTCCATGACGAGCGTGCACGTGTCCGACGCCCGCATCCCGAGCTTGTTCTCCTTTTTGCCGACGCGGATGCCCGGGTTGTCGAGCTCGACGATGAACGCCGAGATGCCGTGGCGCCCCGCGGAGCGGTCCGTGACCGCCATCAAGACCGCGACCTGGCCGACCGACGCGTTCGTGGTGAAGTTCTTCGAGCCGTTCAAGACCCACGAGTCGCCGTCGCGCACGGCGGTCGACTTGGTGCCTCCCGAGTCCGAGCCCGCCTCGGCTTCGGTCAGGCCCCACGCCGCCAGCCACTCGCCGGTCGCGAGCCGGGGAACGTACTTCTGCCGCTGTGCCTCGGTGCCGAACTGGTAGATGTGGTTCGTTCCCAGCGAAGTGTGGGCGGCGAGCGACAGCCCGACGGATCCGTCGACGGCGGAAATCTCCTCGACCACCCCGATGTAGTCCATGTAGGAGAGCCCGGCGCCGCCGTACTTCTCCGGAAAAATCGTGCCGAGGAAGCCGAGGTCCCCGAGCTTCACGAAGAGCTCGCGCGGGAAGGTCTGCGCCTCGTCCCACTCCATGACGTGGGGCCGGATCTCTGCCTCGGCGAATTCCCGCGCCGCCTGGCGGATCGCCTGCTGCTCGGCGGTCAAGACCGCACTCATCGCAAGAATTCTAGCGTGGGCCGGGAACCGGCAGCGGGTAGCCGGAAGAACGAGAACTGCGCGCTCCCGGCTTCCGGCTCCCGGCTTGCCGCCCGGCTCATCGGAGTGAGGGCGCGGCCGAAGCATTCACGCTCGCGGCCGGAACGATGTCGACCCCGGTGTAGTAATGCCTGAGGATCGCGTCGTAGGTCGCGCCGGCGAGCGCCATACCGTACGCCCCGTTCTGGCAGAGGCCGACGCCGTGTCCCCAGCCGCGGCCGAGGAAGACGAACTCGATCTCTCCCTGCGGCCCCTGCGCGCGGGAGAACGTGAAGGCGAGCTCGGGCAGCTCCAGCGCCTGGCGCACGTCGAACCCGCGGAGCGTGATCTCGGCGGCATCGGTGACCACGCGCATCTCGATGACGCGTCCGGCGGCGCTCCGCCGGGTGACGGCGAGGTCGCGCACTTCGGTCCCCGCGACGCGTTGCGACATGCGGCGCGCAAGCTCGCGGCCGGAGACGCGCCGCACCCACTCCGTCCAGGAGGACTCGCGCTCGAAAGTCGGACCCGCCGGATCGAGCTCCACCCAGAGGGCGAGCACCCGGCTCCCCCGCTTCCACCAGCGAAGCCGGTCGCCGGGACGGAGCGTGAGCGCCGAGGCGACGAACCAGCGGTCGCCGACGCGCCGCCCGAGCGGGAGCTCCGGATCGACGGGAAGCCCGATGCGGCCTTCCGGCGTGCGGATCCACACGTTCGATCCCTCGCGCGAAAGGAACTTGCCGGACGCCTCGGTCACTCCGGAGAGCCGCAGCGCGCCGGAGAAAAGGAGTCCCGCGTACTCCTCCTCGTCGACGGAGCGATCCGGCGGCGGCAGCGGCTCGCCCGCGCCGAACCGGAAGCGCAGCAGGAACGCATAAGCGTCGCGCGCCGCGCCGGTCAGCCGGCCCGTCGCCGGCGGAGACTCCGCGTAGTAGCGCTGCTCGCGCGGCGTCAGATGGACCGCCCGCGCGGACGAGAGATCGAACGCCGCGAGGACCGACGGGTAAACGGATGCGGGCGCGAGGGATGCCGGCGGCGCCGCCCGCGTCTCGATTCCCGCCCAGTGCTTCGCGATCTCGAGCCAGGCGGCGCGCCCCGCCCGACGACGGGGGGCGTGGCGCTGAAGAACGTAGCCGCGCCACTCGAGGCCGCTGCGACCATGACCCGCCGGCGCCTTCGCCAGCCGCGCCCCTGTGAGAGAGCTCGTCGCGAGCTCGCCGCACTCGACCGAAACGAGGTAGGGAGCGGACTCCCCGACGAAGACGTTCTCGACGTTCTCCGTACGGCCCCCGCACGTCGAGACGAAGAGCGCGTCGGCGAACGTGCCGGCGGACGCGATCACGAGCCCGCGCGTCGCGTCCACGGCGCCGTTGGACAGCGGGTCCTCGCCCGTGAGCCCGACGTACACCTGACATTTCGGCGTCGCGCAGAGGTCGTAGCCCTCCGACTCGAACTGCGCGCGATGCGCGAGCGCATATGTGCGCGCGGCGACCGACTGCGCCTTGAGCGCCTCGATCTCGTCGTAACGCTTCGGTCCCATCTCGGCGGGGACGACGCCGTACAGGTACTCCTCGAGGTCGACGCGGTTGACGAGGTTGAACGTCCCGCGGGCGTTGACCAGCACAACGAGGCTTCCGCGGTAGACGTCGTCATCCACGCGAACGTTCGGGGAGCCGGCGGCCACCACGCCGGGAGGGAAGATTTCGACCGGGCTCGCGAGCCGTCGCGCCGCGCCGTCACCGGAGGTGAGCACGATCGTTCCGCCCGTCGCGACGTCTCCGCGCGCGGCGCCGTCGACGACGACCGCGTCCGGTCCTCCGGAGCGAATCCGCGCGGCGAGCGCCTCGGCTTCCGCGCGCGTTGCGAACTTCCCGAGCAGGACCCGGTAGACTCCCCGCTCCGCCGAAAAGGCGACCGTGCCGGTCGTCTGGAGCTCGGCCGACAGCTTCTCGAGCGCCCGGCGCGCCGGCTCTTCGTGGGAAAACGCGGCGGCCTGCACAGAGAATCCGCCGGCGCCCGCCGCGGCACCCTCCGGCCGGAAGACGATGGGACCACGGAGAAGCTCCGCGCGTCCGCCCGACGCGACGATCCACGGTTCTCCGGGAGACCCGTACGAGAGCTCGGGCAGGTCGCTCTTGACGCCGACGCGGTAGAGGACGCCGCTCGGCACGGAAGGCTCCGGGACCGGGACGGCCGGGCCGAGCCGCGCGGATCCCCTCGGCGGACGACGCTCGGCCGCGGGAGGCGCGGTCGGCGCGGGCCTTTCGCCCGGTTTTGCGGGCCGGCCGCTCGCGCACCCGGCCGCCCACAGGAGGAGGACGAGCGCCCCGGCCCACGGGAAGAAGTGACACCCGCGCTTCAAAACCGCGACCGGACGTGTGTGCCGAGGACCTCTTTTCTGTAGTCCTTCCCGCGAAGCGCGACGAGCGTGCACATCTCGTAGAGCCGGCTGCGGAGACGGTACCCGATCCGATCCTCGAGCTTCTCCCTCTCGCCCGACGCCGTATCCGGTTGGTCTTCGTAATTCGATGTCGCGATCGTGATTCGCTTCTGGTTGTAGCGCGTGTTCAGCAGGTGGTAGAGGACGTCGAGGACCCAAGGATGTGGCTTGGACGCTCCGAGCTCGTCGACGACGAGCAGTTCGGCCTCCGCGTAGGGGGTCAGAACGGATTCCTTCGACAGGTCCGCGTCGGGCCGAAAGCTGGTCTGGATTCGCATCAGTAGGTCGGAGAAATCCACGTAGAGACCCTGGACCGCCTTCGTGACGACGAGCTCGGACAGGATCGCGCAGGCCAGGTGCGTCTTGCCGCGTCCCGCCGGGCCGACAAAAAGCAATCCGGATTCAACCACCGGGTAAGTGTCGACGAACTCCCGTGCAATCCGCTTCGCGTTGTTGAGCTCCGGTGTGTGCTCCTCAAAGTTTGCGAAATTGTCCGCCCGGTATCGCACGGGAATCCCGGCGGAATCGAGCCGCTCGCGGCGGAGCGCTTCGTCGCGGCAGGAGCAGGGACGGGCGCGCTTTCGTCCTTCGATCGAGTCGAGGACCCAACCCGCGCCGCCGCAGAGTGAGCAGGTATCGGGAATGACTTCCACGCCGCCGATTCTAAGCCGCGAGAGAGCGGAGCCCAGAGCTGAGAGCTAGTTCTCGGGGAGACCCGCTTCGATGAGCACGTCCCGGCGGCGCGGACCTTCGAGATATCTCTTCAAATCGGCGAACCGAGCCTCCCACCGCGGGCCGGCGACGCCGCGGTAGCGGTCGTAGGCGGGGCCCGCGTCCGGAATCGCCTGCTCGACCGTCACGACGCACGCACCGTTCTGCTCGACGAAGGTGAGGACGAACGAAAGCCCTTCGAGCGGCTCCTCCATCCTCATTTCGTAGGAAATGTCGCGCACGACGAGCCTTTGCCCGGGCTCGTAGGTCTCGATCTTGCCCATGATCGTCGCCTCCGTTCCCCCGCGCTCGTCCGTGAAGCCGACCGCCCAGTTGCCGCCTTCGCGGCGCCCGACGAGCGCGCCCTCGCACCACCACGAGAGAAGCTCTCCGACCCGCGTGAAGGCGTCGAACGCGTCGGACGCGCTCGTTTCGATCGACACGGAGCGGACGACGTGCTCGCTCATCGAGTCCATGGTAACGCGGCCAACGTCCCTCGCATTTCGTTCAAGGGTCAAGGTTCAAGGGTCAACGTCCAAAAAGGACAACGCCACCTTGAACTTTTGACCTTTGAACCGTCTCTTATACTGCCCGGCCGGTGAGCCCGACCCTTTCGCTCGAGAAGATCCGCGCCGGCATTGCCGACGCCGTGCACGACGCCGCCGACCGTCTCTGGAACGCGACGCTCGATCGCGTCGTCCTGGAGCGTCCTCCCGCGCTCGCGATGGGAGACCTCGCTTCTCCCGCGGCGTTCGATCTCGCGAAGACGCTGCGTAAGTCGCCGCGGGCGATCGCCGGCGAGCTCGCAAGCTCGATTTCGCTGCCGGAGGGCGTGCGGGAGGCGCGGGTCGAAGGCGCCGGGTATCTGAACTTCTTTCTCGACCGCGACCGGCTCGTGGAAGCCATGCTCGTCGAGGAGCCGGCGACCGAGGAGAAACGGCCCGGCAAGGTCATCGTCGAGCACACCAACATCAACCCGAACAAGGCCGCGCACATCGGGCACCTGCGAAACGCTGCGCTCGGCGACGTGCTCGCGCGCACGCTGACCTTTCTCGGTCACCGCGTCGAGGTCCAGAACTACCTGGACGACACGGGCGTGCAGGTCGCCGACGTCGTCGCGGGCCTGCAGCACATGAAGGACGTCCGCTCCGCGGAAGACGTCCGCCGCGCGGCCGCCGGCGGGGCGTTACCCGACGGCTCCTCGCACCCGAAGGGTCTCGCGTATCTCTGCTGGGACGTGTACGCGGACGTCGCGAAGGTCTACGAGGAGAACGAGAGCGCGCGAGCGTGGCGCGTCGAGGTCCTTCACGCAATCGAGGCGGGCGGGAACGAGACGGCGCAGATCGCCGAAGTGCTCTCGGAGGCAATCGTCTCGGCGCACCTCGCGACGATGGGCCGGCTGGGGATCCCGTACGACCTGCTCCCGCGGGAGAGCGACATCCTGCGAAAGAACTTCTGGAGCCGCGCGTTCGACCTCCTGAAGCAGTCGGGCGCCGTCGTCTTCGAGACGGAGGGAAAGCACGCAGGCTGCTGGGTCCTTCGGCTCGCCGACTCGCCCGAGTTCGCCGGGATGGAGGAGCCGGACAAGATCCTCGTGCGCTCGAACGGCACCGTGACCTACACGGCGAAGGACATCGCGTACCAGCTCTGGAAGTTCGGACTGCTCGGGGTCGACTTCGACTACGAGCCGTTCCGGCCCGATTGGAATTCCGGCGCGGTTCGCGCGGAGGAGGTCGCCCGCGAGGTCCGGGAGCAGCCACTCTGGCGCACGGCGCACACGGGCGGAGTCCCCGACCACCCCGAGTTCGGCCACGCGACGACGGTCGTCAACGTCATCGACGTGCGCCAGTCGTATCTCCAGAAGGTGGTCCGCGAGGGACTGCGGGTGCTCGGATACGGGAACGAAGCGGAGAGGAGCATTCACTTCTCCTACGAGACGGTCGCTCTCACTCCGCGCGCCGCCCGCGAGCTCGCCGAGAAGTTCCAGGAGGAGTACCGCCTCTCCCCCGAGGACGAGAAGAAGCCGTTCGTCGAGATGTCCGGGAGGAAGGGGCTCGGAGTAAAGATCGACGACCTGGTCGAGCTCCTCCTCGAACGATCCCGCCGCGAGATCGCCGCGCGCCGCGAGAGCGCCGATGCCGCCGCGGAGGAGGATGCGCGCGCGATCGCGATCGGAGCGCTCCGTTACTTCTTGCTCAAGTTCGGCAAGAACAAGCTGATCGCGTTCGACTTCGACGAGGCCCTGAACTTCGAGGGAGACACCGGGCCGTACCTTCAGTACTCCCTCGTTCGCGCCGACAATATCTTCCGCAAGCTCGAGAAGCGTGGGCTCGCGACCGACGCCATCCCCGCGGTCGGGGGGGAGGCATGGGACGACGACCTCTGGGCCCTCGTGCTCGATGCGGCGGCGATCCCGGAGGTCGCCGAGCGCGCGGTCGATTCGCTCGAGCTCTCGACGATCGCCCGTCACGCGTTCGGGCTCGCGCAGGCGTTCAATCACTTCTACCACCGGCAGCCGATCGTGAGCGAAAAGGACCCCACGGTTCGCGCGCGACGCCTCGCGGTGGCACGAATCTTCCGCCGCGCGATGTCGCGGCTGCTCGGGCTCCTGGGAATCCCGGAGCCGGGAAGGATGTAGGGTACAGATTTATGACTTATGGATTATGCTTTTCTGTATGAGAACGACTTTCGACATAAACGACGAGCTTCTGAGACAGGTCAAACGGCGAGCCGCCGATGAAGGGACCAGTCTTCGGGCCGTCATCGAGGGCGCCTTGCGAGCCCACATCGGCCGTCCGAGGCGAGGCACGAGTTACCGTCTCCGCTGGCGAACGGAGAAGGGCCGCTTGAGGCCCGGTGTGCGCATCGAGGACAGGGATGCGCTGTTCGACCTGATGGAAGACCGACGGTGATCGCGCTCGACACGAATATCCTTCTTCACGCGCGCCGCGAAGAGCTCGAGCACCACGGCGCGGCCCGCCGGCTGTTGAGGGAGCTGGCCCAGGGATCGGAGGTGTGGGCCCTACCCTGGCCGTGCGTCTACGAATTCCTCCGGGTGGTCACGCACCCGCGGGTCTTCGACCCGCCCACCCCGCTTGCCGCCGCGCTCGAGGACATCGACTCGCTTCTCGCCTCGCCGAGCCTCACGCTCCTGGGGGAAGGGCCGGAGCATCGAGGCCATCTCCGACGCACGATCGAGGGGGGAGACGCGGTCGGCAACCTCGTCCACGACGCGCATATCGCCGCTCTCGCGGTCGAGCACGGAGTCGCCGAACTCTGGACGCTGGACCGCGATTTCGCACGGTTTCCTGGGCTCACGGTGCGCAATCCGTTCGGAAACCCTCCATGACGCCGCGAAAAGTCAACCTGGCGCAGAAGTTCGAGGAGTTCCGGGATCTTTGGAGTCCCAAGATCGCCGGAGAGGTCAACGACTCTTACGTCAAATTGGTCAAGTTCCAGGGCGAGTTCGTGTGGCACCGCCACGAGAACGAAGACGAGATGTTCCTCGTCGTCTCTGGCCGGATCACGATCCGCTTCCGCGACGGAGACGTCGACCTGGAAGAAAACGAGTTCCTCGTCGTTCCGAAGGGAGTGGAGCACTGCCCGTTCGCGCCGGAGGAGGCGCAGGTCCTCCTCTTCGAGCCGAAGACGACGCTGAATACCGGAGACGTTCAGAACGAGAGGACGATCGAGAACCTCGATCGGATCTGAGACCGAAATGGCTTCCCTCACCCGCCGC
>DASYUL010000062.1:0-2086 GCA_036001245.1 Thermoanaerobaculia bacterium
GATCGCCGGGCCGCCGTCGCCCGCGGGTGGGCGGTCGCGCGTCGCCGCTCCGCCGTCGCTCCGGACGCGGAGCGTCAACCGTCCGTCGCACTCACTGGCGAAGACCTCGACACGCGTCGTCTCCGCTCCGGCGGCGGCGACCGTGGCTTCCACCAGAGGCTGGAGGACGAGACTCGGAACCGCAGCATCGAGCACATCGCGCGGCGCGCGCACGGCGAGGCGGACGTTCCTCTCGAGACGCGTGCTCTCGATCTTCAAATACAGGTCCGCGTAGCGCAACTCCTCGGCGAGACGAACCAGGCGCTGGCCGCCGTTCTTCAGGGAGAGCCGCAGGAGATCGCCGAGCTCCACTATCGTTTTCGCCGCGGCGGGCGGATCGCGGCGTATCGTGGACCGCAGCAGCCCGAGCGTCTGAAAGAGAAACGCAGGATGGAGCTGAACCTTCAGCGCCTCGAGCCGTTCCCGGGCGATCTGAGCCTGGAGGAGCGACGCGCGGATCTCCCGCTCGCGCCATCGGCGGTATTCGTCGAGGCCCCACGTCACGCCGACGATCTCGAGATAGGTCGCGAAGCGCGATGCGCCCGTCATGAGCGCCGACCGGACGGTGTTGCCGAGAAGGTCCGCCCAGGAGACTCCCGGCGCGATGAAAAGTTTGTAGGCGAAGTTGGAAACGACGGTGTGAACGAGAACGACCGCGGCGCCCACGGGAAGGTGCACCGCGAGGAGAACCGGCAGGGACCGGCCCGGGAAGGGATAGCGTCGCGCGATCCGCATCACGGGCGGCGTCGCGGCCGCCCAGAGCACGGCCAGGAAGAGGTTGTCTCCGAGAGCGCTCCAGAACGCCCATGGATTCGGCTCGAGCTCGCGTCCGCGCAGGTAGCGCTGCGTCGCCTGCAACACGCCGACGAAGAACCAGACGCCGACGATCCAGGCGGCGGAAATCCAGCGGTCGCGGTGAGACCGTGGCGCGACCAACGCCCTCACCCCGGCCCTCTCCCCGGGGGAGAGGGAGAAGCCGTCACGTTCCGAAGCGGCGGAACTCCCGGAGCCGGTCCCGATAGCTCGCGGAAAGCGTGAGCTGTGTGCCGTCCCGCAGGATGACGGCGTAGTCGCCGTTGAACCAGGGATGGAGCTCGCGGATCCGCTCGATGTTCACAATCGCAGACCGATGAATGCGCAAGAATCGTTTCGGATCCAGGCGCGAGGCGATCGCCGTCGTCGTCTCGTGAAGCAGGTAAAGGTTCTGCCCGACGTGTATTCGGACGTTGTTGCGCGACGATTCGATCCAGTCGATGTCGCGCACCTTGACGAAGACGTTCTTGCCTTCGGCCTTGAGGAGCACCCACTCCGGGTACGAGCGGTCGCGGCGGATCTTCTCGACGATCTTCGCGATCGATTCGCGGAAGTCCTCGAGCGACTTTCCCTTGACGAGCTCGCGCACGCGGCGGACGGCTTCCTCGACGCGCTCGCGACTGAAGGGCTTCATCAGGTAGTCGACCGCCTGCGCCTCGAAGGCGCGCACCGCGTACTGGTCGAACGCGGTGACGAAGACGACCGCCGGGATCTCCTCGGGCGAGAGGGCCTCCAGAACTCCGAAGCCGTCGAGCCCGGGCATCTGGACGTCCAAGAACACGAGATCCGGCTTCAACCTCCGGATCGCCTCCGCCGCCTCGAATCCGTCGCCCGCCTCGCCGATCACCTCGAGGTCGGGATCCTCCGCTACCGCGCTCCTCACCCATTCCCGCGCGAGCGGTTCGTCGTCCGCGATCAGGGCACGGATCTTCATCGGCCACCTCCATTCGGCCACCGAGGCCGTGTATTTCAGTACGAATGGGCCGAGCGGAGGGTTCGCGATCTGCCGCGATCCAAAAATCGAGGGACGAAATCCATTTTTTGAGGGTCAGGTCTCCACTTACCACTTTGGGCAAACGGCCCTGCAAACATTGAACGATCGGGTTCGTATCCCGCGGAAGGGGGGGTCCGGGGTGAAAAACGTTCTCGTCACTCTCGCTCTTCTCCCCGCCGTCGGGTGCACCTCCGTCGGGACACAGGAGCTTCCGCGCGAAGGCTTCGTCACCGTCGAGCC
>DASYUL010000063.1:0-4688 GCA_036001245.1 Thermoanaerobaculia bacterium
GCGAAGCTCGGTGTCCGCTACGACGAGGTGGACTTCTACCTCCCTCGTGACGAGAAGGCGAAGACGTTCGCCCGCTTCCAGCCGCGCGTCGGCGTCGCGTGGGACCTCTTCAACGACTCCTCGACGATCGTGAAGGCGAACGCCGGCGAGTTCCTGGAGGACAACGCGCTCACGCTGCCGTCCTTTCTCTCCCGGCAGGGCACCGTCCTGTCGCTCTTCCTCTGGAGCAACGCGCAGCAGCGCTTCCGCTTCTTCGGGGCATTCGGGGGGCCGACCGGGAACACGCTCGATCCCACTCTCCGTCCCACGTACTCGCAGCAGGTCACGGGCGGCGTGACGCGCCGGGTTTTCCGCAACACGAGCCTCGACGTGACCGGAATCTACCGGCGCAACCGCAAGATGTTCGAAGACACCTGCGCCGACGAAGAGTGCAGCCACTTCTGGCTGACGAACAAGCCGAATGGAATGGACGTCTTGAAGTCCGACTATCGCGCCTTGATCTTCAAGGTCGAGAGCCGGCCGACGAACGCGATGAGCTGGCTCCTCTCGTACACGCTCTCGAAGTCGCGCAGCGCGGTCGAGTACACCCAGAACGCGGGAAGCGACTTCGACGTTTTTCCGGAGCACTTCATCAACCGGTACGGGTTCACGTCCGATGACGCCCGCCACGTGGTCAAGCTCGACGGGTACGTGAGGGTTCCCTGGGAGATCTTCGTCGGGACGAGCGTCTCCTGGGACAGCGGCGTCGCTTACAACGTGACTCGGCCGGCGGAGAACGCCGGCTACGGTCTGGAGTTCGTCGAGCCGCGCGGTTCGCGGCGGCTGCCCGACTTCTATCGCTGGGACGCGCAGGTCCAGAAGGATTTCGTCGTCGGACCGCTGCGGCTGGGGCTCATCGGCGCGGTCTTCAACATCCTCGACACCGAGATCGCGATCCAACGGGACGGCAACGTCGGCGCCGGCGGCACCGTGGATGAGCCGACGAACGATCGCTTCAACTTCGCGACCGCGTGGCAGCGGCCGAGGAGTTACGAGCTGGGGTTCCGGCTGGAGTTCTGAGACTTTCTAAGCGCCCCCGGGCGGCCGGTCCCGGGGTCGCAGCTGAATCGCTGAATTCAGCCATTCAGCGTTGACCCGAATTCAGCGATTCAGCGTTGACCCCACGGCAGCGCGACCCGGACCTCCAGGCCCCCCTCCGGCATGTTCACGAGGTCCAGGCGCTGCTCGTCGCCGTAAAGCTGCCGCAGGCGCTCGCGCGTGTTCGCGAGCCCGAGCCCCGATCCCGGGCCGGCTCGCGGTCGCGGGGGCTCCGTCAGGCCCGGCCCGTCGTCGCGCACTTTCAGAACGAGCATCCCGTCCTCACGCCGCGCGGAGATCGCGACCCGCCCGGCGCCTGGCTGCGTCGAGACTCCGTGCTTGATCGCGTTCTCGACGAGCGGCTGCAGGATCAGGTTCGGTACGCGCGCGGAGACGAGCTCGCCCGGGACGTCGAACGCGACCCGCAGCCGATCCTGGAACCGCGTCTTCTGAATCTCGAGGTACATCTCGAGGAACTCGAGCTCGCGCGAAAGCGGGACGAGCTGCGCCGCGTCCGCGTCGAGGCTGCGCCGCAGGAGCTCCTCGAGCCGCAGGACCGTGCTCGCGGCCGCGTCGCGGTCGCGGAAGACGAGCGGCAGCACGCTGTTGAGCGCGTTGAACAGGAAGTGCGGGTGGAGCTGCGTCTGGAGCCGCTCCAGGCGCGCGGCGGCGAGCTGTGCTTCCAGCTGGGACGCGCGCAGCTCCCGCTCGCGGGAGAGCCGGAGCGCCTCGATCGTCCAGCAGATCCCGAGCACCCCCCAGTACGTCAGAAGATTCGCGAGCAGGAACACGGTCAGGATGGACGGGACGCCGCGGAGCTGATGGAGGAAGTGGAACGGCACGCCCATGAGCGGCGGATAGACGAGCGCGAAGAGCGTTCCGTGAGCGGTCGCGACGAGGGCGCTCGCCGCAAAGTGCACGCCGAACGTCCGCGTGGGTGAGCGTCCCGAGATCGGGAATCGCCTCGCGAGGTGCGCGACGAGCGGCGTGAACGCCGCCCACAGGTAGGAGAAGAGGAGGTTCTGGGAGAGCGCCTCGCGAAAGCCGAACTCGAGGCGCGTCGTCGACACCGGGTCGAGCGTCCACCGCTCGAGCGCGCGGAACAGGCCGACCGCCGTCCACACTCCGACGACGATCGCGGCGCGCTTCCAGGTGTGCCGGCGCGTCATGGGCTGAGGGGGTCAGGCAGGGACTTCGGCCTTTTCAGGCCTTTAAGGCCGAAAGGCCTGCCTGACCCCGGCCTCACGACGACTTGCCGGCGCGTCATGGCCCCTGCTCCGCGAGAGACGCGAACGGGATCTCCACGATCGCCTCCCGCGCGAGACTGCTCCACTCGAGGACGTGCGTGCCCGGGTACTCGAGGTCGAGGCGCCGTCGCGCGCGGCCGATTGCTGCGGCGCCGTCGCCGCCGGCAGACCCGCCTTCGGCATGGATGCGGAGCCGCAGGCGGCCGCCCTCCTGTCCCGCGGAGATCTCGACGGACGAGGGCCCGCTCCCCGCCGACGCGACCGCCGCCTCAACGAGCGGCTGAAGAACGAGGCTCGGGACGGCGGCGTCCATGACGTCCCGCGGCACATGCGACGCGAGGCGCACTTCGTGCTCGAGACGCGTGCTCTCGATCTTCAAATACAGGTCCGCGTAGCGGAGCTCTTCGGCGAGGCGCACGAGCCGGAGGCCGCCGTTCTTGAGCGAAAGCCTCAGGAGCTCGCCGAGCGCCACGATCGTCCGCGCCGCGGCGGCCGGGTCGCGGCGGATCGTCGTCCGCAGGAGCGCCAGAGTCTGAAAGAGGAAAGCGGGGTGGAGCTGGAGCTTCAGCGACTCGAGCCGCTCGCGCGCGAGCTGCGCCTGGAGGTTCGACGCGTGAATCTCTTTCGCCCGCCACGCGCGGTATTCATCGAGTCCCCACGTCACGCCGACGATCTCGACGTAGGTCGCGAACCGCGAGGCGCCCGTCATGAGCGCGGACTGCACGGTGTTGCCCAGGATGTCCACCCACGAGACTCCCGACTCGATCAGGAGCTTGTAGGCGAAGTTGGAAACGACCGTGTGAAGGAGGACGACCGCCGCGCCGGCCGGAACATGCACGGCGAGGAGGATCGGGAGGGACCGACCGGGAAACGGATACCGCCGCGCGATCCGCATGACGAGCGGCGTGAACGCCGCCCACAGCGCCGCCAGGACGAGGTGCTCGCCGAGCGCGCTCCAGAACGCCCACGAGTTCGGCTCGAGCTCGCGGCCGCGCAGATAGCGCTGCGTCGCCTGGAGGATTCCGACGAAGAGCCAGACGCCGGCGATCCACGCGGCGGCGGTCCAGCGCTGGCGGGCGGTGCGGGGCACGCCCCTAACCTAACCCTCTCCCCGCGGGCGGGGAGAGGGAGTCGTCATCACGTCCCGAAGCGGCGGAATTCCCTCAGCCGGTCGCGGTAGCTCGCCGAGAGCGTGAGCTGGGTGCCGTCGCGCAGGATCACCGCGTAGTCGCCGTTGAACCAAGGATGCAGCTCGCGGATCCGCTCGATGTTCACGATCGCCGAGCGGTGAATGCGCAGGAACCGCTTCGGGTCGAGCCGCGAGGCGATGGCGCTCGTGGTCTCGTGGAGCAGGTAGAGAGTCGGACCGACGTGAATCCGGACGTTGTTGCGCGACGACTCGATCCAGTCGATGTCGCGCACTTTGACGAAGACGTTCTTGCCCTCGGCCTTGAGAAGGACCCACTCCGGATACGAGCGATCGCGGCGGACCTTCTCGACGATCTTCGCGATCGACTCCCGGAAGTCCTCGAGCGAGCGTCCCTTGACGAGCTCGCGCACGCGTCGCACGGCTTCCTCGACGCGCTCGCGGCTGAACGGTTTCATCAGGTAGTCGACCGCCTGCGTCTCGAAGGCGCGCACCGCGTATTGGTCGAACGCGGTGACGAAGACGACCGCCGGGATCTCCTCGGGCGAAAGGGCCTCGAGAACTCCGAAGCCGTCGAGTCCCGGCATCTGGACGTCCAAGAACACGAGATCTGGTTTCAGCCTGCGGATCGCCTCCGCCGCCTCGAAACCGTCGCCCGCCTCGCCGATCACCTCGAGGTCCGGGTCGTCCACGACTGCGCTCCTCACCCACTCCCGCGCGAGCGGCTCGTCGTCCGCGATCAGGGCGCGAATCTTCATCGGCTACCTCCGTTCGGCCACCGGGGCCGTACATTTGAGTACGAAAGGGCAGTTCGGAGGGTTCGCGTTCTGCCGACATCCAAAAAACGAGGGACGAAATCAATATTTTGGGGGTCAGGTCTCAGTGTCATGGGGTCAGGTTTCCATTGACACTTCTGTACGAGAGACTTGTCACAAACAATGGCGGAGGACCTCCGTATCTGCTCGCGGGGTTCATGAAGCGCACCATTCTTGCCCTGGCCGTCCTTGGTGGGCTCGCGTGCGCCTCCTCGTCGCGGACGACGGCGCCCCCGGAAGGCTTCATCAACGTCGAGCCCGGCGTGCGCGTCGCCTATCGGATCGTCGGGTCCGGTCCGGAGACGCTCGTCACGCCGTGGCCCGACTCGACTCACGACATCGACCGCCTGGCGAACGGACGGCGCCTCATCCTCTACAACCCGCGCGGGCGCGTCGCATCGG
>DASYUL010000064.1:0-46269 GCA_036001245.1 Thermoanaerobaculia bacterium
GAACATCCGGCGTCTTCTTCCCCTTCTTCCGCTTGCCCTCTGGGTCGGCTGCCAGGCGCAGCCGGCGCCGCGCAGCGCGCCTTCCGCCGCACCGGCTCCGGCGAGAGCTTCCGTGGCGGCGCCGAGCCTTCCCTCCTCCGAGCAGACGGCCAGGGCGGCCCTCGACTCGTCGCCGCGCCACGGAGAGTCCGTCGACGTGACCCTCCCCTCAGGCGGCACGCCCATCCGGACCTGGGTCGTCTATCCGGAGCGCAAGGAGAAGGCGGGCGTCGTCCTCGTCATCCACGAGGTCTACGGGCTCTCCGACTGGATCCGCGCCGTCGCCGACCATCTCGCGAAGGAAGGCTTCATCGCGGTCGCGCCCGATCTGATCTCGGGTCTGGGGCCGAGCGGCGGCGGCACCGATTCCGTGGCGACCCGGGACGACGTCGTGAAGCTCATCCGAGCCCTGTCCCCGGAAGATGCGAACGCGCGACTCGACGCCGTGCGCACGTGGGCGCTGCAGCTTCCCGCCGCGAACGGAAAGATTGCGACGATCGGCTTCTGCTGGGGGGGCGCGCGGAGCTTCGGTTACGCCGCAGCGCAGCCGGCGCTCGATGCGGCGGTCGTCTTCTACGGCACGTCACCCGAAGCGCCAGAGCTCGCGAAGATCCGCGCGCCGGTTCTCGGCCACTACGGCGGCGACGACGCGCGCGTCAATGCGACGATCCTGCCGGCCGAAGCGGAGATGAGAAGGCTCGGCAAGGCCTACGAGCCCCACATCTACGCGGACGCGGGTCACGGCTTCCTGCGACAGCAGGAGGACCGCGAAGGAGCGAATCTCAAAGCGACGCAACAGTCCTGGCCGAGGACCGTGGAGTTTCTGCGAGAGCATTTGAAGTAGGGAGCGGAGCTTCGCGTGCGAAATTTCCCGAGCGCTTGCGTTTGGGGACGGTAGCCGCGCCAAGGAAAACCCTGGTCTGATCCCCGCAGGGCTCAGATCCCCCCTGCGCGCGGTCCCTGCTCGCCCGTCTTGGTCGGGTCCAGCGTGACGAGAAGCTTCTGAAGGTCGTCCGCGTGCTCCTCCTCGTTCGCCAGGATCTCCTCCATCATCCGACGCGTGGTGATGTCCCGGTCTCCGAGGTACCGGACGATCTCCGAATACGACTCGATCGCGACGCGCTCGGCGACCAGGTCCTCCCGGATCATGTCCACGAGCGTGTCCCCCTCGACGTACTCGGAGTGGCTGCGGGTCGCGAGACCCTCCGGGCTGAAGTTCGGCGAGCCGCCGATCTGGGTGATGCGCTCCGCGATGCGGTCGGCGTGTCCCTGCTCCTCGTTCGCGTGCTCGAGGAACTCCTGGGCGACCGCCTGGGCGTGAATGCCCTGCGCCATGAAGTAGTGGCGCTTGTAACGCAGCACGCAGACGATCTCCGTCGCCAGGGCCTCGTTCAGGATCTTGATGACGGTCTTGCGGTCGGCCGCGTAGCCGGGCGTGACGGCTCCGTCCTCGATGTGCTGCCGCGCCCGCCGGCGGAGCTCCTGGACGTCGCTCAGGAACTCGCCGCCCTTTTTCGCTTTCGCTTCCATGTCGCCTCCTTCGGCTCCCGGGGCCCACTCTAACTAAAAGCTCGTGGTCGGGTCGCCGGCGGAGGTCAGATCTCGATCAGTAAAAGTCGGAGCAGGACATGGCGTAACCGCACTGCCGGTGCGGACAGATGAGCTTGCAACTCCGCTCGACGAGCTCCGCGCCGCAGTTGGGGCAGATCCGCTCAGGATGAGCTTCTCGGGCCGCCTCGGCGTGCTCACTCTCCCCGCTCGCTGGGAGCGGGTTAATGTGAGGGGTCTCCCGTGCGTCGCTCACGGAACCGGCGTCGTGGTCGTCACGGGCATTGGTGCGACTGCGGTCGTTCCCGGCGATGAAACAGCGGGCAAGGGCGTTCCCTCGACTCCGAGGACGAGGCCGGCCGGCGTGCGGAGGGCCGGGATCGGCGTCGTGTCGGGCGTCGGAGGAGGCGGCTCGGGCGCCTGCCGCTCGGTCGCGTGCTCTGCCCGGTGGCGGCGCGAGCAGCCCGGTCCGAGCGCGGTCGCGGCCACGAGCAAGCTCATCCAGATGATTCTTTTCATTGCCTTCGATCGTCCGCCGATTATTGCCGACAGTTTTTGTCGGTCGGGCGCTTCGAACGCTGACCGAGTTTGACTGACGCGCGAAGGCATTTTCGCGTAAGTCCTTGCAATACAAAGAGGGGTCTGGTTCGAGCCGGATGGTACGCAGATTGATCTATGGAAAACCAAGAAGAGTGCCGGCATGGGAGTTCCGGCATGGGGGGGAACCGAAGGGTTCCCCCCTTTGTTTTGGTTTCAACCGCTCTCAGCGGGCCCTCCGAGCCATCCGGACCACCTCTTCCAGCGACTCCTCGAACCGGGCGAGAGGGCCGAGCTTCTTTCGCTCCCCCGCGACCGACAGCCAAAGAGCGTCACCCTGGTCCTCTTCGTCCACGACCCGGAACGACGCCCGCACTGACGCGATCGCCCGCCCGTCGGTGTAGGGAATCCGGAGACTGAAACGCTCCGGCTCGGGCCTCGCGCTTCGCAGGATCGCTCGCTCGAGCGCATCGAGGCCCGCTCCGGTCAGGGCCGACACGCCGGTCTCTCCGCGGGGCGCGCGGGCGCCCGGCAGGTCGGTCTTGTTCCAGACCGTCAGGACGCGCTCAGGCTCGACGCCGAGCTCATCGAGGACCTGGGTTGCGACCCTCTGTTCCTCGTCGGCGCGAGGCGAAGAGGCGTCGAGGACGTGGACGACGAGGTCCGCGTCGCGGATTTCCCCGAGAGTCGATCGGAAGGAGGCGACGAGCGACGGCGGAAGCTTCCGGACGAAGCCGACGGTATCGACGAAAACCATCGACGAAAGCTTCGAGGAAGCGCCGTGCGCGGACTTGGAGTCCAGGGTCGCAAAGAGACGGTCGGCCGCGTACGCCGACTCGCGGGTCAGCCGGTTGAAGAGGGTCGTCTTGCCGGCGTTCGTGTAACCGGCGATCGCGACCTGGAAACGGTGGGCGCGCGACCGGCGGCGGACCCGGCGCGACGTCTCGATTTTCTCGAGATCCTGTCGCAGGCGCGCGATGCGATCGCGGATCTTGCGTCGATCGAGCTCGAGCTTCTGCTCGCCCGCGCCGCGCCCGCCGATGCCGCCCGCCAGCCGCGACAGGTGACCGTACCGTCCGGCGAGCCGCGGCAACAGATACTGCAGCTGCGCCAGGCTGACCTGCGTGCGTGCCTCCCGCGTGCGCGCGTGGGACGCGAACACGTCGAGGATCAAGCCCGGCCGGTCGAGCGCCGTCACCTCCTCGCTCCCCCACCGCTCCTCCAGGTTTCTCACCTGCGCGGGCGTGAGGTCGTCGTCGAAGACGACGAGTCCGGCGTGCTCGTCGCGCGCAAGCGCGCCGATCTCCTCGACCGCGCCCTTGCCCACGTACGTGGCGGGATCGGGGGACGCGCGCTCTTTCACGATTCGCGCGACGACCTTTCCTCCGGCGGACTCGACGAGGCGCTCGAGCTCGTCCAGGTGCTCCTCGGACGTCGCGCGCGGAACCGCGCGCGAGGACACGCCGACGATCACGACCCGCTGCTGCGTCGCGGCCGGGCCGCGGGAACGCTTCAAATCAGTCGCGCGCCGGCGTGAAAGGAGCGACGGAGAACGTCGCGGCGTCGAGGCGGGAAGTCACCGATACGGATGGTAAGATCCGCCGCGCACAGTGTCAAACCTCGTCGCGCGTCAGCGCCCGCTGACCCCCCGCGAGCGCACGCTCGCGGCCCGACTCGACGAGCTCTCCCGCGGCTACGCCGCCGCGATCGACCAGCGCGACCCGATTCGTTTCGCCGCCTCCTTCGAGCGGCCGGAGGACCGCGAGGTGGCGGCGTGGATCGCGTCGGCCTTCGCCTACGGGCGGGTCGACACGATCCTCGCGACCGTCGGACGCCTCCTCGCCGCGCTGGAACCCTCGCCGGCCGAGACGCTCGATCGAATCTCCGACTACCGACGCTTCGCGCGCGAGGAGCTCGCCGGCTTCCGTCACCGCTTCCACTCGGCGCAGGACGCCGCCGCGCTGCTGTACGCGATCGCGCGGGCGCGCGCCGAGGCCGGCTCGGTGCGGGCGTTCTTCGAGCGCGAATACCGCCCCGACGAGAGAGACGTGGGCGGGATGCTGTCGCGCGCGGTCGATCGCATCGTGCGCTTCGACTGGCGGCCGGCAACCGGATGCCGGGCTCTCCCGGCGGACTCGCCCGTGCGGTTCTTCTTTCCGAGCCCCTCGTCCGGCTCCGCCTGCAAGCGGTGGAATCTGTATCTGCGCTGGATGGTTCGCAAAGACGCCATGGACTTCGGACTGTGGGGAGCGATTCCGACGAGCCGCCTCGTGATCCCCACCGACACCCACGTGCACTGCGTCGCGCGGCGGCTCGGGCTCACCCGCCGCAAGGCCGCCGACTGGAAGACTGCGCGCGAGATCACGGACCGTCTCGCACGGCTCGATCCCGAGGACCCGGTCCGGTACGACTACGCGCTGTGCGAGCTCGGCACGATCGGAATCTGCCGGCCGGTCCTGGCCGCGTCACTCTGCGTCGAATGCCCGTTGAACTCCGCGTGTCCGGCGGGGCGGCGACGCCTGACGAGGGCAGCGTGAAAGTCCGCACCATTCTGACCATCGCGGCGGCCGTCGCTCTCGCCGTCGTCGGCACGCTGTGGATTCGTTCGCTCGTACCGCCCGAGTCGCCGACGGGATCGCTCGCGTTTCTCTCGGCCGCGCCGGAGCTGCCCATCTATGACCGCGCGGGTCGCAGGGTCGACTTGAGCAAGGAGAAGGGGCGGTTCGTGATCGTCCACTTCTGGGCGACGTGGTGCCCGCCGTGCGTCGAGGAGATTCCGGCGCTCTCCAAGTTCTGGGAGCAGTACGGCAGGCGCGACGACCTCGCGCTCTATACGATCTCGGTCGACAAGGACTGGAAGACGATCGACGGATTCGCGGCGAAGAACCCGAACACGCTCCCGATGTACCGCGACCCCGACGGAAAGACCGCCGCCCGGTTCGGTTCGAGCCAATATCCCGAGACCTACATCGCGAACAAGGCCGGCCGGGTGCTGTACCGCGTCCAGGGCGCGATGTCGTGGGACGACCCGGAGATCCGCCGGAGGATCGAGCAGCTCCTGGCGTCGTAGGGGTGGGGTCAGGCGTGTAACTTGGTATCTTTCTCGCGCAAAAATACCTAACTACACGCCTGAGCCTGACCCCATGAACTGACTGTTTGGCGTTATTCGTGCCAACAACGCCAAAGGACGCGCTGACCCCATGACCCGATGAAAAAGCCGAGGCTCTGGCGAGCGGTCGTGCGGCCGGAAGCGGGTCGCCGGCTCGAGCGGCACCTCCAGGCCGAGAACGTCGGACGGCTGGCGGGAGAGCTCCGCGACGGCCTTCACGATCCCGCGTTCCCGCTCCTTCTCCGCCGGATCGATGACGCGCCGATCCTCCCGGGCAATCGCGTCGACGTCTTCTTCCGGGGAGAGAACGCGTTCGAAGCGATGGGACAGGCCATCGACGCGGCGCGGGAAGAGGTCCTGGTCGAGTCGTACATCTTGAAGGACGACTCGACCGGACGCGCCTTCCTCGACGCGGTCGGGAGAGCGGCCGCGCGCGGCGTCAATGTCCGGGTTCTCGCCGACGCCTGGGGGTCGCTCACGACGCGCCGCTCTTTCTGGCGGGAGATGAAGCGCCGGGGCGTCGAGGCGCGGCTCTTCAACCCGCTGTTCCCGCACCTTCTCTTCCAGCCGTTTCGAGACCACCGCAAGATCCTCGTCGTGGACCGCCGCGTCGCATTCACGGGAGGAATGAACATCGCCGACGAATACGGGTCAGGCGTCGGCTCGAGCACGGGGCCGTGGCGCGACACGCATTGCCGGGTGGAGGGCCCCACCGCCTGGGAGCTCGCGGTCGTCTTCTCGGAGGCGTGGCGCCGGGCGGGCGGTCGCCTCGATTTCGAACCGCTCTCGCCGCCGGCATCCGCGAGAGCATCGATTCTCGTTCTCGATTCCCGGCCCGGCCGGGGTTACGAAGAGACCGCATCGGCGCTCGCGGCGATCGTCGGAGGGGCGCGGGAGAAGGTCTGGATCACGAACGCATACTTCGCCCCGCGAGCCCGGGCGGTCCGGATCCTCGCGGAAGCGGTCCGGCGCGGCGTGGACGTGCGACTTCTCCTGCCGGGCAAGAGCGACGTGCCGCTCGTGCGGCACGCCGGCCACGGATATTTCCGCGCGCTCCTCGAGCTCGGAGTCCGGGTCTACGAGTACGGCGCCGCGATCCTGCACGCCAAGACCCTCGTTGCCGACGACTTCGTCTCCGTCGTGGGCTCCACGAATCTCGACTTTCGCTCGTTTCACTTAAACGCGGAGGCGAACCTCGTGATACTGGACGCCGAGAGCGGGCGCGCCTTTGCCGACGCCTTTCGAGACGACCTGACCCGCTCCGTGGAGATCGACGGCGACGGTTGGACGAGGCGAGCGGGGCTTCATCGGATCGGCGACAACCTCGCGCGCCGCCTCGGACCGCTCCTGTAAGAGCGCCGTTTCGTCTGACACGTCGAGCAGACGAACATTCGGCGTCCCGAGAGCGGCAGCTCCGAGAGCTTCGATCCGCAGCGCCGGCAGATCGTTTTCCCGTAGACGTAGAAGTCGTCATCGTCCGCCGCGCGCTCGGCCCTGGCCCGGGGGTGCGGCTCCTCGCTCGCATCGACCGTGACCGTTCCTTCGCCGACGCCGCGGCGCATCAGGGCGCGAAGCGTCTGCCACAGCGTCAGCCATTCCTCTCGCGACACCCGCCCAGACGGCCGCAAAGGGTGGATGCCCGCGAGGTACAGCGCTTCGTTGCGGTAGATGTTCCCGACGCCGGCGATGACGCGCTGGTCGAGGAGCGCGTCGCCGATCGGGCGGTCAGGCCGTTTCTCGAGCGCCCCCCGGATGGCTTCGGAATCCGCGTCTTCGCGAAGCGGATCCGGCCCGAGCCTCGCGAGGATTTCCCGCCGTCCTTCCTCGGTGATGAGCTCGCAGGTCGGCGGTCCGATCAGATCGATCGTGACCGGCGACGCGGCTAGCCGCAGGCGCACCGTGGGACGAGGCCGCGGAGCGGCCCCTTCGAACCGGTAGAACTCGCCCGCCATGCCCAGGTGGACGTGCACGATCCGCCCCTCCTCCCATATGTGAAAGAGGTGCTTCCCGTACGCCTCGGCGCGCAGGAAGCCGCGCCGGTCGAGGCGCCGCGCCTCCCGGGCGAAGCGCCCTTGCGGCGACCGCGCCCGCACGATCCGGCCGCCGAAATCCATGGTGTGCTGTCGCGCGAGGCGATGGATGGTGTTGCCTTCGGGCATCCGGGCTGAACATACGCTCTCGCAGCATCACCGGTCGCCGGCGGCCGCCGATCTCCGTCCGCAGCGGCGAGAGCCTGGTCGGCCTGTCGGGCCTGTTCGATCCTATTCTCGCCATTCAGCCGACCCTCGGCTTTCAATTTTCCGAAACTCGCCGCGGCCAGAGAGTACAGGCGACACGCCGTCTGGAATCGCTCGGAACCCGGTAACGAGGCATCGACCTTCGCTGAGCGTCCCATGTCGAGATGCAGGTTCGCGAGCAGGCCTTCCACCCAGGCGTTCGTCGGATCCGCCACGAGGATCGGCTCGTAGAAGCTCCGGGCCTTCTCGAAATCCTCGAGCGACGCCGCGGGACCGTCCGTGCTCCGGCGAGCGATACCGATGTTGTGATGCATCATCCCGACGCCCAACCGCGCGTCGGTGTTCTTCGGATCCGCCGTCGCGATCCACTCGAAGGGGGGCAGAGCGAGACGA
Source organism: Thermoanaerobaculia bacterium (assembly GCA_036001245.1). Lineage (GTDB taxonomy): Bacteria > Acidobacteriota > Thermoanaerobaculia > UBA5066 > Gp7-AA6 > Gp7-AA6. The sequence continues at coordinate 7,864 of DASYUL010000064.1, forward strand.
TACTGCGCGAGCGCGGCCGAGGGGTCGTTGCGGTCGTCGTGGTAGAAGTTCCCGATGTTCATTCGCACCCAGGCGAGATCTCTCCGGGCCTGGACGCTCGAGCCGTCCTCCTGCAGCAGCTTCTCGTCCACGAGGGCTGCCTCCTGGAGCATCTTCAGTGCTCCGTCCAGATCGCCCCGGGACTGGAGCGCCTGACCGATCAAGAAGAGGTTCTGGCCGAGACTCCGGCGCAGCTGGCGATCTCGCGGCTCGACGGCCAGCCGCTTCTTCAGGATCGCCGCCTGATTGAGCAGAGCTTCGTAGGACTCGGACATCCTTCGCGCCGCCGACAAGTCGAAGGCGTGGAACTGCCAGGCCTGAGCCAGGTCCTTCTCACGACCCGCATCACCGGAGTTTCTTTCGGCGAGACTGCGGCGCAATGCGAGCCCCTTCTCCGCCATCGCAACCGCGGTCCGGGAGTCACCATTGACGATGTGGATGCTGCCGCCGATCAGGTAGGCGTTCGCGAGCGTGGACTGCTCCTCGTCAGTCGCCCCGCCCGATGCGACCACCGGTTTCAATAGAGCGATCGCCTTGTCGTAGCTCCCGATTGCTCCCTTCAGGTCTCCCAGGTTCTGTTGAAACGGGTTTCCCTCCACGTCCCCGACCTTCTGATAGGCCTCGGCGAGCTCCCGCGTGAGCACACGGTCGCCGGCGGACTCCTTCGCGAGGGAATCGAGATACTCGAGGGCCCGGCGGACGACGAGCGCGCGGGCGGGCGTCGATCCCGGCAGGTCCCGGATCGCGTCGTGGAATTCGAAGAGGAAGGAGTTGGCGAGCTTTCGCACGTCGTCGAACCGACGCTTCGCGCGGGCCTCGGCCAGGCGCGCGTGCCGGGCTTCGCGAAGGGTTGCGAAAATGCCGCCCGCGAGCGCGATCGCGACTAGCGCCGCGGCCGCCAGCAGCACCCGGTGGCGACGCGCGAACTTACCGGCTCGATAGGACAAGGTGCCGCGGCGGGCGAGCACTGGAAGACCCTCGAGGTGCCTTCGAATATCGTCGTCCAGCTGCAGTACGGAGCCGTACCGCATCTGAGGCTCCTTCCGCATCGCTTTCATCACGATTGCGTCGAGGTCTCCGCGCAATTGCCGGGAGGTCACGGTCGCATCCTCAGGGGGCTCTCGGCCTACCGACGTCACCGCCGTACTCGGTTTCTCGGGATCGCGCTCGCAGACGACACGAACGAGCTCTCCCGCGTCGGCCGAATCGACGTGATACGGGCGCCGCCCCGTCAGGAGCTCGTAGAGAACGACTCCAAGCGAGTAGACGTCGCTCGCGGTCGTGACCGGCTGCCCGCGCACCTGCTCGGGGCTCGCGTAGTCGGGCGTCAATACGCGGAAGAGGGTCGCGGTCTGTTCGCTCTTGACGGGAGCGCCATCGGGGGCGAGCAGCTTCGCGATTCCGAAGTCGAGGAGCTTCGGCACGCCGTCGGCGGTCACCAAGATATTGCCGGGCTTGATGTCCCGGTGCACGACGAGGTTCTGGTGCGCGTACGCCACGGCCGCGCAGACCTCGCGGAAGAGCCGCAACCGCTCTTCGACCGGCGCTTTGCGGCGGTTGCAGTATTCGAGCAGGGTCTCGCCCTCGACGTACTCCATGACGAAGTACGGCTCGCCCCGCCCGGTCGTCCCGCCGTCCAGTAGCCGCGCGATGTTCGGATGCTCGAGCGAGGCGGAGATCTGCCGCTCGGTGCGAAAGCGCTGCAGGGCGTCGTCGCTCGCCATACCGACGCGGATCAGCTTGAGGGCGACCTCCTGCCGGAACTCCTCGTCGGCGCGGCGCGCGAGATAGACCTCTCCCATGCCGCCCCGCCCGATCTCACCAAGGATCTCGAATGGCCCGATGCGCTCGCCGGCAGAACGATGCGGCGGGATCTCAGAGCCTGCCCGAGGCGCGTCGAAGAAGCTCCAGTCCCTGCCCTGTTCCTCGAGGAGCGACTCCACTTCCCGCCGGAGGGCTGTGTCCTCTCCGCATACGCGAGCGAGAAAGCCGGGGCGCTGCGCTTACGGAACCTCGAGCGTCTCCGCCAGGATGCCTTTCACCCTCGCCCACTCCTCGGGCGTCACCGGTGGATCTCGCGCGCCAGCCGGGCCCGGGCGGTTTGCCACTCTCGCTTGACGGTCGCCGTGGAGATGCCAGTGACCTCCGCCACCTCCTCGACGGTCAGACCTCCGAAGAAACGCAGTTCGACGATCCGGGCCTGCCGGGGATCGAGCTTCGAGAGGGCCTCCAGAGCCCGGTCGAGGCCGAGCAGCTCGGGATCCCGCACGGCGTCGGCGAGCTCGTCACTGACGGAGATCCGATACGTCACGGCGCCCCGCTTGGCCGCCTGCCGGCGTCGGGCATGGTCGACGAGGACCCGCCGCATCATCTGAGCCGCGATCCCGAAGAAGTGGGCTCGGTTGTGCCAGTCGACGTCCCGCTGATCGACGAGGCGAAGGTACGCCTCGTGGACGAGGGCCGTCGGCTGGAAGGTGTGGTCCGGCCTCTCCCCGCGCATGTAGCCGCCGGCGAGCTTCCGCAGCTCGTCGTACACGAGCGGCGTCAGTCGCTCGAGGGCGCGTTGGTCGCCGCCGCTCCAATCCTTCAGGAGCGCCGTGACCTCCCCGTGGCCAGGAGGCGCCATGGATCCGGGCAAATTACAGCACAGACGCGGACGTGATCCCGTTTTGCCGGCTTATGCGCGTGAAGAGTGAAGGTCGCGATCGCGGCGGTGGGCCGCCGGGATCGTTCGAGCGGCAGACCTTCACGGCGAGAGGAGGAGGCCAATGACTTCGCAGACGCTCAGGCTCCCGGGGCCCCGGATCGCGGCGCGTCCCCGGCCCGGTCTGGTTCGGCGCGCATCCGACCGGACCGTCGGAGGAGGGGGTTCGGGGTCGGAAGGGACGTCCCTGCTTCGACTCATCGGGACGGCCATGATCGGCTGGGTGGGCCTCATGCTCGCCGTGACGCTTCTGGCGGTTTTTTAGCCCGCACTTCAGGGTGACGTCCCTGGAGGGCGCTACTCACGCTTCCGCCGCTCGCGCATGAGCCAGAGGAACAGCACGACCGCCGCGGCGGAGAGGCCGAGGCTCCCCCAGTAAAGGATCAGATCGAGGTTGAGGGCCGGCAAGCCGGCCGAGTTTAGCGTCCCGGGGACGCGGTGCGGGGGGCGGACGGGCGCGCGGCGCGGACGGTCGGCTTCGCGGGCTCCGCGGCCGGCTCGGCGGGAGCCGTCTCGGACGGCGGACCCGCGGGTCCGGTGCCGCCGTTCAACCCGACGGACCACACGTAGTCCCGCAGCGCCTTCGTCACCTGGTCCGGGTCGGAGAGGAACGCCTTCGCCGCGCCGTCGCCGCCCAAGAGCTTCGCGAATTCGGCGCGGTCGGCCGCGAACGTCGGCGCGTCCAAGAGCGCCGCGATCGGCGACGTGCGCTTGCCGTCGTCCCCCTTCGGGAAGTTCGTCGGCATGCGGGTGCCCGGCATCCACTCGTCGGGCCGTCTGATCCAGTCGGAGATCCAGTCGTGGCGCAGGCGCGTCGCCGCCATCTGGAGGTTCGGAGCGAGCGAGGCGCGGTCCACTCCCGGCGCGTTCATCTCCTGCTCGTTGCGCGGGTGGCACTGCTTGCAGCGCAGGAGCTCGAACACCTTCCTGCCCGCCGCCCACCGGCCCGGCTCCGTCACGTAGTCGCGCGCGAGGAACGGATACGAAGCGCGGTCGAGCGCGGCGAAGTAGCGCGTCAGGTCGTTCAGCTCCGCGGCCGTGAAACCGAAGGTCGGCATGTGGACCTCGAGCCACGGACGGATCTGCCCGGTCTTCGGCGCCTTCAGGAACGAGAACAACCAGTCGCTCTGCACCTTTGCGCCCTGCCCCTGGATGATCGGCGGCGCGAGCGAAGGATCGGCGACGAGCGATCGGAACGAGCCGCCAAAGCCCTCGATGACATGGCAGCCCTGGCAGTTGTGGCTCTTCACGATGCGCCGCCCGCGCTCGATCGCCGCCTCGTCGGGCGAGAGCCGCTTGCGCGCCGACTCCGACGCGTTCAGCTCCTGGAAGCCGAGAAGCGCCGTCATGACGTGTTCGCGCTCGCGCTGCGAAAGATGGAAGTCGGGCATCCGGTACTTCTCTTCCCAGCCGCGGGCGTGATCGCGGTCGAAGATCCGCGGGTTGTGGATCTTCGTCTCGAACCAGTCCTGCCGCGTGTGCGGGATGTGGACGAACCCGAAATCGAGCAGGTGGACGGCCTTGGAGCCCTCCTCGGTGAGCTCCGTTCCGATCGGCTTGGCGTTCTCGAAGCCGGGAATCGCGTGGCACGCGAAGCAGCCGTAGTGCGCAATGAGCTTCTCGCCCGCGTAGACCTCCTTGGCGTGCGAGTCCATCTTCGCGAGGGCTGCCTTCGCGTCGATGAGCGTCTTGTCCGACATCTCGAAGTACAGCGCGATCCGGTCGAGCGTCGCGGCGTCCGTCCGGGGCAGAGCGGCGCGTTCGAACTCCGGCGGCGCCTTCAACGTCGAGAGGTACTCCGCGATGTCGAGCGCCTCCTGCGGCGTGAGCCGGAGGTTCGGCATCTTCGTCTCCGGGTTCCACGCTTTGGGGTCCAGGATCCAGCGATAGATCCAGTCGCGGCTCGTCTTGGAGCCGATCCCCGCCAGGTTCGGGCCGAACTGTCGGTACGTCCCGGTCACGTCGCGCCGCGCGTTGCCGTCCGCGATGTGGCAGCCGAAGCAGCCGCGTTCGGACAGGAGCGCCTGTCCGTGCACCGGATCGCCCGTGCCGGCGACGGGCGGGACGGACTCGTTCCGCGACCGGTCGAAGAGGTACGAGATGATCGAGTTGACCATCACGTCGTTCTCGACGCGCCCCTGATCGTTCATGTGCCGCTGAGCGGGCGTGGCCTTCCTGGGTCCGGAGACGTTGACGAAGTTTTCCAGGTAGAAGAACTGTGGCATCCGGGTCGACGGGCGGAACGCGTCTGGCTTCATCACCCACCGCGTGGCCCAGTCGCGGTTGACCTTGGATGCGACCTTCTCGAGCGACGGGCCGACCTTCGGGAGGTGCTGCTTCTCGAGCCCCTCAATGCGGTGGCAGCCCCAGCAGCCGAGGTCCTCGATCGTCTTTATCCCGGCGTCGAGCGCCGGCGCCTCGCGGAAGTTCGTCTCGTCGGAGTGACACCGGTAGCAGCCCGCCTCCGTGTACTTCATCGGGAGGATCGGGGTCTCGTTGAAGCGGTCGAACTTCCAGCCGAATGCCTTCTCCCACCGCGCTTCCTCGTGCGGGTTCTGCGGCGAGTGGCCCGCCGACCAGAACGACGACGCCCGGTCGCGGCCGCCGTGACAGGGGCTGCAGCCGAAGAGCGTGACGGGGTGCGGCGACTCGCCGCCCACCATCAGGTTCTGGCGCGGGTGGGACCGGAAGACGGCGTTCAGCTTCGGGTCCTCGAAGCCGGTCCGGTCGGCGGCGACGTGGCACGTCTGGCACCGGTCGACGCGCGGGATCTTCATGAAGTTGACGTCGGTCAGGTGCTCGGGCAGCTGCACCTGCTGGATGCGCAGGGACGGGTTGACCATGTCGAGGATCGCCGCGTTGCGCAGCCGGGAGATCGCGTTTTCCCGCAGGCTCGCGTAGTGGTCGCGCGCCAGGCGGTAGTCCGCGGTCAGCTTTTCGATCGAGATCTGGACCGCTTCGCGGCGCGCGACGAGCGCCTCGCGCTTCGCGGTGACCTCCGCCTGCTCTTTCTGGAGCCGCGCGAGGTGCACGCGTTTCGCTTCGAGGTCGGCGGAGAGCTCGTCGAAATCGCGCTTCTGCTTCGGGGCGGAGCGCGGTGCGACCGCGAGGGCCCTCTCGTACTTGTAGCGCTGCGCGTCGAGCGACGCCTTCGTGAACTTGAACTGCTGGTCCGCCAGGTAGATTTTCGGATCGAGGCCCTTCAACTTCGCGTCGAGGCGCGCGAGCTCCCCGCGGTGCGCGGCCAGCTGCCGGTTGGCCTCTTTCAATTCCGCGCGAAGGCGCTGCAGCTCTCCTCCGAGGACCTGGCGCCGGGCCGCCAGAGCGGCCTCGCGCGTCTTCTTCGCCTCGATGCGGGTGAAAGCGCGCTGGATCCGCTTCCAGCCGCGCGAATAGTCCTCGACGACCATCGCGATGAAGACGACCGTCAGCACGATCCCGGTCGCCGCGAAGACGCGGTTCAGCCGGGGGATGTTGTAGTGGTGATCGATCGGCTCGGCGGGTGAACGGCGGGGCATCGTTCAGATGTTGAAGCTGAACTCGGGGATGTTGACGATGTACTTCAGGTTGAAGATCCACCGCAGGTACATCTTGATCGGAAGGGCCAGCATGATGAGCGCGAGGTTGACGAAGATGAGATATCGAACCGTCCCCATCTTTTCGAAAAAGCGGCGCAGCACCGTCTTCGCGAGGATCGGGGGCAGGAGTCCCATGTAGAGCGCGACGAGTGCGAGCCCGACCATCTCGCGGAAGAGCCAGAAGCTCGGCATTCGGGTCTTCAGGATCTTGATCCAGACGATCTCCGACAGGTTGATGTTGTTCAACGGCACGAGCTTGTTGACGTCCCATGTTTCGTAGGGCCCGAAGAAGTTCCAGTTCGGACCTCGCAGGAACGTGCCGAGCACGATCAGCACGCACCAGAGGACGAGGAAACCGATCAGGAAGAGCGTGATCTCCCACTTGCGCTCGCGGAACGTGAAGTAGCCGTTCCCCCTGGGGTTGGTGTCGATGTACGGGATCGCCATCAGGCCGACGATGATCAAAGACGGCAGCACGACGCCCGCCATCCACGGGTCGTAGTAGACGAGGATCTCCTGGAGGCCGAGGAAGTACCACGGCGCCTTCGAGGGATTTGGTGAGTCGGTCGGGTTCGCCGGCTCCTCGAGAGGGGCCTTCAGGACGATCGACCAGACGATCATGACCGCCATGACGACGACGAGGCAGATCAACTCGACGTAGACGAGGTCCGGCCAGGAGAAGACTTTCTGCGCGGAGTCCTCACCCTCGATCGTCGGTCGGCCTTCCGCGATGCGCCGGTCGTTCTCGTAGGCGTTGTGCATCGCCCACCAGAAGAAGAAGCCGACGAGGAAGATCATCCCCACGATCGGGACGTTGTCCGGAAGCGTCGCGACCGCGTTGAAGTTCGGGTCCAGGTAGGAGAGCGCGAGGAAGAGGACCATCCCGATCCCGAGGAAGATCCCGCCTCTCTTGCTCCAGATCACCGGAAGGTTGATCGCGATCACGAGCAGGACGAGCGCGAGCGTGACGAGGTACTGGGGCGCCGAGAGGAAGTTGACGAGGCCCCGCAGCATGTTGACGACGGCCATGGGTGCGGCAGTGGCTCCCTAGACAGGTCCCGAGATGCCGCCGTCCTTGCGGACTCGCCAGAAGTGGACGGCCATGAGAAATGCGGCGACGAGCGGGATGCCGACGCAGTGCAGGACGTAGAAGCGCAGGAGCGCGCCGGCCCCGACGAACCGCCCGCCGAGGAGCGCGAACCGCGCGTCGTTCGACGAGGTGACGAGCTGGATGTCGCCGATCTTCAAGAGACCGGTGGCCGGACCTTCGATCCCGATGAGCGGAGTGGCGGCGGCCATGTTGGATCCGACCGTGATCGCCCAGATCGCGAGCTGGTCCCAGGGGAGCAGGTAGCCGGTGAACGAGAGGAGCAGCGTCAGCACGAGGAGGATGACTCCGATCACCCAGTTGAACTCACGGGGCGGCTTGTACGACCCGGTCATGAAGACCCGGAACATGTGGATCCAGACGGTGATGACCATGGCGTGGGCGCCCCAGCGGTGCACCTCCCGCATGATCCCGAAGGGCACCTGCTCGCGCAGGTCGAGGATGTCGACGAACGCGTACTCGACCGTGGGCCGGTAATAGAACATGAGCAGAAGTCCGGTGAACGTGAGCACGAGGAAGAGGAAGAACGTCACTCCCCCCGCGCACCACGTGTAGCGCATCTTGACGCCGGACTTGCGGGTCTTGACCGGGTGAAGGTGCAGAACGACGTTGCCGAGCATCGCGAGAACACGCTTCCTGTTCGTGTTCGGGATGCCGACCCGGAAGACGGACTTCCAGAACTGGCTCTCAACGACGGACTGCTGAAATCGGTTCCACCGACGACCCAATGCGACCTCCGGGGACAGACCCCAATTTGGAGTCTGCCTAAGGGATCTTCAGTAAACGATCAAATTGGGGTCTGTCCCCATTTACCGCATTTACCGCTACACCATCTTCACGAAGGACTTCGGATCGCTCCATTGGCCGCGTTCGTACAGGAACCGGGTGGCGGTATCCACGACGAGTTGCCCGTCGTCGGGTGAGATGGCGATCTCGGTGCGCTCGAGCGGGCGCGGCGTGGGGCCCTCGAAGTTCACTCCCGACATGTAGTACCCGGAGCCGTGACAGGGACACTTGAACTTGTTCTGCGCTGCGAGCCAGTTGGGCGTGCAGCCCAGGTGCGTGCAGCGGGCGAGCAGCGCGAACATCGAATCGGTATTTCGAACGATCCACACGCGGTATTTGCCCTTCCAGCGCTCGTCGACGCCGAAGGAGTACGTCGAGGGATCGCCCGCCTTGAAGCGCGTGGGGGGCTCGAAGAGAACGTTCGGGAAGAGGAAACGCAGCGTCGCGGTCAAGCCCGCGCCCGTCGCGGCCGCGAACCCGACCCAGGCGACGGTCATCCACTTGAGTGTCGAGCGCCTCGTCACTCCGTCCGACAGGACGTCCGGCGTCGGCGACTTGGCCGGCTCGACGACTACCCTTCGCTGCGGTGTCGACATACCCGAAACGAGACTACCAAAGATGGGGTCAGGTCTCCACTTGCCACACCGGAACGAGGGAGCGATGTGACGGTGGAGACCTGACCCCGCCGTGTCGCTTCGACCGCGGCGCGCGCCGCGTCGCGCACGCGCAGGTTCGGGTCTTCGCGCGCGACTTTCTCGAGAAGGGGCAGGCTCCCCTCGTCGCGCAGGAGCGCAAACGCTTTCAGAGCGTTCACCATCGCGGCCTCCGCCTGATCCGACGTGAGCTGCGCCTGGCGCGCGAGCGCCTGCAGGTCGATCATCGAGCGAAGCACGGCGATCCCCGACCCGTCGTTGAGCGACGCCAGGGCGATCGCCGCGTTCCACCGGACGTCGGGGACGCGGTCTTCGAGCAGGACCTTCAGCCGTTCGATGGCTCGCCGGTCTCCGAGCTTCCCCATCACGTAGGCCGCCATCTTGCGTATCCCGGGATCCTCCGAGCGCGACGCTTCGAGCACGGCGTCGAGCCCCCGCGGGTCGCCGATCATCCCGAGCGCCCAGATCGCGTAGAGGCGCGTCTCGGGATCGGGATCCCCCGCGGCGCGGACGAGGTCGGGCACGGCGGCGCGGTCGCGGAGCTTGCCGAGCACGAGAACGAGGTACCGCCGCACCCTCACGTCCTCGGGCCGGGACGGCGACAGGGTCCGGAAGAGCCGCAGGCTCTCTATCGCGATCGCATCGCGTTCGGGGCCCGGCTTCATCGTGCCGATCCGCCGGGAGAGCTCGAACGCAGCCTGCCAGCGGCGCCCGGCGCTCCCGCCCCGCACCTCCGACAGGTAGTCGCGCGGTGAACGCCGCTCGAACGTCATGAGAGAAAAGAGAAGGAAGATACCCACGGCCGTTCCCACCACGAGGAGCGGCAGCACGAAGAACCGGATGACGAGCCGTCCCGCCGGGGACCGCGGGGAGACTTCTTCGTCGTCGGAGAGCGGCTCCTCGGGGGGCGGGCCCTCGGTCACAGGACCGAGAGGTACCGCTTCGCCTGCGTGATCGGGTTCGGAACGAAGATCGCGTCCTTGTCGCAGACGGTCTCGCAGAGACGACACGAGACGCAGGGCCCGGCGTCCACCTCCGCGATCTTGTGGAACGTCTCCTGGAGCGGGTCGTCGATCAGGTAGATGCAGTCGAAGGGGCAGATGTCGATGCAGAACTCACAGCCGGTGCAGAGGTCGCGATCGACGATCGCCTTCGGGATGTCGCGCGGCTTGACCTTCTCGATGAGCTCTCCCTTCTGGTCCTGAATACAGGAGACGGGGCAATACCGCGCGCAGACCGAGCAGTCGATGCAGCGGTCGGCGTGGATGACGTACTTCTCGTTCTTGTCCCCCGTGATCGTGTGCGTGGGGCACTTGATCTCGCAGACCCCGCAGCCGATGCACGTGTCGGTGATGAAATGAGGCATCGCTCTCCGAAAACGTTGACAGAGACTGAGTTATTCTGCCTGACCCGCGTCGTGAAAGGTATCACGGGGCGGAACTTTTCGCCGTCGGCAGCGTTGGGAGAGGGAGGAGAAGGTCAATGAAGGAGATCCGAGCGGTCATCCTGGGCCTGGTCGTCGTGATTCTCGTCGCGCTCGCGCTCGCGTTCTGGCGGCGGCCCGCTCCCGAGTTCGCGCGCGTGAAGGGCTTCAAGGTCGAGGTGCGGGAGAAGGACGGAGACTCGACGCGGCATTTCACGTTCTCCGTCCCGTCGAATCTCGTGGCGCGCGTCGCGAAGTTCTCTCCCATTCGGCGCTTTGGCGGAGATATCCACACGGACTGGGACGGCGACGTCACTCCGCGCGACATCCTGAACGCGGCTCGCGAGAGCGCGCCCGGCAAGCCGGGCGTCATCAAAAAGGGCAACGACACGATCGAGGTGATGGCCGAAGGCACGGCCCTCTCCATCACGATCCGGGACGACTGGGGAAAGTCCGTTCACATCCGGGTGCCGCGCGCGATCGTCGAGAGCTTCTCGGGCGACCGGCAGATCAGCCCGAAGGAGATCCTCGAGCGGATCGACGAGCTCGGACCGGGAGACGTGGTGGTCGTGAAGGACGGGGACAAGGAAGTCACGATCACGGCGGAACCGCGGTAACCACGCAGCGGTCATCCTGAGCCCCTCGCCCCTGGCTGTCATTCCGAGCGAAGCGAGGAATCTCTTCCTCGTTCGAGCTTCATCTTCCGGTCGGGGCAGGCTCCGCGAAGGATCTGACCGCGTAGCGGCCATCCTGAGCTAACTGAGGGATCTCTCCCTTTGAGGGAGAGGTCCTTCGTCGCTTTGCTCCTTAGGATGACAATTCCTCGTCGCTTCACTCCTCGGAATGACAAGGTGCGGTTTTTCGGTTAGTTGGGACGTGCCGAACCGTCTCGCCCAGGAGAAATCTCCCTATCTCCTCCAGCACGCGGACAACCCGGTCGACTGGTATCCGTGGGGCGCGGAGGCGTTCGCCCGGGCGAAGGCACAGGACAAGCCGATCTTCCTCTCGATCGGCTATTCGACCTGCCACTGGTGCCACGTCATGGAGCACGAGTCGTTCGAGAACGACCGCATTGCCGAGCTGATCAATCGCGACTTCGTTCCGATCAAGGTCGATCGCGAAGAGCGGCCGGACGTCGACGACGTCTACATGACTGCGGTCCAGACGATGACCGGAAGCGGCGGCTGGCCGCTCTCGCTCTTCCTGACGCCGGACGGGCGCCCGTTCCACGGCGGAACGTACTACCCGCCCGATGACCGCTACGGCCGGCCCGGTTTCCCCGGTCTTCTCGCGGCGATCGCGGACGCCTGGAAGACCCGGCGCACGGAGCTCGAGACCTCGGCGGGGCAGCTCGTCGACCACCTCGATCTCGCCGCTCGCGCGCCCGGCGGGGGGCCCGAGGTCGGCGCCGCTCCGCTGGACAAGGCGGCTCGAGCGCTCACCGCCGAGTTCGATCCGCGGCACGGCGGCTTCGGCGGGGCGCCGAAGTTCCCGCCGGCGATGCGGCTGGAATTCCTCATCCGCTACTGGATCCGCACGGGCGAGCCGAAAGTGCGCGAGATGGTCGAGACGACGTTGGCGAAGATGGCGGCTGGCGGCCTCTACGACCACGTCGGCGGCGGCTTCCACCGGTACTCGACCGACGCACGATGGCTCATTCCGCACTTCGAGAAAATGCTCTACGACAACGCGTTGCTCGCGCGGGCGTACCTGCTCGCGTCCCGCGCTTTCGGGAACGCCGACTTCGCGCGGATCGCCCGCGAGACGCTCGACTACCTTCTCGCGGAGATGACTCCGCCGGAGGGCGGCTTCTTCGCCGCGCAGGACGCGGATTCCGCGGGCGAGGAAGGGACGTTTTACGTCTGGGATCCGGCGTCGCTCGAAGCGGCGGTCGGAGCGGAAGCGGCGCCGATCGTCGCCGCGCGCTATGGGGTCACCGAGGCGGGCAACTTCGAGCACGGCCAGACGGTCCTCTCGATCGTCAAGAGCGTGCCGGAGCTCGCCGCGCAGTTGCCGACGAGCGAAGCAAGGGTCGAGGAGATTCTCTGCGAGTCGCGCCGCCGGATGTCCGAGGCGCGCTCCCGGCGCGAGCGGCCGTCGACCGACACGAAGCTTCTGACCGACTGGAGCGCGCTCGCCATCTCCGCCTTCGCGCTCGCAGCCCGGGTTCTGGGAGAGCCTCGCTACGAGGAGGCCGCCCGGCGGGCCGCCGACCGGATCCTCTCTCGCTGCCGCACGGCGGAAGATCTGCTCCATCGCGAGAAGGACGGCGCCGCGGGAATTTCCGGCTTTGCCTCCGACTACGCCTTTCTCGTCGAGGCGCTGCTCGACCTCTACGAGGCGACGTTCGAGCCCCGCTACTTCCGGGCCGCGGCCGAGCTCGCGGACGAGATGGAGGAGCGCTTCGCGGATCCGCGCGGCGGCTATTTCCTCGCGGCGGAGGGTCGAGATCACCTGATCGTGCGGCCGCGGGAGCTCTTCGACGGCGCGACGCCCTCCTCCAATTCGATCGCCGCGATGAACCTGCTCCGCCTCGCGACGTTTACCAGCGACTCGAAGTACTCGACGCGGGCGGAGGCGATCTTCTCCGCGTTCGCGGGTTACCTCGATCGAGCGCCCCACGCGTTTCCGCGGCTCCTCTGCGCACTCGACTACCGGCAGGACGAACCCCGCGAAGTCGTCCTCTCCGGCGAGGTCGGCCGCGAGGACTTCGAAAGTCTTCGTGCGGCGGTGTTCGGCGGCCGGCGCTTGAACCGCGTCGTCGCGCACGCCGACGCCGCCGAGAGCCTCGCGAACGTCGCTCCGCTCGTCGTCTCTCGCGGGTCGGCCGGCGGCGTCGCGCAGGCATGGGTCTGCCGGAACTTCGCGTGCCTCCGGCCCACTTCCGACCCGGCGGAGCTGGCCGCCGCTCTCGATGTCTGACCGGGAGCGCCCGACGCTTCGGGCGGTCGACCCGGGGGATCCGCCGCCGCCGGCGCGCCGGAGGGGACCGGGTGTGGCGGTCATCGCCGTACTCGGCTACGGTCTTCTCTTCCTCTTTTCCCTGTTCTACTTCTCGCGGCAATCCAAGGTCCAGGGTCCAAAATCCAGAGTCCCGAAGCCGGCGGTCAGCCGCGCTTCGCTGATCGAAGGAATCGGTCTTTCCCCGGCCGCGCGCGAGAAGTACCTCCTCCGGCTCGGCGCGGAGCGCTGTGACTGTGGATGCGACATGACGCTCGCCGCCTGCCTCGCCCGGGACCTTACGTGCGTCCGGAGTCCCGTGCTCGCCGGAGCGCACATGCAGGCGTCCCTCGCCGCATCCCATCCGTGACGACCGGCCTCGTCTACGACGAAGCATTCCTTCTCCACCGCCCGCCCTACGAACATCCCGAGCATCCGGGCCGTCTCTCCGCGATCTGGTCGCGGCTGACGGACGACGGCCTCGCCGGACGGTGTCGCCGCGTCGACGCGCGGGAGGCAACGCGCGAGGAGCTCCTCGCCGTCCACACGCCGGGGCACATCGACCGTATCGAAGCGACCGCGAAGCGCGATTTCGGAGAGCTCGATCCGGATACCTACACGTCGCGCCACTCCGCCGCGGTGGCGCGGCTCGCGGCAGGAAGTCTCGTCGACCTCGTCGGGCAGGTCCTCTCGGGCGCGTTCGCGAACGGCTTCGCGCTCCTGCGGCCGCCGGGCCACCACGCCGAAGCCGATCGCGCGATGGGGTTCTGCCTGTTCAACAACGTCGCGGTCGCGGCGCAAGCCGCGCTTGGGAGAGTCGCGCAAGCCGCGCTTGGGAGAGTCGCGCAGGCGGCGCCGCTTGGAAGAGTCGCGCAGGCCGCGCCGCTTGGGAGAGTCGCGGGGGCCGCCGCGCGCGGGCGAGTCACGCAGGCCGCCGCGCTCGGGAGAGTCGCACAAGCCGCGGGCCTCCGATCCGCCGGGATCCGACGCATCGCGATCGTCGACTGGGACCTGCACCACGGCAACGGCACGCAGCACAGCTTCGAAGAGGACGCCGACGTCCTCTACTTCTCGGCGCACCAGTACCCCTTCTATCCGGGCACCGGGGCGATTCGCGAGGTCGGACGCGGCCAGGGGCGCGGCCGCACGGTCAACGTCGCGTGGCCGGCGGGAATGGGAGATGCGGAGTACCTCGCGGCCTTCGATCGCGTCCTTCTTCCGATCGCGCGCGAGTTCGGCCCGGAGCTCGTCCTCGTCTCGTGCGGCTTCGATGCGGCGGCCGGCGACCCGCTCGGCGGGATGCGGCTCTCGGCCGCGGGACACGCGGCAATGACGCAGCGCGTATGCTCGCTCGCAGGCGGGCGGGTCGTCCTCGCCCTCGAAGGCGGCTACGACCTCGACGCGATCTCCGCCGCGGCGGCCACGTGCACCTCCGTGCTCCTCGGCGACACCGCCCCGCAAATCGATCCCGGTCCGCCGAACGCCGTCGCCGAACGGGTGCTCTCCGAGGTGATCGAGACCCACCGCCCCTTCTGGCAACTCTGATCGTTCACTCCGCGTTCACGACCACCCTGGCTACCCTCGCGGCGAAAGGAGAGCTCATGAGCTTCCGCAGAGTGGTCGCCGTCTGTGCTCTTTCCCTCTTACTCACGTCCATGGCTTTCGGCGCGGTGAAAACCTACCAGGTGACCGGGCCGGTCCTCGAGGTCCGGAGCGACATGATCGCGGTGCAGAAGGGGAAGGATCGCTGGGAGATCGCCCGCGACCCCTCGACCTCGATGAAGGGCGGGACACCCAAGGTCGGCGACAAGGTTCTGATCGAGTATCGGATGACGGCAACGTCCGTGGAGGTCAAGACGCCGGCCGCCGCGAAGAAGAAGTAGGCGAACCGATGGCCCGCCGGGCGGCGAGGGCAGCCGCTCTCCTGGTTCTCCTCCTGCCGGCGTACGCGGCCATCGCCTACGGCGTATTGCCGGCGGTCTGGCGGCGTCACGCGAAGCTGCCCGAAGATCTCGCTCTCCCCCGCCTGACCTACACCGCCGAAGGAATCCCGGCGGACCCGATCAACTTAGCGATCGTCGGAACCCGCCGTGACGTCATCGTCGCGATGCGCGCCGCCGGCTGGACCCTGGCCGATCCCATCACGTGGAGGAGCGGATTGCGCGACGCGCGAAGCGTTCTCTTCAACCGGCCTTACTCCTCCGCTCCGATGAGCACGCACTTCGTCGCGCGCCGGCGGCCCCAGGATCTCGCCTTCGAGCAGATCGTCGGGAAGAGCCCACGCCGCCGGCACCACGTCCGCCTCTGGCGGCAAGTAGACCAGGACGCGCGTGGCCGCGTCCTGTGGCTGTGCGCCGCGAGCTTCGATCGGAGCGTCGGCGTCTCGAGGTTCACGGGCGAGGTCATGCACCACATCGACCCGGCGGTCGACCGAGAGCGAGACAAGCTCGTCGGCGATCTCGCCCGTGCGCGCCGCCTGATCCAGGTCGCGTGGATCCCGGATTTCGCGATCGCGCGCGGCGGCCGGAACGGCGGCGGCGACCGCTACGTGACCGACGGCCGGCTCGCCGCCGTCGAGCTACCTCGGAACGAGCCGGAGGAGTTTTCGGGGGGTCTCTCCGATCCGAAAATAAACGCCTCGTCTCCAGAGCGGCAGCAGATCGCGGTAACGACGGTCGAAGACGTTGCCCGACTGGCCCGTCGTGTGAACGAAGAGGCTCCTCGCGCGGTCGGCGAAATCGACGATCTGGCGATAGCTCGGTCCGTCGGTCATCCGGAACGACCCGTCCAGCCCGTACGCACCGACGTTCACCGTCGAGGCGTCTCCCCCCTGGCCGGCCTCCAGGCTGAAGAGCGCACGCAAACCGGCGACCGCGTCGAAGATCCCGTGCGGAAAGCGCGCCCGGTGAAGCCGCTCCCACCGCCACTCGCGCGGATCGGCGCCGAGGCGCCGGGAGAGGAGCGACACGCCCTTCCTTAAGGTCCGCGTTCGAAACTCGGCGCAGGTCTCGCGCGCGGACGTGCGCACGTCGTCGCACCAGGCCGACTCCGAAGAGAGCGCCTCGATCAGGAATCGCGATCGGATCGCACCGAGCGGCGTCGCGCCGAGCTCGTCCTCCGGCATTTTCGCGAGACCGCTGTACCAGGCGGCGTAGATCGCAGCCGCGGCGGAGTCGGGGGCGAACTCGCGGTTCCAGGAAGAGAGCCTCGCGATCGCGTCGCGCGAGCCGGCGTCGGCCGGAGCGGTCGAGAGGAGGAGAGGCAGGAGCTCGATTGCCTGGAGAGAAACACGGTCGAGCTGGATCGATTCGACGTCGGAGACACCCAGTTTCTCCTTCGCGAGGATCCGTTCGGCGATCCGCCGCGCGCGGTAGGGCTCGGGCCAGTCAGCCGTGATCTCGTACGGATAGCGCGCGGAGGCGACCCGGTTGTTCGCCGCGACGAGAAAGCCGCGGGCGGGGTCGAGCACCCGCGGCAGCTCGTCGAACGGGACGTAGCCGGTCCAGTCGTCTTCTCCGGATCCGGAGACGGGGGCAAGCCCGTCGGCGCGCGGCCGGATCGGGATCGCCCCCGACGCCGTGTACCCGATATGTCCGTCGGCGTCGGCATAGAGGAAGTTCTGCGCCGGCGCGTGGAAGCGGCGCACCGCCTCGAGGAACTCCGTCCAGCTTGACGCGCGGTTGATTCCCTCGATCGCCTCGGCGGTCGAATCGGTGTCGTCGAGCGCGGTCCAGCGCAGCGCCACGGCGGGTCCGAGCAAAGCGGCGCCGTCGAGGACGTCGGTGACGATCGGGCCGTGCACCGAGCGGCGGACGTCGAAGACGACGTCGGGCCGGCCGCGCACTCGGATCGTCTCCCGGCGCGTCTCGAAAGCTCGGGAGGAGCCGCGCCACAGGTACCGGGAGGGATCGGCTGGATCGACCTCCTCGACGTACAGGTCCTGGACGTCGGGTTCGAGGCTCGTGAGCGCCCACGCGATGCGGTCGTTGGCGCCGATGACCACGCCCGCCACACCCGGCAGCGTCGCCCCAACGACGGAGTAACGCGGCGCGGAGAGCCGCGCGAGATACCACACCGACGGCGTGCGCAGCCCGAGGTGCGGATCGTTGGCGAGGATCGGCTTTCCGCTCGTCGTGCGCGAGCCCGCGAGTACCCAGGAGTTGCTGCCGAGGACGGAGTCGGGATCGCGGGCGCCAGCGAGCGCGAAGGCGCGGTCGAGGCGGGACAGGAAAGACGAAGGGAGAGCAGTGGCGGATCCCCGCCCCTCACCCTGACCCTCTCCCCGCGCCGCGGAGAGAGGGAAATCTCTTTGCCACTCCTCGTCTTCGAGAATCGTCGGCGTTTCGGGAACCGGCGGAAGGAGCTCCGCCGCGCGCTTCTCTCCCACCGCCGCGACGAACCGCGCGCGCCGGATCTCGTTGCGTGCGTTGCCGGCGAGGTCCCACGCCATCAGCTTCGCCCACGTGAGGCTGTCGACCGGATCGAAGGCCGAAACCGGGCACCTCAGGATGCGGAACTCGATCGGCCGGGCGGACGAGGAGGCGAGGTACGCGTTCAGTCCGCGCGTGTACGCCTCGAGCAGCCGCCGTTCTTCGGGAGGAAGGGCCCGCCACGCCGACTCCGCGGCGCGCCGGAACCCGATCGTGCGAAGAAACCGATCCGTCTCGACGAGCCGCGGCCCGAGGATCTCCGCCAGGCGGCCCGTGCCGATGCGCCGCTGGTACTCGATCTGCCAGAGCCGGTCGCGCGCGTGGGCGTAGCCGAGCCCGAACAGGGCATCCGCCGCGCTCGCCGCGCGGATCGTGGGGACGCCGTGCGCGTCCGTCTCGATCGTCACTGGAGCCGCAACGCCGGCGACCTTTACGGTCCCGCTCTCACGGGGGAACGTCGAGAGCGCGAGAAGGAGGACGGCCGCCGCCGCCGCGCCCCCGAGCACGGCGAGCGCGACGAGGATTCTCTTCAAACCGGTGCGGTCTCTAATGGGCCCGGCGCGGCCCGTCGACTCCGGGCACCCGCTCGGCGAGCATCAGGCTGAAGACCTGCTCCCAACCCGCGATTGCCATTTCCTTGCCGTCGGGTGAGATCCCGAACGACTCCGTCGCGACCGTGGGAAAAAAGCCCGCGCCGGGCCGGCGCGTCGCGGTCGTGTCCCTCACCGGATCGAAGTCCTGGAAGAAGATCCCGTTGTTTCCCTTTTCATCCTGGCCGACGAAAGCGATCGTCTTCCCGTCGGGCATCCAGCGAGTGCGTCCGGACGAGTTCGCGATACTCGCCTGAAACGAGGGCAGGCGGATGTGGAACGGCGTGATCGTCCCATCCGAGATCCGGGCGATACGGACGTCGAACTGGTCGATCCGAACGTTCGTCCGGTAGGAGACGTACTGGCCGTCTCCGGAAACGTCAGGGAGCACCGTCGGCCCCGCGACGATTCGCGTGGCTCCCGACCCGTCCGGGTGGATCTTCCAGATCCCGACCCTCTGAGGAAAGCTCTGGTTGTAGACGATCCACTTCCCGTCGGGCGTCGCCGTCGGGTTTTCCGCGTCCATCTCGTCCCGGGTCACCTGCCGGGCACCGCTGCCGTCCGCCTCCGCGATCCAGACTTCGAACTCGCCCGAACGGTTCGAGCTCCAGATCAGTCGGCCGTCCGGCATGAACCCCGGATCCCAGTCGTCCGCTGCGTCGTCCGTGACGCGCTTGACGGAGCCGGTCTTCCTCGACACTTCCCACAGGTCCAGGTTGCCGCTGCGGTTCGAGGAAAAGACGATCCACTCGCCGTCGGGCGAGTAACACGGCTGCCGGTCGCTCGCGTTTCCCTGCGTGAGCCACCGACCTTCCGCAGACAGTGGCGCGCCGGGCGCCGGCGGGGACGCGCCGAGTGGCACCTCCCTCAGGTTCTCCCGCACGGGGCTCGCGTCGAACACGATCTGTCCGGGACCCAAGACGTCGACGGTCAAGGCGTTCGAAGGAATCCACAGGATCGCAGCGCCCTTTCCGGAACGGACGTTCTGGCGCATGATCCGGGCGGAGCTGGAAGTCACGTTGCCGACGACCGACTCCGCCTGCGAGTAGATGATCTCCTCGCTCGAGGGGGTCCAGGCCGGCGCCGAGAGGAACCCGTTCGTCGTGAGAGACGGCAGCGCCTTGACCGCGCCGGTGCGAAGCTCGGTCAGCCAATAAGAGCGCGGCGCCCCGGCGATGCTGAGCTCGGCCGCCGCGATCGTCGATCCGTCCGGACTCCACCTCGGCTGCACGAGCTGGTGGTTGGCGACCCTCGCGATCTCCCTCGGGCCGGTGCCGTCGGCCGCCGCGACGCCGACGATCGATATCGTGATGCCGTTGACGTTCGACCACCGGAGGAAGGCGATCAATTTCCCGTCCGGGGACCAGTCGGCGTGGGAAGCGTCGGCCAGGACCTTGCGCGGCTCGCCGCCGACGACCGAGGAGCGATAAATGGCGAAGGAATTGCCTTCGCGATGCTGGTACAGAATCGCGGACCCGTCCGGAGAGAACCTCGCATAGTCGTCCGGACCCGCGGTCAAAGCCGCCTCTCCTCCCGTCGCGAGCTGCTTGATCCAGATCCTCGGAGCTCCGTCGCGCCTCGACGTGAACGCGATCGTCCGGCCGTCCGGCGAGACCGCGGGAGACTGATCGAGTCCGGAGTACGTCAGAGTGCGGATCGCGGGCGGAAGGGACGGCGCGCGCCGCGACGTCCAGAACGCCGCCGCTCCCAATCCCGCCGCGAAGGCGAGGAGCACCGCGACGGCGAGGGCGAGCCACGAGCGCCGTCCGCGGGATTGCGCGGCGGGGGCGGCCTCGGCGAACGTGCCCGAGCGGTCGATCTCCGAGAAGTGATCCCGCAGGTCGGCGAGCTCCCGCGAGAGGTCGCGCGTGGACGCATAGCGGTCGTCGGGATCCTTCTGAAGACAGCGTTCGACGATCCACCGATAGGGCGCGGGGCCGGCGGGCGCCGCGCGGGCGAGCGACTCCGGCTCGTCGCGGATGATCGCCGCCATCGTTTCGGGGGCGCTGTCACCATGGAACGCGCGCCGCCCCGACGCCATCTCGTAGAGGATCGCCCCGAACGAGAACTGGTCGGAGCGGAAGTCGACCTCACCGCCGCGCGCCTGCTCCGGAGACATGTACCCGACGGTCCCGAGCACGGCTCCCGGACGCGTGGCGTCGATCGCGGTCGGAGCGACGGAGCCCGAATCGGAAGAGGGAGACGGCACCGTCAGCTTCGCGAGTCCGAAATCGAGGATCTTCACGAAGCCGTCGCGCGAGACCATCACGTTCTCGGGCTTGAGATCCCGGTGGACGATCCCCGCCGAGTGCGCTTTGGCGAG
The DNA here is from genome assembly GCA_036001245.1 of Thermoanaerobaculia bacterium. Taxonomy (GTDB): domain Bacteria; phylum Acidobacteriota; class Thermoanaerobaculia; order UBA5066; family Gp7-AA6; genus Gp7-AA6. Next base: position 28,438 of record DASYUL010000064.1, read on the forward strand.
AGCGTCCGCCGCCTGCGCCGCGATCGCGACCCCGCGCTTCGCCGTGACCGAACCGGTCGCGAGGATGTCTCGCAGCGTCCGGCCGTCCACGAGCTCCATCGCGATGTAGGAGTGCGATTCCGCCCGACCGACGTCGTACACCGTGACGATGTGCGGATGGTTCAAGCCCGAAGCCGATCGGGCTTCGCGCTCGAACCGGGCGAGGCGGTCGGTGTCGCCGGAGAGCTCCTCGGGCAGCACCTTCAGCGCGACTTCGCGTCCGAGTCGCGAGTCCCGCGCCCGGTAGACCTCTCCCATCCCGCCCGAGCCGAGCGGGGCGATGATTTCGTATGGTCCGAGGCGGCTGCCCGTCGAAAGAGTCACGCGGGCGAGAGTCTAATCGGGCTCAGTCTTCGCCCAGCACCTGCTCGAGGTCGTACGAGCCGTCCCCGAATTCGAGCGTGAGCACGCCCCGCTCGAACACCGTCCGGTCGAGCGAGAGGTCCATCCCCGGGGGCATCCAGCGCGAGAGGTTGACGACCATGATGCGGTCGTCGGCGTAGTACGTCAGGAGCCCCCGTGGCGCCTTCTGGACGAGATACGACAGGAGCTGGTCGGGAATCGGGATGAACGACAGGGCCTGCACCTTGTCGAGCACGAACGCGAGAAAGCCATCCTTCAGGCGAAGCTGAGAGAGCGTCGCCTTCGCCGACAGAGGCACTCCGAAGCGGTGGACGGCGAGTGAGGCGGAGAGCTCTCCCGGGCTCACGTGGATCTTGACGTCCTGGAGATCCGGGATGCTGTCGACGAGCCGGGCGACCAGGCGGTTCAGCGTCGCCTCGTCGAACGTCAGCGCCAGAGCGTGCCAACGGACCCGAAGCCCGCCGGGCTCGGGCGGCCCGGGGGGGATCGGCAGCGCGGCGTTTTTCGCATCCACGCCTAATTGTAAGCGGGGTCAGGTCTTCATCTGGGGGGTCAGATATCCGCGCGTGGGTCAGGTCTCCACTTGCCACTTCGCTTCGCGAAGATGGCAAGGCCACTTCCTCTTGTCGAGCGCCCTCCGTATCAGTGAATACCTGACCCCTAGAAGACGTACGCGATCGCAAAGCCCACCTGCGCGGCCATGAGCAGCAGATACATGTGCGTCCAGGCCGGATGGTTCTCGGTGGAAGCGAGCTCCTCGGGATTCCGCAGGAGGAGCCGCGCCGCGTAGATTCCCCACGCCGCAAGGCCGATTCCGAGCACGGTCAGGAGCGTCCGATCACCCGTCAGGAGAGGCTCGGCCGGGTTGTCCGGGTCGGGTCTCCAGGCAAAGAGGGGCACGAGCAGCCAGGGCACGACGAAGAAGGGCGCCATCATCCGGGCCGCCCGCACGACGCCGAACCGGATCGGCAGCGTCACGACCCCGTGCTCGCGGTCTCCGACCATGTCCGAAAAGTCCTTCGTGGAGGTGGCGCCGAGAAGAAACAGCGCGAAGACGCTCCCGATCGTCCACGGCTCCCAGAGGGCGACCGACGCGATGAACGACCATCCGGCGACCTTGAGCAGGCCGCCTCGCGTCGCCGCGATCGTGAAGTTGGCCCAGAACCAGTGACGTTTGGACCGGCCGAGTGCGGGAAACGAATAGACGAAGGTCGCGACCGCGCCGATGAGATAGATGAAGAAGGCGGCGTGCAGGTGGATCGGCGCGCCCATTCGCTCGGCGAAGGAACGATAGGGATACGGAACGACGAGCCAGGTCGGCAGGATCGCGAGAACGTACAGCGCCGCCGCGACGGCCCAGGCGCTCGATATCGACACCTCGCCGCGCACGAGCGGGCGATCCGGTTTGTTGCGCCGGTCGATCTCCAGGTCGGCGATCTGGTTGACGATGTTGGACGCCGCGTTCATCGCCGACGCGCAGACGGACCCGATCGCGACGGTCAGAACGAGCGGCCAGGTGATCCGCCGCGCAGGGTCCGGGTTGTGGGCCGAGCCGAACGCGCAGACCGCGCCGGACAGGATCCCGAGGAGCGGGGGCAGCAACGTGAAGGGGCGGGAGAGCCGGATCCAGCGCTTCACGAATTCATCGGGCGAGCCCGAGTGCGATCAGGGCTCCGGCGAACGTGTTGAACGCGTTTGCGAACTCGTGATCGAGACGCACGCCGGACCGGCGCCTCACGTCGGCGAGAACGCTTTCGGCGAGCGCGCCCAGAAGACCTCCGGCGATGACCGCGAGGATCGCGGCGCGCGGCAGCCACCCGAAGACCCACGCCAACAGCGCGATCACGCACGCCCCCGCGAGGGCGGCGCCCGTGCCGGACAGTGAGACCGCGCCGGGCGTCCCGCGGGCAACGGGATCGAAGGTCAGCGGCGACCGGGGGTCGCGTCCGAAAAGGCTTCCGACCTCGGTGGCCAGCGTGTCCGCGAGCGCCGCGGCGAGCGCCCCCGCGAACGCCGCCGCCGGCGTCCCGAGCACGAGGAGCGCGACGGGAACGATGCAGTTCGCGGCGACGTGGGCGACCCCGCGTCGGCCCCGGTCGGCCTGCGCGACACCGGCGTCGCGTTTGACGCCGTAACCCCATTTCGTCGCAACGGTGCCCCCGAGAAAAAAGGTCCAGAGGAGTGCATAGGCCCCCCAGCCTCCGTACGCGGCCACGAGAAATCCCACCACCGCCCCCGCCAGCGCGCCGGAGCGGGAGACGAGCCCGGCGCGCCAGGTGACGAGTCCCGCGACGACGTTGATCGCGAGCGCCGCGGCGAGATGCGCCGACCCGCCCGCGTGAAACGGAGCAAGCGGAGCCTCCGGCCAGCGTCCGAGCTGGATCATCACGAGCGCGGTCGGCAGAGCGGCGACGAGATTGTCGTCCACGCCCGCGCGGACCGACTCGAGAAACGCGTAGACGGCCGCGCCGGCGACGAGGAGCACCGCCGCGAGCGGCTCGAGCGGTCGCGCGGAGACGAAGCGAAAGACGAGGATCGACGCGGTCGCGCCCGCGGCCCAGTTCGCGGCCAGGCCGATCCAGCGCTTGTCGCGATTCCAGGGAAGCGTCGGACCGCCGACGAGCTCTCCGGCGATCGCCGCGGCGGGGTCACCGAACGCCATCATCGCCCAGACGGCGGCAGCGACCGTCAGGTAGTGGTCGCCGAGGACGAGGATCAGCACGAGGACCATGGCGGCGTACGAGACGATGCCGGTGTCGCGGCGCCTCGTGCCGTCGCGATAGATCGCGCGACCGACGTGCGGCATCACGAACACGCTGAAGAGCAGGGCCGCGAGGGCGAGAGCGGCCGCAGCCTTCCAGTCGAGCCATCGAAGAGAGAGCGCAAAGAGGCCGGTGCCGGCGTGGATGGCCTTGCGCGTCCACTCGCCGCTCGAAAGCTTCTTTGCTTCTGTCATTCCGAAGTGATCTCTCTCCTTTCATTCCGAGGCCCGAAGGGCCGAGGAATCCCTTCCGAAAAGCAAGAGATCCTTCGCTCCGCTCAGGATGACAGTGTAGGGCGCAAGAGATCCTTCGCTCCGCTCAGGATGGACGTCCAACAAACGAGGTTCAAGCTTCCGGCCGGGCGCGATACGCGACGTACTCCACGAGGGGCTCTCGGAAGTGACGGATGGCGCGCCCGGTCAGCCCCTCGTACTTCGACGTGTCGAGCACGGAATACGCCGGCCGCACCGCCGGACGGGAAAGCGCCGCGGAGGCCGTGGGCAGGACGCTCACGTCGTCTCGGCCCGCGAGGAGCAGGATCTCGCGCGCGAAGTCGTACCAGCTCACCTCCCCCTGGTTGGCGAAGTGGTAGATGCCGGTCGCGCCGAGCGCGAGCAGCGCGACGATCGCGTCGGAGAGATCCGTCGTCGCCGTGGGCTTTCCGAGCTGGTCGTCGACCACGGAGAGTTCCCGTTTGCCCTGCTCCGCCTGCTTCAGGATCGCCTCGATGAAGTTCCAGCCGCCGCGACCGAAGAGCCAGGACGCCCGCACGACGAGGGCGGACGGGACGTCCAGCGCCGCCTCCTCGCCCGCGCGCTTTGCGCGGCCGTACATCGAGAGCGGCGCGGTCTCGTCGGTCTCCGAATAAGGCTCCCGTTTCTCGCCGTCGAAGACGAAGTCCGTCGAGATCTGTACGAGGCGGGTGCCGCGCCGCCGGCACTCGCGCGCGAGCATGCCGACCCCGTGGACGTTGACCGTCCACGCAGCCGCGTCGGTCTCGCAGGCGTCGACCTTCGTGAACGCCGCGCAGTTGACGACGATCTGAGGGTCGACGTCGCGAAACGCGGAGGCGACCTGCGTCTCGTCGGTTACGTCGAGGTCGGCGCGGGGGCGCGGGTAGACGTCGTAGCCGGCGCCCGCGAGCGCCGGTGTCAGATCCGAGCCGAGCATCCCGGAAGCGCCCGTGACGAGGACACGCACCCGCTCCCCCGGCATCGGCCGCGGGGACGCGAGAAGGCCCGGCTGCGCCTCGACGGGAGCGACGGCGGCGTCCGGCGCGAGACGGAACGCGGAACACGGAACACGGGACACGAAACCAGAGCCCGCGTCGCGCAAACGGTCGTCCTTACCCCGGGGGTTTCGCGGTCGCCGAGGACGTCGCGAGCCGATCGCCGTACTGGCTCCGGTAGTACTCGCGATAGGCGGAATCCCTGTCCTTGATCGGGCGCCACCAGTCTTCGCGCTCGCGATACCACCGTACGGTCTCCGCGAGCCCGTCCTCGAAGCGCGTCGCGCTCTCGAAACCGAGCCGGGCGAGCTTGCCCGCGTCGAGCGAATAGCGACGGTCGTGGCCCGGCCGGTCGTCTACGAACCGGATGAGGCTCTCCGGCTTGCCCAGAAGCGCGAGCACGTTCTTCGTGATGGCGATGTTCTCCGCCTCGTTGCCGCCGGCGACGTTGTACGTCTCGCCCGGCTCCCCGGCGTCGAGCAGGAAGTCGATCGCGGCCGCGTGGTCCTTCACGTAGAGCCAATCGCGGACGTTGCGCCCGTCGCCATAGAGCGGAAGGGGCTCCCCATCGATCGCGTTCGTGACGAAGAGCGGGATCAGCTTCTCGGGATACTGGTACGGCCCGTAGTTGTTCGAAGCGCGCGTGATCACGACCGGGAGCCGGTACGACGCCCAGTACGAGTACGCGAGCCGGTCGCCGCCCGCCTTGGACGCGGCGTATGGGTTGCGCGGGTTCAACGCCGACTCCTCGTCGAACGAGCCGCTCGGGATCGACCCGTAGACCTCGTCCGTCGAGATCTGGATGAACTTCGTGAGGTCGCCCCGCCTCCGCGCCTCCTCGAGGAGGACGAACACGCCCCGGACGTCCGTCTCGATGAACGATGCGTCTCCGAGGAGCGATCGATCGACGTGCGTCTCGGCGGCGAAGTTGACGACCGCATCGCACCCTTCCATGGCCGCGCGAACGACGTCCGGGTCCGCAATGTCCCCCTTGAGGAAGCGGTAGTCGGGCCGATCCTCGAGGTCCGTCAGGTTCGCCGGATTCGCTGCGTACGTCAGCTTGTCGAGGTTCACGACGGAGACACCCGCGCCCCGGGACTCGAAGAGATACCGGATGAAATTCGATCCGATGAAGCCGCAGCCCCCGGTGACGAGAACCTTCACACGATTCCGATCTCGGAGTTGTCGCTGACGAGGAAGCGGTGGACCCGGGGGCGCTCCGCTCCCGGATGGATCCGCACGTTTGTTCCGATCAGCGAATCCGCGATGCGGCCCGGGATGCGCTCGAGCGAGGACCCCTCGAGCACGATCGAGTTCTCGATCTCGCACCGCTCGACGCGGCAGCCCGGCCCGATGGAGGTGTACGGCCCGACGAAGGCGCTGCGGATCTCGGCGCCCGCCCCGATGATCGCCGGTCCGCGGATCGTACTGGCGTAGATTCGCGCGCCCGGCTCGATCACGACCTTTCCCTCGACGCGGGAATCGTTGTCGAGTCCGTCGACCCCCCGCCGCGTGAACGTGTCGAGGATGATGCGGTTCGCCTCGAGCATGTCCTCGACTTTCCCGGTGTCCTTCCACCAGCCCGACACGATGTGCGGGTGGACGCTCCGGCCGTGATCGATCAGCCACTGGATCGCGTCGGTGATCTCGAGCTCCTCCCGGACGCTCGGCCGGATCGACTTGACGGCGTCCCAGATCGAATCGTCGAACATGTAGACGCCGACGAGCGCGAGGTTGGAGCGCGGCTCCCGGGGCTTCTCGGTCAGGCGGATGACAGTGCCGTTCAAAAGCTCCGCGACCCCGAACTGCTCGGGGTTGGCCACCTTCGCGAGCAAGATCTGGGAGTTGCAGCCGATCCGCTGGTACTCTTCCACGAGCGACGTGATGCCGTCGGCGATCAGGTTGTCGCCCAGGTACATGACGAACGATTCCCCCTTCAAGTACGGCTCCGAGATCAGGACCGCATGGGCGAGACCGAGGGGGGCCTCCTGCTCGATGTAGGTGATCTCGGCGCCGAAGCGGGAGCCGTCGCCGAGCGCGTTGCGGATCTCGTCCCGGGTCTCCCCCACGACGACCCCGATGCGCCGGATTCCGGCGGCCACGATCGCCTCGACCCCGTAGAAAAGAACGGGCTTGTTGGCGACCGGCACGAGCTGCTTCGCCCGCGTGTACGTGAGCGGACGCAGGCGGGTGCCCTTGCCGCCCGAGAGGATGAGGCCTTTCATGTAAGGAAGATGATAGCGGACGGTCCTCTCCCGTTGTCATCCCGAGCGAAGCGAGGGATCCGACAGCGGAGCTGTCGTCCGAGCGCTGCGAGGGATCTCGTGGCTTTAGGGAAGAGATCCTTCGTCGCTGCGCTCCTCAGGACGGCGGATTCCTCGGCCCTTCGGGCCTCGGAAAGACAGCGGGGGATTACCGTCCTCCGAATATGCGGTCCAATGACCCGTTGACGTCGAGCAGCTGCCCCACGTCCTTCAGGTTGACGACGAATCGGTAGTCGCGTCTCGTGTCGGGCGGCAGCCGCAGCTGGCGCACCTCGAGGAAAAGCGCATAACACGATCCGTTGAACGTCAGGAGCGATCGGTCCTCGAGCAGCCGGTTCTCTCGGGCGTCGTAGTTCAGCTGCGTGTCGACGCGGAGGGCCTTGCCGAGGTCGACGCCGGCCGAAACGCGGATCTGGTCCGTGCGCGCCGAGACGGTGGAACCGGCCGGCGGCGCGGGTTGGCTGCCGAACCACGTCGCGTTCACGTAGTTGGTTTTCCAGTTGATCGACGTCGCGAACGAGACCGCGGTGATCCGTTCGACGTGCGTGTCGTACGCGACGTGGCCGTCGAGCGAGAACAGGCTGCCCGGCGCGACCCGCAGCGCTCCCTCGATCGGCCCGGTCTTCTCGGCGAAGGACTCGAAGGACGTCGAGGTCTGAGACGCCAGCTGCGGCAGCCGAAAAGCGTGCGTCTGCGCGATCTCGAATGAAGCGATCTCCGTCGCGCCGCCCGCTTTCGTCTCCACCGGGCGCGCGAGCAGGCGGTTGACGATCGCGTACCGGACCTGGTTGCGCCCGAGCGCCGTGTCCACCTCGTCGAAGACGGGAATGCGGAGCGGATCCTTCACGTCGGAGACGTACTCGTAATCGGCGCGCGGCTCGATGACGTGCTTGAACTTCCCGAACCGTCCGATCTCGCCCTCGTAGATCCGCGAGAACGACGGGCCGACGAGCGAGACGCCCGCTTCTCCGTAGGTTCGCGAAAACCCGTCGCCGCTGAAGCTCGTCCGGGCGTCGTCGGTCGAGTCCGAGTACTCGGTCCATCTCCCCCCGCCGCGCGCCGTCACCGAGAGCCACGGCACCGTCTTCCAGGGAATCGAGAGGGTCGGGTGAACGTCGGCGCGACCGTATTCGCCGCGAGGCAGACCCGGCCCGCGATTGACGTAGAGGTAGGAGAAGGAGGACTCGAACGCGAGGAAGAAGGGGGAACGGCCGATCCGGGACGTGCGGCGCGAGTACTCGAGCGACGGAAGCCTCTCCTGGACGACCTTGGTCCCGAAGAAAGTCTCGCTCCGCTCGACCCGCAGGTTCACGGAGTCGTCCCCGAAGTTCTTCGTCAGAAAGCCGCGCGAGAGCGTCTGACGCGAGGACGAGAGCGCGAAGGCGCGCTCGAAGTCGCGAAGGAACTGCTCGTCGGAGTATTCCCGCACCGAGAGGACCCCGCGAAACCCGAACGGCAGGTCGTCGGAGACGTGGTCGAGCCTCGCCTTCCAGCGCGTCTTCTCGCGCCGGGCGAAGACGCCCACGCGGCCGTCCACGGTCGTGCACGCATCGCCCCCGCCCGGCTCCTCCTCGATCGGAACGCAGACGGTCGCATCGGGATCACGGATCGCGTAGCCGGCAACGATCCCCGCGGACTCGGGCGTCGGCGTCCAGCGGAACTCTTCGCCGACGCCGATCGCGCCCCGTGAGTAGAGGTCGAGCTGCGTCGTCGAGTCGGTCGCGCGCCCCGTGACCCAGTAGTAGGAGAGCCCGAGGTACCCGCCGCGGCGGCTGTTGTATCCGGCGCCCGGAACGAGGAATCCGGACGCGCGGTCCTGCTTCGTCGGCCAGACGAGATACGGCGTGTAGAGCACCGGCACGGGACCGGCGCGAAAGGAGACGTTCTTCATCCGCGCGTAGTCGTCGAGCGTGACGTCCGCCTGAGAAAGGTAGAAGGACCACTCCGGCTTCGGCAGGTCACACGAGGTGAAGATGCCCTTCTCGATCCGATACGTTGCCTCGCCGATCTTCTCGATCGACTCGGCGACGATGTGGTAGGTGGGCGCGAGGTCCGCAGTCGCGTTTTCGAGGCGCCCGGTCTTGTCCTCGACCCGGAAGACCCCGCGGCTGCCGGACAGGCGCGTGGGTCCCTGGTCGATGACGACGTGGCCCTCGAGCGTGGCGGTCTTCGTCGGAAAGTCGTAGCGCGCCCGGTCCGCCGTGATCTTGACGTCCTGGTACTCGATCGTGACCTCTCCGCTGCCTTCCCAGAAGACGTCCTTCTCGTAGTGGACGGGGTTCTTCGTCGTCAGCCGGACCTCGCCCCCCTTTTCCGGGACGCGGAATTTGATCTGAAAGCTCGGCTTGGTCTTGAGGCGCGACTCGAATGGATCGCTCGACCCGAACTGCGCGAACGCGGCCGCCCGGAGAAGCAGAAGAACGAGAAAGGCGGGACCAAACCGGGACGTCACGTCCTCACGTTACGGACGAAGGCTGGGCCACGACCAGGAATTCGGCGACGTCGAGGTCCGGCGAAGCGTTCGGCCAGCTCGAGAGGAGCGCGAGCTTCTCGGCCCCGCCGGGAGACGGCGTCAGGCGCACGGTGTCGATCGAGGCAACCCTGTAGCCGCAGGCCTCGAACAGGTCCCGGATCGTCGCGCGCGTGAAGTGCCGCAGGTGGGTCCCGGAAAGGAGCGAATACGGGATGTACTCGAACCGGCCGGCCAGGAGATCCGCCACGATCGACCAGTGGCCGACGTTCGGCACGGAAGCGATGACGGCGCCCCGCTCGGTGAGCCACGGTCGGACGCGGGCGAGTGCGTCGGACGGATCGACCAGGTGCTCGAGCACGTCCCCGAAGAGCACGGCGTCGAACTCGGGACCGAACTCGCGGGGCGGGACGTCCTCGAGGTGGATGTCGAGAACGCGGTCATAGAGGCGAGCGGCGCCCTCCGCGTCCTCCGGATCCGGCTCGATTCCCACGATTCGCAACACTCCCCGGCCGCGAAGCGCCGCCGCGGTCGCGCCGCGGGAACACCCGACGTCGAGAACGGTCCGGGCACCGGGCGGAACTTTTTCGGCGAGATCCGATCGCGCCTGCGCGTCCATCTCCGCGTAACGATGGAGGTACGCGCGCGGGTCGGCGAGCGCGCTTCCGCCGGCGAGACACACCGCCGGCGGCGCCTCTTCGAGTGGAAGCGTGGCGGGCAGCTTCTCGAGCGCGGAACGGCGCGCCGCGAAAACGGGCGAACGCGGCGACTGGACCGGAAACGGCGGCGCGGCGGAATCGGCCGCGAGCCGGGCCGCCTCCAGCAGACCGGACGGCGTCGAGTACGCGAACGAGGGAGCCTGCCGGACCTCGTCGGTCCACGCTTCGTTCGAGACGGGCAGCACGACGTCGGCGCCCGGGAACGCGTCGAGCGTCGCGACGAGTCTCTGCGCCGCGGTCGGCGGGAGATAAGCCTCCGGGTCGGCCCAGACGATGACGAGCGGCGCGACGCCCGCGAGGTCGGCGATGACCGGCTTTCGGCCGCGCACCTCGGAGAGCCGCCGCGCCGGCATCTGCCGCGCGAAACGCCGCGCGAGACGCCAGGCCCAGGGAGCCTCCGGACCAAACCGGGGGGTCCCCCCGAGAATCAGATCGAAGTCCGTCACGTCTCCACGAGCATCGCCGTCGCCTCGCCGCCCCCGATGCAGATCGCCGCGATTCCGCGTCTCTTTCCCTCGTGGCGGAGCGCGTGAACGAGGGTCGTCAGGATGCGCGCTCCCGAGGCGCCGATCGGATGCCCGAGCGCCACCGCCCCGCCACGGACGTTCACCTTCGCGGGATCGAGATCGAGGTCGCGGATCGCGGCGAGCGCGACGGCCGCGAACGCCTCGTTGATCTCGAAGAGGTCGATGGCCGAGACGGAGAGACCCGTTTTCTCGAGGAGCTTGCGGATCGCTCCGCCGGGCGCCGTCGTGAACCACTCGGGGGCCTGGGCGACGCTTGTGTAGGCGACGATGCGCGCGAGCGGCTTCGCTCCGCGCCGGGCCGCCCACTCCGCCGAGGAGACCAAGAGCGCCGCGGCCCCGTCATTGACTTTGGAAGAGTTCGCCGCCGTCACGGTGCCGTCCTTCTGGAACGAGGGTTTCAACGTCCCGATCTTGTCGAGAGGCGCCGCGAAGGGCTCCTCGTCGGTGTCGACGACCGAGGGCGCCCCCTTCTTCTGCGGCACCTCGACCGGCACGATCTCCTCCCCGGCGAGGCCCGACTTCGCCGCCTCCTGTGCTCGACGGTACGACTCGAGCGAGTACGCGTCCTGCTCTTCGCGAGTGAAGGAGTACTTCGAAACGCACATTTCCGCGCAGCCGCCCATGTGCACGTCGTTGTACGGATCCCAGAGGCCGTCCTTGATCATCGAGTCGACGAGCGTCCCGTGGCCCATGCGGTAGCCGGTGCGCGCCCGATCGAGGAGGTACGGCGCGTTCGACATCGATTCCATCCCGCCCGCCGCGGCGGCGTCGTACTCCTCCGCGCGGATGGCGTTCGCGGCGTCCATCACGGCGCGCATTCCGGACCCGCAGACTTTCGACACCGTCACGCACGGGACGGAGCTCGGAACGCCGGCTCCGATCGAGGCCTGGCGCGCGGGGGCTTGACCCACTCCCGCCGAAAGGACGTTTCCCATCAGGACCTGTTCGATCTCCTCGGGCCGGACGGCGGCTCGCTCGAGCGCGCCCCGGATTGCGATCGATCCGAGGGCCGGCGCAGGAAGCGATGACAGCTTGCCGAGGAACGACCCGACGGGAGTTCGGGCCGCGGAAAGGATGACGACCTCTTTCACGCAGGGATTGTAACCGCCGGCCTCCGGCCGGCGTTCCGAGCGAAGCGAGGGAGCTCTTGCGCGTAAGAGGTTCCTCGGCCTTCGGCCTCGGAACGACGCTTCGCGTCGGTTAACCTTCCCCCATGACGCGCATTCTGGCAGTCGACTTCGGCGAGAAACGCATCGGGCTCGCGACCGGTGACACGGGAGGCGGGCTCGCGACGCCGCGGCGGACGATCTCCCGGTCGAGCGACGACGACGCGGTGCAGGAGATCGGTCGCTTCTGTCGCGAGGAACAGATCGACGCGCTGCTCGTCGGGATTCCCCGCTCGCCGGAAGGCGTCGAGAGCGCGATCGCGCCGCGGATCCGGTCGTTCGCCGAGAAGCTCGCGCGCGCCGCCGTTCTCCCGCTCCACTTCCACGAGGAGACGCTGACCTCGGACGAGGCGGCACGGCGCCTCTCTGGGCGCCGATCGCGCGCGGGATTGGACGCCGCGGCGGCGGCGGTCCTGCTCGAGGACTGGCTCGCGCATCGCGGACGCGAGACGACCGCGTGAGCGCGGCCAAACGCCTGGCGCGGATCGGGCTGCTCCTCGCGCTGTTCGCAGTGCTGGTCGCCTTCTACCTCCAATACCGCATGAAGAATCCACCCGTGACGCATCTGCCGGGCGCGGACGTCATCGTGGAAATCGCTCCGGGCACGTCGACGTCGGAGATCTTCCGGCGCCTCGGCCGGGCGGGGGTGGTCGAAGACGGAAGGCTCGCGGAGGTCTACTACCGTCTCCACCGGCGGAGGACGGCGCTGCAGGCGGGTGAATACCGCTTCCGGCGCCCCATGCCGATCGACGACGTGATCAACATGATGGGACGCGGCGACGTGGTGCGGCATCCGATCGTCGTTCCGGAGGGGCTGACCGCCCAGGAGACGTTCGAGCTGTTCTGGAAACAGGGCATTGGAGGTCCCGAGGCGTTCAAAGCAGCGCTCGTCGGAACGGAGCTCGTTCCGGGCCTGACGAACGGGGTGACCGATCTCGAGGGCTTTCTCTTTCCCGACACGTACGTCGTCACGCGATCGACGTCCGCGGCGCAGATCGTCGACCGGATGATCACGAATTTCCGCGAACACTTCACTCCCGACCTGCAGCGGCGCGCGAGCTCCCTCGGACTGACGACGCGGCAAGCCGTGGCGCTCGCGTCGATCATCCAGAAGGAGAGCTCGATCAAGGCCGAGGGCCCGCTGATCGCGAGCGTTTACTGGAACCGGTTGCGCCGTGGAATGCGCCTGCAGGCGGATCCGACCGTCATCTATGGGCTGAAGCGCGACGGACGCTGGCGCGGAACTCTCCTGCGGTCGGACTACGATTACGAGTCGCCGTACAACACATACGTCAACGAAGGATTGCCGCCGGGGCCGATCGCCAATCCCGGCGTCGACGCCCTCATGGCGGCGCTCAACCCGGCGAGCACGGCCTACCTCTACTTCGTCGCCGATCCGACGACCGGCGGCCACACGTTTTCGACGAACTTCGAGGACCACCTGCTCGCGATCGCGATGGCACGCAAGGCACGCGGGGAGACGCCGGCGCCTTACGGGCCGGAGATGCCCGTTACGCCGACGCCGACGACGGAAACACCGGCTGCGGCCGGGGGCGGGACGCGTTAAAGAGAGAGATCCCTGACCGGGGCTGCGGCGTTCGCTTCGCGAACGGCAGCCAGAACTTTCAAACGAGGGCTCTCCGCTGTCTCAGGGGATCCAGCGAAGCGAAGAAATCATTTTTCGTACGTGATCGTCTTGATCCGCGGGAACTTCGTGCGCAGGTAATCCTCCATGACCTTGTCCTCGACCCAGTTGATCTGCGTGCCGTCGACGAAATACGTCGGCGTGGAGCTCACGCCCAGCCGGTAGCCCTCTTCGAGGTCCTTCCGGACTCGCTCGAAGCTGTCGTCGCGCAGATAGCACCCGAGGAAGTCGGGACGCGAAATGCCTTCCCCCTCCGCCGACGTGATCGCGAGCTCGTCGATCGCGGACACCGAAAGGCTGTCCTGGCGGCTGTACGCGAGCTCCTTGAAGCGGAAGAGGGCGGCGGGGCTCGCGAGGCGGGAGAGACAGTCGCCGGCGGACGCCGCCTTCATCGCCCAGGCGTGGTGCGACCAGAGCGGGAAGAACTTGTAGTGACGGCGGACGCTCGCGATCCCCTGGTTCGCCGCGAGCAGCTTGTCGAGATGACGTCCGCGAAACTTGCAGTACCCGCACTCCATGTCGGCGTATTCGACGATCGTCACGGGAGCGTCCGCGCTCCCCTGTGCGCGCTGCGCGGTCAGGTCGACGCGACGGCGCCGCTCCGCGCGGGGGTCTCCCTGAAAATCCCAAAGCGTGCCGGCGAGGAAGACGCTGCCGTCCGGCGTTACGAGACCCGGGAGCCGGACGGGACTGTACCCGGTCTCGAGAACGATCGCGATTCCCTTGAGCCCGGCGGCGTCCCGCTCCGGCACGAGCTGCACGCGCACGTTCGCGTGAAGCAATTGCGCGTACCGGGAGGTGACCCACTCGACGTCGGACGGCGAACGCACCGGCTGAGGACTGCGGTTCATGAAGGAGTCGCCTTCGTAGAACCACTTCCCGTCGTTCGAGACGAAGACGGTCGCCTGCGCCTTGAGCGTCTCGTAGCGACCGGTGCGGTTGACGTCCCACGAGGTGAAACCCGGGAGTTTCAGGTCCGACTTGACGACGGCGACTTTCGAGTCCGGCTCCCAGGGCAGGTACAGGTTCGCGAACTCCGACAGCCGCTTCTCGATGCCCGCGGCCGGCGCGGCGACGGCCGCCGGGACGCGCTTCGCCTTGGCGGGAGCGAGCCCCACGGCCGCGACGAGAGACACCGCCGCGACCAATGCGGCCCACCGATCGTGCGTTTTCATTCCGTTCATTCTCCTAGATCCCGCGCCGGACGATGTTCAGCGACTGGACGACCGCCGGCTGGTCCGGCTTCATCGCGAGAGACCGTTCGAAGAGAGCGACCGCCTCGTTCCGGTGGCCGAGGCACGTCTGGAAGAGACCGAGAGCGTTCAAGGTGTCGGTATCGGAGGTCTTCGCCTCGAATCGCGACAGCGCGGCGAATGCGCCGGGGCAGTCGCGGCGCTCTCGAAACCGGAGCAGCCCGAGCTCGCGCGCGAAGGGCTCGTCTTCGGGGAACTTCGCCGTGGCCCGCTCGAGCAGGGTGATCGCGGGCCCGACCCTTTTCTTCTCCTCGTACTCGGCGACCCAGTTGGCGATGGTGCGCTCCGGCTCGGCGTGACCTGCGTCCAGCGATCGGAAGAGCCAGTCGATGGCCTTCGCGTCTTCGCCCTTCATCCGATAAAGCACCGCAAGGTTGAAGATCGGCGAGTGGTACCCGGGCTTCAGCTCGAGAGCCTTCAGCAACGCGGACTCTGCGCCCGGGAGGTCCCGGACCGTCTCGCGCAGGTAGACCCCGAGGTTGTTGTACGCGCCCTCGGTCATGCCCGGCCGGTCGCCGCCCGCCGGCGCGATCGGCTGGGTCTCGCCGCCGGTCAGATATCCGAGCGCGCGAAGCTTCTTCGAGTATTCGCTTGCCTCCTCGCCCGACACCGGCGCGCCCGAGACGCGGCGAACCGCGACCGTGGCGAAGAGGTCTTTCCGCGCCGGCGCCGCGACGGCGTCGAACGCTGCGGTGGCCGCCTTCCCGGTCATGCGGCGGTCGGAGGGCAGATCCAGCAGCGCGAGAACCGTCGGAGCGACGTCGAAGACCGAGAGCTTCGCGCGGGTCGGAGAGTGACGGACACGGGCGCCCCACGCGGCGAAGACACCGTTCAGGCGGTGCCAGTACGCCGCCGTCGCCCAGTTCACGGACGACCGCTCGCAGGTGCGGTCCTCTCCCCACTTGAACCCGTGGTCGGAGTTGACGACGAGCGTGGCGCCGTCGTCGTTCGCCCGGCGCATCCACTGTCCCAGCATGCGGTCGACGAGGCCGTAGTACACCTCCACCGCGCGGCGGTACTTCGCGAAGTCGGCCTCGGACGTGCACTCGAGGCGCGGTGGCGAGTACGGCGCGAACACGTGCCCGATCTCGTCGGTGCCTTCCAGGTACAGCGCCATGAGGTCCGGACGGTAACGGTCGTAGAGCTCCCGCGCGATGTGGTGATTGACCCGGGTCGATCCGACGATCCGCGACAGCGCGACGATGACGTTTTCCATGCCGGCGCCGCTCGCGCGCGCCGCCGCGATCTCCGACGGGGGGACGTCGATGAAACGCGTGAGCTCCGCGTCGGTGACGGCGTTGTCCCGCGCGACGAGCTGCTCGACTCCGGCTGTGATCGACGCCGGGAACGCTGCGCCATTGCGTGGAAGGTCCCCGAAGAGGAGCGGGCTCGCCCGGTCCGAGACGAAGAAGCCGTTCACTTCCTCGGCGGGGTGCGTCGCCCACCACCCCACGACGCCGACCTTCCTTCCCGCCGCGGACGCGAGGTTCCAGACGGCCGGGACGGCGCGGGACATCCCGGAAACCGGCAGCTTCACGCCGGTCTTCGGATCCGTTTCCTGAAAGTCGAGAACGCGGTGGACGTCGGGGCCGACGCCCGTTGCAACCGTCGTCCAGATCACGGGCGAGAGCACCGGAAAGAAGCTCGCGAGATTCGCGGTGAATCCTTCGGCAGTGAGGCGCGACCAGTTCGGCATCCGGCCTTCGCGGGCCAGCCGATCGAGGAGGTCCCAGTCGAGACCGTCCATGCCGAGCCAGATGACCCGGCGGTTTTCGCCGGCGGGACGCGGAGGGAGCGCGCCGACGTCTGTGTCTTCGATCGGGGTGACGGCCGGTCCCGTCGGCTCCGGCGAGCGCTTCGCAGCCTCTTCTCCCTTGCGGCAACCCGGGGCCAAAAGGGTGAGGAGAAGCGGGAGCGCGCAGACCGAGCCGGCGCGGCGCAGATTCATTCGGAGCAAGGGTGGAGAGGAGCTATCCGCCCGGCTTGCCCGAAGGCGCCGCCGCCTCCGGTCTCATCGCCGGGGAGAGCTTTCCGCGGAGGTACGCCTCGAAGAGCTCGCGCTCGCCGGAGACGAAGTTGCCGTCGTGCAGGAACGAGGGGGTTCCCGAGAGGCCGAGCCGGATCGCCAGACGGATGTCGGAAACGACGCGCTCGCGGGCGCGCCCGCTCGAAAGCTCCGCCTCGAGCTTCTCTTTCGCCCCGGAAGCCTCCGCGACGTCCGACGCGATCTGGCGCGCCGCCGCAGCGGTCATTCCCTCGCGTGCGAAGAGCGCCTCCTCGTATTTCGCGTATATCGCGGGATCGACGTTCGCGAGCGCCGCCGCGTATTCCGCCGCCGGAAAGGCCCAGCTGTGGATCTTCGTCAGGGGAAGCAGCCGCACCTCGACGGTTCCGCCCTTCTCCGCGACCGCTTTCTTGACTTCGGGCGCGCGCACGCGGCACCGCTCGCACTGGAAGTCGATGAACTCCGTCACGGAGAAGCTGCCCTTCCCGGGCCGGATCCCGGGAGTCTCCTCGAGCAGCTTGCGCCGGATGGCCTGCGCGTCGGTCGAGAGCGGGTGGAACTCCCCGATCATGAGCGTGGCCCCGTCCTCGGAGACGAAGCCCGGGATAGCCACTCGGGCGTTCTCCGCGTGATGGATCACGATCGTGATCGGCTTCAACGTTCCGCGCGTCCGCTCGTCGATCGTCAGTCTCACGGGAAGCCCGTACGCCTCCGCGAGCGAGTCCTGAATCGTCGGCACGTCGGTCGCGGGATCGAACGGTCGTTTCGCCATCCGCCGACCGAGGTCGTGGAAGACTTCCCCGACAAAGACCTCGTCCTTCGCCCGGTCGACGAGCGCCACGTTCGACTCCTGGTGGAGCTTCGACTCACAGAAGCGCGCGACGCGATACGTCTCCAGCCCCGCGATGTCGACCTCGCGGCTTGCCCTCACCTGGATCATCGAGTTCGGAAACCAGGAGTACCAGCCCCCGAAAAAGCGAATCAGGCGCTGCCGGGTCTCCTCGTCGGCAGACGCCGGCGGGGCGAGGAGCGAGGTCAGAAGGGCTGCAAAAACGAGGGTTTTGCGCACTGCGCGAACGTTAACACGCGACTGCGGTACCGGATTCCGACACGCCGGGCTCCTTGGACTTGGGACTTGGGACTTACCGTCGCCTGGCGCGCTCGAGCGTGTCGAGAGCGGGAGCGTCGCGCTGCAGCACGTTCTCACCGTAACCCCGCTTCGTCAGGAACTCGAAGTCGACCTGAAGGTAGCGGACTCCCGCCGGGAGATTCTCGCGCCGGTAGTGCCAGACCTCGCGCCACCCGCGTGACGCGTCCGTAATCGTCGATCCGGAGGCCCGATCGGCCGCTGCCACTCTGTCGGAGGTCGTGATCTTGCGGGCGTCGCTCTC
>DASYUL010000065.1:0-22457 GCA_036001245.1 Thermoanaerobaculia bacterium
CCGTCCTTCGAGACCATGACGTTCTCGGGCTTCAAGTCGCGGTGCACGATCCCGGCGGCGTGCGCCTTCGCGAGACCGTCGGCGATTTGTACGGCCAGAGCGAGGACGCGGCGAACCGGCAGAGCATCTTCCGCGGAAAGCTCCCGCAGCGTGCGGCCGTCCACCAGTTCCATCGCGATGTACGACGTCGAGTCCGAGCGGCCGATGTCGTGGACCGTGACGATGTTCGGATGATTGAGGGCAGACGCGGAACGGGCCTCCTGTTCGAAGCGCGAGAGCCGGTCGGAATTCTCTGAAAGCTCGGCCGGAAGAACTTTCAGTGCGACCTCGCGACCCAGCCGGGAGTCGCGGGCGCGGTAGACCTCACCCATCCCGCCGGCGCCGAGCGGCGCGAGGATTTCGTAAGGCCCGAGCCGGGACCCGCTGGGAAGTGTCAAGGGCGGACGAAACTATAGTCCCGTGTTCACCGGGCGTTCACGATCCGGGCGCCACGCTTCTCCGGTGAGGCTCGCTTGCCTAGAACGCCTGGGAGCTCGAAAAGGAAACGAGGAACCCGCGGCGGCCTTGGAGATCCGGGCGCAGCGCGTAGGCGAGGTCGAGCCGGAAGAGGCCGAGTCGCGGCGCGCGCGGCAGCGCGATTCGCAGACCCGCTCCGGCGTCGACGCGCATGTCCGTGAGAAGCATCGGCGCGCCCACCGGCCAGGCGTATCCGGCGTCCACGAAGGCGGCGGCGCCGATCTCGAAGAGGTGGAGAAGCTCGGGAGTGATCCGCACGCGGTCCTCGACGTTCACGAGAAGGCGGCGGTCGCCGGTAAACGCGTGCAGCCGGTACCCGCGCAGGCCGGTCGCGCCGTCCGCGGCGAGCTGGACGTCGCGGTCGAGCCGGTCTCCCCATGCGAGCGCAACCCGCCCGACGAGAGTCTGGGCGGAGCCCTTCACCGGCCGCCATACGGCGAGGAGGGATCCCTCCGCGATCGAGTGCTCGAGCGAGCCGCCGGAGCGCGCCCGCGTCCTCGCCGAGAGAGCGCCGATCAGGAATCCGGACGAAAACGACAGGCCGCGCGCCAGCTGCAGGCGTCCGGAAAACCTCTCCTGTGCTCCGAAGAGTTGCGGCGAATAACCGAGCTCGAACGAGAGCCGGGCGCCGATGTCGAAGTCCTCGTCGCGCGAGAACGAGTAGATCCCTCGCTCGACCCGGAACTCCGGGTCGAGAAGATCGATCCGCCCGAAGAAGAAACCGAACCGGCGCTCGTCCGGCAGCGCGCCGGCGTCTCCCTCCTCGAGCGTGAAGGCCGCCTCCTCGCGGCGGTAGCCCGCGGTCAGTCGCGCGATCGGACGGATCGAGTCCGCCAGGATTCGCTTCCCGGCGGAGAGCTCCAGGAACTGGGTGTCCGATTCGAATTGCGCGACCTCGGATCCGCCGCCGTAGATCCGCGTCGACTGCCGCCCGTCCTCGAAGATCACCGATCCCGCCGATTTTGCGTCGAGCGAACGGAACGGACGTGTGAGCGCGAAGCGGCGGCGGTCGCCATCGGACAGGGAAGCGTAGAGAACCTGCAGCCTGAGTCGCTGGCCCAGAAACTGTGGATCTTCGTATGCGACGGCGCGCGTGTCGCGGTCGGGGTTCGACGCGTA
The DNA here is from genome assembly GCA_036001245.1 of Thermoanaerobaculia bacterium. Taxonomy (GTDB): domain Bacteria; phylum Acidobacteriota; class Thermoanaerobaculia; order UBA5066; family Gp7-AA6; genus Gp7-AA6. Next base: position 1,636 of record DASYUL010000065.1, read on the forward strand.
CGAGATCGAAAGACTCTTGCCGAACCCGAGGACGTTGTTCTCCTCGATCTCGGCGCCGAACTTGTTGCGCCCTCCGGCGCGGCCGAAGGAGCCGTTCACCTGCGTCGTCCAGCCGTCCCGCGTATCCACGACGACGTCGACCTGGTCCCCCACCGGTACCGTGCGGATCTTCACCGAACGAAACAGGCCGAGGGCGCGCAGGTTGCGCTCCGTCTCCGCGAGCTTCGCCGGATCGAGGGCCTCGTCCTCGGAGAAGAGGAGCTCGCGCCGGATGACCTCGGGCCGGGTCACGCCGTGGATCGCGTCCGCGAGCCGCGCGAGGACAGAGGTTTCCGCGTCCGCAAAGACGTTTTCGCTCACGATCAGGATCTGCCGGATCTGGGGGGCGTCCTGGGCGCGAAGGGAGGAGGCGGAGGTAGAGGCACAGAGCGCGATGGCGACCGCGAGCGCGCGACCGCGCCTCTCCCTCCGGCTCACGGCCGGGACACTAGAATCAGCGCGGTGAATACGCGATGAACGTGTCGTCGTTATCGTGAGAGCCCTCGTCGTCGAAGACGACCTCCGGCTCCGCTCCCTGGTCGTCCGGACGTTAGCACGCGCCGGTCTCGCCTGCGACGAGGCGTCGCGGATTTCCGAGGCCGAGGAGCTCCTGTCCCTCCACGAGTACGACCTTCTGGTCCTCGATCGGCGGCTCCCGGACGGCGACGGCCTCGAGGTCTGCCGCCGCGCGCGGCGGGAGGGGTTCGGTCGCTCGGTTCTCATGCTGACGGCGCTCGATGACCCCTCTTCGACCGTGGAGGGACTTTCGGATGGCGCCGACGACTACCTCGGCAAACCGTTCGACCTCGACGTGCTGGCGGCGCGCGCCCACGCTCTGCTTCGCAGGAACGAGACTCGCACGCCCGTCGAGCTGGTGTGCGGAGATCTTCGTATCGATCCGGCGCGGCGCTCTGCGTTCCTGCGCGACGAGGAGCTCGTACTGACGGCGCGCGAGTTCGCGATCCTGGAGACGCTGCTGCGCCGGGCCGGAAGCGCCCTCTCGCGCGAAGAAATCCTGGAGCAGGCCTGGGGTGAGCGCGAAGAGCCGATGAGCAACACGATCGACGTTCTCGTCGCGCGACTGCGGAAGAAGCTCGACGCACACGGCGCGTCGCCGCGGATCGAAACCGTTCGCGGGGTGGGATACCGCCTCACGTGATTCTCCCCCGGCCGCGCAAGGCGCGGACGCGGATCGCTCTCGCCGGAGCGGTCCTGTCCGCGCTCCTCCTTCTCGCGGTCGCGCTCGGCGCGCGCACGACGATCCGCGAGCTCACGTTCCGGGACATCGACGAAGAGCTGCGGACGCTCGCGATCGCGGTGGGCTCCGACTTCGAGATGGAAGGTCTCGGCCGCCAGGAAGCGCTCGCGAAGGGCGTCGAGGCGAACGTCTTCGAGTTCCGCCTTCAGAATCACTCGGCGGTGCTCTTCGAGGGCGACCGCGTGCTCGCGGTCTCGGGCGACCTCCTCCGGCCGACGCAATCCTTGAGCGTCGCGCCCTACCGCAGCCGCACCGAGGACCCGTATACCGCCATCGAGCCTTACAGCGGCCAGAGGCGACTCTGCCGATTCCAGGTGCTGCATCTGGGCGGCAAGGCGACGGGGGGAACGCTCGTCTTCTTTCGCTCGATCGAGCCCGCGATGAGAGCTCTCGCCCGGCTCGATCGGGTCCTCGCGGCGCTGTTGCTCGCCGGTTTTCTCGGAACCGCCGCGATCCTCGCTTTCGTTCTCGATCGAGCTCTGCGTCCGGTCGAGGAGGTCACGAGTCTCGCGGAGTCCGTCGAGGCGACGGACCTGTCGCGCCGGGTCCGGGTATCGACCGGCGGCACGGAGTTTCAACGATTGACCGGGGTCATCAACTCTCTGCTCGAACGGCTCGAGCGCGCGTTTGCCGCGCAGCGGCGGCTCGTCGCCGACGCCGCCCACGAGCTGAAGACGCCGATCGCCGTCGTCCTCGGCGAGGCTCAGGACGCGCTTCGTTCGGGGAGCCGGACCGAGGAGCATCGGCGTTCGCTCGAGACGATCGAGACTACGGCGCGCGGAATGGCCCGCGAAACCGAAAAGCTGCTCTCGCTGGCGCGCGTCGACGCCGCGTCGGCCGCGGCGTCCGAGGTCGTGGATCTCTCCGCGATCGCCGGCGAGTCTGTCGAAGCGTCGCGGCCGCTGGCAACCGCGCGCGATGTCCGGCTCGAGCTCGCCGCCGACGGAGCGCGCGTCCGCGGAGATCGCTTGGCTCTCTTCCACCTCGCGTCGAACCTCGTGGCGAACGCGGCGGCTTACACCGACCCCGGGACGTCGGTCGAGGTCGTTTCCGGAACGCGCGACGGCGAGGCGTTCCTCGAAGTCCGCGACCGCGGACCGGGAGTGCCGCCGCAGGAACGCTTTCGAATCTTCGACCGGTTCGTCCGCCTCGAGCCCGCGAGGCTGCGGCACCCCGAGGGCTCGGGGCTCGGGCTTGCGATCGTCGACCAGGTCGCGCGCTCCCATGGCGGACGCGTCGAAGTGGAAGATCGACCGGGCGGAGGAATGGTGTTTCGCGCGGTACTACCCGCTGCGGAATAGCGCGCCCGCCTTCAAAAAAAGTGGCCGGAGCCGCCGGGCTCCGGCCATGGAGGGGGGATGTGCTCCGCGAGGCGATGGCGCGGCTACAGGGGTCGGGGGACCTCAAGGTCCTCCGCACACCTAAGACGCCTTCGCCACCATCTTCGCGGAAGCGATCCGGATCGAGGTTGCGACGTTCTTTCCGTCTTTCTGAAGGAAGCCGACGTTCGCGCGCTCACCGTCTCTCAACGAGCCGCCGCGCACGCGGGTCGCCGCCGTCCACGTGATCGGGATCTCTTTGCCCTTCGCGTCCTTCAACGAGAAGGTCTTCGCCTTCGCATCGACCGCCGACACCGTTCCGGAAATCGTCATCGCGTGCGCGCTCTTCGCCGTTGCCACGGAGGCGACGCACAGCGCGGCGGCGAATACGATCAAAGCAACGAGAGCACTTTGCTTCATGGATCACTTCTCCTTTCCACCGTCGAGCCTAGGACGCGCGCAGTGAACGCGGGGTGAATGCATCTGACGGCACGCCGGATGAACGGGACATGAACGGAGAGGCTCGTTGTAGCCTTGGAAGTCGATGCCCGACGAGCCGCGCGCTCTCGCTCTCCTCGTGGGACTCGTCGCCGCGGCCGCCGTGCTCTACGCTTCAGTCGGCCACGGCGGCGCGTCGGCGTATCTGGCGGCCATGGCGCTCTTCGGCGTGGCGCCGGCGATCATGAAACCCGCCGCGCTCGTCATGAATCTGGGTGTCGCCGGGATGGGAACGCTCCGGTTTTCCTCCGCGTCACTCGTTCCCTGGCGGTTGCTCCTGCCGCTCTGCGCGGGGTCCGTTCCGGCCGCGTACGCCGGCGGGTTGATTCACCTGCCGACCCGTTCGCACCGCCTGCTGCTCGGAGTCGTGCTGCTGTTCGCGGCGGTTCGTCTCGCGATGCGCAGCCGGACGACCGAGCTCCGACCCCCGCCGGCCGTTCCCGTCCTCGTCGCGATCGGGATCGTCTTCGGATTCGTGGCCGGGTTGACCGGCGTCGGCGGCGGGATCTTCCTCTCACCGCTGCTCATCCTCGCGCGCTGGGAAGATCCGAGGCAGACCGCGGGTGCTTCCGCGGTTTTCATCCTCGTCAACTCGGCGGCGGGACTCGCCGGACATCTCGGGGCCGGGGGTGCCGTGCCGGCGGTCGCGGCGCCGCTGACGGCGGTCGCGCTCGCCGGCGGATTGCTCGGTTCCTGGCTCGGAGCGAAGCGGCTGGTGCCGTTGACGCTGCGGCGGCTTCTCGCCGTCGTTCTCGTGGTCGCCGGAGTGAAGCTCTTCTTCTAGCTGACCGCGAGCTGACTGATGGTGGGGTTCTTCGTGGGGTCGTTGACCGCGTCGAGCGCGGCGAAAACGATTCCGTCGTGGAAGAAGGATCGCGCGCTCGAGAGAACGTTCAACACGAGCAGCCCGCGTTCGAAGAGCTCGTACTCGCCGGGAAGATCGTTCTCCGCGAGGAGACGCCGGGCGATCGAGGCGACGCGCTCGATCGCCTCGGGAAGCGCGGGCTCGCCGTCCTCTTCGATCACGAAGAGACGCTTCCCCGGAGAAACGTCGCGCATCCCTTTGACTCTGAGCACGGACGTACAGTTTAGACGATTCCCCGGGATTTGAGCCGCAACTTCCGGCGTCCCCGGCGTGTTTGGGATGGGAGGAGAAGTGATGGATCTCACAACGATCCGCGAGCTCTACGGCTACAACCGCTGGGCGAACCGGCGCTCGCTCGAAGCCGCCTCGAAGGTTTCACGAGAAGACTTTACGAAGGAGATCGGCGGCAGCTTCGCGTCGCTCCGCGGGACGCTCGGCCACCTCTACGGGGCCGAGTGGATCTGGCTCGAGAGGTGGCGCGGGACGTCCCCGTCGAGTCTTCCCTTTGCGCTCGACTTTCCCGACGTCGAGACGATCCGGTCGCGCTGGACGGAAGTCGAGCGAGGGCAGCGCGAGTTCCTGGACCGGCTCGACCCGGCCCGACTCGGGGACCCGCTCACTTACACGAATTTGCAGGGCGAGACGTGGACGTATCCGCTCTGGAGGATCCTCGCGCACGTCGCGAACCACTCGACCTACCACCGCGGCCAGATCGCGACGCTGCTGCGGCAGTTGGGAGCGAAGCCTTTGTCGACGGACCTGTTGCTGTATTACGACGAGGTACCGCCGCGGGACTGAGGACTATGGACTATGGACTATGGACTGAGGACTGACGGGGATCAGTCCGCATGCAACATCATTGCGATAGAGGCGGGAGTCCCTCAGTCCTCTGTCTTCGGTCCCCAGTCATAGCGGCGGGCTGTCGCTCGGCTCGAAGTGCGCGTGCTCGCGCTCGCGGTCGGACGTCGAAAGGCCGTTCAGGATCCGCGCGCACCGGTTCCAGCGAAGGATCGCCTCGTCGTTGCCCGACGGCCGGATCTGCTCCGCCCGCTCGAACCACATGAGCGCGTCCTCGAACAGCACGATCAGCGTGTGGGGCGGCCGTCCGGCCGCGAGCTGCGCCTTGGCGAACCGCTCGCGCGCGATCCCGGTGTAATAGAGCCGCTCGTACGGGTCTTCGAGACTCTGGAACGTGCCCTCCGCTTCCGCGCGCCGATCCGACGGCGCCCCGCGGAACTGGTCGGTGATCGCGAGCCCGAGAAGCCTCAACGCGGTCTGGTCATGAGGGTCGACGGCCAGCACGTCTCGGCAGATCGACTCCGCCTCACCGGGCTCGTTCAGCAACCGATACCAGTCCGCCTTGGCGCTCGCTTCCGGAATCGCCTCCTTCGAGATGGTCTTCAGCTGATACATGAGGCACCTCACACAAGCTCTCAGTTCTCAGTTCTCAGCCTCCGGAGCCGAAAATCTTCTTCAGAAACCGCGCAATCGGATCGTAGTAGTCGTCGACGACGCGCTCCTTCAACGGGATGATCGCATTGTCGGTGATCTGGATGTCTTCGGGACAAACTTCGGTGCAGCACTTGGTGATGTTGCACAGGCCGATTCCGAGCTCCTGCTTCAAGAGTCCCGTCCGCGAGCCCGCATCGAGCGGGTGCATCTCGAGCCCGGCGATCCGAACGAAGAACCGCGGCCCGCCGAACTGCGCCGTCTTCCCGTGCTCGCGCAGGACGTGACAGACGTCCTGGCAGAGGAAGCACTCGATGCATCGGCGGAACTCCTGGACCCGGTCGATGTCCGCTTGCGACATCTTCCAGTCCGTGCCGGGCCGCGGCGTGAACGGTGGGATCCGGCGGTTGACCTCGTAGTTCCACGACACGTCGGTGACCAGGTCGCGGATCACGGGGAACGTCCGCATCGGTGCAACGGTAATCGGCCGATCGGCCGGCAAAGCGTCCATCCGCGTCTTGCACGTGAGCTTCGGCCGGCCGTTCACTTCCGCCGAGCACGACCCGCATCGCCCGGCCTTGCAGTTCCAACGGACGGCGAGGTCGGGGGCCAGGTGTCCCTGGATGTAGTGCAGCGCGTCGAGCACGACCATGCCGGGCGCGACCGGCACGCGGTATTCGACCGGCCCGCCACCCTCGGCCGTCCCGCGGAAGACCTGGAGGACGGCTTCCCGGCTCACGTCGACTCCGCCAGGAGAGCCTGGAGCTCGGCGGGCGGCAGCAGCAGTGGTCGCTCGGCGAGCTCCATTGCTCGCGTGCCCCGCCGGACGACGATGTTGCGACCTCCCCACTCCGGGTCCACCTTCGGATAGTCGGTCCGGCTGTGCGCGCCGCGGCTCTCCTTCCGCGCGAGCGCGCTGCGAGCGACGGCCTCCGAGACGGTCAGCATCGACTTCAAGTCCCGGGCGAGGTGCCAGCCCGGGTTGAAGAGGCGGGATCCCTCGACGTGGATCCGCCGGGAGCGTTCCGAGAGCTCCGCGAGCTTCTCCAGCCCGCGCGCGAGATCCTGCTCGTTGCGGAAGATCCCGACGAATTCCTCCATGGTGCTCTCGAGGTCGCGGTGCACCGCATAGGGGCTCTCGCCTTCCGGTCGCTCGAAGAACACGAGCATCTCGCGCGCGGCCTCTTCGACTTGCGCCGCGCCGGGAGACCCGGCTCCCGCGCGATTCGCGTGTTCGGCGGCCGCAAGCCCCGCGCGGCGCCCGAAGACCACCAGATCGGAGAGCGAGTTCCCGCCGAGGCGGTTCGCGCCGTGGAGACCCGCGGCGACCTCCCCTGCCGCGAAGAGCCCGGGGACCGTCGCGCTCGCCGTCTCTGCGTCGACCCGCACGCCACCCATCATGTAGTGACACGTCGGCCCGACTTCCATCGGTCCCTTCGTGATGTCGACGTCGGCGAGCTCCCGGAACTGGTGATACATGCCGGGGAGCTTTCTCTTCACGTAGTCCGCGGGTTTGTGCGATATGTCGAGGTACGCGCCGCCGTGCTCGCTGCCGCGCCCCTCGCGCACCTCCGTGTAGATCGCGCGCGCGACGACGTCCCGCGTGGAGAGATCCATCTGCTTCGGGTCGTAGCGCTGCATGAACCGCTCGCCGAGGCGGTTAGTGAGAACCCCGCCCTCGCCGCGGACCGCCTCGGTCACCAGAATTCCCTGCACTCCCGGCGGCCACACCATGCCCGTCGGATGGAACTGGACGAACTCCATGTCCTGCAGCTCGGCGCCCGCGTCGTACGCGAGCGCCATCCCGTCGCCGGTGTACTCCCACGAGTTCGACGTGATCCGCCACGCCTTTCCGATTCCGCCGGTCGCGAGCACGACCGACTTCGCTTTGAAGACGACGAACCGTCCCTGCTCCCTCCAGTAGCCGAACGCGCCGCACACGCGATCGCCATCCTTGAGGAGCCGCGTCACAGCGCATTCCATGTAGACGTCGATCCCCATCTGGACGCCGCGGTCCTGGAGCGTGCGGATCATCTCGAGGCCGGTCCGGTCGCCGACGTGGCACAGACGCTTGAAGGAGTGGCCTCCGAACGCGCGCTGCAGGATGTCGCCCTCCGGAGTGCGATCGAAGAGCGCGCCCCACTGCTCGAGCTCGCGCACCCGTTCCGGCGCCTCCTGCGCGTGGAGCTGCGCCATGCGCCAGTTGTTGAGGTACTTGCCGCCCTTCATCGTGTCTCGGAAGTGCGCCCGCCAGTCGTCGGCGCGGTCGACGTTCGCCATCGCGGCGGCGATTCCGCCTTCTGCCATCACGGTGTGCGCCTTGCCGAGCAGCGACTTGCAGACCACCCCGACCGACGCGCCGCGCGAGAGCGCCTCGATCGCCGCGCGCAACCCCGCTCCGCCCGCGCCGATGATGAGGACGTCGTGCTCGTGGGTCTCGTATTTCTCCCCTCTCACCCCGGGACCGAGGGCATTGCTCAAGCCAACTCGCTCATAGCAACCGCAGGTCCCGGATCGCGCCGCGCGCGAGCTCGCGCACGTAGAGGTCCGCCAACCCGACGGAGACGAGGCTGAACCACGCGAACAGGCCGTGCCGCTCGTTCAGCGCGCTTACGCCGCGCCAGAGCCGGTACCGCGCGCGGCTCGACGCGGAGCAGGAGAAGCAGTCCACCTGGCCACCCGCGAGGTGTCGCAGAGAGTGACACGAGAACGTATAGAGCGTCAGGAGCACGACGTTGGCGGTCAGCACGAGCGATCCCACTCCGACGCCGAAGCGCCCGTCGAAGCGGAACGATCGGACGGCGTCGACCGAGAGGAACACGATGAAGAGGATCGCGACGTAGAGAAACAAGCGGTGGATGTTCTGGAGCACGAGCGGAAACGCCGTTTCGCCGCGGTAGCCGTGCCGCGCCTCGCCGACCGCGCAGGCGGGCGGGTCGAGAAAGAACGCGCGGTAGTACGACTTCCGATAGTAGTAGCAGGTCGCGCGGAATCCGAGCGGGCCCGCCAGGATCAAGAGCGCCGGAGAGAACGGCCACCAGCGGTGTCCGGGATCGATCAAGGGTGAGTAGAACGGCGAGAGGTAGGGTCCCCACTCGTAGTAACGACCTTCGAACGCGCGCGCCGTCGCGTAGACCGCGAACAGACCGAGCAGCGCGACGACCGGCAGGAGCTCGGCCCACCACGCGTCACGCCGCAGCGTCGCGCCGAAACGGCCTGTTGACACTGGTGGAAAAGTCTATCGTGGTCGAACGCTGAGATGTCCGGGCGGAGGGGTCAATGCTGAATTCCGGACAGCGCCTTTCGCCCGGACGGTACAAGAGAATTCAGCGTCGACCCTGGACCACGTCGAGCCGGAACGTCCGCCGACATCGACGCGAAAGTCTATCGCGGAGGGGTCAGTCCCGCCACGTCCTCCAGGCGCTCGCGCGGCGTCACACGCTCCCAGCTTTCGCCGATCCTCTCGAAGATCTCGAGAGCCGCGAGGACGAAGCCTCGCGCCGCGCTCTCGAAGACGTGGCGCTCGACGGAGATCCGCGGTCGGTCGATCCGGAGCACGTTGAAGGAATTCGGCTCTTCGCGCTCGCGCGTCGACGTCGCGGTTCCCGCCTGAACGAGGAGCGCCGACCGGCCCGGCAGCCGGTACCGGATCGCCGTGTGTGTCGTGTGGAAGACGTGCAGGTGCCCGGAGACGATGACGTCCGCTCCGCACGCGACGAACTCCTCCATCGCCATCCGTGCGCGGCCGACGAGGTCGTCTTCGGTTCGGCCCTCGGGCAGGTCGAACGGATGATGCGTGACGAGGATCCGAGTCGTCTCGGGGGGCAGGGCACACAGGCTCTCGCGAACGCGCGCGACCTGCGCCTCGTTGATGCGGCCGCCCTTGAACGTGAACGACCTCGCGGTGTTGATCCCGATCGCGGCGATCTCCTCGTCCTGGTAGAAGGGCTCGAGGTCGTCGGTGATATAGCGACGGTAGCTCGCGAGCGGGCTCAGGAACCGCCGGAAAACGTTGTAGAGCGGAACATCGTGGTTGCCCGGAACGACGATCTGGGGTTTCGGCAGCGCGGCGAGAAAGTCGCGCGCCTCGCGAAACTGCTCGGGCCGCGCACGCTGGGTCAGGTCGCCGGAAACGATGACGAGATGCGGCGAGAGGCGTTTCGCGGCTTCGAGAACGGGCCCGAGCGTCGCCGGATTGATCCGGCCGAAGTGGAGATCCGACAGGTGGAGGAGGGTCCTCACGGAACGATCACGCGCAGCACGCGAGGCAGAACGCGGTATCGCAGGGGCGTCCGGAGCATCGCGAGCTCCCCGTCGGTGGCGACCCGCACCGGATCGCTCCGCGGCTGGATCGAGAGCTCGGCCGTGCGAAGCACTTCGAACCCCGACGTTCCGCGCAGAAGGCCCAGGAGAGCGCGGAGCGCGAAGGCGACCAGATCGAGCGGCCGCGCACCCGGTGCGAGGTAGACCGATAGCTCTCCGCCATCGAGCCGGGCCCGCGTGCCGACGTTGAACCCTTCCATCTCGTAGAAGTTGTTCCCGACGAAGACGAACGGCGTCTGCCGCCGGATCTCGCTGCCGTCGACCGACAGCGCGACGTCGATCGGACGGTGGCGGTGGAGGGTGTGGAAAGTCGCCCACAGGAACGCCGGCCACTTTCCCCAGCCGAGCTTCTGCCGCGACTCCTCGCGGTGTCGAACGATCCGCGGATAGAGACCAAGACTGGAGTTGTTGATGAAGGTCCGACCGTTGACCTCTCCGACGTCGATCTCCGCTGCGAGGCCCTCGACGACGTTGTGCGCCGCGGCCTCGAGGTCGAGCGGGATGTGGAGATCCTTCGCGAAGTGATTGAGCGTCCCGAGAGGCAGCACGCCGAGCGCCTTGTCGGTGCCGGCGACGACCGAGGCGACGGATCCGACGCTGCCGTCGCCGCCCGCGACGACGACGATCGGCGATTCGCCGGAGGCCGCCTCGCGCGCGAGAGCGAGGAGCTCTTCTCCGCTCGCGGCGGTTCGAACGTCGGCGTCGGCCCCCGCGGCGCGAAGCGCTTTCCGGATGCGGTCCGGGATCTCGTCGTCGGACGTTCCTCCCGAGGAACGGTTGAGGACGACCGGAAGGCGAATGCGCGTCCGCTCCGAAGAGTTCACGTCGAAAACAGCGAGGTGCAAGAGTTCGGCCCGCGGGTTCTGAGTTCCAGGTTCCGGGTTCCAAGAGCCCGACTATTCGCGCTCCCTGGAACTTGAAACTTGCAACTTGGAACTTCCGAACCTCGCGGCGAGCCACGCCTCGACTTCTTCGGGGTGATACCCGAACGGTCCGACCTTGCCCTTGAAGGCGACCTTTCCGCTCTCGTCGACGACGTACAGCCTCTCCGGCCATCCCGCGTAGGCCTTTTCGGCGGCGTTGCCCATGTCGTCGACGGCAATCGGCACGTCGTAGTGGAAGCGTTTCACGAAGTCGTTCGCGATCGCCACGCGCTGTTCGAGCGTCCTCGGCTGCGGGTAACAGACGTCTTCCTTCTCGTTGGAGTCCATCTGCCACTCGTCCTCCGGATGCGCTTCCTTGATGTAGACCGTGAGGAACCGCGCGCGATCACCGTAGTCCCGGTAGATCTTCTGTACACGCTCGACCGAGCGGCGAAACGGAGGTCAGGTGTAGCTGCCGAAGATGAGCACGAGCGGCTTGCCGCCCGTCGAGTCGGCGAGTCGAACGCGGCTCTTTCCGTCCAGGGAAACGAGCGAGACGTCCGGCGCGAGCTCCCCGACCTGGAGGTCCCCTTCGCGCCTCTGGGTGCCGTAACGCGCGAGCCCGTAGACGTTCCGAGGTCCGATCTTCCAGACGGCGAAGATCGCCACGAGGCCGACTGCAGCGAGTAGTCCGAGGAGCACCTTTTTCCAGAGCTTCATGGGGTCAGGCAGGCATTCTGGCCTTTTGAGGCCCGAAAAGGCCAAACCCCCTGCCTGACCCCATTACTTCTTCAACTGACACGCCTGACCCCACGCTACTTCTTCGCGACGCCGAAAACCTCTTCGACCGACTGCACGCGAATGGGTCCCAGGTTCAACGCGCGCATCGGGGGCTCGATCTTCTGGCGGTCTCCGACGACGACGATGGCCACTTTGGCCGGGTCGACGTACTGCTCGGCGACCCGCTTGACGTCCGCGAGCGTCACTGCCCCGACCTTTGCCACGTAGGAGTCGAGCCACCCGTCCGGCAACCCATAGACGAACTGCTCCTCGAGCTTGCCGGCGAGGTCGCCAGTGGTCTCGACGTCCGACGGAAACGAGAGCGCGACGTAGTTCTTCGCCTTTGCGACCTCCGCTTCGGTCACCGTCTTGCGGATCGCTTCGAGCTCCTTGAAGAACTCGGTGAGCGCCGGCGCGGTCTTGTCGGTCTGGACCGCGGCGGCCGCCACGAAGGGTCCGGTCGAGAGCCGGTAGTCGAACGACGACCGCGCGCCGTACGCATAGCCGTGCTGCTCGCGCAGGTTCTGCATGAGCCGCGAGGTGAACGAGCCGCCCAGGATCGTATTCATCACGGTGAGCGGAAAGTAGTCGGGCGTCGAACGCGGCGGACCGATCCGCCCGATGCGGATTTCCGACTGCGCCGAGCCGGGCCGGTCGACGATCCAGATTCCGAGGGCTTGCACCTGCGGAGCGGCAGGGACCGCCGCCGGCGCGATGCCCGGCGGAGCCTTCCACCCGCCGAACGCCTGCTCGAGCTCCCGCTGAACGAACGCGGCCGTCACGTCCCCGACGACGACGATCGCCGAGTTGGCCGGCGTGAACGTCCGTTCGTGGAAGGCCGCGAGATCCGCCCGCGAGAAACCGCGGACGGAAGCTTCGGTTCCGATGACGGGAGTTCCGTAGCGGTGGTCGCGGCCGTAGAGGGCATTCGCGAACGCAACCGACGCGATCGCGCGCGGCTCGTCGCGCAGCTGGAGGAGCTCGGTCAGGCGGTCCTTTCTCACGCGCTCGAGCTCCGCCGCCGGAAAGGTCGGCTCGAGCGCGACGTCCGCGAAGATCGGCAGCGCGGCCGCGAATCTCTTCAGCGGGACGTGCAGGGCCACCGAGGTCGAGTCCCAGCCCGCCCGCGCCTGGAGGTCGGCGCCCAGGTAGTCGAGCTCGTCGGCGATCTGGAGCGCACTGCGCGATCCCGCTCCCTCGTCGAGCATGTCCGCGGTCAGGCTGGCGAGGCCCGGCTTGTCGCGCGGGTCCGCGCCGGCACCGGCGCGGGCGACGACGTTCAACTGGACGACGGGAACCTCGTGCTGCTCGACGAGCAGCACGGCAACGCCGTTGCCCAGGGAGAGCTTCTGCACGGGAGGAAGCTTCAGCGGCCGGACGGGGCCGAGCGCCGGCGGCTTCGAGCGATCGGGATTCGCGGTGGCGGCGGCGGCCGTCTGCGCCGGAACAGGGATGGCAAGAAGAAGGAGGAGAAGCGCGGCGACGGCTCGCGTTGCGCGCCTCATGGTTTCCCCGCGGCGAGCGACTTCTTGCCCGCCGGAACGACCGAGAGCACGAGCCGGGCGTCGTCCTTCAAGTAAGTTCGCGCCGCCGACTGCAGGTCCCGCGGGTCGAGCGACGTGTAACGCGCGAGGTCCTCGGTGAAGTAGTCGGGGCGCCCCGCGTAGAACTCGTAGAGGTTCAGCCGGTCTGCCTTTCCCCCGAATCCGCCGACGCGCTCGAGCGCGCTGTAGAACGCGGACTCGATCTGGTTGACGGCCCGCTCGAGCTCGCGCGTGGCAGGAGGATCGTTCTTGATCTTCGCGATCTCCTCCGCGATCACCTTCTCGATCTCGGAGAGGCCGTGTCCTTCACGCGCGGTCGCGGTGACGAGGAACATCGACCCGAGGGCCGCGGAGTTCTGGCTCGCGGAGACGTCCTGCGCGATCTGGAGGTCGTAGACGAGCCGCTTGTAAAGCCGCGAGTTCTTGCCGGACGCAAGCACCCGCGCGAGCACGTCCATCGCTTCGTCGCCGGGGTGGAAATACGACGGGGTGAGCCACCCGATGAAGAGCTGAGGCAGCTGCACCTTGTCTTCGAGTGTGACCCGCTTCTCGGCTTTCAAGACCGGCGTCGGCGCGGAGAGCGGCGGAACCGGAGCGCCGCGCGGGACGTCGGAAAACCACTTCTCGACCAGGCGGCGCGCCTCCACCGGATCGATGTCGCCGGCCACGACGAGGGTGGTGTTGTTCGGTCCGTAGTAGTTCTTGAAGAACCGGACCACGTCCTCGTAGCTCGCCGCCGTCAGGTCCTCCATCGATCCGATGACGGGCCAGTGGTACGGGTGATCGGAAGGAAACATCTCCTCGGGGAGCTTCAGGAACGCCATGCCGTAGGGGCGGTTCTCATACGACTGCCGCCGCTCGTTCTTGACGACGTCGCGCTGGCCGTTCACCTTCTCCGGGCTCATCGATGCGAGCAGATACCCCATGCGATCCGACTCGAGAAACAGGGCGAGCTCGAGCGCGTTCGAGGGAACCGTCTCCCAGTAGTTCGTGCGATCGGTGTCGGTCGAGCCGTTGTTGTCGCCGCCGGCCGCCTCCAGCCAGTTGTCGAAGTCGCCCTCGGGCACGTGGCCGGAGCCCTCGAACATGAGGTGCTCGAAGAGGTGCGCGAAACCGGTGCGTCCAGGCTTCTCGCGCGCGGATCCGACGTGGTACCAGGCGTCCACCGCGACGAGCGGGACGCTGTGGTCCTCGTGGAGGATGACGTCGAGGCCGTTCGGAAGCGTGAACTGCGTGTAGGGAATCGCGAGCCGGGCCTCCTGCCCGCAGAGCGGTGCGGGCCGGAATGCGAGCACGAGGATCGGGCCGACGAGAGCGAGGCGCAGCAGTTTCATCGCGGGCTCCCGGAGTCGGACTTACGGACGCGCGGGCGGAAAGTTACCCGGTCGCGCCGGCGCTCGGAGTCAGGTCCTCCGCCTCCACGATGCGCGTGAACGGGATGTTCGCCTTCTCGTTCAGCTCCCGGACGTTCTCCCGGTTCGGCGCTTCGAACAGGCACATGCAGCGGGATTCGGCGGGAACGAAGGTCGAGCGGATGTAGCGCACCGGCTTTCCTTCCGACGTCATCGTCTTCCCCGTTTGGATCGCGGCCTTTTGTGCGGCCGCGAGCTGTTCCATCGTGATTCCCGGAAGGTTGCGATCGGCCATGTAGACGGGCATGGAAGCCTCCTGAAAGAAGAAAGCTATCAGCTAACGCCTCGAGGCCAGATACGAGTCTCCCTGGTTGAGCAGCCCGCGGACGAGGCCGACGTAAACGTCGACGGCCGCGGCGACCTCGTCGAGCGACACCTTCTCCTCCGCGCCGTGCGCGTCCCGGATCGAGCCGGGCCCATAAAGGATCGGCTCGCCCCAGGCCGGCAAGAGCGGGAGATCACACGCGAAGGAGACGATCTCGCCGGGGTGCGCCCTGGGGCATCGAAAGGAGACCGGGTCCGAGCGGTAGCCGACTTTCACGTCGACCCTGCCTTCCGCCATCGGTCGGATGTGCGCGAGCAGGTTCTCGATCGACTCGCCCGTCCGGAAGATGATCTCGGCGCGTGCGCTCTCCGCGATGACGTTCGGCGCGGTCCCCGCGGCGAGCACGCCGATGTTCATGGTCGTGGCGCCGAACGTCGGATGATCCGGGAGCTTCAGGGCGCGGAGGTCGTTCAGGAACTCGAGGAGCGGCTCGACCGCGGAACGGCCCGTCGAGGGCTCGGACGAGTGTCCCGAGACGCCGTGCGCCTCGACCTCGATCCGCAGGCATCCCTTCGACCCGGCGACGAATCGGCCTCCGGTCGGCTCGCCGCCGATCAGGTAGCGCGCGAGGTGCGGCCGCCGGTTGGCGGCGAGCGCGCCGTCGGAGCCGCGCTCCTCGCCGACAAGAACGAGCAGTCCCACTTCGCCCGTTCCCCCGCGCGCGAGCTCTTCGAGCGCGACCGCCTGGGCGGCGAGGCTCGCCTTCGCGTCGCACGCCCCGCGTCCGACGAGGACGTCGCCTTCCCGTCGCGGCGGGAAGAACGGCGGAACCGTGTCCGCGTGAGTGGTCAGGACCACGCTCGGGTGGCCGCGGTGGACGAAGAGGTTGCGCCGATCGGGCGCCACGTCCATCGAGTCGACCGTCCAGCCGGAGGACGCATACCTCCGTTCGAGAAACGCGAGGAGGGCCTCCTCCGAACCCGTCACCGACGGGATCGCGACGAGCTCGGTCAGAAGGTCGACGGCGCGTTGCCCGGGATCAGCCATACGCCGCGGGATCATAGACTTTCGCCTCATGAAGAAATTTCTCTCCTTCGCCCTCGCCCTGGCTCTGCCCGCTGCGGCCGCGACTCGGCGCGCTGCCCCGATGGACGATCTGGTCTTCGAGGGCGCGCGCGTCGTGGACGGCACGGGCGCTCCGTGGTTCGTGGCGGACGTCTCGGTCAAGGACGGAAAGATCGCGGCCATCGGGCGCCTCGACCGGCGGCCGGCTCGCCGGCGCATCGACGCGCGCGGGCTCGTCGCCGCGCCCGGCTTCATCGACCTCCTCGGACAGTCGGAGTACAACGTCCTCGTCGATCCGCGGGCGGCGTCGAAGATCACGCAGGGGATCACGACCGAGGTCACCGGAGAGGGCGTCTCGATCGCGCCGATCAACCAGAAGATGATCGACGACTCGAAGGACGTCTACCAGAAATACGGCGTCTGGCCCGACTGGCGCACTCTCGACGGCTACTTCCGGACGCTCGAGCGCCGCGGCACCGCGATCAACCTCGGGACGTTCATCGGATCGGGCGGACTTCGCACGTACGTCGTCGGCCGGGAGAACCGTCCCGCGACCTCGACGGAAATCGCGTCGATGGCGGCGCTCCTCGAGCAGGGGATGCGAGAGGGCGCGCTCGGGATTTCCTCGTCGCTCCAGTACATCCCGAACATCTATTCCTCGACGGATGAGCTCGTCGCGCTCGCGAAAGTCGCCGCGGCGCACGGCGGCGCGTACTTCACCCATCAGCGGTCGGAGTCGTCGCGGATCGACTCCTCGCTCGACGAGGTCTTCCGGGTCGCGCGCGAAGCGAAGATCCGCGCGCAGGTCTGGCACCTGAAGACCGCCTATCGGCGCAACTGGGGCCGCATGCCGGACGTCCTTGCGAAGATCGAAGCGGCGCGCGCCGAGGGGCTCGACGTCTCCGCGAATCAATACCCGTACAACCGCGCCTCCAACGGCCTCGACGCCTGTCTGCCGCCGTGGGTGCGCGAAGGAGGGCGCGAGGCGCTACTCAAGAGGCTCGCGGACGCGGCCACTCGCGAACGGGTGAAGGCGGACATGGCCCGCGACGCGACCGACTGGGAGAACCAGTACCTCGGCGCCGGAGGCGCGGAGGGCGTCATGGTCGCCGCCGTGCTCTCCGACGCCCTCAAGAAGTCCGAGGGCCGCACGATCGCCGCGATCGCGCAGGACGAGAAGAAGGACCCGAGAGACGCCCTGATCGACCTCGTGATCGCGGACCGGGCGAATGCGTCCTGCATCATCGCGATCATGGACGAGAAGGACGTGCGGACCGCGCTCGCGCATCCGCTCGTTTCCTTCTGCACGGACTCGGAGGCGAAGGCGACCGACGGGCCGTTCTCGAAGGAGTACTCGCACCCGCGCGGCTGGGGCTCCGCCGCGCGAATCCTGGGACACTACGTCCGCGACGAAAAGGTGCTCACTCTCGAAGAGGCCATCCGGAAGATGACGTCGCTCGCCGCCGCGAGCGCCGGCCTCCAGGACCGCGGCATCCTGCGACCGGGTTTCGCCGCCGACCTCGCCGTCTTCGATCCGAAGACGGTCCGCGACGTCGCGACGTTCGAGGACCCGAACCGATACAGCGAGGGTTTCCGGTACGTCGCCGTGAACGGCGTCCTCGTCGTCGACGGCGGAAAATTGACCGGCAAGACGCCCGGCCGGGCGCTGCGCGGGCCGGGATGGAATCGTTCCAAGTTCCCCGTTCCGGGTTCCACGTCGAAGAACGCGCTACCTGGAGCCTGGAGCTTGAAACTTGGAACCTGAACCTCGGAGGCTGTGCCGCACCGCGACGACGCCGCCCCGGTAATCGTGCCGGAGCTCGTCGTCGGCCTCCGCGATGAGCGCGCGGCGTGAGTAGACGACGACGTAACCATCGGGGTGCCGCGAGAACCATCGCTCGACGTCGCTGGATTCGATCACTTCCAGCGGACGCTTCAAGCGTCCGGCGAAGTGGTATTCGCCGCGGTACTTTCCCGCGTGCGCGAGCGGGTGGCCATCCTGCTCGAGCCGTCCGAGATACCGGGCGACGCGGCCGACGTCGTACAGCGGCGTCGCGGTTCGTCCGATGGCGGCGAGCATCAGGACCAACGCCGCGACCGAGCACGCCGCGACGATCTGCAGGCTCGCCACTCGCGAGCGGGGACGGAGGAGGAGCAGCAGGACGCCCAGCGAGGCCACGGCGATCCCGATTCCGGATGGAAGATCGTCCACCCAGTACGGCAACGCGAGGTCGTCCGCAACGGGACGCGCGGCCATGAGCACCGCGCCGAAGAGGAAGAAGCACAGGGCGACCCCCGCGAGCCCCCGTCGGCGCACCGGTGATTCGCCGGCCGAGAGGAGCCTCGCGCCGACGAGCGCGAGCGGCGGGAGAAGCGGAAGGAGGTAGTGGATCTGCTTGCCGCTGACGAGAGAGAACGAGACGAACGCGGCGGCCGACCAGACGGCGCAGAGCCGGACGCCGCGCTCCGCCGCCATGCTTCGAAGGGCCGAGGTGCCCCGCCAGATCGCGGGCCACAACAGCCAGGGGAGCACGAGAAGGGGCGCGAGAGGCAGATACCACCAGAAGGGGCGGCGATGGGCGAACGCGTTCGCGACGCGTCCGGCGGTTTGATTCCACAGGATCGCATCGGCGTAGGCGCGTCCCCCGGAGAGCGCCGCGGGAATCGCCCACGCGAGGGCGAGTGCAATGCCGGCGGCGAATGCGCCGGCGGCGCGCGGATACCACCTTCCCGGGCGCGCGGCGGCCCCGTCCGACCACCAGGGAGCGCAGATCGCCGAGGGCACGAGCCAGATGAGGATCGCGGGTCCCTTCGCCAGGATCCCGAGCGCGGTCGCGGCCGCGAGGGGGAGCCAGCCGCCTCGCTCTCCCTGCGCCGCGCGGACGAGACCGAGGATTCCGACGAGCGTGAAGAGCACGAGCATCATGTCGAACAGCAGCACCGTGGTGTAGAACGACCAGAGAAAGGTCGAGAGCAGCAGCAGGGGCGCAGCATCGGCGACGGCGGGCCGGTCCGGCCACAGCTTCCGGGCGAGCCGCGCCGTCAGAAACAGAGAGCCGAGCGCGAAGAGCGCCGGCACGAGGCGCGCCCACCACTCGTGGACGCCGAAAACGTGCCATCCGCCGACGATGAGCCAGAAGAGAAGCGGCGGCTTGTCGCTGTACGGAACTCCGTTCAGGTGCGGAACGAGAAGCTCGCCGTGGTTGAACATCTCCCACGCGACGCCGAGATATCGGGTTTCGTCGATCGGCCAGGCGGGACGAGCGACGAGGCCTCCTCCGACCACGACCGCCCACAGCGCGACGAGGAGAAGCCCCCGCCGGGCGCTTTTGCTCATGCGCCCTGGGCGTGTGCCGCGCGGTTCTCCGCCTGTCGCTCCCGAGAGATGAGGTAGAGGTTGCGCAGATAGATCACGATGCCCGCGCCCTGACCGAGGATGAAGACCGGGTCCTGCCGGTGGATCGCGTAGGCGAGCAGGACGATCGAGCCCGCGAGGCTGAAGTACCAGAAGGCGATCGGTATCACGCTCCGGCGCGCGCGCTCGCTCTGCACCCACTGGAGGATGAAGCGCATCGAAAAGAGCGCCTGGCCCACGAACCCGACGATCAGCCAGAAAGGGGGAATCTTCATCGTCTACTCCTTGGAATCGCCGTGGGCGCCGCGCTCATCACCCCCGGGGGAAGGGATACCCGCCAGAACCGGACGCTTCGTGCGGCGCTGGAGCCACAGGACGCCGAGCATGTCGACGATCCCGGCCCACAGACGGTTGTGGATTCCGTAGTGCGAGCGGCCGTGCCGGCGCTCCCGATGCCGGACCGGGACGGACACGACCTCGCTTCCGCCGCGCCGCATCAACGCCGGCAGGAATCGGTGCATGTGATCGAAGAACGGAAGAGCGAGGAATGCCTCACGCGGAAAGAGCTTCAGGCCGCAACCGGTATCCGGGGTCTCGTCGCCCAGCACCCGGCGGCGGATTCCGTTGGCGATCCGCGAAGAGGCGCGCTTGACCCAGGTGTCCCGCCGGCGCTGCCGCAGTCCGTTGACGAGGAGGCTCGTGTCCTCGCCGCGTGCGGCGCGGACTTCGAGGAGTCGGGGGATGTCGGCGGGATCGTTCTGCCCGTCGCCGTCCAGCGTGACGATCCACGGCGCACGCGACAGGCGCACGCCGGTCCAGATCGCCGCGGTCTGGCCGTACGGAGAGCGATGGCTCACCCAGCGCAGGCGCGGGAGAGAACGCGAGAGCTCGCCAAGACGGGCCGAGGTTCCGTCGACGCTGCCGTCGTCGACGAAAACGACTTCGTAGTCGACGAGCCCGTCGAGCGCGGTGGAGACGTCCGCGAGGAGCGGAGCCACGTTGGCAGCCTCGTCGCGCGCCGGCACGACGACCGAGATCTCGGGGACGGGAGAGAGCGGCCGGCCCGCCGGTGTCCCCGCGCGGACCTTCGTCTCCTCCGAATCTTCCGGCGCGAACATGGACCCGTCAATAGTAGTTCCCGGCTGAATGCGGGATGAACGCCGCCCGCCGGTCCGCCGCGGCTAGCGTCCTCGTTTCGCGATCGCCAGGCGGGCCTGCGCGAGCTCGAGTCGAGCTCGAATCTCGTCCAAGGAATCGCGGCTCGCGCTCTTCAGCTCCTCTTCGGCGCCGGACCGTTCGCGCTCGGCAGCCGTGACGTCGACCTCTCCCGGCTCCTCCGCCCGATCCGCGAGGACGGTGACGGAATCGTTGGCGATCTCCGCGAAGCCCGCTGCGATCGCGAGGGATCGTTCGTCGCTGCCGTTGCGATACGTCAGAACGCCCGCCTTCAAGACGGTGATGAGAGGCGTGTGTCCGGGGAGGATCCCGAGGTACCCGAGCTCACCCGGCATCTCCACCTGGTCCGCCTCGGTCGCGACGACCGTTCTCGTGGGGGTGACGACCTGCAGCTTGAGTTTCATGCGTTCCCTTCGATTACCGATTCCCGATTACCGTTTCCCGTCTCAGAATGTGCTCTTGATCGCCCCGCCGTCCACCTGAATCGTCGCGCCCGTGACGTAGCTCGCGCGCTCGCTCGCGAGAAAGGCGACAACGTCGCCGATCTCCTCGGGCCGGCCGTAGCGTCTGATCGGAATCGTGGCAACCACGCGCGCCGCGAGCTCGTCGGT
>DASYUL010000066.1:0-17017 GCA_036001245.1 Thermoanaerobaculia bacterium
CAAGAGGTCGAGAGGCCGGCCGGACGAACGATCGGCCGCCGGATCGACTCGTTAGAATGCCGACCTCCATGGAATTCCTTCGGATCCGCGGCGCCCGGCAGCACAACCTCCGCAACCTCGACTGCGACATCCCCCGCAACCGGCTCGTCGTCATCACCGGCGTCTCGGGTTCGGGAAAGTCGTCGCTCGCGTTCGACACGATCTTCGCGGAGGGCCAGCGCCGGTACGTCGAGTCGCTGTCCGCCTACGCCCGCCAGTTCCTGGAACAGATGGAGAAGCCGGACGTGGACTCGATCGAGGGACTGTCGCCGGCGATCTCGATCGAGCAGCGCACGACCTCGAAGAACCCCCGCTCGACCGTGGGAACCGTGACCGAGATCTACGACTATCTGCGGCTCCTCTACGCTTCGATCGGGCAACCGCACTGTCCCAACTGCGGGCGGCCCATCCAGGCGCAGACCGTCCAGGAGATGGTCGACCGCGCGCTGCGGCTGCCCGAGGGCAGCCGCTTCCTGATCCTCTCCCCCTACGTGACCGGGAAGAAGGGGGAGTACCGAAAGCAGATGGCGGAAATGGTCAAGGAGGGTTTTCTTCGCGCGCGCATCGACGGAAAGTTGGTCGAGCTCGACGATCCTCCCGAGCTCGACCGGCAGAAGAAGCACACGATCGAGGTCGTCGTCGACCGCCTGGTCGCGAAGCCCGCGCGCGACGAGGAATACCGAAAGCGGCTCGCGGACTCGATCGAGACGGCGACGCGCGTTTCCGGCGGCCTCGTCATCCTCTCGGTCGCCGACGGACCCGAAGAGGTCCTGTCCGCGAACTATGCGTGTCCCGACTGCGGCACGTCGCTCACCGAGATCACTCCCCGCCTCTTCTCGTTCAACTCTCCCTACGGCGCATGCCCGAAATGCTCGGGTCTCGGAACGATCCTCAAGGCGGATCCGGAGAGGCTCGTCGTTTCTCCGGAGAAGTCGATCCAGGACGGAGCGATCGCGATCCTGAAGCCCGGCTCCACGAACTGGCGGACGCGGCAGATGGCGACGCTCGCGAAGCACTACCGGTTCCGCCTCGACCAGCCGTACGCCAAGATCCCGAAGGCCGCGCGCGACGTCATTCTCTACGGCTCGGGGGAGGACGAGATCCGCTTCTCCTGGGTCGCGGAGAAGGGGGCATACCACTGGAGGTCGTCGTTCGAGGGGCTGGTCCCGATGATCGAGCGCCGCTACCGGGAGACCGAGAACTCCGAGCACCGGGCGGAGCTCGAGGTCTACATGTCCGCCGAGCCGTGTCCCGCGTGCAACGGCCGGCGCCTGAAGCCCGAGGCGCTGGCCGTGAAGGTCGGCGGCCGCTCGATCGACGAAGTCGCCTCCAAGACGATCGTCGACTCGATTGCCTTCTTCGACGAGCTCTCGGTGACGCCTCGCGAGCGAGAGATCGCCGGAAAGATCCTGAAAGAGATCCGGGACCGGCTGGGCTTTCTCGCGAACGTCGGGATCGGGTACCTGAACCTGTCGCGCGGAGCGGCGTCTCTCTCGGGAGGGGAGTCCCAGCGCATCCGTCTCGCCACGCAGATCGGCTCGAAGCTGATGGGCGTTCTCTACGTGCTGGACGAGCCCTCGATCGGCCTGCACCAGCGCGACAACCGGAAGCTGATCGACACGCTGCTCTCGATGCGCGACCTCGGGAACACGGTGATCGTCGTGGAGCACGACGAGGAAACCATCGTCTCGGCCGACTGGATCATCGACCTCGGTCCGGGCGCCGGCGTGCACGGCGGCCGGCTGGTCGCGCAGGGCAAGCCGGACGATCTCGCGCGCTTTCCCGAGTCGCTGACCGCGAGGTATCTCTCCGGCGAGCTCGAGATCCCGGTCCCTCCGGTTCGCCGGAGCGGGTCGGGCCGGTCGCTCGCCGTGCGCGGCGCGAGGGAGCACAACCTGAAGTCGATCGACGTCCGTTTCCCTCTCGGGGTGATGACAGCGGTGACCGGCGTTTCCGGATCGGGAAAATCGACCCTCGTCAGCGACATCCTCTATCGCGCTCTCGCCCGGGCGCTGCACGGCGCTACCGAGCGGCCCGGCAAGCACGACCGGATCGAAGGTCTCTTCGAAATCGACAAGGTCATCGACATCGACCAGTCGCCCATCGGACGCACGCCGCGCTCGAACCCTGCGACATATACGAACGTGTTCAACCCGATCCGCGAGCTCATGTCCCGCACGCCCGAGGCCCGGGCACGCGGCTACGCGCCGGGGCGATTTTCGTTCAACGTCAAAGGGGGCCGGTGCGAAGCGTGCGCCGGCGACGGCCAGATCAAGATCGAGATGCACTTCCTACCCGACATCTATGTGACGTGCGACGTCTGCGGAGGGAAGCGGTATAACCGCGAGACTCTGCAGGTCCTCTACAAGGGCAAGTCGATCGCGGACATCCTCGCGTTGACCGCCGAGCAGGCGCTCGAGCTCTTTGCCAACGTGCCGGCGGTCGCGAACATCTGTCGAACGCTCGTCGAGGTCGGTCTCGGCTACATCCAGCTCGGTCAGTCCTCCACGACGCTCTCCGGCGGCGAGGCGCAGCGGGTCAAGCTCGCGCGCGAGCTCGCCCGGCGCTCGACGGGAAGGACGCTCTATCTCCTGGATGAGCCCACGACCGGTCTCCACTTCGACGACATCCAGAAGCTCCTCGGGGTGCTGCGATCCCTGACCGAAAAGGGCAATACGGTCATCGTCATCGAGCACAACCTGGACGTCATCAAGACGGCCGACTGGATCGTCGACCTCGGACCGGAGGGCGGCGACGGGGGAGGCCGGATCGTCGCCGAAGGGACGCCGGAGGCGGTCGCGGGAGTGCGCGGGTCGTACACCGGGGAATTCTTGCGGCGGGTGCTGGGTGGGTCGAAGCGACGGGCACGGGCTTCGACGACGGTCGCCTGACAAAAGTCTTTACCTTCACGAAGACCTTCGTGCAGACTCACGCGCCGGGGAAGGAGGCTCGCATGCCCTCGCGGATCGCCCGGGTTTCGCTGCTGGCCGGTCTCGGATCGCTCGCGGCCGTTCTTCTGAACTCGGCCGCCCTCGTGCTGACGCCGATACCGGAGTCCGAGCCGAACGACACTCCGGCGACCGCGACGCCGGTGACGCTGGTCGGAGGATGCCAGACGGTCTCCGGGTCCATCTCTCCCGGGGGCGATCTCGACTACTTCTCCTTCACCGCTTCGCCGGGCTCCCGCGTGTGGGCGTTCGTGGATACGAGCGCGTCTCCGACGGGCCAGAACGATTCGCTGTTGAGGCTGTTCGGCCCCGACGGGACGACGCAACTCGAGCAGGACGACGACGACGGGACCGCGACCAACTGCGGCGCGACGCTCGTCAATCAGCTCTCGTCCGCGATCGCCGGACGGACGCTCACGGCCGGAGGAACCTATTTCCTGCGCGTCGAAGGCGTTGGTGCGCCCGTCGCTTCCTACCGGCTCATCGTCGTCGTCACGTCGTCCGCGGCTTCGGAGGTCGAGCCGAACGAAACGCCGGCGACGGCGAATCCGATCGTCGCTTCCGGCGCCCTGATCGGAGTCCGCAACGGAGAAATCACGTCAACGACGGATGCGGACGTCTATTCGGTGGTCGCACCCGCAGGCTCGACGCTCTTCATCAGCGCCGACGGAGATCCGGAAAGGAACGGCGGCGTCGACCTCGTGGTGGACCTCATATCGTCCGACGGCAGCACCGTTCTCATTTCGGTCGACAGCTCCGACAACGTCGGCTTTCCGGCCCCGCCGACGGAAACGTTCTGCTTCAACATCACGACCGCGGGGACGTACTTCGTCCGGGTCAGAGGTTTCCAGTCACAGACCAAGACGTCGCTGGGAACGTACAGCCTCATGGTGGCAGCGTGCGGTGTGCCGGCGACTCCGACTCCGACGCCGACGGTGACCAACACTCAGGTGGTGGGCGGGCCGAGCGCGACGCCCACCCAGACTCGAACGGTGACTCCGACGCCGACGGCCACCGCGACCGGGGGCGCTCCGACCGCGACGCGGACGTTCACGCCGATCGGCGGCGGACCGGCGCCGGCCGAGATCCCGACGCTCTCGTTCCCGATGCTGACACTCATGGGGCTCGGCCTCCTCGGGACGGCTTTCCTGATCCTGCGGCGCCTCTAGCCGCGCAATAGACCTCCCCATGCGCGAGCTGTCGCCCGAGCCCTGGCGAGTCAAGGTCGTCGAACGGATCCGTTCGGTCTCGCCGGAGGATCGGGAGGAGGCGCTCCGCCGCGCCGGCTACAACGTCTTCGGTCTCAACTCCGAGGACATCTACATCGATCTCCTGACCGACTCGGGCACGTCCGCGATGTCCGACGTTCAGTGGGCCGGACTCATGGTGGGCGACGAGTCGTACGCCGGCGGCCGCAACTACCGCCGGTTCGAAGAGACCGTCCGCGACATCTTCGGCCTCCCGCACGTCATCCCCACACACCAGGGAAGGGTCGCGGAGAACCTCCTCTTTTCGACGGTCCTCCGGCCGGGCGACATCGTGCCGAACAACACGCACTTCGACACCACCCGCGCGAACGTCGAGGTCAATGGCGGAGTCGCACTCGACTTCGTCATCCCCGAAGGCAAGGAGCCGCGAACAAGGCATCCCTTCAAGGGAAACATGGACGTTGTCCGCCTCGAGCGCTGCCTGGAGGAAAACCGCGGACGGGTCCCGCTCGTGATGCTGACGATGACGAACAACTCGGGGGGAGGCCAGCCGGTCTCGCTCGAGAACGTCCGCGCGACCCACGACCTCTGCGCGGAGTATCGGGTGCCGCTCGTGATCGACGCCTGCCGATTCGCCGAGAACGCGTGGTTTATCAAGCAGCGGGAGACGGGGCAGCAAGGCCGAAGCGTCACGGAGATCGTGCGCGAGATCTTCGGCTTGTCGGAAGGCTGCACGATGAGCGCGAAAAAGGACGGGCTCACGAACATCGGCGGCTTCCTCGCCCTGCGCGAGGAGGCGTGGGTCGAGAAGCTCAAGAACATGCTGATCCTCATCGAGGGGTTTCCGACCTACGGCGGTCTCGCGGGCCGCGACCTCGAAGCGATCGCCATCGGACTGCGCGAGGTCCTCGACGAGGATTACCTCTCGTTCCGGATCGGGCAGGTCACGGCGTTCGGCGAGGAGCTCGCGCGCGCCGGAGTGCCGGTCGTCGAGCCGATCGGCGGGCACGCCGTCTATATCGACGCCCGCGCCTTCGCCCCTCACCTCTCGCCTGACGAGTATCCCGGCGAAGCGCTGACGATCGCGCTGTACCGCGAGGGGGGCATCCGGGCGGTCGAGATCGGCGCGGTGATGTTCGGTAAGCCGGACCCGGGCCGGCCCGGGCGCGAGATTCTGCCCGACCTGGACCTCGTGCGCCTCGCCGTTCCCCGGCGCGTGTACACGAACTCCCACCTGGAGTACACGGCCGAGGTCGTCAAGCGCCTCCACCGCGAGCCCGAGAAGCTCCGCGGCGTGCGAATCGTGCGGCAGGCGCCCGTCCTGCGGCACTTCACCGCCCAGTTCGAGCTGGTCTGACGAGCGATCAGCGATCAGCGATCCGCTGTCAGCCGAACAGAACTCGGCGAGGGCCCCGGAAGCTGAGAGCTGAAAGCTACAATTTCGCTGTGATCACCGGGTACAACACCGACGTCAAGCATCGGGATCGCGTCTTCCACGTTCAGACGGAGGACCGCGGCGACCGGCATCCCTACGTCGAATCCTTCGTCTACGCCGGGGGCGAGATTCTCGGGGGCAAGCGGACGCCGTATTCCGAGGCGCTTCGCGACGGGGGCGACGAGCGCGCCGTCCGGGAGCTCATGGAGCAGCAGCACCGCACGCTGATCGCGGCCGTCCGCGAAGGAAGCTTCGAGTCTCCCGACGGATCGCTGCGCGTGCCTGAGGACATGGCTCTCGGCGGCGCCCGGCCGACTCCCGCCTCCGGAACGTCGGAGGTGCGCGAGACCACGACGCCCCGTCTGTCCCCCCCGCGTCGCGCGTCTGAATCCCCGAGGGCCTCCGGCGACCGCACGCTGGACCAGGTGATTCTGGACTACCTCGCTTCCGAGGTCAGTCCGGAGCAGATCGATCTCACTTTTTCTCCCGCGCCGGTGTTCGTCTCCGGGAAGCGCGTAGACCTGCGTTTGCGCGCGGAGCTCTCGATCTCGCGGCGACCCGTCTCGAGCGCGTCGGTGCAGATCCGGGTCATCTCGGCCGCAAAGGCGGTCCCGGTGTTCCAGGGCAAGACCGGACCGGACGGCGGCTGCGCGGTCGCCTTCCTCATGCCGGAGATTCCCTCGGGCGCCGCGGCAGCGGTCGTGCGGCTGACTTCGCCGACGGGCTCGACGGAAATCCAGTACCCGGTGAGGAGGGGCGCGTGAGCTCCGGCGCGATCCCCGTGGAGAGCGTGCGCGTGCGCGTCAACGGAGACGAGCGCTCCTTTCCGACGGGAACGTCCATCGCGGCGCTCCTCGGAGCTCTCGGCGTCTCCACGCCGCGCGTTGCCGTGGAGCGCAACCGCGCGATCGTTCCGAAGGCGGTCTACGACTCGACGCTCCTCGAAGAGGGCGACGAGCTCGAGGTCGTCGAGTTCGTGGGCGGAGGATAAGTCGCGGGGACAGATCCCGAAGGGGTCTGCACCCGCCTCCTTATTTTCGCGGGGACAGCCCTGCGGGCCTTACTTCGGTCGAGCCGGTGTTTGGCGAGCTGCTCGCCGGTGCGCGAGCAGATCCCGACCGAGCGAGAGCGACGGACCTTGCCGCGTCCGACCCGATCGTCTATTCTCCGCGTTCCCGGTGGGCCGCTAGCTCAATTGGTAGAGCAAGAGACTCTTAATCTCTAGGTTGAAGGTTCGAGTCCTTCGCGGCTCACCACTTTCCGATCTCCGAATGTTCTCCTGAGGAGCGCAGCGACGAAGGACCTCTTTGAATGGAAGAGATCCGCTTCGCTCAGGATGACAGCGGCTCCCTTTGGTAGCATTTTCATCAATGTCATCCGGATACACGAGCTCGGACCATAAGACGGTTCTCGTCGTCGACGACGACGCGGACCTGCTCGACGTCCTGCGCGACGTGATCGAAGAGGAGCAGTTTCGCGTCCTGACCGCCCGAGACGGTGAGGAGGCTTTTCGGCTCCTCGAGTCCGGCGAGACGCCGTGCCTGATCCTCCTCGACCTGAAGATGCCGGGAATGGACGGCCAGGAGTTCCGCCGCCGGCAGTTGCTGGACCCGCGGACGGCGCACATCCCGGTCGTCGGATTCACGGGGATCGCGAATGGCGAAGCGGAGGCCCGCCGGCTGGCCCTGTCTTCCTTCCTCCGCAAGCCGGTGCACCTTCACCAGCTGCTCGAGACCGTCGCCCACTACTGCTCCGATCCCGATCACCTCGATTCGTCGTCCGGGCCCGCGTCCGCCGCGCGCTGACGGCGCCGCGGGCCGCGGTCATCCAGCGCGATTCCGCGTGCATAGATCTTGCAAAACACCCCGCGATCATCGATGGCTGCTCGTGTGCTCGTGGTCGAGGACGACCCGGATCTGCGGAAGGGTATCTGCACCGTCCTGGACGACGCCGGCTACACTTGCTGGCCCGCCGAGAACGGCGAGGTCGCGCTCGCGCGGGCGCGCGAGGAGCGCCCCTGTGTGATTCTCCTCGACCTCATGATGCCCATCATGAACGGGTGGGAGTTCCGCTCGGAACAGCTGCGCGACCCGAAGCTCTCGTCGATCCCGGTCGTGATCATGACGGCCGACGGGCGCGCCGCGGACAAGGCCCGCACGCTGCATGCCGATTACCTCAAGAAGCCGATCCACCTGGACGCGCTTCTCGAGCTCGTCAACGACTACTGCGGGGCGTGATGAGAAGTTCCAGGTTCCAGGTCCCAGGTTCCAGGATCGTTTGGCTGGGGGTGTCGCTCTTCCTTACGATCGCATCTCAGGGAATCGCGAAGGGTCCGATCCGTCCCGCCGACGAACAGACAAAAATCGATTTCCTGCTGGGCGAAGTCAGGAGGTCCGACGGCGTCTTCGTCCGAAACGGCAGGGAGTACGCGGGAAGCCGCGCGAGCGCTCACCTCGCCACGAAGCTTCGCTTCGCCGGCAAGCGGGTTCAGACCGCGACGGAGTTCGTCCTGGGCATCGCCTCGAAATCCGAGGAGAGCGGAAAACTCTACGAGGTCCGCACGCGGGAAGGCCATCGGGAGCCGCTTCGGGACTGGCTGCTCGCGCGACTCCATCTGTACGAGAAGGGGCATTCCCCGACGCCTCCCCCTGCCACTCCCGCCGTTCCCTAGTTATTCTTCGCTCGGTTGACGAGCTTCCCGACGGAGACTCCGTGACGTGGCGGGCGGCGCTCCTCGCGGCCGGGCCCGCAGTGTGGCTCCTTCTTCGGTTCATCGCGCCCGCTGCGATCTCGCCGGCGGCTGCCAACGTGCTCGGTCTCGCCGGGTGGATGGCGGTCTGGTGGATCGGAGAGCCCGTACCCTTGGGCGCGACGTCCCTTCTGCCGCTCGTCCTCTTTCCGGTCCTCGGAGTCGCTTCGGCGAAGGACGCCGCCGCGCCGTACGCGAACGAGCTCGTGTTCCTCTTCCTCGCCGGTTTTCTGCTCGCGGCCGCGCTCGAGCGCTGGAACGCCCACTCGCGCCTCGCGTACGCGATCGTTTCGGCGATCGGCGGGGGAGGGCGGCGAGTCGTGCTCGGGGTGATGGTCGCGACGGGGTTCGTCTCGATGTGGATCTCGAACACGGCCACCGCCGCAATGATATATCCGATCGCGCTTGCCGTCGGAGCGCTCTTTGGATCGGGCCGCGCGGCCGACGAGGGCCGGACCGCGCTCATGCTCGGCGTCGCGTATGCCGCGTCGATCGGAGGGATCGGCACGCTCGTCGGAACGCCGCCGAACCTGATCTTCGCGGGCGCCGCCAAACAGCTCGCCGGCCGGGAGGTCAGCTTCGCCGAATACATGCTGATCGGCACCCCCATCGTCGTCGTCCTGCTTCCACTCTGCTGGCTCCTTCTCGTGTTCCTGCTCTTCCGCCGCAAGGTCGATCTCGGCCCGGAGGCGCGGCGGATTCTCACCGAGCGTCGCGCCGCTCTCGGTCCGCTCCGGGGAGGCGAGGCGCGCACGGTCGCGGTGTTCCTTCTGACCGTTGCCGCTTGGCTCCTTCGCGAACGGAAGGACCTCGGCGCATTCACGCTCCCCGGACTCGCGGACCTCGCGCCGGGCCTGTCCGACGCATCCGTCGGGCTCGCGGGAGCGCTCCTCCTCTTCGTCGTTGCCGACGGCTCGCGGCCGCCGGCCGTGACCCGGCCGCTCCTCACCTGGCGCGAGGCAAAAGAGATCCCGTGGGAAGTCCTCCTTCTCTTCGGCGGCGGCCTGTCGCTCGCCGCTGCGATGGAGTCGACCGGCCTCGCGCGCTGGCTCGGGGGAAAGATGGAAGCTCTCGCCGGTTACCCGTCGATCGTCGTCTACGCGGGTCTCGCGGCCCTCGTGCTCGTGCTCTCCGAGCTCGCATCGAACACCGCGGTCGCCGCGATGGCGATGCCGATCGCCGCTTCGCTCGCGCCCGCGGTCGAAGAACCGGCGCTCGCGCTGATGCTCGTGGCGGCGCTCGCCTCGTCGGCGGGTTTCGCGCTGCCGGTCGCGACTCCGCCGAATGCCATCGTGTTCGGTTCCGGGCAGGTGAACGCGCGGCAGATGGCGAAGGCGGGGATCCTGCTCGACATGATCGCGATCGCCGTCGTCGTGACGGCGGTGGCCCTGCTCTATCCGCTCGTACTCGACTGAATCGGATACGGAGGAGACGCCTTCCGGAAGTTGCCCTCCGCGAGCAGGGACGAGAGCCGCGAATAGTTGATGGGCTTCGAGAGGTGAGCGTCGAATCCCGATTCGACCGCCCGCTGGAGGTCCTCGGCCTGCGAGAACCCGGTGACCGCGATCAAGAAGATCTCGTCCTGACCGAGGAGCTCGCGGAGGCGGGACGCGACCGCATAGCCGTCCATTCCGGGAAGGCCCACGTCGATCAATGCGACCCTCGGCCGGAGTAAGACCGCCTTTTCGATACCGCGGGCCCCATCTTCGGCGACGTCGACGTCGTGTCCCCAGACCTGGAGCAGATTGCGCAGACCCTCGCGTGAGTCGCCGTCGTCCTCGATCACGAGGACCCGCAACAGCGCGGGTTCTCCGCGGGGGCTCGCTTCGGAGGCGGCCGTCGCGGGCGCGGGGGCGGCGGCCCGGGGGCGTGCGACGACGCCGCGCCGCGCGAGGCGCGCGACCAGAGCGACGAGATCGGCAGGGTCGAACGGCTTGGCGACGTGCAGCTGGAATCCCGCGGCGAGCGCCCGGAGGCGGTCTTCCTCGCGCGCGTACGCGGAGACCGCGATCGCCGGCACCCGTCCTCCGTTCTCCGGCGCGAGCAGGCGCACGCGTCGGACGAGCGAGTAGCCGTCTTCGTCCGCCATCGCGATGTCGCTCACGAGGACGTCGGGGGGAGATCGCCGGATCGCCTGGAACCCTTCCGCCGCGCTGCCGACCGCCACGACGTCCGCCCCCGCCTTTCGGAGCGACTCGGCGAGGAGCTCCCGCCCGTCCGGCTCGTCCTCCACCAGGACGACGCGGCAACCGCGGAGGTCGAACGTCCCGCCGGCGCGGGACGGCGCGACCGGGGTTGCCGTCGCACGATCGCGCTCGAGCGCCGTCACCCCGAGGGCGACCGCGGGCAGACGGACCGAGAAGGTCGCGCCGCGGTCCTCTCCGTCACTCGACGCGGACACCGACCCGCCGTGCAGCTCGACCAGATGCCGGACGATCGCGAGCCCGATTCCCAGGCCGCCGTGAGCACGGGTCGTCGTGCTGTCGGCCTGCCGGAACCTCTCGAAGACCGATGGGAGAAACTCCGGCCGGATTCCGCGCCCCGTGTCGGTCACGCGGATCTCGAACTGCGAGCCGATTCTCGAGAGGCGCACCTCGACCCGCCCCCGGGGAGGCGTGAACTTGATCGCGTTCGAGATCAGGTTCCAGAAAACCTGCTGCAGCCGGTCGGGATCGCCGATCAACTCGTCCTCGTCCGCCGGAACGTCCCTCGAGAAACGGATCTCGATCTCGCGGGCCTCCGCGGCCGGCCGCATCGATTCCAGGGCCGCCTCGATGATCGATGAGAGCCGCGCCGCGCGCACGGACAGCCGCAGCTTGCCCGTGATGATCCGCGAGACGTCGAGAAGATCGTCGATCAGCTTCGTCTGCGCGAGCACGTTGCGCTCGATGACCTCGAGCGCACGCGTCGTCTGCTTCGCGTCCGGGGGACCGGACTGAAGCGCCCGGGTCCAGCCGAGGATCGCCGTCAGCGGCGTCCGGAGCTCGTGGGAGAGCGTCGTCAGGAACTCGTCCTTGATGCGGTTGGCCTCGCGGGCTTCCGCGTTCAGCGTGTTCTCGATCGCGACGGAGCTCATCTGCGCGAGCTGCGTCAGCACCGCTTCGTCCTCGGGCGTGAACTCGCCGTCCACCTTCTCCAGCAGATGCAGAAGTCCCATGTTGCGGCCGTCGCGGCCGGTCAGCGGCGCAGCGAGCCATCCGAGCTCCGCCGGCCGGCCGCTCTCGAAGAACTGGAGCCACTCGGACGTCCGGGCGCCGTCGCGGGGCGCGAGCCGGATGGGGCGGCGGAGCCAGGAGAGGAGCGACACTACCGCCTCGCGGTCGCGGAGCACCGGTCTCTCACCTTCCAGCTCGTAGCGAGGCGACAGCGACACGGCCGTCTTGCTCTCGGACCACTTCTGCTCGGCGGCGGCGAGGGCGACGGCCTGGTGCGCGCCCAGGATGTCGCGGGCGAGGTCCGCCACGACGTGGAGCATCCGATCGGGCGAAAGCGCGGAGTTGATCGCAAGGGACGCCTCGGTCAGGCGCTGGAGCTGCCGGGCCTTCTGCTCGAGCGACTTGGCCTGGTGCTTGACCTGCGCGGTCTTCCGGAAGAGCTCGACGAAGACGCCGACCTTCGTGCGCAGGACCTCGGGCTCGACGGGCGCGAGTATGTAGTCGACCGCGCCGAGCGAGTACCCGCGGTTCGCATGGGTCTCGTCCCCGTAGGCGGTGATGAAGATGATCGGGGTGTGCTCGGAGCTCCTCCTCTGGCGGATGAGCGCCGCGGTCTCGAAGCCGTCCATCCCGGGCATGTTCACGTCGAGCAGTACGACGGCGAACTCCTGGCGCAGGAGATGGCGCAGGGCCTCGCGGCCCGAGGTCGCGGTGACGACGTTCTGGTTCAACTCCGAGAGCAGCGCCGAGACCGCGAGGAGCTTCTCCGCGCTGTCATCGACCGCGAGGATGTTGACCTTGTCTTCCATCAGCGCTCGACGCCGTCATCCCGAGCGAAGCGAGGGATCTGGCAGTTCGAGTCGCGCCAGATTCCTCGTCGCTTCGCTCCTCGGAATGACAGACATGCGGTCTTCACCGGTGCAGCCAGGACCGCAGGACCGACAGCATCTGCTCGGTGTCTACCGGCTTCGCGAGGTAGTCCCACGCGCCCGCCTGAATGGTCTTTTCGCGGTCGCCCTTCATCGCCTTCGCCGTCACCGCGATGATCGGGAGACCGCGAAATCGCTCCTTCTTCCGGATCTCCCGCATCGTGTCGTAGCCGTCCATTTCGGGCATCATGATGTCCATCAGGACGATGTCGATGTCGGCGCGGTCGAGCTTCTCGATCGCCTCTTTCCCGGTCTCTGCCGAGAACACCTGCATGTTCTGTCGCTCGAGCACGCTCGTCATCGCGAAGATGTTCCGGATGTCGTCGTCGACGAGCAGGACCCGCTTGCCCGCGAGAATGGCGTCGGAGGCGTAGAGCGTCTCGAGGACCTGCCGCTTCGCGGGCGGGAGCTCGCCGACCGGCACGTGGAGATAGAGGGCGACCTGGTCGAGCACGCGCTCGAGCGACCGTACCGTCCGGACGGTCAGACCCTGCGCGATGCGCGCGAGCTCTGCTTCTTCGCTCTCGGCGAGGGGGCGCGGCGTGTAGAGGACCGTGGGGATGCGGCGGGGTCCGCACTGGCGCAGGATCTCGGCGGTCGTTTCGAAGCTCTCGAAGTCTCCGGGGACCGGCTCGACCAGCACGCAGTCGAACCGGCGCTCATCGAGGGCGCCGAGCGCTTCCAGGCCGTTGGTAAAGGTGACCGTCCGGACCGGACCGTCGGCGCCGAAACCGAGGACCTCGGCGGCCGGTGAGGCGGCCGGGGTGACGGCGAGGAGCGCGCGGACGGGACTCGCGAGGAAACGGTCGAACGAGGCGAAAAGCTCGTCCAGAGGCTCCTTCGACGCGATCGGCTTGTTCAGCACCTCGACCGCTCCGAGCGGGTACCCGCGGGTTGCCCCGTCTTCCTCGGTGGTGACGATCGCGACGGGGATGTGCCGGGTGGAGAGGTCGCTCTTCAGCCGGTCGAGCACTCGCCAGCCGTCGATGACCGGCAGCTGGATGTCGAGCGTGATCGCGTCCACCTTGAACTGGTGGGCGAGCGCGATTCCTTCGACGCCGGTGGTCGCCACGAGCGCCTTGAATCCGTGCTCGCGCGCTTCGTCGAGGAGCACCCTCACGAAGCTCTCGTCGTTCTCGACGAGCAGAACGACCCGGTCGTCGGGCCCGATCTCCCTTCGGTCGTCCGGCACGGCCGACTCGAGCGCCGGCTCGGGACCCGGCCGCGCGGCGTCGACGTCCGACATCACCGAGACGATCTCCGACGTTTCGACGGACGGCCGCGCGGCGGCCGGCAGCGTGTAGATCTGAGGCAGGTAGAGCGTGAACGTGCTCCCTTCCCCCGGAGTGCTCGTCAGCCGGATCTCGCCGCCCAGGAGCTGTGAGATCTCGCGGCTGATCGCGAGACCCAGGCCCGTTCCCCCGTACTTGCGGCTCGTGGAGCCGTCGGCCTGCTGGAAGGCCTCGAAAATGATGTGCTGCTTGTCGGCGGGGATTCCGATGCCCGAGTCGGTGACTGAGAAGGCGAGCACCGAGCGGGCGCGGTTCAGCGTCTCGCAGTCCGGCCTCCACCCGCGGGACGCCGATTCCACCCGGAAGGACACGCGGCCGCGCTCCGTGAACTTGAACGCGTTCGAAAGGAGGTTCTTGATGACCTGCTGGAGCCGCTTTGGGTCGGTGAAGACGGATCGGCCGATTCCCGCACCCATCTCGACCTGGAACTCCAGGCCCTTGACCTCGGCGACGTGCCGAAACGTGCGCTGGACGTAGTCCGCGAGGTCGTTGAAGCGCAGCTCGCTCACGTCGACGACCACGGTCCCCGACTCGATCTTCGAGAGGTCGAGGATGTCGTTGATCAGGTTCAGGAGGTCCTTGCCCGACGCGTGGATCGTCTTCGCAAACTCGGTCTGCTTGGGGGTCAGGTTGCCGTCGGTGTTGCGCGACAGCTGGTCGGAGAGGATGAGAAGGCTGTTCAGCGGCGTCCGGAGCTCGTGCGACATGTTCG
Source organism: Thermoanaerobaculia bacterium (assembly GCA_036001245.1). Lineage (GTDB taxonomy): Bacteria > Acidobacteriota > Thermoanaerobaculia > UBA5066 > Gp7-AA6 > Gp7-AA6. The sequence goes on from DASYUL010000066.1 coordinate 14,468, forward strand.
CAAGGAACTCCGACTTGTACTTGGACGTCAGCGCGAGCTGCCGTGCCTTCTCCTCGAGCGCGACACGCGCCTGCTCGACCTCCTGGTTCTTTCTCTCGACCTCGACGTTCCGTTCCGCGAGCAGCGCCGCCTTCTCCTCCAGCTGCTGGTTCGTCTGCCGCAGCTCCTCCTGCTGGCTCTGGAGCTCGCCCGCGAGCGACTGGGACTGCTCCAGCAAATCTTCCGTTCGCGTGTTCGCCTCGATCGTGTTGATGACGATGCCGATGGTCTCCGCGAGCTGCTGCAGGAGCGCCTGGTGGGCCGTCGAGAAGCGCTCGAACGAGGCGAGCTCCAGGACGCCCTTGACCTGCCCCTCGAAGAGAACCGGCAGCACGATGATGTGAGCGGGAGGCGCCTCGCCGAGGCCCGACGAGATCGGCAGGTAGTCGCGGGGCGGATTCGCGAGAAGGATCTTTTCCTTCTGCCGCGCGCACTCGCCGATCAGCCCTTCTCCGAGCTTCAGCTTGCGGGACAGAGTCGCCTCCTTGCACGCATAGCTCGCGAGCAGCGTCAGCTGCGGCTCGTCCCCCGATCCGTCGAGCGTGTAGAGCAGACCGGACCGCGCCGCCACGACCGGGGCGAGCTCCGAGAGGACGAGCTCTCCGACCGTTTCGAGGTCCCGCTGCCCCTGCAGCATCCGGCTGAACTTGGCCAGGTTCGTCTTCAGCCAGTCCTGCTCGCTGTTCTTCGACGTCGTGTCCTTGAGGTTCACGATCATCTCGTTGATGTTGTCCTTCAACGACGCCACCTCGCCCGACGCCTCGACCTTGATCGACCGGGTGAGGTCGCCCTTCGTGACGGCGGTCGCGACCTCCGCGATCGCGCGCACCTGAGTCGTCAGGTTGGCGGCGAGCTGGTTGACGTTGTCGGTGAGGTCTTTCCAGGTCCCGGCCGCGCCGGGCACGCTCGCCTGTCCGCCGAGCTTGCCCTCGACGCCGACCTCCCTGGCCACGGTCGTGACCTGATCGGCGAAGGTCGCGAGCGTGTCGATCATCCCGTTGATCGTGTCAGCGAGCGCGGCGATCTCTCCTTTGGCCTCGAGCGTCAGCTTGCGCTTGAGATCCCCGTTGGCGACCGCGGTCACGACTTTTGCGATGCCGCGGACCTGGCTCGTGAGGTTGCTCGCCATCGAGTTGACGTTGTCGGTCAGATCCTTCCACGTGCCTGCCACGCCCTTCACCTTGGCCTGGCCGCCGAGCTTTCCTTCCGTGCCGACCTCGCGGGCAACGCGCGTGACCTCCGCCGCGAACGAGGAGAGCTGGTCGACCATCGTGTTGACGGTGTTCTTGAGCTCGAGGATCTCGCCCTTGACGTCGACCGTGATCTTCCGGGAGAGGTCGCCGTTCGCCACGGCCTTGGTCACGTCGGCGATGTTGCGGACCTGCGACGTCAGGTTGCCCGCCATGAAGTTGACGTTGTCGGTCAAGTCTTTCCACGTTCCGGAAACTCCTTCGACGCGGGCCTGGCCTCCGAGCTTTCCTTCCGTGCCGACCTCGCGGGCGACGCGGGTGACCTCCGACGCGAAGGAGCGGAGCTGGTCGACCATCGTGTTGATCGTGTCCTTGAGCTCCAGGATCTCGCCCTTGACGTCGACCGTGATCTTCTTCGAGAGGTCTCCCGTCGCGACGGCGGTCGTCACGGCCGCGATGTTCCGGACCTGCGACGTCAGGTTGCCCGCCATGAAGTTGACGCTGTCGGTCAAGTCCTTCCACGTTCCGGCGACGCCTTCGACCTTCGCCTGGCCGCCGAGCTTTCCTTCGGTTCCGACCTCGCGGGCGACGCGGGTGACCTCCGACGCGAAGGACGACAGCTGGTCGACCATCGTGTTGATCGTGTCCTTGAGCTCCAGGATCTCGCCCTTGACGTCGACCGTGATCTTCTTCGAGAGGTCGCCGGTGGCGACGGCCTTCGTCACGGCCGCGATGTTGCGGACCTGACTCGTCAGGTTGCCCGCCATCGAGTTGACGCTGTCGGTCAAGTCCTTCCACGTTCCCGCGACTCCGCGCACGTCTGCCTGGCCGCCGAGCTTTCCGTCGGTTCCGACCTCGCGGGCGACGCGCGTGACCTCCGAGGCGAAGGAGCGCAACTGATCGACCATCGTGTTGATCGTGTCCTTGAGCTCCAGGATTTCCCCGCGGACGTCGACGGTGATCTTCTTCGAGAGGTCTCCGGTCGCGACGGCGGTCGTCACCTCTGCGATGTTGCGAACCTGCCCGGTGAGGTTGCCGGCCATGAAGTTGACGCTGTCGGTCAAGTCCTTCCACGTTCCCGCGACCCCGCGAACGTCCGCCTGGCCGCCGAGCTTTCCTTCGGTTCCGACCTCGCGGGCGACGCGGGTGACCTCCGCCGCGAAGGACGAGAGCTGGTCGACCATCGTGTTGATCGTGTCCTTGAGCTCCAGGATCTCGCCTTTGACGTCGACCGTGATCTTCTTCGAGAGGTCTCCGGTCGCGACCGCCGTCGTCACCTCCGCGATGTTGCGCACCTGCCCGGTGAGGTTGCCGGCCATCA
>DASYUL010000067.1:0-43595 GCA_036001245.1 Thermoanaerobaculia bacterium
GCCCCGGCCCGATCTCCCTTGCGCGCGAGGAAGATGGCTTCGACCGCCAGGACGTCGTAGTCGGCGGCGTTCTCGGCGATACGGCCTTCCGCGGCCGCAAGTGCCTCGTCCTGTCGTCCGAGGTACGACAGTGCGAGCAACCGCTCGCCGGCGGTCTGAAGCTTCGGGACTTTGTCGTACTGCGTCACCGCCTTTTCGTACTCTCCCTGGTACAGGTACACGTTGCCGATCCGCGAGACGACCCACTCGTCGTTCGGATCGACGCGCAGGGCCTGCTGGAACTCCTCCAGCGCCTTGTCGAACAACCCGACGTGGTAGTAGACGCGGCCGAGGAACCGCCGGGCGTCCGCGAGGCTCGGATTGATCCGGAGCGCGCGGCGGAAGTCGGCGACCGCGGCCTCGTGCGGAAAGCCGTTCGCCAGCGTCCACTCGAGGTTTCCGCGGGCGACCCAGGCTTCGGGCAGGTCGGGGTCGAGCGAGAGCGCCTGACGAATCTCCGAGCCGGCCTTTTCTTCCCACTCCCGCGACGGATCCTCGTCGAAGAACTTTCTCGCGTAGACGCTTCCCAGGGCGGCGTGCGCCGCGGCGAAGCCCGGGTCGAGCGCGACGGCGCGCTCGAACATCGCGATGGACGCCGCGAGATCGGAGCGCTCGAGGCCGTGCGTGTGCGAGACCCCGCGCAGGTACGCGTCGTACGCGTCGACGTTGCCGGTCCGACGACTGGTCTCGCGCGAGCTCTTCGACCCGAGGGCGATTTCGAGTGAGCCAGCGATTCGATTCGAGATGTCGTCCTGGAGCGCGAAGATGTCGGTCAGCGGCCGGTCGTATTTCTCGGCCCACAGGTGCTGGCCGGTCGCAGCGTCGACGAGCTGCGCGTTGATCCGAACGGCGCCCCCGGCCCGCTGCACGCTGCCCTCGAGCACGTAGCGAACGCCGAGCTCCCGCGCGACCTTGCGCAGGTCGACGGGCCGTCCCTTGTAGGCGAACACGCTGTTGCGGGCGATCACCACGAGGCCCTTGCTCTTGGCCACGTCCGTGATGAGCGATTCGGTCATTCCATCGGCGAAGTACTCGTCGTCCGTCGCTGCCCCCAGGTTCTGGAAGGGCAGGATCGCGATGGACCGCTCGGCCGGCGGCGCCGCGGAGTGCGGCCGCAGAAAAACGGAGGCCGCGGCGGCCAGCGCCGCGAGCCCGAGCGCCGCGAGCGCCCACTTCGTCGGGAAGAGCGATCGCGCCGAAGAGACCTCGGCCCGCGGAGGAACGGGCGGGGCGACGGCGGCCTGCGGCGACCGGTCACGCAGGTTCGCGAGGTCGCGGGCGAGGTCGCGCGTCGACGCGTAACGCTCCTTCGGCTCTTTTGCCAGGCAGCGCTCGACGATCCACCGCAGTCCTTCCGGCGCCTGCGGGGCAACCGCGGCGAGCGGCGCGGGCTCGTCCCTCAGGATCGCCGACAGCGTCTCGACGGCGCTCGGCCTCTGGAAGGCACGCACTCCCGTGACGAGCTCGTACAGGATCGCGCCGAGCGGGAACTGGTCGGACCGGAAGTCGACGGCGCGCCCGACGGCCTGCTCGGGCGACATGTAGCCGACGGTGCCGAGGACGACTCCCGGGCTCGTTCCGCCGGCGAGAGTCGTCATCATGCTGTCGCCGCCGCTCTCCTCGCGGAGCGAGAGCTTCGCGAGGCCGAAGTCGAGGATCTTGACGAGGCCGTCTTCCGTCACCATGACGTTCTCGGGCTTCAAATCCCGATGGACGATCCCGGCGGCGTGCGCGCGTGCGAGCCCTTCGGCGATCTGCGTCCCGATTGCGAGCGCGCGGCGGAGCGGCAACAACGGCCCGGCGGCGGTGAGCTCCCGCAGCGACCGTCCCTCGACGAGCTCCATCGCGATGTACGAGACGGCGCCGTCCCGCCCGACGTCGTAGATCGTGACGATGTTCGGATGGTTGAGCGCGGAGGCGGAGCGCGACTCCTGCTCGAATCGCGAGAGACGGTCGGCCTCGTTCGCGAGCTCTGCCGGAAGGACCTTGATGGCCACCTCGCGGCCGAGCCGGGAATCCCGGGCCCGGTAAACCTCTCCCATTCCGCCGGAACCGAGGGCAGACACGATCTCGTACGGGCCGAGCCGGGAGCCGCCGGAGAGGGCCAAGGAGACTGAAATGATAGCGAGGAATTCCCGAGGGGTGCTCGGAGACCTGGCCCTGTATGTGGCAAGTGGAGACCTGGCCCCGTATGTGGCAGGGTGGAGACCTGACCCCGTCTACGCCGCGACCTCGAGGTTGGCGGTCTTCCACGCCGCCATGCCGCCGACGACGTTCGTGATTTTCGTGAAGCCCTGCTGCTCGAGGATGCTCGTCCCGATCGAGGAGCGGTACCCGCCTGCGCAGATGAGCGCGACCGGCTGATCCTTCGGGAGCGCCGCCGCGCGCTCTCCGAGCGTGCTCAGCGGGACGTGCACGGCGTCCACGATGTGCCCCGCCTGCCACTCTCCCGGCCGGCGCACGTCGACGACGCGGCCCGCGAGGCCTTCCCGAATGCGCGCATCGAGCTCCTCGACGCCGATCTGCTCCGTAGTTGCGAGCGGCAGCCCCGCGCGATGCCACTCGAGCAGTCCGCCCGCGAGATACCCGGCGACGTTCTCGACCCCGACGCGCGCGAGGCGCGTGCGCGCCTCGAGGACCTGGTCCTTCTCTTCGGATACGAGAAGGATGGGAGCCTGCGGCGAGATCAAGGCCCCCGCCCAGGAGGCGAATTGCCCCGAGAGCCCGATGTTGAGCGAGCCGGGAACGTGGCCGGCGCCGTACTGCGCGGCGGGCCGCGTGTCGAGGACGACTGCGCCCTTCTTCTGAAGCGCTTCGAGGTCGCGAGCTCCCAGGGCCGCCGGGTCGGGTAGCTCCGCCAACTCGGACGCGCCGTCGCGGTTGATTGCGACGTCGCGCGCGAAGTAAACCGGCGCCTCCGGCAGGTCCGTCGTCATCATCCGGACGAACTCCTCCTTCGGCATCGGCCTCAACGCGTAGTTGAACTGCCGCTGCTGGCCGATCGTGGAGCTCGTCTCGCTCGAGATGTTGCGCCCGCAGAGGGAGCCGGCTCCGTGCGCGGGATAGACCTCGACCGAGTCGGGCAGCGCGAGGAGCTTCCCGTGCAGCGAGTCGTAGAGCATGCCGGCGAGCTCCTGCGCGCTCATCGTCGAGCCGAGGAGGTCGGGTCGGCCGACATCGCCGATGAAGAGCGTGTCGCCGGTCAGCACGGCCTTCGGCACCTCAGTGACCGCGCGATCGATGACGAGGACCGACACCGACTCCGGCGTGTGGCCGGGCGTCTCGAGGAATCGGAGGACGACGTCGCCCATGCGAATCTCGTCGCCTTCGCGCACCGGGACGTGCTCGAATTTCGCGCCCGCCTTCGCGCCGAAGTAGATCCTGGCGCCCGTGCGGTGCGCGAGCTCGCGGTGCCCCGACACGAAGTCGGCGTGCAGGTGCGTCTCGATCACGTGGCGGATCTCGAGCCCCTGCGCGCGGGCCTCCTCGATGTAGCTGTCGACGTCGCGCCGGGGATCGACGACCGCCGCCTCCCCGTCCGACCCGATCATGTAGGAGGCGTGCGCGAGGCAGCCGAGATAGAACTGCTTGAAGTACATCAACGCTGATCCTAAATCAGCGCCCTCACCCCGCCTCTTTCCCGGAGGGAAAGGGTGCAACCTTCGGCGATTTACGCGCTTTCGATCTCCACGGCGAAGTCCGGCGTCAGGCGCAGGCGCAGGTGCGCCAGCCGGCACGGCCATCGCTCCCGCTCGATCCTCGCCGACACCCGGCGCCAGATCCAGCCGGCGATGTTCTCGGCGGTCGGAGTCACACCCTCGAAGCCCGGAACGTCGGTGTTCAAGTTCCGGTGGTCGAGCGGCGCGTCGACCTCCTCTTTCAGCACGCGGTCGAGGTCCGTCAGGTTAACGACCATCGACGAGTCCGGGTCGATCGGCCCTTCGACGGCGACGTCGAGCGTGAAGTTGTGGCCGTACCCGTGCGGGCTCTCGTCGCCGTAGACCGCGCGATTCTTCTCCGCGCTCCAGTCCTTTCTCCAGAGGCTTCGGCCCGCATTGAAGTGGATCGTCCGCGAAAGGCGGATCACGCCGGCAAGCTAGCACACGGGGTCGGGACTTGCGCCGCAGCGGTCGCTGCGCGACCGGCGGCTGAGAATTTTCAAACGGGGGCCCGCAACTCAGACTCGCGCTTTCCTTGGAACCTCGCTGAGCAAGTGGCAAGTGGAGACCTGACCCCAAATAGAATCGCGCCATGAATCTCTACTCGAACGCCGCAGAGCTCGAAGAAGACCTCGATCGCTCCGGGACCGTCCGGCGCGAAGGGTTGCTCGTGGTGACGGACCCAAGCCGCTTTCGCGAAGAGATGATCGACGGGCTCGTGTGGACCGCGGTTTTCGGCATCCGCGACGCGAAAGAGGCGGCCCGCCGCTCCATCCGCGAGGCGGCGGCTTCGCTCGGGATCCTGCCGGCGTCCATCCTCCCGCTCTACGCGGCGCGCGGGCGCGGTGAGATCTCCGGCTTCACGGTGCCGGCGATCAACGTCCGGATGCTCGCCTACGACACGGCGCGCGCGGCGTGCCGCGCGGCGCGCAAGCTCGACGCGGGCGCGGTCGTCTTCGAGATCGCGCGCAGCGAGATCGGTTACACCGACCAGCGTCCGGGCGAGTACGCCGTCGTCATTCTGGCCGCGGCAATCCGCGAGAGCTGGGTGGGGCCGGTTTTCGTTCAGGGCGATCACTTCCAGACGAATCCGAAAAGGATGGAGGCGGACCCGGACCGGGAGATCGCGGCGATCGAGGCGCTGATCGAGGAGGCGATCGCCGCCACGTTTTACCAGATCGACATCGACACCTCGACGCTCGTGGATCTGTCGAAACCGACGCTCGAGGAGCAGCAGGCCGTGAACTCCCGGCTGACCGCGCGGTTCACGAAGTTCATCCGCGCGCGCGAGCCGAAGGACATGCCGATATCGGTCGGCGGCGAGATCGGCGAGGTCGGCAAATCCAATTCGACGCCCGACGAGCTGCGCGCGTACATGGACGTGTATCTCCGCGAGCTCGGCGGCGCGAAAGGGATCTCGAAGGTTTCCGTCCAGACGGGAAGCTCCCACGGCGGCGTCGTCGGACCGGACGGCACGGTTCTGCGCGTCCAGATCGACTTCGAGACGCTGCGCCGCATCTCGAAGGTCGCGCGCGAGGAGTACGGCCTCGCGGGCGCGGTGCAGCACGGCGCCTCGACGCTGCCGGCGGAGTTCTTCGGCAGCTTCCCCGAGTATGACTGCGCCGAGATCCACCTCGCGACCGAGTTTCAGAACATCGTCTACGACCACCCGGTCCTGCCGGCGCCTCTGAAACGCGAGGTCGAGCGCTGGCTGTTCGAGAAGTTCGCCAATCAGAAAAAGAAGGTCGAGACCGACAGCCAGTTCCTCTATAAGAACCGCAAGCAGGCGATCGGCCCGTTCAAGGAGCAGTTCTGGAACCTTCCCGCCGGCACTCGCGAAGCGATCCGCGAGACGCTCGAGAAGAAGTTCGCGTTCCTCTTCGAGAAGCTCGCGGTCGCGCGGACGCGAGACCTCGTCGCGCGGTACGTCAAACCGGTCGCGGAGCTCGCCGGCGTCGCGGGCCCGCGCGCCGGGTACGTGCGGGACGACGAAGCCGGGGATTGAGCCGGGAAGCGGAACAGGGAACACGGAACACATGAAGAAACGAAAGACGGGGTCACCACGGAAAACTCGTGTCCCGAGTTCCGTGTCCCGTGTCCCGTCCCGGATGACCGCCGTCGTCAAGACGAAGCCGGTCGCCGGCCGCGAGGGCACCGAGGTCAAGTCCGTGCCGGTTCCGAAGCCGGGACCGGATGAGGTCCTCCTCCGGGTTCTCGCGACCGCGGTGTGCGGCTCCGACCGCCACATCTACAAGTGGGACGAGTCGATGGCTTCGATCGTGAAGCCGCCGCGCATCTACGGCCACGAATTCTGCGGCGAGATCGCCGCCTTCGGTTCCGGCGCGGAGAGGCCCCACCTGCGGGAAGGGCTGTACGTCTCCGCAGAGATGCACGTCACGTGCGGCCACTGCCGGCCGTGCCGCACCGGACAGCGGCACATCTGCGAGAACACGCGGATCCTCGGGGTGCACGGAGACGGGTGCTTCGCGCAGTACGTGGTCGTGCCCGCGTTCAACGTGATCCCGCTCGACCGGAAAGTCGTCCCGCCGCGCGTCGGCGCCTTCCTGGATGCGCTCGGAAACGCCGTCCACACGACGCAGGTGGCGGATCTCTCGGGAAAGTCGGTCGCGGTGCTCGGGTACGGGCCGATCGGCGCGATGTGCGCGGAAATCGCGCGCATTTCGGGCGCGGCACGGATCGCGATCACCGAAGTCAACGCGCAGGCGGCGGCGCACGCGCGCCGCTGGGCGCGCTCGAGGCGGCTGTCGCACGTCTCCGTCATCGAGCTGAACCGCACGAAGGATCCCGCGGGGAGCGCGCGCGAAGCGCTCGGCGGCGGGGCGGACGTCGTGCTGGAGCTCTCCGGCGCGGAGTCGTCCATCAACCTCGCGCTCGCGGTCGCGCGCAGCGGGGCGACGGTGTCTCTCCTCGGGTTGCCGAAGGGGAGCTCCGTGACGATCCGCGACTACACGCGCTGTCTCATCTTCAAGGGCCTGACGCTGCACGCGATCATCGGCCGCCGGATTTTCGAGACGTGGATCAAAATGCTCGATCTCTTAGACGCCGGGCTCGACGTGGAAGACATCGTGACCAACGAGTTCGAAGGACTCGAGAGCTTCCACGAGGCGATGGCGCTCCTGGAGAGTCGCAGCGCAATGAAGGTAGTGTTCTATCCGAACGGTCGACCTTGACGATTGAACCATCGGAGTTGATGAATGCCCACAAATCCCCCTCCGAAACCCGATTTCTCAGACGGACTCAATGAACGCCGGATCGCGGAATTCGCGCTCGAAGAATCGCGGCTCTCGAACGTCGCATACCGATTCGAGCTCCGGCCGCGCGAGCGCGTCTGGAAGAACTGGGAGCGCACCGAGTTCGAGCCGAACCATTACCGCGTGATCGGGCTCGCCGGCGTGTGCCTCTCGCGGGAAGAAGCCGACGACGCGCAGAAAGTCGCATCGCGCGCGCTCGGCGACGTCGACGACCTCGTCTACACCGTCGAGAGGCCGGCGCGCGCAGTCATCGTGCAGGGCGCGAGCGGCACGTCCGAGATCATCAACCGACCGACGCTCTGCGCGGAGATCATCGCGCACGACGCGGCCGCGTTCGAGCGGGCGCTCGCGGCGCTCGACGGTGCGTTTCCGGGTGGACGGGTTGCGGGAAAGATCGTCTCCGAACAGAGCTGACGGGCCGACGCCGATGACCACGCTCATCGACCACCTCGCCGCCGAGATGGCGAAGCTCAGGCAGGCCGGCACGTACAAGGAAGAGCTCGTGCTCGATTCGCCGCAGGACGCGAAGGTGCGCGTCGGCGGCCGCGAGCTCGTCATGCTGACCTCCAACAACTACCTCGGGTTCGCGAATCACCCTCGCGTCCGCGAGGCGCAGAAGAGGGCGATCGATCGCTGGGGCGCCGGTATGGCCTCGGTCCGCTTCATCTGCGGGACCGAGGACCTGCACAAGCAGCTCGAGGCGGAGATCGCGAGCTTCTTTGGGACCGACGACTCGATCCTCTACATGTCGTGCTGGAACGCGAACGAGGGTCTCTTCGCGGCGATTCTCGACGAGAACGACGGGCTCTACTCGGACGAGTTGAATCACGCCTCGATCATCGACGGCGTGCGGCTCTGCAAGGCAAAGCGGTTCCGGGTCCCGCACGACGACATGGCAGCCTTCGAGCGGATGGTCCGCGAGGACGCGACCTCGCGCCATCGGCTGATGGTCACCGACGGGGTCTTCTCGATGGAAGGCGAAGAGGCGAATCTGCGCGAGCTCGTCCGCATCTGCGAAGCGAAGAACGTGCTGCTCGCGGTCGACGACTCGCACGCGACCGGCGTCCTCGGGGCGACCGGGCGTGGGACCGCCGAAGAGCAGGGGGTGTTCGACCGCATCCCGGTGACGACCGGGACGCTCGGCAAGGCGATGGGCTCGGCGGCGGGAGGGTTCGTCGCGGGGCCGCGTTCGCTCGTCGAGACGCTGCGGCAGCGCAGCCGGACTTATCTCTTCTCGAACTCCCTGCCGCCGGCAGTCGTCGCGGGATCGCTCGAGTCGTTCCGGATGCTCTCGGAGGATCCCGCCCTCGTGCGAAAGCTGCGCGACAACGCGGCGTACTTCCGCAAGACGATCTCCGACGCCGGTTTCCGGATCCCGGACGGGACGCACCCGATCGTGCCCGTCATCGTCGGCGACACCGCGAAGGCGCTCGCGATGGGCAAGGCGCTCTTCGAGGAAGGGATCTACGTCTCCGGGTTCGGTTACCCCGTCGTGCCGCAGGGCCAGGCGCGGTTGCGCTGCCAGGTCTCCGCCGCCCACGAGCGCGCGGACCTCGATCGGGCCGTCGACGCATTCCGGAAAGTCGGGAAGAAGTTCGACGTGATCTCGCAGCCCGCCGTGTGAAAGCCAGAAAGCTCAAGCCGGCCATGAACATACGAAGGAATCATCCGGCGCCGTTCGGGGCCTCGGTGAGTCGGCTGTCGCGCCGCAGGCAGGAGATTTGCTTGGGTTCTCAGGTTCTCGATTTCCGGTCACGAATTCGAAGAAGGGAAGCAGATGGAAGAGTCGGTTTCGGGAGAGCTCGAACAGCTCGCGTCACGGTTCGGCGAAGGAGAGCTCCAGTTCCGCAGCCTTCTCGAGAAGCTGCCCGCGGCCGCGTACACCTGCGATCCCGAAGGTCTCATCACCTACTTCAACCAGCAGGCGGAGCGGCTATGGGGACGATCGCCCCGGCTGAACGACCCGGTTGACCGCTTCTGCGGATCGTTCAAGCTCTTCGCTTCCGACGGGGCGCCGATTTCCCATGACCAGTGCTGGATGGCGCTCGCGCTGAAAGACGAAGCCGAATACAACGGCCACGAGATCGTCATCGAGCGCCCGGACGGGAAGCGCCGGACGACGCTGGCGTACGCCAACCCGATCCGCGACCATGCGGGCAAGCTCGCGGGAGCCGTGAACGTCCTCGTGGACGTCAGCGAGCGGAAACGTTACGAGGACGCGTTGAGGGAAGCCGACCGCTCGAAGAACGAGTTCCTCGCCACGCTCGCCCACGAGCTCCGGAATCCGCTCGCCCCGGTTCGCAACGCCGTCGAGATCCTCAACCGGAAGGTGCCTCCCTCGCCCGATTCGCGCTGGGCGCTCGACGTCATCGACCGGCAGATGCAACAGATGACGCGCTTGATCGACGACCTCCTCGACATCGCGCGGATCACGTGCAACCGGCTCGAGCTTCGCAGGGAGCGCGTCGATCTGGCCGACGTCGTGAACGCGGCGGTGGAGACGAGCCGCGCGCTCGTCGATGCGCGCGATCACGAGCTGGTCGTCAGCCTGCCGCCCCGCCCGATCGATCTCGACGGCGACGTGACCCGTCTCGAGCAGGCGATATCGAACCTTCTGAACAATGCGGCGAAGTACACCGAGAAGGGCGGTCACATCTGGGTCAAGGCCGAACGAGACGGCCGCGAAGCGGTGATCACGGTGCGCGACACGGGCGTGGGCATCCCCGCCGAGATGCTCCCTCTCATCTTCGACATGTTCACGCAGGTCGACCGCTCGCTCGAGCGGTCACAGGGCGGGCTCGGAATCGGGCTGACGCTCGTGAAGCGGCTCGTCGAGCTGCACGGCGGCGCGGTATCCGCCGCGAGCGACGGTCCCGGGAAGGGCAGTGAGTTCGTCGTGCGGCTGCCGATCGTCGCCGAGTCGGCGAAGACGCTGCCGCAGTCGATGCCGGAGCGCGCGGATCCCGGGCCGACGCGATCGCTTCGAATCCTGGTCGTGGACGACAACCGGGATTCCACGGAGAGCCTGGGACTCCTCCTGCGACTCTCCGGGCACGACGTTCGAGGCGCGTACGACGGTCTCGAAGCGATCGGCGCCGCGGACGAGTTTCGGCCGGACGTCGTGCTCCTCGACATCGGACTCCCGAAAATGGACGGGTACGACGTCGCACGGAGGCTGCGGCAGGAGCCCTGGGGCCAGGCGATGGTCGTCATTGCCGTGACCGGCTGGGGACAGGAAGAGGACCGCCAGCGCTCGATCGACGCGGGCTTCGACCACCACCTCGTCAAGCCGGTCGACCCGTTGACGCTCCTCGAGCTGTTGGCGTCGTTCGAACGCGCCGCGAACGCCCTCCCGGATCCTCTCGCGAACTGACTCCCGCGAAGAGAGAAGAGACGCGGCGGAAGCGGTTGCGCGAAGCGATCTCGCTCCTCGCGCGGAAGCAAAAACTGGGTCTGAAGTAGTGTGAACGTTCGGCTCCTCGCTCCGGTCCTCGCGTTGGTCGTCACGAGCGGACCGGCGACGAGCACGTCCCCGTCCGTTCGGCGCGCCGACATGCTCCGCCGGATCAAGGCCGAGATCCTCCACTCCTGGCGCGGGTACGAGCGATACGCGTGGGGGCACGACGAGCTGAAGCCGGTGACGAAGACCGCGCGCGACTGGTACGGCGAGCCGCTCCTGATGACGCCGGTCGACTCGCTCGACACGCTCCTGCTCGCCGGGCTCGACGAAGAAGCGGCGAAGGCGAAAGCGCTCATCGTCGAACGTCTCTCCTTGGACCGCGACGTCGAGGTCAAGAACTTCGAGATCACCATCCGCCTGCTCGGGGGACTCCTCTCCGGGTATCAGATGACCGCCGATGAGCGCCTCCTCCGCCTGGCGGACGACCTCGGCACACGTCTCCTCCCCGCCTTCGACTCGCCGACCGGCATGCCTTACATGTCCGTCAACCTGAAGACGGGAAAGACGCACGGCGCGGTGTCCAACCCCGCGGAGATCGGCACGCTCGTGCTCGAGTTCGGGACCCTTGCGCGCCTGACGAAGAAGCCGGTCTTCTTCGACAAGGCGAAGCGCGCGCTCGTCGAGCTCGACCGGCGTCGCTCGAAGATCGGCCTGCCGGGTGAGGAGATCGACGTCGAAACCGGCGAGTGGAAGAGTCGGGCGAGCCACGTGGGCGGAGGGATCGACTCCTATTACGAGTACCTCCTCAAGTGCTCGCTCCTCTTCGGCGACGCGGACTGCGGCAACATGTGGCGCCGGAGCATCCGCGCTCTGAACCGGTATCTGGCCGACGACGCCCCGACCGGGCTCTGGTACGGACAGGTGGACATGGACAGCGGCCGCCGGACCGCTTCCGAGTTCGGCGCCCTCCACGCGTTCCTGCCGGCCGTTCTCGCGCTCGGCGGCGACCTCTCCCGCGCGCGGCGGCTCGAGGATTCCTGTTACCGGATGTGGAAGCTCCACGGAATCGAGCCGGAGGTCTTCGATTACCGCACGATGAGGGTCGTGTACCCGGGATACCAGCTCCGTCCGGAGATCGTCGAGTCCGCCTACACCCTCTACCGGAAGACGAAGGACCCGAAGTATCTCGAGATGGGACGGACGTTCTTCGACTCGCTCGTCGCGCACTGCCGCACCGACGCGGGCTACACGGTGCTCACGAGCGTCGTGACGAAAGAGAAAGGCGACCTGATGCCGAGCTACTTTCTCGCCGAGACCCTGAAGTACCTCTACCTGCTCTTCGCCCCGGAGAGGACGGTCGATCTCGACCGGGTCGTGTTCAACACCGAAGCCCACCCGCTCGAACGGATCCGATCGGGGGAGCGGGCGGAGCCGGATGAGTGATGAGGCATTGCCCAGGCTGCCGGAGCGGCAAGCATCACGCCTCGATCGACCGTTATTCGAAAGCGCGGATCATCCACCAGTCGCCGAGCCAACCCTTGAAGCTCGTTCCGACTGAACGGATAGGGCGGAGCGTTGGGTGCGATGAGGAAACCGTGCCTCCCATCGATCGTCACGGGAGGCTGTAGAACGGGGCAGTTTCTCGAATAGCCGATGTGCGGAAGCAAAGCTCCTTGGACCAGAAGGGGTCGGTCAACGGCGAGTTGCGCCAATCGCGGCGGGGCATCTGTCGCCTGCCTCCGGACGAGTCGATATCCAGGACCGACAAAGGCGCTGACGAGAACTGCCGCGAGCGCGCCTGCCCGACAGCGAGCACGTCTGCGGCCCGGCGGGATATTCCCCCCGAGCGATCCGAGCCTTGTCAGTCCGCTCCCCGCCGCAAGGAAGACGTACGGCAGCAGTGGAAGGGAGTAATACAGGCGCAGTTGGGCCAACTGGCTGCCTGCGGCCGCGCTGTAAGACACGATCATCGGAGTCGCCGCGAGAAGAAATTCGTAACCTGCGAGCGGTGCGAACGCAAGTGTCCCTGTAAGCCGCCAGAATCCCGAACCCATACAGTCGCGCGCAAGTTCGACCGGGTGGCTCGCCATCCCCAGCAGTGCCGCGAGCGGTGACGACCCGTACTTCGCCCAGTAGTGCGAGTACCATGGCGGGCCATGCCGCCCCGAGAAATAAGGAAGAACTACATGATAGTCGAGCAGGAAGAAAGCTAGTCCCACGCCGGCCGCCGCCGCCGCCCAACGGTGCCTCCGATAATAGAGGCTGGCTGTGATGGCGAGCCCGACGAGCGGTAGAACGGCGTCCTCCTTGACGGCCGCGGTCGCGGCAAGGCCGAACGCAAAAGGGACCGGGCGCTCGGAGAGAAAGCCATACATAAGGAGAAAGAGTGCGGCCGGGTAGAAGATCTCTGGATGGAAGACATACTGGACTGCCCGAGCCGTGTAAGGGTTCAGGACGAAGGCCGCGCAAAGCAGAGCCGCAAAGAGATCATCATGAGATACCCGGCGCAGGCAATAGAAGGCAGCGGCCACCGCCAGGCCGATGAGAACAGCCTGACCGCACAGGAGCCAATACGGCGACGGCGAGATTGCGTAGAGTGGCAGGAACAGTAACAGCAGGAAGTATGCGTGCGTTCCGAGAACGGATCGGTTCTCGATGTCGTTGAACAGGAATCCGCGGGTGAACGGGTCCGCGAGAGACCGGTCGTAAAACGAAAAGTCCCAGGCGTTGACCTCGAACCCCTGGTACCGGTTCATGATGATGAGGAGAACGAGTGTGGTTGCTGCCGCCCCGCCGGCCGCAACCAACCAGGGCGAGAGGTAGAAGTCCTCACGGAGGAAATCTCGGGCGCCGGCGATACGCGACTTGGGGGAAATCGCCAACCAAAGAGTCACGACGGACATTGCGACGCCGAGCGCTCCCGAGAGACGGCTGATGTTCACGCCACCGAGTCGCCAGGGACCGGTGGCCGCAAACAGAATCAGAAATGCGGCGATCGCCCAACTCAGAATACCGATCCATGACGACTTGAGTCGTCGCCCGGCACCAGAGCTTTCCAGCGTCTCCTCCGCTCTCCCAGTGTACGATGTGATTTCGATCGGCCAATTCTGCGAGTCCGCATCCGGCACGCTCGATCCCGTTGATTCGAGCTGGCTGCGCTTCGCGGCGCTTCTCCTGGAGGTCGTCGTGAGCTCGGCCTGCATGCTGCGCCTGCGTCACACGAGACCCGGCGCGTATGCCGTGAGAGAAACCGCGAGGTTGCGCGCGAACTATCTCTCGCCCGCGACTCCACTCAAGAGGACGCGATGATGCCGCCAAGGACCGCGGCCGTTCTCTGGCGGCGGATCGATCGCCCGGGCCACGAATCCGCGCGGCTGATCGCTCTCGAGGCGGGGTGGGAGCTCGCCGGGACGTCCGTGTTCGCCCACGAGGGGGAAGCGTGTCGCCTGAGCTACCGGATCGTCTGCGATCCCGAATGGCGGACCCGGTCGGTCGAAGTCGACGGCTGGCTCGGACCGAAGGAAGCCCGGGTAGACGCTCGGGTCGAGCGCACGGGCGAGTGGCTGGCCGGTGGCATCGACCTCCCGGAGATCTCCGGCTGCGTGGACGTCGACCTCAATTTCAGCCCCTCGACCAACCTCCTTCCAATCCGGCGCCTGAACCTCGCCGTCGGCGAAGAGAAGACCGTCCGAGCGGCCTGGCTGCGCTTCCCGAGCTTCCGGTTCGAGCCGCTGGAGCAGAGCTATCGTCGCCTCTCTCGCGAACGGTATCGGTATCGCAGCGCGGGAGGGCGGTTCGAAACGGAGCTCGAGGTCGACGAGAGCGGTTTCGTGACCCGATATCCGGGGTTCTGGGAAATGAAGCCGTGAGCCCGGCCGAGCCTCTCACCGACGCGGAGGCCCTCTCAGAAACTGATTTGAAAGCGGGTCAGTAAGGTGGTTTCTCGGGGCCGATCTCCGGCCGCGGAACCTCCGTCGAAATCCGTGTTCTCGTAGGAGAGCATCAAGCGGGCGTTGCGGCTCGCCCACCAGTTGACCCCGAAGCCGAGGCCCCGGGCCGTCCGTGCCGCCGTCGCGGGATTGGCGAACGTGGGAAAGGCGTCCTCGTCGACCTCGAGCTCGCTGTATCGCGCCGCGAGCTCGAAGGCGCCCGGGCCCGACCCGAGCCCCGAGAACGGCTGGTCCGGTGTCACCCCCCGGTACGACGTTTTTCCACCGATGACCCAGGAGGCGGCCGCCTGCCAGGCGTTGTTGGTCAGCTCGCGTTTCGCGGAACCGCGCCGGACTTCCTGTTTCGACTGCACGTACTCGGCCAGGAGGCCGAACGGGCCTCGGTAAAACGTCGCCTGAGGGGACACGCGCCGGCGGCTGCCTGCGGCGACGGTCGTGCCCGCGGCGGTGGCGTCGCTCCGATACGAAAAGAAGGTCACCTGCCCGGCGGTTCGAAACACCGGCAGGTTCGGCGCGGAACCGGTGCCCGCCTGATCGCCCCCCGAATAGGCCACGCCGAACCCGAGGTCGCCGAAGGCGCTCCGGGCGCCCGCGAAAGGCTGGACGAACACTCGCGCCGCGACGTCCTTTGCGTCGTTGTTGTCCGTGTCGCCGCTCCCTCCGTCCGGCACGCCGTTGAAGAGGCCGACCGCGTACTCAAGTCGCGCGTCGGCGAGGTCACCCCCGACCTGCACGCCGACGTCGCGGTTCGGAACGAGGTTCGTCGGCATCGCGCGCTCCACGAAGACGAGATCGCTCGCGGACTGCAGCCGTTCGAGACCGACCGGCGGCTTGAACTTACCGGCCCGGAATCGCAGGGCGGGGAGAAGGCGAGCTTCGATGTAGCCGTCCTGGAGCACCGACGCGCCCAGGCCGAAGTCGGGCATGACGCGGAAGTCGAAGATCTTGAATACCGTCCCCTCGAATATCGGACGCACGCGCCTCATGAGGAAAGCGTCGGTGGCCGGCCCACCGTCGAAGAAACGGCCGTCGAGCTGCACGTAGCCGCGGAACTTGAGAACGAACGCGCCGTCGGCGGACTTCAGCGAAAAGCCGTCTTTTCCGGCCGTGATCTGAGGAGTCGTCTTCTCGACCGGCGTCGGAGAGGGTGTCGGCGGAGGCGTCGCGGCCGGCGGCTCCTGCCCCACCGCGACCCCGGCCACGATCAGGGAGGCGCACCACAGCAATCGGCGCGAGTGTCTTCGCATCATTCCACCCGCGTCCCGGACAACTACCTCGGGCCTACGCTTCCAGCCTCTTTCGCGCGTTTCGCTCGAGAAGGAAAATGAGCACCGCGAACGCGATCGCCGACAGGATCCCTCCGCTGACGAGCCCGTTCTTGAGAGCCGGATAGAGCTTCGCCCCCAGATCGAGCTTCTCCAAGAGCGACGGGCTCTCCATGTGGAGGACCGTGTCGCCGAAGAAGGCGACGAACGCGATGAGCACTCCGCCGAGCGAGCCCCCGGCGACGAGCCCGGTCGCATAGAGCATGCCGGAGGACAGCTCGCTTTCTTCACCGACTGCGTGCTCCTTCCGCCGCCTCCAGGCGTCCACCCAGGCCTTCACCATGCCGCCGATCCAGATCGGCGCCGTAGTCGACACGGGCAGATACGCGCCGACCGCCCAGGAGAGCGCGTGCGCCCCCGCGAGCTGCGCCATGAAGGCGAGGAACACCCCGACGAGAACGGGGGCCCACGGCAGGTTCTGCGCGAGCAGTCCCTTGATGATCGTCGCCATGAGAGTGGCCTGCGGCGCGGGAAGCAGCGGTCCGCCGATTCCATGCGCCTCCCCGGGTCCGCGATAGGTGCGGTCGAGCATGAAGAGCGTAATCGCGATGACGAACGCCGAGCTGACGACCCCGATCACGAATCCGATCTGCTGAGAGCGTGGGGTAGCGCCGACGAGGTATCCGGTTTTCAGGTCCTGCGACGTGGCTCCGGCGTTCGCCGCGGCGACGCAGACGATCGCTCCGACGCAGAGGGCCACGGCCTGGTAGACGTCGCCGCGCCAGCCGATGACGACGAACACGACGCATGTCGCCATGAGGGTCGCGATCGTCATTCCCGAGATCGGGTTGGAGGAGGTCCCGATGATGCCCACGATCCGGGAGGACACGGTCACGAAGAAGAACCCGAAGACGACGATCAGGAGAGACATGAGGAGAGATCCGGGGAAGGGGCCGTGCGGAAAGCCCGGAAGGATCGCCAGCACGAGCACGATCGCGAGCGACCCGATGATGACGACTCCCATCCCGAGGTCTCTCTCGGTTCGCTTGACGCCCCCCTCCGGTCCGACTCCGCCCCGGAAGCTCTTGACCGACTCCCGGAACGCCGAAACGATGGTGGGCAGCGTCTTGATGAGCGTCATCACGCCCGCGCAGGCGACCGCGCCTGCGCCGATGTAGCGGATGTACGCCCGGTAGATCCAGTTCGCGTATGAGTTGTTGGCCATCCAGGCGTCGGAGAACCCGAGGTTGTGGAGGTCGTTCACCACTCGGGTCTCCGGCACGAAGATGGCGATCAGCGGAATCAGCGCCATCCAGGCGAGGAGACCTCCGGAGAAGAGCTCCGACGCGATCCGCGGCCCGATGATGTAGCCGAGCCCGAGGTACTCCGGGGTCACGGCGACGTCGAGGGTGGCGGCCGGGTAGGTCGTGGTGTCCTTCTTCGTCCGGAAGAAGATCGGCGTCTCCCGCCAGAGGCCGAGGATGCCGTAGAGGAACTTGTAGAGGAGCGAGGCGCCCACGCCGGCGAAGACCATCTTCGCGAGGTTGCCGCCGCGCTCCCCCGCGATGAGGACGTCGGCACACGCCGTGCCCTCGGGGTACGGGAGCTTCCCGTGCTCTTTGACGATGAGCGCCCGCCGCAGCGGGATCATGAAGAGGACGCCGAGAGTCCCGCCGAAGATCGCAAGGATCGTGATCTGGACGTATTTGAAGAAGTTCTCGCCGCCCGAGAGGAAGAGCAGCGCCGGAACCGTGAACACGACGCCCGCCGCGACCGACTCGCCCGCGGACCCGATCGTCTGCACAATGTTGTTCTCGAGGATGGTGGACTTGCCGATCTTCTTGAAGACCGCGATCGCCAGGACCGCGATGGGCACCGACGCGGAGACCGTGAGACCCGCTCTCAGCGCGAGGTAGACCGTCGCCGCGCCGAAGAGAATTCCGAAGAACATTCCGAGGAGGATCGCCTTGGGCGTGAACTCGGGGGGAGACTGTTCCGGAGGAACGTAGGGCCGAAACTCCGCGCCGGGTCTCTCGGGAACGCTCGCCATGCACCCTCCCTGTCATCACCGCGGGGACAGGCCGTGCGGGCCTGAAGTTCAAAACGGGGCGGCAATCAAAGCTTGGCGGGGATTATATGCAGGCGCCTGTCACTCCCCTCTGTCAGTCCGAGGAGCGAAGCGACGAGGAATCTCTCCCTGAAGTCAGAGATCCTTCGCATCGCTCAGGATGACAGTGGAAAGTCGTTCGAGTTGACAGTGGAAAGTCGTTCGGGTTGACAGAAGACGAAGGCGGCCGACGGCCTGCCTAAACCCCTCACGTCCCTCCGAAGCCGATGGTCACCTTTCCGCCTTCGACGATCACCGGAACGCGGCGGCCGCCGGAGATGCGGATCATCCGCTCGAGCTCTTTCGCGTTCGATTTGACGTCGAAGTAGCTGACGGGAATCTTTCGACGCGCGTAGTCCTCACGGGCCGCGGTCGTGTGGGGTCAGGTGTCTTTGCCGAAGATCTCGACGCGATCGGTTTCCATCGGCGAACTCCGCGAAGCAGATCTTAAGTCCGGTTCCACGCTATGATTGAAAACACCCATGGGGACGCGCGTTTTCGCAGTCGGAGGGCTTCTTTTCGTCTTTCTCTCGGCCGCGGGCGGACCGCGAGCCGCGGGCTCCCCCGCGTCTGTTTCCGGTCGCGTGCAACTGCTCAAAGGGGGTTCGGCGCGCCCGGATGCGTCGAACGCGGTCGTGTGGATCGAGGGACCGCGGTACCTCGGCGGCGCCGGTCAGGCGCTTCGGATGACCCAGGAATCGAAGCGTTTCACCCCTCGCGTCCTGGTCGTCCCGAGGCAGGGCACCGTCGAGTTTCCGAACAACGATCCCGTGTACCACAACGTCTTTTCGGTCTCCGGCGCGAACCGCTTCGACCTCGGGCTCTACCGGAGCGGCTCCTCGAAGAGCCGCTCGTTTCCGGAGCCGGGGCTCGTCCGCGTTTATTGCAACATCCACCCCCAGATGGTCGGCTTTCTCCTCGTCGCGGACTCGGATTTCGCCGCCGTGACCGACCGGGACGGAAAGTTCCGGTTCGAAGGCGTGCCCGCGGGCTCCTGGACGCTCCACGCCTGGCACGAGGAGGGGACCGAGACGAGCGTTCCGCTGGTCGTGCCCGCCGCCGGCGCCGCCCCGCTGACCATCTCGATCGATACGACCGCCTACCGGCCCGTTCCCCACAAGAACAAGTACGGCAAGGAGTATCCGCCTCAGTCCGGAACAGACGATGAGCGCTACTGAGAGGGCGACTCCCCGGCCGACGACGAGCCCTCCTCCGATCGGCAGCGGTCTCAAGCTCCCCGCTCCGGAGCCGCCCCGGTTTTCGCTGTCGCTCAAGATCTTCTTCGCCGCGGCCCTTCTCATCCTGATCGCCGTCGGCGGCGCCATCGCGATCTCCGCGGCGCGCTCCCGCGGTATCGCCGACGCCAAGATCGCAGACGACCTGAAGAAGGCGGGACCCGCCTGGGAGTCGTTCCAGCGCAACCGGTACGAGGAGCTTCACCGGGCGCTCGCGGTCGTCGTCAACAACGCCGGAACCATCTCGATGATGGCGGAGAAGGACGCGGCGACGACCTTCGACACGCTGAAGCGCGAGCAGGCGTCGAGCGCGCGCGCGGACTTCCTGATCGCGATCGACGCCGCGGGAACTGCCTTCGCCCGGACCGACAAGCCGCTTCCCTACTCGCGCGACATGCGCGCGGTGCCGACAATCGCGGCGGCGCTCCAGGGGGAGCAGGACGCGGAGGGAATCTGGCTCTCGGACCGCAAGCTGTACCACGTCGTCGCCGCGCCGGTCCTGCAGGGAGGAAGCCAGACCGTCGGCGTCATCGCCGCGGGCTTCCAGATCAACGACGACGTCGCCTCGAGCCTGAAGTCGCTCGTCAACGCCGAGGTGGTCTTCCTCGCCGACACGGCGCGGCTGGAGGAGCCGGCGAAGCCGGTCGTGGCCGCCTCCACGATGCACGACACGAGCGCGGCAGTACTGTCGGCGATCCTCGCGACGCCACGCCTCGTCCCCGCCGTCCTGAGAGAGGGAAAGGCGATCGGGCCGCTCCCGCTCGACGTGTCCGGCGACGCGTACCTCGCCTACTTCCTGCCGATCCGCTCCTCGACCGACCAGCTCGTGGGCGCCGCGGTGCCTCTGCGCAGCCGCGACCGCGAGCTCGCGCCTTTCCGCCGGATCCAGAACATGCAGGTCCTCGTCGGCCTGGCTGCGCTCGTCATCGCCTTCGTGCTTTCGTTCGTTCTCGCGCGCCGGATCACCGGACCGGTCGACCGGCTCGTGCGCGCGACCGAGGCGGTGCGGATGGGAAACCTCGAGACCGAGCTGCCGGTCGAGTCGACCGACGAGATCGGGATCCTCGCCCGATCGTTCCGCGCGATGCTCGAGGAGCTCAAGGAGAAGGCGGCGCTCGAGAAGTACGTCGCCTCCCTGACGATGTCGCTCGGAGGCGAAGAGACGCTGCTGGCGACACGCGTCCAGGGGACAAGCGCGGCCGTTTCCCACAACGAGCCGCAGATCGGCACACTCTTCGCCGGGCGGTACGAGATCCAGACGGTGCTCGGCAAGGGCGGTATGGGGATCGTCTACAAGGCGCACGACCGCGAGCTCGACGACCTGGTGGCGATCAAAACCCTGCGCGGCGAAGTGCTGTCGGCGGACCCGTCGCTCCTCGACCGCTTCAAGCAGGAGATCCGTCTCGCGCGACGCATCACGCATCCCAACGTGCTCCGCACGCACGACCTGGGTGAGTCGAACGGGTTGAGGTTCCTCTCGATGGAGTTCGTGAAGGGCCTGACGTTGAAGCACCTGCTCGAGACCGGCGAGATCCTGCCGACCCCCGTCGGGCTGCGAATCGCGAAACAGGTCTGCGCGGGGCTGGCGGCGGCGCACGAGGTCGGCGTCATCCACCGCGACGTCAAGCCGCAGAACATCATCATCGAGCCGACCGGCGGCCTGAAGATCATGGACTTCGGCATCGCACGCCTGACCGAGGACCGTGGAATGACGGCGACAGGGACGGTCATCGGCACCCCGGACTACATGTCGCCCGAGCAGGCTCGCGGGCTGGCGCTCGACTACCGCTCCGACATCTATTCGACGGGCGTCGTACTCTACGAGGTCTTCACCGGCTCCCTGCCCTTCGAGGGCGACAGCCCGCTCGCGGTCGTGCTGAAGCACGTCAACGATGCACCACCGCTTCCACAGTCGAAGAACCCGCGAATCGATCCCAAGATCGCCGCAATCGTCATGAAATCCATTGAGAAGGATCCCGGCGCGCGGTTCCAGAACGTGGGCGAGCTCTACGAGGCGTTGGCGAAGGTGACCGCCCGGCAGGCGGCCTGAGCCGGAACACGGAACACGGAACACGTGAGACGGGCAATCCTGGTCGTCGCGCTCTTCGCGTGTCGACCTGCTGCCGCGCAGGAGCAGTACTTCGAGCAGCCGGCTCCGAAGCCGAAGTTCTCACTTCGGTGGGAGGCGCTCTTCCGCTACGACTTCATTTACCACCTCCGGGTTCGGCCCGACATCCAGCGCGGACGCTTCGAAGTCCGTCCCGAGCTCGCGTTCATGCCGTCGGACCGTTTCAAGCTCGCGGTTCGAGGGGTCGGCAACCTCGGCACCGACGACAACGGGCAGAACGCGCGCAACTTCGACAATTACCGGTCGGACGGCGTGATGCTCGACCGCCTCTACCTCGAGGCGCGGCCCGGCGGGTGGACGATTCTCGCGGGTCGGTTCGGGATGCCGCTCGCGGCGAGCGAGATGCTCTGGGACCGCGACATCCAGACGCCGGGCGCGGCGGTGTCGCGTCAGTTCCCGACGGGCGCCTCCACTCTGACGCTCACCGGCGCCGGGTTCTACGGCCCGCAGCGGGAGGGCGACAGGTCGAAGATTCTCGCCGGGCAGGTCGTTTGGCGCGGAGGCGACGTCGACCGGTTCGCGGTCGAGGCGGCCGCGGCGTACTGGGATTTCGATCTCGACGATCTGAAGTCGCATCTCGTGCGCCAGAACTCTTCGGCGCCGTACGCCGGCGGCCAGCGGCCGGAGAGCGGGTTCCGGCTCGCCGATCTTCTCGTCCGCCTGCGGTTTCCCGCGCTTTCCCTCCCGGTGACCGTCTCGATCGACGGGATCCACAACTTCGAGGCGAAGGCGCCGAATCGCGACGCGCTCGAAGCCGCGATTGCCGCCGGATCCGTCGGCACGCCGGGCACGTGGCGCGCGTTCTACATGTATCAGTACGTGCAGCGGGACGCGGTGGTCGGCGCGTACAACACCGACGACTGGTGGTTCCACTCTCGCTATACCGGACATCGCGCCGGAGTCGCCGTGACGCTCCTACCACAGGTCTACTTCCAGGGAACGTTTCTGGTGCAGCGCCGCCTCGACCTGCAGGGGTGGCTGAACCGCATTACCGTCGATTTGGTCAAGATGTTCTAGCGACGGAAATGGGAAATCGGAAATGGGTATTCGGAAGAGACCATTGATTTCCCTCGATTCCCGATTCCCGATTCCCGATTCCCGATAGAATTCGGACTCCCATGACGACGCGCTCAATCGTGGCCTGCGTGGACGACCTCTTCTTCCGCTCGAAGATCGAGGCGACCGCGCGCCACCTGAACCTTCCGGTGCGTTTTGCGGATGCGAAGGACCTGTCGAACGCCGCCGGCAAGGAGGACACTGCCGCGGTCTTGGTGGAGGTGTCGTCCGGTGGCGAGCCTCTCGAGGCCGTGCGAAAGCTGCGCCGGGAGCGCCGGACCTCTGAGCTGCCGATCATCGGCTTTCTCAAGCACACGGACCGGGAGCTCGCGAAACAGGCGGAGAACGCCGGGTTCACCCGCGTGCTCCCGAGAAGCGAGTTCTCCGAGACACTCCCCGATCTCGTCATGGATCTGCTCGCGCCCGGTACGAAGCGCGAGATGCAGGAAGAGCCCGAGCTTCCGGACGAGTAGTCGCGTGGGAGTTCGCGGGCCGACGCGGCGCGACGTCATCCGCTCCGCCGCCATTCTTCCGGTCGCCGCGCAGCTGAAGCCAACGCCGCGCAAGGCAGCGTCGCGCCCGGTCGTGATCGCGTCCGCCAACGAGAAGAATCCCGGCGAATCCGGCGGCCTCTCGGCGGTGAAGAAGGCGTACGAGATCATCGCCGCCGGCGGCGATCCGCTCGAGGCGGTGGTCTCGGGAGTGAACATCGTCGAGAACGATCCCGAGGACGTCACCGTCGGCTACGGCGGAATACCCAACGAAGAAGGGGTCGTGCAGCTCGACGCGTCGGTGATGGACGGCCGCACCATGAAGGCCGGCGCCGTCGGGGCGCTGGAGCGGATCAAGAACCCTTCGCGGGTCGCGAAGCTCGTCATGGAGCAGACGAACCGGGTCTTCATCGTCGGCGAGGGAGCACTCAAGTTTGCGCGAGCGCACGGCTTCCCGGAGGAGAACCTCCTGACCGAGCGTTCCCGGAAGATCTGGCTCTACTGGAAAGAGAAGCTCTCGGGGAAGGACGACTGGCGGGAGGTGGGGAACGAGGAGGAGAAGGATCCGGACATCCGGTGGTACATTGAGAAGTACGGGGTAGCCGATTTCCGACCGCAGGGCACGATCAACTGCGACGCGGTGACAGCCAACGGCGAGATCGTCGGGACCACGACGACCTGCGGCCTTTTCTTCAAGATTCCGGGCCGCCTCGGCGATTCACCGGTGATCGGAGCGGGACTCTACGTTGACGGAGAGGTCGGCGCCGCCGGGTCGACCGGCTGGGGCGAAGGAAACCTGCGCTCCTGCGGCTCGCACACGGTCGTGGAGCTCATGCGGCAGGGGAAGCCTCCCGAGGAGGCCGCGCTCGAGACGCTCCGCCGGATTGTCGCGTTTGCGAAGGACAACCGGGATGAGCGCGGCCAGCCGAAATTCCAGACCGTCTTCTACGTGGTCAACAAGCGCGGCGAATATGCCGGCGCGTCTGTCTACGACGGCACGTACGGAGCGACCGGCCGCTTCAATCGGGCGAAGTTCGCGGTCGCCGACCGATCCGGCGCGCGACTGCTCGACACCGCCTTCCTCTTCAAGAGGGAGCCGCCGAAGCGGTGAGCGAACCTAGGCGGTGGGGCTCGCTCCCCGTCCGCCCGACAGGATCGAGTTGACGGCGTCGATTCGCCGCTCGAGGACGCGGCGGAGCTTGTTGACTTCGGTGTCGTTCGCCGCCACCCGCACGCTGTCGCCCTGGAACTCGAAACGGAGGACCGCCTCGCGGTCGTCGCGAGTCATGCCGAGCAGTCCCGCGCGATAAGCCCTCATCCACTCCGGCGAAGGCTCCGAATCGAGGCGGAGGCGGAACCAGGTCTTGCCGTCATTGGTCCGGTCCTCCGACATCGGCGCCTCGTTCGAGAGATAGACGCGGTGCGTCGGCGGCGCCTCGCCCGGACGTCGGCGGTTCGGCTTGCGGTACTGAGGTCTCCTGGGAATACCTGCCTCCTTGGCTGGGCGATTCTATCCCCTCCCCTCTTTCATTCCGAGGAGCGTAGCGACGAGGAATCTAGCGGCTCAAGGGCGGCCAGATCCCTCGCTTCGCTCGGGATGACTCAAGTCGTGAAACGACCCCGCGGAGACGATCGTGAACCGATCGGGATCGACGTGCTTGCCGAAAGCGAAGTCCGCCTCTTCCTTGGTCACGGCGGCGACGCGAGAGGGGAACTCGTCTAGGTACGAGATGCCGAGGCCGTAGTAGACGGCCGCGTCGATCGCGTGCGCCATACCGCCGTTCGAGCCGAGATCGACCTTGAAGCGGCCGGCGTGCGAGCTCTTTTCGTCGGTGAGCTCTTTCTGCGTCATGCCTTCGGCGAGGAAGCGCCGGATCTCCTCGAGGGTCGCGGCGACCGCGGCGTCGCGGCTCTCGGGCTTCACGGTCAAGCTGACGGCGAACGGCCCCGCGAGGTGCGTCGCGGCGAAGCCGGAGTGGATCCCGTAGGTGAGCCCTTCGGTGTCGCGGACGCGAACGCCGAGGCGCGACGTGAGCGACGACTGTCCGAGGGCGGAGTTGGCGAGCACGCACGCGAGGTAATCGGGATCCAGCCGCTCGAGATTCGCCGGCTGCGCGAGAACGACGTCGGCGCTCGCCTTGTCCGCCATGACGACCGTCTCTTCGCCCGGCGAGGGCGGGACCGGCGCCGGTTTCGGGATCTCCACGGCTGGTCCCGGTCGCCACGATCCGAGCCGGCGCTCGAGGCCGTCGAGGAGACGATCGGAATCCACGTCTCCGACGACGACGAGGATCAACGTCCCCGCCCCGTAGCGCTCCTCGTAGAAGCGGCGGAGCTCGTCGCGGGCGAGCGACTCGAGCGTCGCGATCCGCTCTTCGGCGCGCCGCCGGTGAAAGGGATGGCCGGGGGGATAGAGGCGCCGCGACACCGCTTCGAAAGCGCGGACGGACGTCTGGTCCTGCTGCTCACGGATGACGCCCACGAGACGCATTCGCTCCTTTTCGAGCTCCTCCTCCGGAAAGACCGGCGAGAGGAGAACCTCCGACAGCACGTCCAGAAGCACTTCGACGTCGCGCGAGAGCGCCGCCGCCCCGACGTCCACGCCAACCGGGTCCGACGATCCCGCCGAGATCGAGAAGCTCGCGCCGCGGCTCTCGAGCTCTTCGGCGATCTCGAGCTTCGTCCGGCGGTCGGTTCCCTTCGCGAGCTCCCCGGCGGTCATCGACGCGACCAGCCGCCGGTCGGGCGGCGCGAACAGAGGTCCGGCGTTCAGCGAGCCGGACAGCGCGACCGTCGGATTGAACCGGTTCTCCAGGACGAAGAGCCTTGCGCCGTTGGCGAGAGTGCGCGAGCGGACCGCTTCCTCGAAAGGGACCTTGCCGCGCCGCGCGGCGGCCGCGATCGGCGCGGAGGAAGGACTCATGCGGCGCGCGGCTCCTTCGGAAGGTAGAGGCCGGCCGTCAGGCCGTCGTCGACGAAGTAACTCGCCGCGACGCGGCGGATGTCGTCGGCGGTCACGCGGCGCACCATATCGGGATAGTCCGCGTACCATTCCCAGTCCGCGACGGCGATCGCCTCGGAGAGCGACGCGGCGACCTGGTCGGTCGAGTCGCGCTCGAAAACGACCTCCGCCTCGATCTGCGTGCGCGCCTTCGCCGCCTCAGCCTCGGCAACGCCTTCGCGGGCGACGCGGGCCGCCTCCTCGCGGATCGTCCGTTCGACGACGTCCGGCGCGACGCCCGGCCGCACGGGCGCGAAGACCGAGAACAGCGCGGGATCGCGCAGCTGCCAGGGCACGACGGTCACCGAAAGGGCCAGGCTCTTCTCGACGAGAGCGAGATGGAGCCGTGACGTCAGACCGCCGCCCAGGACGTTGCCGAGCAGGGCGAGCGCGGGCGTGTCCGGGTGACGCGCCGCGACTGTCCGCCAGGAGAGTGCGAGCCACGCAACCTGCGCGGCGCGACGGATGACGAACCGACGCTCCCCTTCCTGCGGCGGCTCGGTCGTGTAGACCTCGGGAATCGGGAGCGAGGAGCGCGGAATCCGGCCGAAGTGGCCCGCGATCGTCGCGAGCGCATCCCCTTCCTCGAAGTCGCCGATCAGCATCGCCGTCGCGTTGTTCGGGTGGTAGAAGACGTCGTAGAACTCTTTCAGGCGCTCGGTCGAGACGCCTTCGATGTCCGCCCTCCACCCGATCGTCGGGTGGTGGTACGGGTGCTCCCGAAACGCGGTCGCGAACGTCTCCTTGTACAGGACCTGGAACGGCGAGTTCTCCCCGCGCTCGTACTCGTTGCGAACGACGGTCATCTCCGGAACGCGGTCCGAATCGCGCAGGTATGACCCGCGCATCCGCGACGCTTCGATCCGCACGGCGACCTCGATCCGATCGGAAGGAATGGTCTCGTAGTAGTTCGTCCGGTCGAACCAGGTCGTGGCGTTGAAACGAGCGCCGAGCGCCTCGAGCACGGCGGCGACCGCTGTGCTGTTGTCGCGGTTGAACTCGGCCGTGCCCTTGAACATGAGGTGCTCGAGAAGGTGCGTCGCTCCCGTGTGACCGACCGCCTCGTTGCGGCTGCCGACGTGGTAGACGACGGCGAAGGTCGCGACCGGGGCGACCGTGTTCCGGAGCAGCAGAACGCGAAGGTCGTTCGCGCGGAGACGAAACTCCCGGATACCGGCTCTCTCCCTCACGAAGTCGAACTCTTCGGGAACCGCGCCGTCCTGCCGGGTTTCTTTGACTTCGGACTCAGGATTTGGGACTTCGGACCTTGAACCTTGAACGTAAGCGGCGGGCGGACCCGCCGCTTGTCGCATTCGGCTTCGCCGAATGCTCGGTGCGAACCTTGAACCCACCTCAGCGCCCGCCCGCGACGTCCTCGCCGCCGTCCACGCCGATGACGTTGCCGCTCACCCACGCGGCGCCGTCGGCGCAGAGCGCGACGAGCGCCCCCGCGACGTCCGCGGGGGTCGTGAGACGCCCGGCCGGGTGCATGGCCTGGACTCGCTCGATCATCTGCTCGTTGCCCGGAATCTTTCGAAGGGCCGGCGTGTCGGTGACCCCGGCACGCAGCGCGTTCACCGCGACCCGATGGGGCGCGAGCTCGACGGCGAGCTGGCGCACGTGCGACTCGAGCGCCGCCTTGGCCGCGGAGACGGCGCCGTACGCCGGCCACACGATGTGGTCCCCCGCCGACGTCATCGCGAAAATCCGCGCGCCCGGCGAGAGAAGCCCCGAGAAGAAGAGGTCCTGGGTCCAGTACACGATCGAGTGGCCCATGACGTCGACGGTCATCTCGAGCTGCGCCTTCGAGACCGCGTTCTCGCGCGGCTGGCCGAAGAAGGGCTTCAGCGTCCCGAACGCAATTGAGTGCAGCATCACCGAGACGCGCCCCTCGGGGGGCGCGTTTTCACACGCGCCGGCGATGGCCGCGATGACTTCCGCGCGCTTGCCGTCGTCTGCCGCGTTGACATTGAAGAACTCGGCCTTCCGGCCGGTCGCGGCGATCTCGGCGACGATCCGATCGACGTTCGGCTGCGTGGACTTTCTGTCGAGGTGGACCCCGAAGATGTTCCAGCCCGCCCGGGCGAGCGCGATCGAGCAGGCTTCGCCGAAACCGGACGAGGCGCCCAGTACGAGGGCCCATCGCGTGCGGGTCTCGCCGGCCAAAGCGGCGCGGATGTTAGCATGGTGAAGCCGCCTTTCCCGCCCCGCGGACGACCGCTTTGCGCGCTGTAAACTCCATTCCTGGAGGGTCTTAGGATGCGCGTTCGTCGGATAATCGTTCTCTCAATTCTCATGTTCCCGGGCTTCGTCGGAGGAGAGGACGCGCCCCGCGCGGCGACCTCCGGAGGCCGGCAGGATCTCGTCGTCACGAACCAGAACCTCGCGCTCGTGACGGAGAGCCGGACGGTCACGCTTGCCGCGGGGCGCGCGGAGATCCTCTGGGACGGCGCCCCAGCGTCCGCCCGGACGGAGACGTGGAGCATCACGAACGCCTCGGGCGCCGGCGTGCGGTTTCTCGGGCTCGTCGCCCCGCTCCCGGGCCAGGGCGCGGCCGACGCCGACTGGCTCGAGGGGCTCGTCGGCAAACGGGTCAAGATTCAGCGGCCGGGCGGTACCTCGGTCGAGGGAGAGGTCCTCGCGGTTCACGGCCCGACCCCGGAGTACGTCGTGTTCCGGGAGGGCGCGGAGCTCGTGTACGGCGAGCCGGACGCGCGGATCTCCGTTTCCGGCGAGTCGGCGAGCGGCGCGCGCCCCTCCGGAGTGACGCTGAAGCTCGACAGTGACCGCGCCGGCAGCCGCGCGCTGACGTCGCGATATCTGGTGGGCGACGTGACGTGGGATGCGAGCTACTCGCTCTCGCTCGCGCCCGACGAGAAGCGCGCACGGCTCGAAGGATTCTTCGTCGTCGACAACCGCAGCGGCTCCGATTTCGCGCCGTCCCGCCTGCGCCTCCTCGCGGGGACGCTGCGCGTCGCCTCCGGGCCGCCCGTTCCGAGGCCGATGGCCATGCGTCAGGCAGCGGACATGGCGCAGGAGGCCGTCGCCGTGTCGTCGGAGCTCTCCGAGTCTCGAATGTACGACGTCGAGTCGCCGCCGCGGCTCCCGACGGGGCGGACGACGTTCCCTCTCGCGGCCGGCGCGGACGTCGCAATCGAGAAGCGATACGTCGTGCGCACGAGCTACTGGTACGGCGCGATGGAGGAGTCGCAGCGCGTTCCCGTCGCCGTCCAGTACCGCGTCGAGACGAAGCCCCTCGCCCGCGCGCTGCCCGCCGGCGTCGTGCGCGTCTATGCCGAAGGCGGGACGGTCTTCACCGGCGAGGACCGGATCGAGCACACGCCCGAGAGGACCGACATCGAGATCGAGAGCTCGGAGGCGTTCGATCTGACCGCGCGGCGGCGGCAGGTGTCGTTCCAGCAGTTGAGCCAGAAAGAGACCGAGTCTGCGTACGAAGTCCCGATCACGAGCCGCAAGAAGGAGCCGGTGACCGTGCTCGTGCGCGAGCAGTTCCCGGGCGACTGGACGATCGTCGAGTCGTCGGTGCCGTCCCGGAAGATCGGAGCATTTACGGCCGAGTTTCCCGTCCCCGTGCCTGCGGGCGGCGAGGCGAAGCTGACGTACAGAGTGAGGGTGAGGGTGAGGGGATAGCCGACGAGAAACGAAACTCGAATTTCGTGACGTCGCGAGCGCGAGGGCGGCGGTGAGCGGCGGTCATTCACGCGGGATGTATTGGGAGGAGCTGAGTCGTCACGCGGGCGGCTCCGGTGTGGAGGAGATCTGGCTGAGTCACCCAGCCGTCCGATCGGAAGTGAATCGCAGGATCTCTGGACAGCCGGAGACCTGGCCGATGCAGTGGCTTCGCGAGCGTCTCCTCACTCGGCTGCCGCTTCCGTCTGTCGTGTCGGTCGGTTGCGGTACCGGAGCACTGGAGAGAGATCTCGTCGAAAAGGAGATCTGCGGTCACGTTACGGGCATCGACACCGTGGAACAGCCGCTGTTGAGAGCCTCCGAACTGGCTTCCGCTCCACCCTTCCGAGGCCGTATCTCTTACGAGAGAACGGATGCCATCGAGTTCCTGACGAATCTTTCCGAGCGACTCGATGGAATTTTCTTTCATGCTTCTCTTCACCACTTCAGCCGACCGGACGAGATCGTCGCCGCTTCATGGAATTCGTTGAGGCCCGGCGGAATCCTCTACCTCGACGAGTACGTCGGTCCTTCGAGACGGCAGTGGCATCCGCTTCGATTGCTTCTGCCCAACCTGATCTACTGGCTTCTGCCCCCGGGATCTCGACGCGCGAGCATTGTCCGAGCACCGATCAACCGAGAAGATCCGACCGAAGCGATCGCCTCACACGAATCATTCCGGCAGTCCGGAGAAGGTTTCGCGTCCTCGAATGCCGAGGCTACGGCGGAAATCTCCTTGCTCTGATTTTTCCGAACCTTCATCGACCCACCTCTGCGCACGATTCGAGGACACGGGAGACTCTCGATCGGTCGGTCGGTCGGCTGTTGCGGGCGGAAGACTTCCTTCTGGAGAAGCTCAAGGTCGATTCGTACCACACCGTGCTCTTGGCCCAGAAATAGGACCACGGCACGCATTCGGAACCCGAGCGAGTTCCGAAATCTGTTCTAGGGGATATAGCCCCGAATGGTTCTCACCGACACGCCGGGCCTCGCCACCGCAACGCTCACCGCCCGGTACTCTCCTTGCGGCTTCTGCGAGTCGGTCCGGAACGCGAGGACGTACTGCGACCGCAACTCCTCTTCGATCTGCTTCGTGACCTCGGCGATCTTCGACGCGCTTCCGATCGAGAACACCTGACCTCCCGACTCGGTCGCGATCTCGTTGATCACCTTTTTCGACTTGAAGTCGGTCAGGGGTATGCCGACGGCGATGAAGTAGACCGGCGCACCTGCGGACCGCGCGTACCGCAGGAGCGTCGCGAAGTCGACGTGGGAGCGGTTGTCCGCGCCATCGGTGACGACGATGAGCGCCTTGCGACCTTCGAGCGCACGGAACTGGTAGAGCCCCAGGATGATCGAGTCGTAGAGCGCGGTCGCGCCCTCTGCCCGCGTTTCGCGCGCCGCGCGCTGGAGCTCCGCGGAGTTGCCGGTCAGGTCCTGGAGAAACCGCGGGCGCTCTCGGAACTCGATGACGAAGCCGCGGTCCTTGTCCCGGATCAGGTTCTTGAAGAGCTCCGCCGAAGCCTCGTGGACGAACGCAAGCCCCTGCTCCATCGAGCCCGAGCCGTCGACGACGAGGCCGATCGACAGCGGCAGCTTGTCCGCGACTTCGAACCCCGAGATCGTCTGTCGGCGGCCGTCTTCCTGAATCGAGAAGTCGTCGCGCGCAAGACCCTTCACGAAGTGCCCGCTCTTGTCGAGAGCGGACACGTGGAGCTGGACGACGTCGACCCGAACGCTCTCGACCGTCGTCGACGACCCCTTCAGCATGCGGATGTCGTTGGCCTCCTTGCCGTCCTCGGAGACCGCCGTGGCGCGCAGGTAGCTTCCGCGAGAGTACTGGTCGTAGGGAATCGTCGCGACGTACGGAGCGTGCGTCCACGATCCGATCTTCTTCTCGTCGAGGAAGAGCTCGACGATCTTCGCGATTCCTCCGGCGATCGACTGCACGGCGACTTTGACGCGCACCTTCCCGGCGGCAGGATCCGGCTGCGGAAGAACACGCACGGCGACGCGCGCGGCGCCTTCATTGATCGCCCATGCGTCCTCGTCGACCACCCGGCCCGTCTCGTCGTATCCGACCGCGCGAACCGTCTGTTTCAAGGGAAGGTTGCCGAGGTCGATCTCGACGGAGTACGGCGGCCGCGTCCGCGCGAGAAGAAGCTTCTCGCCGAGGAAGAACGCCACCTTCGTGATCGGCGGCTCGACCTGCGCCTCCAGGCGCAGGAGGCCGACGGGCGCCTCGCGCGGCGGCGGCAGGAGCTTCAGCTTCGGTGAGTCGGAGTCGACGTCCCCCATCCGGTGCGGAGCCGCTTCGTCCGCGATCACGATGGCTTCCGCCTCGGGAAGCGTTCCGGCTTCCGCGGGGGCCATGTCGGGCCGGAACGCCAGACCCACCTCGGGGACCATGAGATCGACCGCTCCCTCGCCCACCTCCCGCCCGTTCGGGTCGGCGATCACGAGCTTGACGCGGTAGTTGCCGGGCGGAACCGAACGCAGGAAGGAGTACGTGAACGTCTTCCCGTCCATGATGTCGCCGGAAACCGGATAGCGGAAGGCCTGGACCATCTCGGTTCCGCGCGAAAACGTTCCCCGCAGCTCGCCGGAAAACGTTCGGACGCCCTTCGAGGCCGCCGCCCGGGAAAGCTCGGGCGAGGCGAGCCGGATGCGGACGACCGTCTTGTCGGCGGCCATCCCCAGGTATTCCGCGGTGACCTCCAGCGGAAACCGTCCGGCCAGCGTCTTGAGCTCGGTTTTCTTGGTTTGGGCCGAGACACCCGAGAAAGGTGTCAGGGCGAGCACTGCCGCGAGAAAGAAGATTTTTCGGAGCATGCCGAGAGTTCGAACCGGGGAGCAGGGCACGGGCATTCCCGGTGAAGGAGCCCTTAAGACGCGACGAGGGAGAGATCGCTCGCGACTTCGTCGCTCGGGATAACAAGGGAAGGGGGCTCGCTCGGGAGCGCGCCGGAGTCGAAGAACTCCACGACGGCGTCGCGAAACTCCGCCGGAGTCGCCAGCTCGCTGATCCGGACCCGCAGCGTCCGGCCGTTTTCCAGGCCGTGCGTGTACCAGCCCGTCATCGTCCGGAGCTTGTGCAACGCCTCGCGCGGATCACGCGCCGTCCGCTCGATCTGCCTGAAGTGCCAGAGCATCAAGTCCCGCCGCTCCGCGGCGGTGTCTTCGCGCGGCGTCCTTCCGGCGAGGCGGTCGGCGGCCTGACGGAAGATCCAGGGGTTCTTCATCGTTGCGCGGCCGACCATTACGCCGTCGCAGCCCGTTTCCCGGAGCATGGCGAGGACGTCGTCGGCCGACTCCACGTCGCCGTTTCCGATCACGGGGATCGAGAGCGCGCTCTTGAGCTGCGCGATCTCGCTCCGCCCGGCCTGCCCCGTATACATCTGCCGCGCGGTGCGTGCGTGCATCGCGACGGCGGCGGCGCCTTCGTCCTGGCAGATTCGGCCGAGATCGAGGAAGTTCCGGCGCGAGTCGTCGAGCCCCAGCCGGAACTTCACGGTCAGCGGGATCGAGAGACGGCTCTTGACCTCGCGAACGATTCGCCGGGCGAGCGGGAGATCTCCCATGAGCGCCGCGCCGGCGCATCCCTTCAGCACCTTGTTGGCGGGACAACCCATGTTGATGTCGCAGACGTCGGGCGAGAGCTCCTCGACGATCTCCGCGGCCGCCGCCATGCGCTCGGGATTCGAGCCGTAGATCTGGATCGAGAGCGGACGCTCCTCGTCCGAGAAGAACATCTTCGCGCGCTGCCGCGCGTTGCCGCGGGTGATCGCCTCCGACGAAATGAACTCCATGGTGACCAGACCGACGCCGCCGATCCGGCGCAGCATTAGGCGGTAGAGGTGATCCGTGATCCCCGCCATCGGAGCGAGGACGAGCGGCGGATCGACGGAGACCGAATCGAGACGCAGCATGGAACCGCTGATTTTATGCGGAACGGCCTCGCCGGGGCCTCTTCCCGTAGGAAGAGACGCAACTTTCGATCGCGAGAGTCCGCCGCTTTAACGGATATTTTGCTGCTCACTCGATCCTCTTTCGACGCCTTGTGCTCTAAAATTCCGCCGCGATCAGCGGAGGTTCGCGAGATGGCGGCGTCGGAAGTCTCGGCGGGTGGACGTACGGGGGAAGGCCTCTGGATTCGTAGCCGCAGGTTCGATCTCGTCTTCCTGACCCTTTCCGGAGTGCTCGTCTTCCTTCCCTATCTCTCCTACGGATTTCTTCAGTGGCTCGGCGCATCCGACGCGACCGCAGGCCTGATTGTCGGGCTCGTGGTCACGCTCTTGGTCGGCGGGCCGCACATGTATTCGACCTACCTCCGGACCGCGCTCGAGCCCCGCTTCCGGGAGCGCTACGGTTTTCTCGCTTACCTGCCGATGCTCGTGATCCCAGTGCTCGTCGTCATCGGAGCGCTTCATGCCTTCCTCTTCCTCCTGACGGCATTCTTCTTCTGGGCGTCCGTGCACGTGACCCAGCAGGCGCAGTGGATCTCGGAGACGTACCGGCGCAAGGTGACCGGCCGGGTCTCGATGGTGGACCGCCTGCTCGACGGCGCGGTCATCCTCGGCGCGCTCTACACGATGGCGATGTATAAGTTCGTCGCGGGCAAGTTCTCGCTCGGCTCGAGCACCCTCCTCTTCCCGGAATTTCTGAAGAGGCGGGAATTCGCCATTGCCTTCACGGTCGGCTTCGCGGCGCTCTTCCTCTTCTACGTGTACCGGACGGCCGCCGAGATCCGCCGCGGTGAGGCGAGTGTCCCGCGCCTTCTCTTCATGGCGTTCACGGTGGGACTCGCGTTCATCATCCCGCTGTTCGACAACCTGGACGTCGCGTTCCAGGGCTTCAACACGTGGCACTCCCTCCAGTACCTCGCACTCACGTGGTTCATCCTCTCGCGCAACGCCGAACGGGGCGCGATCGGGAGCTCAGTCGCGCAGAAGCTCGCCGGGACCGAGAAAACCGGGCGGTTCTACGCCGCGATGGTGCTGGCGACCCTGATGGCGGGCGGCATCTACGTCGTCCTCTGGAAGGGGCTCGGTTTCCCGCAGGACAAGAGTTACTACGTCGTCGTGCTGACGTTTCTCCTGATCCACTACTTCTACGACCACTTCCTGTTCCGGGACTTCGCGCCGCTCGACAACCGGCAGGGGGTCAGGGTCTAGCCCGATTTCGCGAGCTCCGCGTAGGAGCTCACCTTCACGTAACCCTTCGGCGGCTCGAAGAGCTTCGGCGACGCACCGACCTGGATGTCCAGGAGTTGCGTGTCGGTGAACGGCTGGTACTCGTCGCGTGCGTCCTTCTTCGCGTGCTCGATCCGGACGACCAGCCGATCGAGATCGCGAGCGACCCAGATCGTCACGAGATCGCCGGAGGGGAGCGACAGACGCCATCGCTCGCACGGATGGAGACCGTGCGAAGCGTCATCGATCCGCTGGACCTTCGCACCGAACCGATCGGCATAAGCCTGGACGTCGAATCCCGGCTGGAGGGGATACCCCGGCACCGCTTCGTCGGTGGGCTCCCAGCGGCTCTCGAAGATCTTCTTCGTCGACGGGCGGAACTGCCAGACCTTCTGGAGGTCCGGTCGCACGATCTTGACGATCTCGGAGCCGTCTACGTTCCCGGAGATCCGCACGCTCTCGCCGCGGACGGCAACCCGATAGCGATCTTCCGGGGAGTAGACGAAGAGCGCGCGATAGCCGTCTTTCGCAACGGTCTTGGGGGCGCCGCACGCGAGCGCCGCGAGAATCGCTCCCGCAGCGACGGCGCGCATGAGACGAGCGATCGCCTTCGACATCGGGCGCGATTCTCCCTCACGCTCCGACCACGCGAGATAATTCCGCGCGTGCCGTGGTGGGAAAGCTGGTTCGGAGAGGAGTATCTGGAGCTCTATCCGCACCGGGACCTCGCTTCCGCCCGCCGGGAGGTGGCGTTCGCGCTCGCGCGGCTCGACCCGGAGCCGGAGCCGATCCTCGACCTCTGCTGCGGCTCGGGACGGCACTCGCTGCGGTTCGCCGAGAAGGACATGCGGCCGTTCGGCCTCGACTATTCGACGCCTCTTCTCGAGCTCGCCCGGTCACGCGACGGAAGCCTCCGCCTGGTTCGCGGCGACATGCGCCGGCTTCCCTTCGCCGAAGGCGCCTTCCGGTCGGTCGTGAACTTCTTCACGAGCTTCGGCTACTTCGTGCGCGACGAGGACAACTTTGCCGTGATCACCGAGATCGAGCGCGTTCTCGCGAGCGGCGGAAGGTTTCTCTGCGACACGTTTGGTCCCGAGTGGGTCACGGCGCGACTCGTCCCGGAGGAGAACCGTTCGACAGTCGACCGCGAGTACCGGATCCGCCGCCGCTGGAATTGCGAGACGCGGCGCGTCGAGAAGGAGATCGAGGTGCGGCGCGGCGGCTCGGTGGAGATCTTCCGGGAGAGCGTGCGCGCTTACTTCCCCGAGGAGCTCGCGGCGCTCTTCCGCGACGCCGGCCTCGTCTGCGAAGCGATGTGGGGGGATTTCGACGGAAGTCCCGTCGGCCCCGAGTCCCCACGCCTGATCGCGCTCGCGAGGAAGCCCGCGGGAAGCGCAACCGCTGAGAGAATGCGCGCCGGCCGATGAGCTCGATCCCGCTCGAAAAGTACCCGGGACTGCCGCCGCTCTTCCTCGATCTCGCCCGCGGGAGGAGCCGCTTGTATCCCGATCCGCCGACGGTGGACGCCGCCGTCGTTCGCGGAAGGGAGCTCCTCGCCCGCAGCGACGCGCCGCGGCTCACCGCGAGCGCGTTTCGCTACCGCGCGCCGTCCGGGCGCGACGCAGCCGAGGCGCTCGCGTCGGGCCGCGCCGTCGCCGTGCTCGCGGGACACCAGATCGGGATCTTCACCGGTCCGCTCTACACGCTCGTCAAGGCGCTCGACGCGGTCGCATATGCACGGGAGCTTTCGCGCCGCGGCGTTCCCGCGGTTCCCGTGTTCTGGGCGCTCGCCGACGACCACGACCTCCAGGAGATCGCGCGCACCGCGAAACCCGGGCCCGACGGGCCGGAGACGTTCGTGCTCGAGGGCGCCGATCGCTCCAACCGATCTCCAGTCGGAATGTTGCGGATACCCGAGGGGATCGAAAAAATCGTCCAGGCGTTCCGCGCGAATGCGAAGGGGCCGGAGGCGGGCGCAATCGTCGAGGTGTTCGCCGCCCGCTACGCCCCGGGCCGGTCCTACGAAGAGGCGTTCGTCGAGACGATGTTCGACCTCGTCGAGGAACACCCGCTGCTCGTGATCGATCCGCTGGGCGAGGAAGTCCTCGAGGCGGCGCGGCGGCTCTTCCTCGCCGCCGCCGACTCTCGCGCGGAGATCGCCGACGCTCTCTCGCGCGGCACGGAGGCGGTCACGGCCGCCGGGCGCGAGCCCCCGGTGCCGTACCGATCCGATCTGATTCCGTTCTTCACGATCGAGGACGGTGTCCGCCGGCGAGTCCCCGCGAACGACGTCGACGACGCGAGAAAGCGGGTCGAGAGCGGAGAGGCGCGCGTTTCCGCCGACGTCCTCACGCGTCCCGTGCTGAAGTCGCTCGTGCTCCCGGCGGCGCTCTCCGTGCTCGGCCCGAGCGAGATCGCATACCACTCCCAGTCGCTGCCGCTCTTCCCGATCTTCGGCGCGGTGCCGCCGGTCCTGATTCCCCGAACGCTCCTCGTGCTTCGCGGGCCGGCCGAGCGGCGGGCGCAGGAGGCGCTCGGGATCGCCGACGAGGACCTGCTGACGCCGGGGGCGGTCAAGGGCGCCGCCACCCGCGTTCCGCAGGCGGAGGAGGTCGAGAAGGTCGCCCGCCGGCTCGATCACGAGCTCTCTTCGCTCGGTCCGTCCGTCGCCGAGCTCGACCCGAGCCTCGCGGGAGCGCTGGAAACCGCGCGCCGCAAGGCGACGTATCAGCTCGAGCAGCTCGCCGAGCGGGTCCGCAAGGCCGCGGAACGAAAGGACGAGGTCGCATTGCAACGGCGCAAGAGGCTCGAGACGATGATTCTTCCCGGCGGCGACGCCGCCGAGAGGGTCTATCCGCCGCTCGTCTTTCTTCTCGCGTGGGGCCGCACGGTGCTCGACACGCTCGAGGCGGCCGCCGGACACGGCGTCGGGGACGTGCCGATCGTGGACGTCGAGACGGCGGCCGGGGCAGGGGTACAGAAAATCAGTGCCGGTTGACGTCCTCGCGATCGCCGCGCACCCCGACGACGTCGAGATGACCTGCGGGGGAACGCTCGTCCGGTTGAAGGCGCGCGGAAAGCGGTTCGGGATCGTGGATCTCACGCAGGGCGAGATGGGCACCCGCGGAACCCGCGAGACGCGGCGCAGTGAGGCGGAGCGGGCGGCCGAGATTCTCGGAGCGGACTTCCGCGAGTCGCTCGACTTCGGCGACGGAGGGCTTGCCGTGACGCGGCAGAACGAGCTCCTGGTGATGGACGTGATCCGTCGGGAGAAGCCGCGCCTCGTGATCACGTCGTATCCGGAAGACCGGCACCCGGACCACGCGCGCGCCGGCCGGCTCGTCACCGATGCGGCGTACTACGCCGGGTTGCGGAAGATCGAGACGGCACACCCCGCGCACCGCCCGCAGCAGACGATCTACTTTCCGACGGGCCACATGCACGAGCCAGACTTCATCGTCGACATCACGCCGGCGATGGAGACCCGTCGTGCGGCGATCCGCGCGTTCGCGAGCCAGTTCCACAGCGAGGGCTCGGCCGAACCGGAGACGGTGCTTTCCCAGAAGATGTTCCTCGACGCGATCGACGCGAGGGCGCGGCACTTCGGATTTCTCATCGGGGTCGAGTTCGGCGAAGGGTTCCTCGCGCAGAGGCCGCCCCGGATCGACGACCTGATCGGTGCCTTCGAAGGACGCGAGCCGGGCTTCTAGCCGCGCATGAAAATCGGCATCACCTGCTACCCCACCTACGGCGGGAGCGGCGTCGTCGCGACCGAGCTCGGACTCGCCCTGGCCGAGCGCGGCGACGAGGTTCACTTCATCTCGTACGATCTCCCCTCGCGTCTCGCGCTCCCCCGCCCGCGCGTGTACTTCCACGAGGTCGTCGCGCCGACCTATCCGCTCTTCGTCTCTCCGCCCTACACGCTCGCGCTCGCGACCAAGATGGCGGAGGTCGCCGAGCACGCGCATCTGGATCTGCTTCACGTCCACTACGCGCTGCCGCACGCGATCTCCGCGATCCTCGCGCGCGAGATGAGCGACGGAAACGGCGTGCGGCTGAAGGTCGTCACGACGCTTCACGGCACCGACATCACGATCGTCGGCCTGGACCGCTCTTACCTGCCGATCACCCGCTGGGGCATCGACCAGAGCGACGCCGTCACCGCGGTCTCGAAGTATCTGACCGAAGTGACCCTTCGGGAGCTCGGAGTCCGGCACGGGATCGAGACGATCCCGAACTTCGTCGACCCGAACCGCTACCGCCCCGACGGCGCGTCCTCGTTCGCGCGCACCCTGGTGCCGGAGGGCGAGGCCGCGGTGATCCACGTATCGAATTTCCGGCCGGTCAAACGCATCCCGGACGTGCTCGCGATCTTCGACCGCATCCGCCAGAAGGTCCCCGCACGCCTCCTCATGATCGGAGACGGTCCGCAGCGCTCGTTCGCCGAGCGGCGCGCGCAGGAGCTCGGGTTCGAGGATCGCGCGACGTTCCTCGGAAACGTCGCGGCGATCGAGACCGTGCTGCCTGTCGGGAAGCTCTTGCTGCTTCCCTCCGATGCGGAGTCGTTCGGCCTCGCCGCTCTCGAAGCGATGGCGTGCGGCGTACCCGTGATCGGGACGGCGGCCGGCGGCTTGCCGGAAGTCGTCGAGCACGGCGTCTGCGGATACTTGAAGCCGGTCGGAGACGTCGACGGGATGGCGGACGCGGCGCTGACGCTTCTCGAAGATCCCGAGCGCTGGAAGCGGTTCTCTTCCGAAGCCCGCCGGCGCGCGGTCGAGGCGTTCCCGACCGACGAGATCGTCTCGCGCTACCGCCGGCTCTACGAAACGACGCTCGGCTGAGACGGCCCTTCCCGGCGCGGCCAGCGGGTTCCGGGATCGTTCCGGCCGGAAGCGCGGCGCCGGTCGTCGGCCGAGGCGAACGACGCGCGCCATGAGTTCTCGGCGAGCAAAGCCATCGTGCGCGCGCCGAAGCCGAGCTTCTCCCGCACGATCGCGTGCTCGCCCGCGGTCGTCGTCGAGAACAGAAGTGGGTCATCCGCGCCGAGCGCTACGCAGACGCCCGCGTCGAGAAGGCGCGGCAGCGGGTGGTTCTCGACACGATCGACCGCGCCGGTGACGGCGTTGGACGTCGGCGCCACCCACAGAGCGGTCGACTCTTCCGCGAGCCGGGCGAGGAGCCGCGGGTCCTCCACCGCGGCGATCCCGTGGTCGACGCGGTCCGGACGCAGGTGGTCGAGCGCTTCGCGCAGCGACTCCACGCCGTCCCACTCGCCGGCGTGGACCGAAGTGCGCAGCCCGAGAGAGCGCGCGCGCAGATAGATACCGGCGAACGCTCGCGCCGGCATCGCCCGCTCGTCACCCCCGAGCCCGAAGCCCACGACCGAAGGAAGGCGCGTCCTCTCGTGCAGGTCGAGCACCCGCTCCGCCGACTCCGGCCCCCACTGGCGCACGGCGTCGAGGAGGATCCGGCAGCGCGCGACACCTTCGGCTTCCGCGTCCCGAAAACCGCGGTCGATTTCGACGACGCAGTCGGTCGGGTCGAGGCCGAAGCGCGCCGGGATCTCCGGAGAGACGTAGACCTCGGCGTAGTCCGCGCCGCCCTCGCCGATCGAGCGGGCGACCGCGCGGGCGGCTTCGCCGTAATCCGCCGGCGACCGGAAGAGACCACACACCTCCCGGTAGAGCGCCAGGAAGGCCGTTCGGTTGCGCACGGCCTTCCGTTCCACCTCGAAGACGGCCGGGTCGGCGAACCGGTGCCCGGCGCGGCGCGCGAGCGCCCCGAGGGCTTCGACGGGAAGTGATCCCTCGAAGTGCAGGTGGCAGTCGGCGACCCGGAAAGGTGACATGTGGTTCCGGAGCGGTTGATCCTATCTCCTGCGACGATATCGCGCCGGGATCTGACCCCTTTCGGCGACCCGACCCCGGGACGATCCCGGGGCAGAACCTTTCCAGCGGAGCTACGTTAATCTAGCCGGAATGCGAAGAGCTCTCCTCCTGGCCGCCCTTCTCCTGTACGCGGCCGTCGCCGTGGGTGACGAGCAGATCTTCGAGAAGGCCTATTCGATGGAGGGGGTCACGCGAGTCTCGGTCGAAAACGTCAACGGAAAGATCGAGGCCTACGCCTGGGACCGGCCGTACCTGAGGGTCCGAGCCGTCAAGCGCGCCAGCGGAGGCCGCTCCGAGGAGACGCTCCGGTTGACCGAGATTCGCGTGAGGAAGGCCGGGGACGAGATCCAGCTCGAGACCGTCAACCCCCGGCGTCGGCGGCTCTTCGGCTTTCTCGACTTCGGGTGGCACAACGCACACGTCGATTACGAGATCCACCTGCCGGCGCTCGCCCAGGCGAGGCTCGAGACCTGCAACGGGAAGGTTCTCGCCATCGGACTCGGCAATTCGATCGCGTGCGACGCCGTCAACGGATCGATCGAGCTGCGCGACGTCTTCGGGCCGGTTCGCGCGTCCACCGTCAACGGGTCCGTCCGCGTCGTCTTCCGCGGCGCTCTCAAGGAGTCACATTTTGAGACCGTCAACGGGAGCGTCGACGTCGCCTTCGACCGGGCGTCTTCGATCCGCTACAACCTGGAGACCGTCAACGGCCGGATCGAAGGGGACTTCGCCCTCGCCGTCGAGGGCAAGTACGGACCCAAGGAGGCCCGCGGCACGTACAACGGCGGGGCGGAATCGCTTCGCTGCGAGACGGTCAACGGGTCGATCCGGCTGAAGACGAATTAGTTCTCAGCCCTCAGTTCTCGGTTCTCCGTTCTCAGCTGTTATCGTTCGCTCGTCTGATGGCGAACGAGCGGACAGCCTCCTCCCGCGCGATGCTCGTTCTCTGTTATCTCGCCTTCCTCGGCGTCATTCCGCTCCTCGTCGCGCGCGATGATCCCGAGGTCCGGTGGCACGCCCGCAACGGGCTCCTTCTGTTCGGTGCGGTCGCGGGAATCGCGCTCGTCGC
The DNA here is from genome assembly GCA_036001245.1 of Thermoanaerobaculia bacterium. GTDB lineage: Bacteria > Acidobacteriota > Thermoanaerobaculia > UBA5066 > Gp7-AA6 > Gp7-AA6. The sequence goes on from DASYUL010000067.1 coordinate 41,443, forward strand.
CACCCTGGTGGGGACGCTCCTGCCGGCGCTCGGATGTCTCTACGCGATGCTGATGTTCTTCGTGCTCGTCCTCTACGCGTTCATCGCGATCCTAGCGATCGTCAAGGCACTCGACGGGCAGCGGCTGCTCGTCCCGGGAATCTCGAAATATGCCGGGCGGCGATAGCGCCGGCACGGTCGCCGTCGACGCGCTGCCGGTCGTCGATCGGCCGGTCGACCGCCGCTTCCGCGTCGCGATTACCCTGGCGGCCGCCCTGGGATTCGCCGCCGGAGACGCGATGCGACCCGCAGGGAACCAGGTCTCGGCAAAAGCCGGCGTCATCGCGATCGATGCATACCGCGCGACGATCGGGCTCGTGTTCGCGAGGACCGGGATCGTGCGGTGCCGCTTCGAGCCGTCGTGCTCCGCGTACGGACGCGAAGCGATCCGGCGCTACGGCTCGCCGCGCGGATACCTTCTGACCGCCCGGCGCATCGCGCGCTGCCACCCGTTCGCGAAGGGCGGCGCGGATCCGGTGCCGTAAAAGGGGACAGACCCCATTTTTGCGTAAAAGGGGACAGACCCCATTTTCAAGACGGGCTACTGCCTCTGCCCCACGAACGCGAACGCGTCCTGCGTCCGGTTGTCGAGGGTATAGGCGGCCGCGATCACGCCGCCGCTCGCAAAGGACGGAGCGGTCTCCCTGACGGCGACGGTGATCCGCAGTCCCGGAATCTGGGGAGCGCCCGCGGTGGTCAGGACCGCGCCCAGTCGCAGGAGCGAGCCCGGCGCGACGGTGTAATTGAGCGTCCCGCCGTAGATCTCGGTCGTCACCGGATCGATGACCCGGACCTCGATTGGCAGAGCGACGGCCGACGTGTTCGTGACGTCCAGGTTCGTTCGAAAGTTCGCATCACCAGAGTTCACGCCGAAGATCTGCAGGACGTTGACGGTGTCGGACGCCGCCGTCTTCTCCGTGAGCGATTCCGTGATCGGGAGGGCCGGCAGGAAGAATCCGAAAGTGCCCGCGGGCGCGGCCGTGTAGATTCGGCCCGCTCCCAGAATCGGACTGCTCGACTGCCACTGCAGCGCTCCGACGACGCCGTCGCCGGCGGGCACGGTCGAGAGCGAGACGTCCGGAAAGAATTTCGTCTCCCGCGGCGCCAGAGTGATCGGCGCGGAGCTGATGGGCGCTGCCGCAGGCGCGCCGTCGCCGACCGCGGGATGGAACGTCAGCGTCAGGGTGGCGCTCGTCGAAGAATCCGGGTTGAAGAGCCAGAGGTCGGTCCGGAAGAGCGCGCCGAACTGTCCCTGCACGCGTCCAGCCGTAATGAACCATCCCGCCGTCGTCGCCGGCGAATAGACCGCGAACGCCGAAGAAGCGGTGAGAAAAAGAGCGGCGGCCGCAGGAATCGCGGAGAGACGGCGTCTCATGAGGGCCTCCTGTTGCAGGAAGTGACGATTTCAGACGACGAGGAGTTTACCGACCGCCGCGTCCCGACCCGTTTCAAATAAGGACGCGGGTGTAGACCCCTTCGGGATCTGTCCCCGCTACATTAAAGGTGGTGCCGTCGGCCGGACTCGAACCGGCATGGGTTACCCCATACGCCCCTCAAACGTACGTGTCTACCAATTCCACCACGACGGCACGCGGGCAACTACGGTCTGGCGGGACCTCCCGGCGGTTTCGCGGGCGCGGGAGCCGGCGGAGGAGGCGCCGGAGCTTCGGTCGCCGGCTGAGCGGGAGCGGGCTGCGCGGGCGCGGGCGCGGCGCTCGTGCCGGCCGGCAACTGCTGAGCCGGGACGGGAGCCTTCTGCGTCGCCGCCTTGGCGGGCAGCGTCCGGACGACCGACGAGCGCGGCCGCGCCTCGATGACCGTCAGGACGAGCGCGAGCACGATGAAGCCCACGAACGCCGCGGTGGTCAGCTTGTGCAGGAGAGTGGTCGCGCCGCGAGCGCCGAACGCCGTCTGACTTCCGCCGCCGCCGAAAGCTCCGGCGATGTCCGCTCCTTTCCCCTGCTGGAGGAGAACCACCATGATGAGGAAGAAGCAGACGAAGACGTAGATCACCACGAGCGCGATGTAAGCAATAGCCAAGAGCCCTCCCGCAGAAAAAGGCAGGAGAGTCTACAGACGCCTGACCGGCCGGTCAAGCGGCGCCGGCCCGAGGT